>JAZKET010000051.1:0-36923 GCA_040386815.1 Bacteroidota bacterium | reverse complement strand
ATAAACGTGGGGACGTCAGACAGGACCGTGGCCGCAAAATATCAGCTGTCGGCAATTCAACTTTCAGAAAAGTATTAGTAGTTACCCAGTTTGCATTTTCCATAGGGCTGATAATTGGCACTATGGTTATTAATCGCCAAATTCAATTTATACGATCGCAAGATTTAGGGTATAATAAAGATCATATTTTTACCATCCAAATGCATGGCATGGAAGCCCATTATGAGGCTATAAAAGCAGAATTATTGCACCGTCCTGAGATTAAAGGTATCACCTCTGGTAATAACAGCATTGTAAGCAGTGGCAGCTCAACCGGCGATACGGATTGGGATGGGAAACCTACCGATCAAAGCCTGATTATCAATCAATTTTATATTGATAAAGATTATGTAAACCTCTTTGATATAAAATTTGCTGCCGGCACCGGATTTACAGGATCAAAGTCAGATACTGCACATTTTATTCTGAATGAAACCGCAATAAAGCTTACCGGCCTTAAAAACCCAATAGGCAAACGGTTTAAGTTACATAATGTGGACGGAACGATAGTTGGTGTTGCTAAAGACTTTCACTTTGCGTCGTTAAAGCAAACCATAGCGCCGGCAATATTTGCTTACAGCCCTGCGTCATGGCAAATGTATGTAAAAACAACAGGTAAGGACGCTCCCGCTGCTATTAAAGCGGTGCAGAAATATTGGCAGCTGTATAATTCAAACTTTCCATTTGAGTACACATTCCTTGACACCCAATACAACGATCTGTATAAATCTGAGCAGCAAAGTGGTACATTATTCAGCATGTTTGCCGGCATCGCAATTTTTATTTCATGCCTTGGCTTGTTTGGTTTGGCAACCTACACCGCTCAGATAAAAGTAAAAGAAATTGGCATACGTAAAGTGTTGGGCGCGGGTGTAATAGATATTACTACCATGTTATCAAAAAACTTTCTGTTGTTGGTGCTCATCGCTATTGCGATAGCTTCGCCTGTCACGTGGTATGCTATGAACAAATGGCTACAAGGCTATGCATATAGGGCCGAGTTTCAATGGTGGATTATAGCTTTGGCTGGCTTGTCTGCCATACTTATTGCGTTGCTTACAATCAGTTTTCAATCTGTAAAAGCCGCATTGGCAAATCCTGTAAAGAGTTTACGCAACGAATAAATTCCATAAAACAAAAACCTATCATGATAAAAAACTATATAAAAACCGCCTGGCGCAATCTTTGGAAAAGCAAAGTATTTTCGGCCATTAACATTATTGGTTTGGCCATTGGTATGGCCGCCTGTATAGTTATTATGCTGTTTGTTTTCTACGAAAAAAGCTTTGATAACTTTCATACCAAAAATATTTACCGCTTAAATGAGGTGCAAAGTTTCCCAGGTATGGTATCATCGCAAAAAGTTGGTTTAAGTATGTATCCAATGGGGCCTACTTTAAAGCACGAGTTCCCTCAGGTTAAAAACTTTACGCGTGTTAAATGGCATGATAAATACCAGTTAACTTTTGGCGATAAGCGTTTGTTTGTTCCGCAGGCTTTTGCTGTCGATTCTACCTTTTTGCAAATGTTTGATTTTGAGCTAATCAGCGGCGACCGAAAAACCGCGCTGGAAAAGCCTAACAGTATTATTCTGACGGAATCTGCAGCTAAAAATATTTTTGGCGATGCTGACGCGATGGGTAAAATAATTACCCATTATGGCGACGATACCACTACGTTTGCAGTAACCGGTATTATGCGTGATGTGCCCAAAAATTCGCAAATGCAGTTTGATGCATTGTACTCTTTTAGTACAGATTATCAACCATGGATGAATAGATGGGGAGGAAACTGGCTGGATACTTACGTAGAGTTAACTGAGGGTACCGATGTAGGTAAGCTTGAAGGCAAGTTACCGGCATACATGCTCAAGTATTCTAACCGTGCCGATATTACTAAGTTTTATAAGCTTTTCTTTTTAAAGTTGACCGACGTACACGCTAATGCTGCCGACATTGGGTTAGACTATATTAACTATCAGAAATTTGATAAAAAATCTACCAACCTGTTTGCCATTATAGCTCTGATTGTGTTGGTTATAGCTTGTGTAAACTTCATGAATTTGTCGACAGCCCGTTCGGCAGAACGTGCCAAAGAGGTTGGGGTACGCAAATCAATAGGCGCCGGCCGGTTTGAACTTGCCACCCAATTTTTAGGCGAAACTGTAATGTTGGCATTAATTGCCTTGGTTATCGGATTGGTGCTGGTTTGGTTATGGTTACCCTACATTAATAACTTAAGTGGCCGCGATCTGGGAATTAATTTATGGACCAATCCGTTGGTATTAATTTTGATCCTGGGCGCAACCATTGTGGTTGGTTGGATTTCTGGGATATATCCGGCATTTTATTTATCGTCTTTCCAACCGGTTAAGGTGCTTAAAAGCACTATGGAAAACGGCAAAAACAAAGGCAACTTTCGTAATGTGCTGGTGGTGGGACAATTTACCAGCGCGGTGTTTTTAATAATAGCAACCATTTTTGTTGTACAGCAATTACGCTTTATGCAAACTCAAGATCCGGGTTTTAAGCGCGACCAAGTGGTAACGGTTCCGCTTAACGGCAAAACCAGCGAGAAGTATGATGTACTGAAACAGGAGTTGCTAAGCAATAGCTTAATAAGCGGTGTAACGGCCTCGCAAGATATACTTGGTAGTCATTTAGATCAAACCGGTGTTAGTTATAAACCCGCAGATGGCCCGGCGCGCGATTTAGCGCTTACTCAGCTTATAGTTGATAATAATTACCTAAAGCTTTTTGATATTAAACTTGTTGAAGGTGAAAATTTTTCGACAGAAAAATCAGCTAATGGCAGGGAATATATTATCAATGAAGAACTGGCCAAGGAGTTATTAAAAGGTCAACCCAAAAAAACAATGTCATCCCTAATTGGCGAACGTTTTGGCAACGACTCGTTAGGCCGAATTACCGGTATAGCTAAAAACTTCAATTTTAACAGCTTGCATAACAAAATTGAAACCATGTATTTGTTTAATCAAAAGGAGTGGGGCTTCAGTTATTTATCTGTTAAAATTAATGGCGATAAGGCAAGCGAAGCTATTGCAGCTATTAAGGCAGTTTGGGCCAGGAACATTCCGGACATGCCTTTCGAGTACCAATTTCTTGACGATCATTTTAATGATGTTTACAAGGCCGACCAGCAGGTAAGTAAAATTGTAGGCATACTGGCCGGTTTAGCTATCATCATATCATGCCTTGGTTTATTTGGCCTGGCATCCTATTCGGCCGAAAAACGTGTTAAAGAAATTGGGGTACGTAAAGTATTGGGCGCTTCCGTTCAAAACATCGTGTTGTTGTTGTCAGGACATTTCGTAAAGCTGGTTTTAATAGCCAATTTAATTGCCTGGCCATTGGCTTGGTTTGCTATGCACAAATGGCTTGAAAGTTTTGCTTATCGTATAGATATCAAACTCAATGTTTTTGTTGTAACCGCGCTGTTGTCGGTGATCATTGCCTTGGTAACCATAAGCTTTCAGTCAATTAAAGCAGCTATTGCCAACCCGGTAAAAAGCTTACGGAGCGAATAAAACAACTGTATCAAAACCGTACGGTTAATGTTACGCAGGCGTACGGATACTTAAAGTGAATAGTTATAACATATTAAAATACAGTAGCATTAACCATTGGCACACTATTGTCAACAAACAAATAATTAATAACCAACTATAAAATGCTGTCACTAAAAAATATATCAAAATACTACAATACCGGCGGTAACAAGGTAAGTGTACTTAACAACATCAGCCTGGATATTGAGCAAGGCGAGTTTGTGTCTATTATGGGCCCATCGGGCTCGGGCAAATCAACCTTGTTGAATATCATAGGCATGCTTGACGAGGCTTCTGAGGGGTATTACTACTTTCTTGACCAAATGGTACATCAGCTTAAAGAAAAGCAACGCTCGGCCCTTTATAAAGAGAATATAGGTTTTGTGTTTCAGGCTTACCATTTGATTGACGAACTGACTGTTTATGAAAACATCGAAACACCGTTGCTATACCATGATTTTAAATCATCAGAACGTAAGGCTTTAGTGGCCGACATTTTGGATCGTTTCAATATTGTGGGGAAGAAAGACCTTTTCCCATCACAATTATCCGGTGGTCAACAGCAGTTAGTAGGCATAGCCCGCGCTTTAATTGTTAAGCCAAAACTTATCCTGGCCGATGAACCAACCGGTAACCTAAACTCGAAGCAAGGCGAGGAGATCATGGAACTGTTTAAAAAACTGAACAAGGAAGGTACAACCATTATCCAGGTAACACACTCTGAAAAGAATGCGGAATATGGCACCCGTGTTATTGAACTGCTTGACGGCCAGGTTGCGTCATCAAAAAATATTTAACAATGTTTAAAGTAATTAGATATACGCTTGCAATTTTAGCAGTATCGGCAAGTTGTGCAAAGGCGCAACAGCAAATAGCCGATACCGTTCTTACCTTACAGCAATGCCTTGATATTGGCATAAAAAACAACCTGATGATTAAGCAAAGCGAGCTGCAAATGCAAACCAACCGCATATATTGGGAACAGGCCCGCGAAAACCTTTTGCCTACGCTAAACGGTAACGTAACGCATACCGTAAGTCAGGGTAGAAGCTTAAACCCGTTTACTAACGGATATTTGAATCAACCTATTACGTCTGCCAACTATGGTTTGGGGAGCAGTTTGGTCTTATCAAGTGGTTTAACCTTGCAACATAGCATCAGGCAAACCGCTTTGGCTTACCAGGCCGGACAGATGGATTTTGAACAGGCAAAAAACAAACTTACGCTGGATCTGATCATCGCTTACTTCCAGGTTTTAAATAGCGAAGATCAGCTTAAACAAGCCAACACTCAGGCAGATGTATCGCAAAAACAAGTTGAACGTACCAATATCCTGAATAAAGAAGGGGCTGTTACACCATCACAATTATTTGATTTGAAAGGGCAGCTGGCAGGAGATAAGGGCAATGTTGTAAATGCCCGCAACACCTTGGAAATAGCCAAGCTGAACATACTGCAGTTAATGAACGTACAGTACCGCAAAAATGTACGGTTTGAACGCCAACTTGGTGATAACGCACCCACGGCTTATCCACAAAATGCAGACGATGTTTATGCCATCGCTTTAAACGATTTCGCGCTGATAAAAGCAGGCACCTTGCGCCGCGAGAGTGCAGAGAAGGGTTTGAAAGTAGCTAAAGGAGCTTTATTGCCTACGTTAACATTGTCGGGAGGGTTAAATACTAATTACTCTAGTGCTGCGCAACGTTCTATTTTTAGAGATTCGGCAGCCGCCCCTACAGGTATGTATATTAACACCCCGGCAGGCAGGCAAACTGTTTTTGAAACACGCTCTAATTTTGATAATCAAAAAATCAGCTATGGCGATCAATTCAGAAACAACTACAGTACATCAGCCAGTATTGGTTTAAGCATCCCTGTTTTTAATTATTTTCAGAACAAAAACAGAATATCGTTAGCTAAGATCAACGTGCAAAGCGCTAAGTATACAGAACAAGCCAACCAGGTACAACTTAAAGTAAGTGTTGACCAGGCTTATGTGAATATGGATGCGGCTTTTGAGCGTTATCAACTGTTGGTTAGCCAGGTTGATGCTTACGCCGAATCATTCCGCATAGCCGAAGCAAGGTTTAATGCAGGTGCTATCCAATCGGTCGAATTTTTGGTGGTGAAGGGTAATTTAGATCGGTCACGCACTAATCTGATAAACGCCCGTTACGATTACCTGATACGCACCAGGGTTTTAGACTATTACCAGGGTAAATTATCATTATAACATCTCAAAACAAGAGAACCAATACTCTCCTTTTTTCGTTTATAATTAGCGAAATAGCTTTATTGATATTTAACTTTAGCGATACATATTATTCTGTGTCCTTAGTATTTAATTTTTAACAATAAATACTAAATATCAATATCTTTGAAAAAGGGTTGTGTATGAATAAACTTTACTTTTTATTTTCCTTTGTTGCGAGCTTGCTGGTGGTAAATACGGTTTACGCTCAAGCTCCTGTACTGTCTTATCCTACACCGCAAAATTTTGCTATAGGTAAGGCTATAGCTCCTATAAATATAACCAATACCGGCGTGCAAATTCCCGAGGGATTTTACGGGCAGGGTAGTGGCATAGCCGGTAGCGGCAGTTATGGTTATTTCGATTCAAAAACCACTTACCTGGCCAGCTTTGCTAATCCGGTTGGTATTACTATGGACACATATGGCAATGTATTTGTGGCCGATGCTAATAATAACGCTATCAGAAAAATCGATCCAGACGGTATTACAACCACATTGGCGGGTGGCAGCGGTGCGGGTAGCAATGATGGTGCCGGTAAATTAGCAAAGTTCAATTATCCTACCGGCGTAGCTGCCGACAGGAATGGCAACATTTACGTGGCCGACTTTGGCAACAACAGCATTCGTAAAATAACTGCTGAGGGTGTTGTTACCACTATTACCAAAACAGGTTTAAACCTGCCATACGGCTTAACAGTAGCCCTAAATACTGATATTATAGTTGCCGATACTTACAGTAATAGCATAAAACGCGTCACCCAAGCCGGTGTAGTTACTACAATTGCCGGCAACGGCGCGCCGGCTTACGTTGATGGCCCGGGTGCATCGGCAAGTTTCTATTTACCTTATGGTGTTGTTACAGACCGCTCTGGAAATATTTATGTTGCCGATAGAAACAACAATGCCGTGCGCCGCATAACCTCTGCCGGCTTTGTAAGTACTGTTGTACGTAACACTAACCTGTCAAAGCCTGCCGGTATTACTATGGATAGCCTGGGCGTATTATTTGTAAGTAACAGCCGCGGATTTGTATCAAAAGTAACCACAACTGGCACAAGTACGGTATTTGCCGGTGCAGATAGTGTGCATTATGATGGTGTAAATTACCGTGAGGGGGTTGATACTGCTGCCCGCTATGGTGCAGATTGTGGTATAGGTTATGATTTTACAGGCAACGTGTTAATAGCAGACGGACAAAACTTTCAAGTGCGTCGTATTTCATTAAACGGATTTAAAATATCACCCAAATTACCTAACGGATTGATCTTTGATGGGCAGGGTACTATATTAGGTACACCTAACGTTTTATCACCTGCAACAGATTATATGGTTAACGGTTATACCGGTAATCTAATTGGCAGTACAAATATTAATATTTCAGTATCAACCACTGTGCCGCAGATATTATCGTCTAATGGCATAAACACCGCAATATACGGTTCGGCAGATATTAGCAATTTTGCCAAAAGTACCAATCCCAATATCCCGATAACTTATACCAGTAGTAATACTGCTGTAGCAACGGTTGTTAATAATGCCATACGTATAGTAGGCATTGGTATTACCAATATTACTGCCAATCAAGCTGGCGATGCCAGCTATCAACCCGCCATTCCTTTTACGCAACAATTTACTACCACTAAGGGTATGCTAACCGTTACCGCTAACGATCAGCAAAAAATTGCAGGGCAGCAAAATCCTACGCTTACATTCAGATACTCCGGTTTTGCCAATTGCGAAGATAGCACCAAGCTTACAACATTGCCTGTAGCGCAAACCACGGCTACAACAGCTTCGGCAGCTGGCGCTTATCCAATAACTATAAGCGGTGGTGTTGCTAATAATTACAACTTCACGTACGTACCGGGCACTTTAACTGTATCAGCAGAACCGGTAATTACCGCGGGCGGGCCTACGGCCTTCCTGGCAGGCGATTCTGTTATTTTGTCTGTTAATTATCCGCCGGGTTATACCTATCAATGGAACTATAATGGCACACCCATACCAGGTGCCACGTCAGCAAGCTATAAGGCTACTATAACCGGCAACTATACTGTTAGTATTACTACCAATGGCCGTACCACAGTATCACCTGTTACAGCGGTAACAGCGGCATTTATACTACCTGCTCAAAATTTCAGGTTACAAATAAACTCAACCAGTTGCAAAGGCAGCAACAATGGTTCGGTGGCTATCAAGGCAACCAGAAATTTAAACTATACAGCTATACTTACTGATGCTGCTAATGCCAACACCACTTTCAACTTTACAGATACGGTAACCATTCGTAATTTAAAACCGGGTACTTATAACGTTTGTATCACCGTTAGCGGACAAATTTATTCGCAATGTTACAGCGTTAAAATTGTAGAGCCTAAAGACTTGGCTGTGTTCTCAAATATCGACAGAACACAAAACACCGTAACCCTGCAACTTTACGGTGGGGCTACCTACAAGGTTAACTTAAACGGCAAAGTTTATACAACTACAGAAAGCCAACTTTCGTTGCCGCTTGTTAATGGCAATAATAAGGTTACTGTAACTACAGACCAGCTATGCCAGGGTGTTTTTGATAAAGAGATTATGGTAAATGATTTTGTGCCATATCCTAATCCGTTTGTAAATACGCTTAACATTAACATAGGCAAATCTGTTGCTAAACAGGTTCAGGTAAGGGTGTTTAGTTTAACTTCTGGCAAAGAAGTTTACGCGGGCAACCATACCAACAAAGCGGGCATTTTACAAATGGACCTGAAAGAACTGGGTGCTGGCTTATATTATTTAAACCTAAGTTTAGATAACAAAATATCATCATATAAAATTTTGAAGAAATGAGGAAGTGCTTAGTTTTAATTTTAATTGTGTTAGCCGTTGCCGGATGCAAGAAAAAGAAAAAGGCCGCTACTTCAACAATTCCGGGAAAGCCAGAATTAACCACACCTGCGCAAAACTCTATTTGCATATCGGGCACGGTTGTTTCTGCTACAGAGAGCCAGGTTTTGTTTACCTGGAAAGCCACTGAAAATACAAACAGTTACGATTTGGTACTAAAAAACTTGTTGACCTACACATCAACCACCTTAAATACTACCGATACCAAGATCAATGCTACATTGCTACGCAATACGCCATATGAGTGGTATGTATCTGCTAAGCAATCTACCTCAACCACCACGACACAGAGTGATAGTTGGAAATTTTATAACTCGGGCCCGGGTGTTGTTAGCTATCCGCCATTTCCGGCCGATATCACATTCCCTACGTTTGGACAGATTATTGGCGCTACAAATGGTAAAATTGAATTGTATTGGACAGGCAATTCGGTTGGCAACAACATTGCCAGCTATACCGTATGTTTAGGTACAACAAATAACCCGCCAGCTATTAAAAACGGACTAACAGAAAGCTTTTTAAAAGATGTGGCCGTTAACGCAAACACTATTTATTACTGGCGCGTAATAACTTTCGATACCGACGGTAATTACACCGATTCGGGCCTTTTTCAGTTTAAAGTTCAGTAATTTTTTAAGCTGATTTTTATTCTTGCAGGATATGAACCTCTGTACGGCGGTTTATCTGGTGCTCATCCTCGCTGCAAAATTCGCCTTTCTGGCATTTGTTAAGCAACCTTGTATCGCCATAGCCAATGGCTACCAATCTGTCTGCAGCTATGCCTCTTTTAACCAGGTAAGCCACAGCCGAATCTGCCCGCCTGCGAGATAACATAAGGTTGTAAGTTGATGGCGCGCGCGAATCTGTGTGCGAACCTACCTCTAAACGGATGCTGGGATGCTCTTTTAAAATTTCAGCTAATCTATCCAGCTCTTCAGCCGCGTCTGCCCTGATATTTGATTTGTTTACGTCGTAATAGATATTGTTTAAGATAATACCTTCGCCTTTTTTAAGTGTAGCTATTGCAGACGATGGCTGTGGCGAAGGTACAGTTGCACCTTTACCGGCATTGCCAATAGCCGATGATGCAGGTACCTTAACACCACCCGCCGGAACTGTATTACTAACTACAGGAGCAGGTGCGGCAGCGCCATCTTTTGGTTTGTTTGTTTGGGCTATTGTAACAGCAGGTTCAGTTGTTTTTGATCTGTCGTATCCAAAGCTGTAAATATCGTCACTGCCTTTACCACCTTCGCGGTTTGATGAGATATAGCCGGTTGTATCGTTTTTTGTCAGATAATAAAAATCGTCGCTTGTGCTGTTAAGTGGATATTTAAGGTTGACCGGTTTACTCCAGGCAGCTTGTTTACCTGCAGATCTAAATATATCTAAACCACCCATGCCTGGCAGCCCGTTTGATGAAAAGTATAAGCTGTTGCCATCTGCAGATAGGGTAGGGAAAGACTCATTCTCTTTGGTATTGATTACCTTACCACAATTAAGTGGTGTATCCCAGGTTCCATCAGCCTTTTTCAAGCAATACCATATATCGGTACCACCTTCACCTTCAGGCATATCAGACGCGAAATAAATAACACTGCCGTTGTTTGCCAAAGCCGCATGTCCAACAGAATACTCTTTAACGTTATTATAAGAGAAATTTTTAAAGTTTGCCCATTGCCCGCCAATCTTAGTAGCAATAACAAGTTGTAACCTGCGGGTATATAAATTTTGTGCTGTACCAATGGTTTTTTTATCAACCAATAGCTTGCTTTTAGGTACGGTAGTAGTTACGGTTATATAAGCGGTATCGCCGCCCGTAGTAACTGCTATAGGGCCTACGTGATAATTACCGGTAAATATCGGGTTATCTTTTACGGCTAACACTATAGGGGCTATAACGTCACCTTCGGCTTTATAAAGTTTGTAATAACCATCGCCATTGCGGCTGTTTACCTCTTTTTGCTTTTCGCTAACTTTTCTGTCTGATGTAAATACAAGTACTGATTTATCAAGGTAATTCAAACCCCAATCAGAATATTTGGTATTAAATTTCTGTTCGTTTTGCAGTGCATAAGCAGGCGAAGGCGTTTTCATCCATTTCTGGGCCGAATCAACCATGGCGGTTTTAAAAGGCAGTATTTCTGCATTCTCATAATCGGCATAAATTTTATACTCATCGCGCGCTTCTTTAAATTTTTTGTTGCGATGCAGCATCTCTGCGTAATAAAAATGATCTATTATCTGCGCTTCCGGATAATCAACAGCCTTTTTATACCATATTTCTGCGTTATCGTAATCGTTCATTAAGCGGTAACACTCGGCAACACGTTCAACAGCATGTAACTTTGGCTGATTTTTCTTAGCCAACTCCAGGTATATGCTTAAGCTTTTAAAGTATTCGTCACGGTCAAACAGATTATCTGCCAGTTGCATTTTGGTCAACTGATCTTGCGCCAGGGCTTGCAGCGATAAGCTAATTGTAAATATTATGACAGTTATAATTCTCTTCATTATCAAAATCAGCTTAAAAAAAACGTGGGCTTAATACTCTCTCTTTACGGCGGCTAAAGCCCAGGCTCAACGATATTTCGTGCGATGCACCCTGAAAACCGGCAAGTTTTGATGTAGCAAAATCATACGAATAGCCAAACCTACAAAGCGGCGTGATATTTACTGCCACTGCGCCGGTTACTGCACCCATAGTATTTAAGTTTTTTTGCAAATTAGTTTTGTTCCATAACACCATGCCACTATTGTATGATGCACCAACCCAAACCAAATTATCTAACAAAAAAAACGTTGATGCATTAATGTTGGTAGGGCCTTTAAAATCTTCTTTGATTAACATAGATGGCCGCCAATTAACAAAAGAACTTACAGGTACAATAAAACCGGCAGTAAGATAATATGTCCGTGTTTCCTGTACAAAAATTGAGTTAGGATCTGGGTAAGCGTTAGGTATTAAATTTAATGCTGATGCACCAACATACAGCAGCGGCGAGTAATAATAAATGCCTACTCTAAAATCGGGCGCAAGTTTGGTTTGTACGCCCGGTAATAACGATGGATCTGCCGCCGCGCCTGTATTAAACAAACTACCGTCAATGGCATATTGCACAGCACCTGCCGCCACACCAAAACTAAGGCGCTGCGAGTCGTCGTCATTTAATTGTATACGATAAGCAAAATTAACATACCCCGATGTGTTGATCTCAGGGCCAAGTCTGTCGTTACTCACTAATAGGCCTAAGCCAATATTTTTATTTTCGTCTACAGCACCGTCAATAGATAATGTGTTGGTTTTTGGTGCGCCTTTAACGCCTTCCCATTGCAGGCGGCTACTTGCATTGATAGTCCAGTTATCTCTGTAACCTGCATATGCGGGGTTAACAGCAAGCCCGTTAAATAAGTACTGACTTAAGTGTATGGTATGCTGTGCGTAACTTTTGCTAAAGCTAAACGCTATAAAAAACAGGATATATTTTTTCAGTCTGCTCATCTCAATGTTTTAAATATATCCAGCCCTTAAACACTTTGATAGTTCCGGCTTTGTCTTTACGGGTAAACATATAATAATAAGTACCGTCTGATAAGCCTGCACCGGCCCAGTTATTGGCATATTGGTCTGAGTGGTAAACTTCATTTCCCCAACGATTATAAATAGATAATTTACTACCCGGATAATTATTTATACCCGGTATAATAAACTCATCATTTATGCCATCGCCGTTAGGGGTAACCACATTAGGGCTATCGTCAAGGTTGGGTGAAGTAACACTAACATTTAAAGTATCGGCACAACCACTGGCATTGGTAAAAATAAATTTATAGTCGCCCTCTGCTGTTAAACCGCTAACAGTTGTTGACGCTGTTGATGGCGATACTATGGTGGCAACTGCAGGTGTAGTTCCTAATTGTGTCCAGCTACCCGCGCCGTTGCCGGTTAACGTAATTGTTTTATTCTTTTCTGTAACCTGGTCGTCGCCGGCTTTTGGTAACGCAAAAAACGTAGCACTGGCGGTTTTTATATTATTACAGCCTACGCCTGACGGTTGCGCATCACACTCATCAAACGGATCTGTTGGCGTCGCACTGTTAGGATTGGTCGCGTCTGGATCAGCGATATCTGCCGGGCGCAAAATAGCCGCCACAACATCTAGCGTAGCAGCGGGTAGTTTAGAAACTGTTCCGGTAATGGTAAATGTCCTTACACCACCATTAGGAATATCAAGTTTAGCAGTATAGCCGGTAGCGGTTGTTTGTTCGTTTGATATTACGGTAGTACCTGTTGTTTCGGTGCTTGTAACTGTAACCTTGGTTAACTCTGTTGGAAACGCGAATGAAAATGTAGCCCCCGCAACATCTGTAGGGCCGTTGTTTTTAACCGCTGTAGTGTATGTTATCACCTGGTTTAAGCAGCCGTTTGTAATATCAGATGTTAAAGAGGTAACTTCCAGATCGGCCTCTTGTATAGTAAATGTAACCGCGGTATTAATTATCGCATTAGCCACGTATGCCCAGGTATCAATACTGCGCTCGTTGCCAAAATCAGAATTAGGGTCAGCAAAAAACGGGCTTCCCCATTTGTGGCCATTTACTAAACTATTTTGTCCTGTTAAATTAGTTATAGGCGACGATGGCGTACCGGTAACGCTAATGTCACTATCATCCCAATAAACAGTATTATCAGGCGCGTTGGCACCGGTAATACGTGTTAATTTAATACCGTTTATATTGCGCTCAACATCGTAAAACGGAAAATGCACCTCGGCGCTAATTAATGACAAATTGATATTGGCGGTATATGCGCCTGCGCCCGCTGCAACAACGGTACCTAATTCGTCAAGCCCATCCCATTTTACCGAGTTAGCACCTAGTGTAACCTGTCCGGTAAGCGTGCGGTCTGCCGGGTCTGTAAAAACACCATTGCTGTTAACATCAATTACAATAGTATACGTGCCGTTTGATGTTGTTGTAAAATTAATACTACCGCCTAAGGTGGGGCCTGTTTTAGCATCAGTCCCCTCGCCGCCTTTAAAGTTTATATCTGTGGCGCTTGGCACAAATGGAGGGTTCATTAGCCAGGTGCTACCATTACCAGGGGCAGGGGCGGTCAATGGTAAATCGGCAGCGGGTGCATTAAAAAAAATCTTATGTGTTATATCGCTTTGCGTATCAGCCGCGGTTGGATTATGAACATTATCACCTGATACCGAATTGAAGCTTTTATATGATGCTTTACCATCTGCTGCTCTGAAACCCTTATTGTTAGAAAAAAACGAAAATCCGTTACCAGACTGACCATTATTATCCATTACATATTGATACCCGTCTTTGGTCAAGATATGGAACACGCCGTTAAAACCGCCAATGAATCCGCCTATAATGCCAGAAAATATATTGGTAAACACGCGTCCGGTTAAAAAAGCGGTGTTACCTGTGTTGCGTACGGAAACATCAAAAGCTGCAATAAAGGCACCGGGGCCCTGTGTCCAGGCAGTGGTTGAGGATTGAGGTGTGGGATTGTTTTCCGATCCGGCACTGTTACTTTGACCAATAAAATCTATTTCCCAAACACCTTCCTGACCTGCAGCAACTACACGTGTAAACGCGGTATAACCGCCAGCGTTAGGGCTTGGGCCCGCAATCTCTTCTGTACGGTTATTAATTCGGCCTACAGTAGTAGAGTTGCCACTGGTATAGGTTGAGCCATCCGGCGATCTTAAATTGATGGTGCCGCCCCCTAAACCTTGTGCACTAGAGGCTACATGTATAGTTTCGCCAACTTTGGCATAAACTTTCATAAGGCCCCGCGTAGGAAACGGAAATGAAACCGAAACCTCGGTGCTTGAGTATAAATATGCTCTAAATCCTCCGTTTTGGGTTAGTTCTTTACTTCCTTCGGCAAATACAGAAACAGGTAAAAACAGAATAAAAAGATAACAACAAAGCAACAAGAATTTTCTTGAAAGAAAACCTAAATAGACCATACAGGTATAATATTGGGCAGGGTTGGGTCGCTGCATTTCTAATGGTTAGTGTATAAATTTAAATATAATTAAGCAATAATTATAACCAGGTTTTAATAAAATTTCTTAAACTATATTATTTAAGTATATGGCATTATACGCAGCCATCTTGGGCATGGTTGCCAAACTTCTACTCCCCACAGGTGTAACTTATATAATGCATTAGCAACTAGTTTCTTACCGGCTTAAATCTATCGGCTACAACCAGCTCTTTACTGCCGGCAATATATTTATAAAAGCCACTACCGGTTTTGGCGCCCAATGTTTTTTGCGTCACCATATCAACCAATAATGGGCAAGGTGCATATTTATCTGTACCAAAACCATGGTGCAAAACATTTATAATAGCCAGGCAAACATCTAAACCAATAAAATCTGCAAGTTGTAAGGGGCCCATAGGGTGCGCCATGCCCAGCTTCATCACCGTATCAATTTCTTCAACTCCAGACACGTTTTCATGCAGCGCAAATATGGCTTCGTTGATCATCGGCATTAAAATACGGTTAGCAACAAAACCCGGGGCATCGTTAACTTCAACCGGTATTTTTTCCAGCTGGCGCGATAGTTTCATAACCGCAGCCGTCACAGCATCGGTAGTTTCTTTTCCACGGATAACCTCCACCAGTTTCATCACTGGTACCGGATTCATAAAGTGCAAGCCAATAACACGGCCCGGGTTGCTGGTTACAGCGGCTATTTGCGTAATTGAAATGGATGAAGTGTTTGAAGCAAGTATCGTATCCCCGGCACACAAATTACTTAATTGCTTAAACAGGTTCAGTTTGATGTCACTGTCCTCAGTAGCGGCTTCAACAACAATATCAGCGTTTGCTACAGCTTGCTTTAAATCAGTATAAGTGGTAATTCGGCTTAATGTATCGGCCTTCTGGCTATCGTCTATAGTACCTTTTTTGATCTGTTTATCCAGGTTAGCGTTAATGGTTTGTAGCGCGTGCTGTAAGGCATCAGCACTAATATCAACTAAGGCAACCTCGAAGCCATGCTGTGCAAAGGTATGGGCAATGCCATTGCCCATAGTGCCCGATCCGATAACTGCTACTTTTTCCATGCCTGCATTTACAAGTTAATTTTTTGCTGCGCGATACTTTCTTTATTAATAGTTTCCAATTCCGGAATATGCAGACATTCGCACTTGGCGTATTTTTTAATTACATCCTCAGAATACGCGTCCGTACCGCCATTGAAAATAATAGCCCTTACTGGGATATTCCTGTTTTTCAAAACATCTAAAGATAACAACGTGTGGTTTATACTACCCAGATAATGCTTCACCACCAAAATTACTTCGGCGGCTAATTGCTCTATCAGATCAACCATTAAAAAATCATTGTTTAAAGGTACCATTAAACCACCGGCTCCCTCAATTATCAGGCGATTATTGGTTTCAGGGGCATTGATCTCGGCCGGGTTAATCACAATCCCATCCAAATCTGCCGACTTATGTGGCGAAAATGGCTGCGTTAAGCGATATGCTTCGTTATGAAATACAGAAACATTATTACTTACCAGGCCTTTTACTTTCAGCGTGTCGCTGTTATCCAAATCGCCGGATTGTACAGGTTTCCAGTAATCGGCTTTAAGGCTTTCAACCACAACTGCAGAGACAATGGTTTTGCCTATACCGGTGCCAATGCCCGTAATAAATAATGGTTTATGCATTTAGTATAGTATTAATATGTTCGGCCAGTTTTGTGATCTCGTCACTGGTATTAAAAGCGTGTAGGCATATCCTTATGCGTTCGCTGCCTTGTGCTACTGTAGGGCTTAGTATCGCCCTGACATCAAAACCCTGCAACTGCAAATAAGCCGCAGCCTCACTGGCTTTTTCGTTGCTGTGCAATAAAACGCATTGTACTGCACTATCGCTACAAGTTAACTGAGCATTGTTTATTTGCTGTTTAAATAAACTGATATTGCTCTTTAAAGCTATAATCTTATCATCAGATTGCGTTAGTAAACCGCAAGCCTTTTTAATAGCCGCCAGCTGATGAAAAGGAGCCGCGGTGGTGTAAATAAATGATCGTGCAAAGTTGATCAGGTACCGCCTTAAGGCATGGCTACCCAAAACTACCGCGCCATGGCAGCCAAAGGCTTTACCGAAAGTAACCACACGGGCAAACACACGTTCTTCCAGGCCTAATTGAGTTATCATGCCGGTTTGATATAAGCCGGCGGCATGTGCTTCGTCCACTATCAGGTTAGCGCCATATTGCTCAACCAAATCCAGCATTTTAACAAGGGGAGGAGTATCGCCATCCATGGAGTAAATACTTTCAACCACTACATAGCAGGTGCCTTTAGCATTTTTTAGTTTAGCCTCAAGCGCTTCCAGATCATTATGCTTAAACGTGTACCTATTGGCGTGGCTTAATCTTGAACCGTCAATTACCGAAGCGTGGATAAGTTCATCAGTAATTATTGTATCGCCACGTTGCGGCAGTGATGATAATAAACCAACATTAGCATCATAACCAGAGTTAAACAATAATCCGGCATCGGCCTTAAACTGGTTGGCAATATCCTGCTCCAGTTGTTCAGTATAAGCTAAATTACCCGATATCAGCCTTGAACCAGTTGAACCGTTATTGTCGCCATATTTGGAAATTTCGTTAGCTATAAGTTCTTTAAGGATAGGAGAGCGGGCAAAACCCAAATAATCGTTTGAGCAAAAATCCAACAGCTCGTTCTCAGGCTTTAAGCTGCGGTAACTACCTGCTTGTTGCCTGTCGGCCAATCGCTGTTTGATAAAGTTTTCTGCTGATGACAATGCGGTAAAATTTTGGCTAAAATAAAGAAAGCCCCGGTTTATTGGGGCTTTACTTTTGTCAAAAAATACATTAAGTATTAGTTGCCTTGCATACGTGCTTTCATAGCCGCTGCGCGTTCGTCGGCAATTTTTTGATACTCTTTACCCTGATCTGCAGTTAATACAGCTTTTACTTTAACGTCGGTAGCAGTATTCATTTTGGTGAAAGTTTCCATAAAAGTAGATCTGTCACCACCACCGTCTCTCATAACTGTCATAACGCTATCGCGTTTTTTACCTGCCTCTGTGTAAACCACTATAAGTTTAGCAGCCTGATCATCAGTAATGGTTGTAATTTTTTCCTTCAAAGCAGCTACCTGGGCTTTAGGGTCTAATCTCATTCTGCCACCACCACCGCCGCCGCCATTTTGAGCGAAGGTTGCTACACTGGCGCCTAATACAAAGGCGCATGCTAATACAAATTTTTTCATAATATTCTCCGGGTTTATTTGTTTGGTTAAATAAATATAGCTAGTAATTGCAACAAAGCAAAACCTTAAAAATATAAAAAGCGACTGTTGAGTCGCTTTTTATATTTTGGTGTTAGTTACCTGCTTGTCTTGCTGCCTGAGCTTTAGCTTGCTCTTCAAGCTGTTTTTTGTAGGTAGCAGCTTGGTCTGCAGTTAAAATTGGCAGAATTTTTTCTGAAGTCTTTTTGTTTAAAGCTGTCATAGCAGGGCGCATTGCCTGGAAATCGCCATTAGCAGCGGTACGTAAGCTGTCCATAACTTTACGTTGCGCAGTGTAAATTACTAATACTTTTGCTGACTGATCGTCGGTTAAAGTTAATTGCTCCTTTAAACGGGTAACTTGTTGCTCAGGGGTTCTGCCACCGCGACCGCCGCCGCCATTACCGCCGCCGCCGCCGTTTTGAGCGAAAGTTGATACCGTGGCACCCACAACAAGGGCGCATACTAATGCAAATTTTTTCATATCTAAGTTTAATTATGTTGGTGTTTGTATAAAGATAAATCAATAAGGAATACTTTTAAATTTATAACTTAAATGTTACTGTGTAACAGGTATTAAACAAAAAGAGCGGCTTGTGGCCGCTCTTTCGTATGCTGTGCAGTAATTATTAGTTACCGTTAGCTTGTCTCTCGGCCATGGCTTTGGCCTGATCTTCTAATTGTTTTTTGTAGATGGTAGCCTGATCTGCTGTTAAAACAGCTGTGATCTTATCGCTTGTAGCTTTTCTTAATTTAGCTTGCGCTGGTGCCATTGCAGCTCTGTCGCCACCGGCATTAGCTGTTCTTATGCTATCCTGAACTTTACCCTGAGCGGTTAAAATTTCAGTAACCTTAGTTACTTGCGCGTCAGTTAAGGTTAAAGTTTCTTTTAATCTGGCAATTTGCCTTTCAGGGTTTCTGCCACCACGACCACCGCCGCCGTTACCACCGTTGCCGCCACCATTTTGGGCGAAAGTTGCTACACTGGCACCTAATACCAGGGCAAATACTAATACTAACTTTTTCATATCTGTTTTAAATTTATTGTTTGGTCTTTTTGATAAAGATAATGCTACAAGGTTTAACATTTAGCATGTAACTTAATTGTTGCCTTCAAGCTTTGATATAGAGCGTTGCATTTGCGCCATCATGCTGGTAAGGCTTTCCATGGTAGGCTCGGGCGTTGGCATAGGCAAATGGGTTGATATATAGGCCTTGGCTTTCCAAACCTCCAAAACGTCTTCGCCATTAATTTCGTAAGGCTCATAAACCGGGTTGTCTGATACTAATTTTAGCTTTTTGTTATCTTTAAACTTGTTGCCAATACGTTTATATACAACACCGTCATTTTTTGAAATAACCACATAGGTTTCGTTAGCTTTTATCTCGCCCCAGTTTTCTACATACTCGCCTATAATAGTAGTGCCCGATACCAGTGGTAACATCGAATCGCCTTTTATTTCGAAACCGCGATAGGTGCCTTGCTTAAACATGGGTAAATATAATTTAGGTAAAGCAGCCACATACTCAGGGTCGGCATAACCATTCATGTAACCGGCGCTGGCTTTTAGGGGCACCATCTCAATATTCTCGTTATCTTCTTTATCAACAGAGATACTTAATACGCGCAAACCGTTTTGATTGGGCTTGGGTTTTGCTAACCATTTATCATCTATATCCTCATTTATAAAATCATCAACCGTTATTTCAAAGAAAGATGCTATATTTTTTAGCAAATCGTATTTAGGTTCGGCTCTTTCTTCTTCGTAAGCACCCACTAATGATCTTTTTATACCTACCTGATCAGCAAACTGTTGCTGTGTTAGACCCTTCTTTTTCCTAAGGAATTTAATATTTGAAGATATTTTTGTCATAAAATTTGGATTTGCTAAAATAGTTAGTATTTTTATGCTCATAAAATTAGTAATTATTTTTTAACCAGCAAATTTTATTATCAAATGAAACGCTTTATCTATATCATTACAGACAGAAACAGAAAAAACCTGCACGTAGGCTTAAGTTCAGATTTACTTAAAACGCTTAACTTTTACAGCGAAATGCCAACCTTGTTTTTTGACAACGCGCAACAACTAAATAGATTAGTATATTTTGAAGAGATCAATAATGAGGATATGGCAATGGAGCGCTTTAAAACAGTTAGCACCTTTACACGGCCGCAAAAAGAAAAAATGATACGCTTTGTAAATCCAGATTGGGTTGACTTAACTATAGGCCTAAACTTTGAAAGCGGCTTACGTGCGCGACCGCAATTGCGCCCGTCTGTAAACCCACGCCGCGTGGCAGCGTAAGGTTAAGCAAAATGTTATACTATAATATATAGTATTTATATAGTCTTGAATTTGGGCACCAGTACAGCATTAACAATATGTACCAGGCCATTACTTTGAGGCACATCAAATTTGTTGATAATGCTTTGGCCGCCGTTATCATCAATTAATACAATATTGCGGTTAACATCTAAACGGGCGCTTATTTTATTGCCTGTTAAGGTGGTAAAAGTTGCTACACCGTTATTGGTTGCTATAGCACGCGCTATTTCTTTAGAAGTAACAGTGCCGGGCAATGCATGGTAGGTAAGCAGGGCTATTAAATCATATTTATGATCGGCACGGCTTAAAGTGTCTTTTTTTCCTTTTGATAATAAATTGAAAGCCTGGTTACTTGGCGCAAATACAGTAATAGGCCCCTGGCTTTTAAAAGTTTCTGCAAGGCCGGTATTCTGTATGGCTTTATAAAAATCTGTTAACTCTGGAGACCGTGACAGGTTGGTAATAATATCATTGGTTGATAACATTGCCGCGCCTTCTGTTTTAGTTAAAGTTAGCGGTTTA
The DNA here is from genome assembly GCA_040386815.1 of Bacteroidota bacterium. Taxonomy (GTDB): domain Bacteria; phylum Bacteroidota; class Bacteroidia; order Sphingobacteriales; family Sphingobacteriaceae; genus Mucilaginibacter. Next base: position 16,008 of record JAZKET010000051.1, on the reverse strand, counting down.
ACTATTTGTGGTTGTACAGATGAATCTGATTTGTTTATGGTTTGAGCCAGCAAAACAGCGTTTGATGCCAGCAGGCAGACTAAGAAAATTAACTTTCGCATATATACTTATAACTTCAAAAATGCCTTTATGTTTAGGTCAATTACCATCCTGGTGTAAATCCTAAACCAAACACAGGCTTATTAACATCATTACGATTTAGTGGTAAAGCCAGGTAAGGCTCTAACACAAAGTATCCAAATAAATTAACCCTTAACGATACACCTGTACTTAAAGCCGGTACACGCTGGTTAGTTGCATAAACACCGTTTCCGTTTACGTCTGAACCAATTCTGTCGGGCGCGGTTTGGAATTTAATCTTATCGCCACTATTCCAGGCTAAACCTGCATCAAAAAACAAGTTAAGTTCGCTAAACAAAAACTTCGATTTTATTACAGATAGTTTCTCAGGCCCGGTAAATGGTAATCTAACCTCAAAATTAGCAATAACGTTACGCGTACCCGATAGCTGATCTATGGTAAACCCGTTACTTGGTTTACCATTGCCATTATAAAAAGTTTGTGCTTCATACCCCCGTATCATAAACGGATAGCCTATATACATTGGATATAAGCCGAAAGAATTACCAAAACGGCCGTAACCATATAACCTGGCCGCAAAGGTTACCGGCGCGGTTCGAACGTATTTACGCAGGTCGATTGTAGGTGCAAAAAAATGGTAGGTGCCAAAGTTATACTCGGCCTGTATACGGTAACGGTAACCATCAAGCGGCGACGCCACACCCATAAATGAATTATCGCCAATTAAAGCGTTACTAAGTTGAAATACCGTGAATGGGCTTAAATTTGAGCCACCGTTAAGCGGATCGTCGTTATAATCTTTATTAGAAATATGATGTCTTTTACCACCAATATATAATCCCAATGAATCGTAATAGCTGCTATACCTATCTACGCGATAATAGTAATGAGCTAAACCACCGCCAATTTCGTAACGTGTGGCCTTTGAAATAGGGTAGGATGTAAACAGCGAAAGCTGATCCTGGAAAACCCTGATAATGTCGTAACGCTCTTCAATAACCTTAACCGGCTTGCCTGCATTATTGGGTACACTGGTATTTACCACATTGTAATTGGCAAATTGCAATGGAATATGAGATATACCGGCACCAAAATTCCAGCGGCCTTGCTGGTTGATATACATAAACTGACCGCCAATATCATAGATCTCGCCATTAACGGCTAAGCCTGTGTAGATTTGGTTACGACCCAATATATCGCTAAATATACCCTGCACCCCACTTGATAAACCGGTACGGCCAAATGAATTAACCGAAGCGCCTACACCGCTACTAGCCAGGTAATCTAACTGAAACTGCGGTTTATAAGGAATGGTCCTGATAGAATCGTGCGGTATTTTCTGGTAGGCCAGGAAGTTTTTTAAGTTAGAGTTGATCAGATCGACACCAACCGCGCGGGCAGGGGGTAGCATGGCCGCATCAAAATTAGTTTCAGTACCGCCAACTGTTACCGGGGTAAACTCTGAAACCTTGGCGTTATACAACGAATATTTTTGTGCGCGATAATAAGAGTATACCACATCATCATTAGCTGACACGCTTAAAGCCGGCGAAAATTCGGTAATACCAGATATGCCTGTAAACAGATCTGTCATTTGCTCTATTTTGCCACCATTTACTGTATAACGATAAAGGTTACGGAAACCATCGCGGTTTGACAGGAAGAAGATCTGTTTACCGTCTGACGAATATTGCGGGTTTAAATTGTTGGCACCGTTAAATATTGGCAGGTCGGTAGTTTTTCCGGTAGTAAGATCATAAACCGCCAGGTTAAAGGTTACATCCTGAGATGTGGTTTTATCATAGGTAGCTCTGTCGCTTGAAAATACTACCTGGTTGCCATCTCTTGAAAAACTTGGCTGATAATCAGAATACAGGTCATTAGTTAACTGGCTAACCTTTTTTGTGTCGAAATTATACAGGTACAAATCGCTTTGCCCTTCAGACAATCCCTGGAAAACTATCTCATTACCCTTTGGCGACCATGAAAGGTTACTAAACTGCTCTGCTTTTTCCATCGGGATATCATGCAGTATTTTACCACTTGGTACTTCAACAACCAGCATGCGGTTGCGGCCTTTGGCAAACACGCTAAAAGCAAACTTAGTTCCATCAGGCGACCACGTACCAGCCGACTCGATAAAGTTAAACTCATCAACATGCGAATTGGATATCTTACTGGTTAGCTTTTTAATAATTCGCCCCGTCTTGGCATCAGCTAAAAACAGATCAATAGCAAATAAACTTTTCTCTGAAAGAAAGGCCAGGTACTTACCATCAGGGCTAACAGACGGCGCCACATTCATTTCGCCCGAATTTTTATTGCTGATAACCAGGTTGCCGGCCGGCTTCTGTACAGTATCTTTCAGGAAAGGTTTGTAGGTGTTTTCAATAGATGTTTTCCACAATTGAGATAGTGTCTTGTCATCATAACCAAACGTGCGCCTAATTCCGTAAGGTAATCCGTAACGTGCCGTATTTTTAAAGAAAGGCGTAATAACGGTATCGCCATAGGTTGACCCTATGAAACTCCAAAAGGCTTCGCCATAGCGGTAGGGGAAGTATTTATTACTCTCTGTAAGGTCTCTTACCGTGGGGATATCATGATTAAGGTAAGCGTCACGCATCCACATGGCGGTGTATGAATCTTTTTTTCCTAGCGACAGATACTCGGCCATACCTTCAATCATCCATAGTGGCAGGTTGTTTATATTTTCGAAATCGCCGCTCTCTTTACCTAATAACGCGTGATACTGGAAGGCATGTACCAATTCATGACCCAACACGTGGCGGGTCATTTGGTTGTTTTCCATTATCGGCATTATTACGCGGTTTTTTAAACCCTCTGTAACACCGCCTGTACCTACGCTAATTTCGCCATCAAGGGCGGTTGTCTGCTGAAAATCAGGGTGATTGGCGTAAAGGATAATTGGGTTAACACGCTTAAACGTATCCCTGAAAACCTGCTGATGCACTGTATACCAAAGCTCACTTTCCTGCGCGAAACGTTTGATCAGGCTATCATTTTTCATGTAATAGTAGATCTCGAAATGCGGGGTTTTGTAAACCTTAAACTTCAGGTTTTTATACCTAACCTTATTTTGGCCAAAGTACTGCGCCTTAGCATCTGACGCTAAAAATAGCATCCCAATAAAGCACAACAATGCCAGTGCAAATTTCCTCAATATGTATGCAGTGGGGTAACGTTTCTCCATATATGCCAATAATCAGCGCTAAAATAGTAAATCCCGCTCATTTTCAAGGCAGAATGCCCGGCGTTTGATTAATATCGACAGGAGGAATGCCTAAAGTATCTATCTCCATATCAAGGCTGTCAACCGCAGTAGTATCTATACGGATACGTGGCGACGGACAATCATAGCTCTTAGTGATCTTGGTAAATGGTTTCGGGAACGGCCCATAGCCGTATCCTGATTGCGGATCGGCATAAACCTTTTCCATAAAGGCACCAAATATAGGCAGCGCCGTGTGCGATCCTTCACCGCTTTCTGAGCTGTTAAAGTGTACGCTACGGTCATCGGCACCAACCCAAACACCTGTAACAAGGTCTTTGGTTATACCCATGTACCAACCGTCCACATAGTCAGACGATGTACCGGTTTTACCGCCTATCTGGTTGTTGTTTTTCTTCCACAAACCGTTATACTCCCACAAAGCCTGCGATGTACCGCCCGGCTCTTCCATACCACCACGAAACATATATAACATCAGCCACGCGGTTTCTTCGCTGATAACACGCTCTGTTTTTAGCTTAAACTCTTCTATAAGGTTACCATCCTGATCGGTTATTTTGGTAACCAATAGCGGGTCAACCTTCTCGCCTCTGTTCAAAAATGTCGCGTACGCACGCACCATTTCATAAACAGATACATCGTTTGATCCTAATGACACTGAAGGTACCGCCTTTAAGGGGCTTTCAATACCAACCTTGTGTGCATACTCAACCACCTTATCCCAGCCAACTTTCTCGGTTATCTGCGCGGTTATAGAGTTTACCGAGCGGCCCATGGCCCATCGCAATGACATTTCCTGGTAAGTAAAGTTCCAGTCAGCATTATTTGGCGACCAGCTTTCTTCCTTACCACCATCTTTATAATTAATGGTAACGGGTTTGTCAGTAAACTTATCGCAAGGGGCGTAGCCGTTATCTAAGGCAGTTAAATAAGCAAATGGCTTAAATGTAGAGCCCGCCTGACGCTTTGATTGGTTTACGTGATCATAATTAAAGTACTTATGGTTAATACCACCCACCCAAACTTTGATCTTACCGGTGGTTGGCTCAATGGTCATCATGCCGGTATTTAGCAGGCGCGCGTAGTATTTTATAGAGTCGATACTTGAAAAAGTGGTATCCTTTTCGCCTTTCCAGGTAAATACCGTCATGCGCTTAGGTTTTTCGAAGTAGGCGTTTATTTTGGTGGTATCGCCATCATATTTCTTAACCAGCAGTTTGTAAATAGGTAAACGCTGCTCGGCTTTTTTCACAAAGTTCACTATCTCTTTGCCTTTCGAATCGCGCCAGGGGTTTTTATCGCCCCAGATATTGTCAAAGCGGCGCTGCAGCATTTTCATCTTCTCTTCTACAGCTTCTTCAGCATATTTCTGCAGGCGAGAATCTATTGTGGTATAGATCTTTAAACCATCCTCATACAAATCAACGTTATTTTCTTTACACCATGGGCGCAGCCAGCGTTCAACAGCCTCGCGCAGGTATGAGTCGCCGTGCGAATCGTTTTCTACATAACTCAGATCTAAGCCTACGGGTTGTTTTGAAAATTTAGCGTAATCATCCTTACCCAAATAACCATACTTCTGCATTTGGCTCAATACCACGTTACGACGCTCAACAGATTTTTCCGGATTATTAATAGGATTGTAGGTTGATGTCGCTTTTAACATCCCCACCAGGGTGGCGGCCTCTACAGGCGTAACATCATCAGGTGTTTTGTTAAACAGTTTTAACGATGCTGTTTTGATACCAAACGTGTTATTGCCAAACGGCACCGTATTAAGATACAGTGTCAGTATTTCTTGTTTGTTGTAGATGTGTTCAATCTTGTAAGCCGTTATCCACTCTTTACACTTTGAAATTAAGGTACGTGCCAAAGGCACATGGCTTAACACGCCCTGCGATTTACGCTTACGCGTTGAATACAGGTTTTTTGCCAACTGCTGGGTAATGGTACTGCCGCCACGCTTGTCGCCGGTAGCGGTGGATATCATGCTGGTGAAAAACGAATAAAAATCGACACCGCCGTGGCTGTAAAAGCGCACATCCTCTGTCGCTACCAGGGCATTTATGATGTTTTTGTTGATCTCTTTATATTCAACCGGCGACCGGTTTTCTTTGTAGTATTCGCCTATTAATTTACCATCGGCCGTATAAACCTGCGAGCCAACAGACATGGCCGGCACCTTAATGTCTTTCATATCAGGCGAGTAGCCAAACAACCACAGGAAGTTTAACTCAATAGCACAAAAGAAGACAATTACAAGATATATAAGAATGACGAAGTATCTCAGGTATCGGTTTTTTATACGTCTGAACATGCGGTAAAGATGTAAATTATTGGCCTAATTTAATAGCCGGTTTATAATTATGTAACAACGTAATTTTATCAGTTAAATTTTATTGCGACAGGGGTAAACGCAATATTTTTTGCCATCATGATTTTGATGCTTTGGCAAATTTATTAAAAGCAATGGCCTTATCAACCCAAGTATCAAATTGCAGTTTTGTTTTCAGTATATCCTGGCTTACATACACATAATCTTTCAGCGCTTTGCCGTTGCGCAGCATGCCGCGTACACCATTAAGTTCAAGCGCTTGTTTATAGTCATGGCCAATGCGGCACATCAGTTCATTGTGAGCGGCGCAAAGGCGAATTTTACCATTAAGCATAAAGCACAAGCCGCTAAACATTTTCTTTTCTTCTACATTTTCCAATCCACGTTCTACCAACGCTTCGCGTATTCTGTCGGCGAGTTTTATGTCGTAAGCCATTATTTGTTGTCGATAGTAAACTGTGTCACCATACTTTGCTTCCCATTTTTAACCGCTATGGCTTTGATAGTTTTTATACCGGCTGTCAGCGGGATAGGTTTGCTGTACAAAACTGATGAAGTTGTCGGATCAGATCCATCCGTAGTATAATAAAACTGGTTAGGCTCTACATCATTGCTGCGGATCTCGACCGCTGCCGGCGGCGCAAAGGTTTGAAGTAACACAATTATTGGGCTTGGCACAATCAAATTATCTGTAATAGCCGATGTGGCCTTTTCCAGATCCTGCATAAATATCTTGTTAGGCAAGCGGCCTGCAAACACTTCAAAATCGCCGCCTTTAGCTATATCAGCATAGTTTACAAATATTTTATTGTACGATTTTTTGTCAAGGTTCATTCCCTGCAAATAAATATTGTTACGCTCAACCGATGATGCCGCGTTTAGGATGGTAAATTTCTTACCATTTTCCAGATTAATTACCGCTTTTTCAAACTGAGGTAAACCTACCTGGTATTGCGCCACACCCGGCGATATGTTATAAAGCCCCAATGCACTCATTACATACCATGCCGATACGTTACCGCCCTGGTCGTCTAATAAACCTTCGGGCTTATCTGTATATAACTCAGACATAATACGGTGTACATAAAACTGCGTTTTGTCAGCCTCATCAGTAAAGTTAAACAGGTAAGGCATGGTACGGGCCGCAGCTACGCTATGGTCATATTCGCCTATCAAATCGTCGGATTTTATTTTTGATGGGGTGGTAAAAACCTCTTCTAATTTTGTAGCAAATTTCTCTTTTCCGCCATTGCGGGCTATAAGTGTATTAATATCATACGGTGCTGCAAAGGCATATTGCCAGCCATTACCAGGCAAAGCCGTGCCGCCATCTTTACCATTTTTTTCAGGTTCAAAGGGCTGTTTCCAATCCCAGTTACGGGCCTGCATAAAACCGGTTTTTACGTTGTGTATATTTTGCCAGTATTGCGCTTGTTTTATGTAATTGTTATAGTCCACTGGCTTTTGCAGCATTTTGGCCATTTGAGCTATGCACCAGTCGGTATAGGCATATTGCATGGTGTATGACACCAAAAATGCCGACGATCCTAATCCAGTTGTTTTATAAAGATCCGAAAAATTAGCATCCATATCTTTAGCATATTTCATAGCCGACAGCGCCTTTTCGGCATTAAAACTGCGGTTGCCCTTTGCGTAAAGCTCAACTATAAGCGGGGTTAACTGATAAGCCGTCTCTATAAAAACGCTGCGCGATACCTGGTTATATATCGAGTCGCGCTTATCATACACCATCAAAAAACCGTCTATTAGCTCAACCGCGCGTTTTTGATCTATCAGCCCAAGCAACTGAAACTGATCGCGAACGGCGTCTATATTTCCACCAAACCTGTTATTAAAAGTGTAATAGGTAATGCCCGGCGTCTGGTAGGTTCTGTCCTCGTCGCTGGTAAGCTTTAATTTATAAGGGCCACGATATTTGCCATCAACGTCACTATGGATGTTGGGGGTTAACATACTGTGGTAAAGAGCAGTGTATAATATTTGCCGTTTGATCTTGGCGTAATCAATAGGAGGTACCTTTTTACCCGCCGGTTGTTTATAGGCGGCATCAATAGTGTTGGCTACCATTTGCCGTGTTTCAATTGATGGCGCGCCGCCCTCCACATCAATCTTAGCCAGCTCATTCATCCACGCTGCTTTGGCATTTTTAAGCGTGGTTTTAAAATCAAAGCCCGGTATTTCGGCATCAAGGTTTTTCTTAGCCCCATCCGTGCCGGTTACAGACAAACCCGTTTTTACCAGTAATTCGCCGGGGTTATCAAACTGCAGGCACAGCTTTGTTGCATCACTATCATTTTGTTTAAGTCCCTCTTTAAACTGGCCTTTCTCTTCAACCCAATATTTTTTAAACGGCTTTGAAAACTTGATATAAAAAAACACTCGCTGGTAAAAGCCTATATACCCCCTTATCTCAAGGTTGTTAATAATCTCGACCGATTGATCGATACCACTGCTGTCGTATCCTTTTAAATCAATAAATAAGTTGGCTTGTTGGATTGATGGATAGATAAACCGCTGCAAAGCCGCGCGATTGGTAGCCGTAAACTCAACGCCAATATCATACTTATCTAATTTAACAGCGTAGTAACCCGGCGAAGCAACCTCAGTCTTTTTAATAAACTTCGATTTGTTTTGAGTATCAAATTTGGGTTCGCCGGTTGTAGGCATCAGCACCATATCATACAGGCTCTCGTATTTAAAACCGCTTAGATGTTTAATGGCAAAGCCATATATCAATGAGTCTGTAAACTTGTATCGTGGTTTGTAGTCGCTGTCGCCTGATGTCATATCAGTAACAGGGTTTACCTGCAACATAGCATAGGGCAACATAGCACCGGGGTTAGTTTTCCCTTTGCCACCTGTGCCTATAAATGGGTTTACATATGTAGTATAATCTTTTTTCTTTTGCGCCGATGCTGTTATATTGAACATGGCAACGCATAAAATAAAGATCTTAAAAGCCTTAATCACTTTACAATATTATAGTTTAGGGTATAAAAATAGTGATTTAGCTGGTTAACAAGCAGGCTCAAAAGTTAAATAAGGTTAAATTATACTCAGCTATTTTAATTATGGGCTTTGATAACAATCTAAATTCCGTCAATAGTATATTTGCCCATGCTTAGCCAGGACGACGTTCAATTTTATCTTTCCGTTTTAAGAGGGGTAAGCGCTGCCGATATATTCAGGCTTTTTAAGGCTGCAAAAACGAAGAAAATAAGTGCCGGCGAAATTTACATACACCAGCAATCTAATTTTCAAAAAATGGCCTACATTAAAAAAGGCCTTATCAGGGCATATCAGCTAAAAGAAAATGGCGACGAGATAACCATTTTGTTGCGCTGGGAAGGGCAGTTTGTTGCTTCGCATGATTGTGTTTTCGCCCAAAAACCTTCGCGCTTTATTTTCCAGGCTATGGAAGATACCATACTTACCGAAATAGATTATAACGAAGCCCTGGCTGTTACCGACAGGCACCCCGTATTGGTAGATTATAAGATAAACCTTTTGAAAGATATGCTGGCACAATCTGTAGACAGAATTGAATCTTTCATACTACTATCGCCTACAGAAAGATACCTTAAACTGATACACGAAAAGCCCAACATTGTTAACCGTGTGCCCGATAAATACCTGTCAACCTATTTAGGTATCACCCCGGTTTCTCTTAGCCGGATACGTAAACGAATAACTTTAGCGCAAACGCGTTAATTAGCTTTTGTTAATTTTTTTTATGGGTAGCGCTTATAGGTTTGTATTAAAATAAACACCAATCAACATGCCCAATAAATATCATTTCCCAGACGGATTTTCTGCATTCCAAAGCCTTGCCGGGTCTTTTAGCGTTGTAACGGACCCATTAGCCACGCTTACCATCAGGATGAAAAAATTTGGTGGTACGTACTCAGGTTACATCCCCGGCAGGGGCAAAGTTATTGTTACCCAAGACCCTGATTTTGTTAACTATGTATTACGCGAAAACCATACGAATTATAAAAAAGCAAAGCTGGGTACCGCTATGGTTGCCAAACAGTTGGGCACAAGTTTACTTTTTATAAATGGCGACGATTGGCGCCGGCAGCGTAGATTGATACAACCGGGCTTTCATCAGGCCAACATACTTAAGCTGTATGAAACAGTGAATAAAACCATTAACGGGTTTGTGGCCAATATTGCTGATGGCGATAAAGTTGATGTTTACCCCTTAATGCAAAAACTATCTTTTTCGGTTTTGATCAATTCGCTATTTAACATTGATATGTCGCCTGCTATGACCGATGAGTTATGCCGGGCTTTTATCAACCTGCAGGATTTTATGACCAAAGATATCCTTCAGCCTTTCCGCAGGTTAATATATCCGTTTACAGGCGAAGAAAGGAAATTGGTAAAGCAATGGAACGGTGTACGAAACATGCTGAAAGGCATTGTTGAACAAAGGCGTACTGATGAAACACCACGTCATGACTTGCTGGATATGCTGCTAAACGCGCGGTATGAAGATACCGGCGAGGGTATGACGGAAGAACAGTTGATAAGCGAAGTGCTTATACTGCTTTTTGCCGGGCACGAAACAACCGGCAGCACAATTTCATGGTTGTTATATCTTATTGCTGCAAACCCCAATGTGCTTGATAAATTGAAAGGCACAATTACGGAAATAGACATTATGGATAGCCCCCGCAATAGCTATATCAATGCCATTATTAACGAAGGTATGCGCTTATACCCTTCGGTATGGATAACAGAGCGTGTTACCGTAAAAGACGACCAGTTTGGCAATTTTTCGTTTCCGGCCGGCACTAGTATTTTAACCTATTTTTATGGCATGCACCGTAATGAAAGCGATTGGGAAGATGCTTCGACATTTAACCCAGAAAGGTTTTTAACAGCTGACGGGGCAATTGATAAAAACATTAAAGCTTACTATCCATTTGGGGCAGGGCCCAGGATGTGTGTAGGAAATAATTTTGCCATGGCCGAAATGGCTTTTGTGATATATACTATTTTTAAAACATTTAATATTACAGCCCCATCATCACAGCCCATAGCATGGCCGCTGCTAACTTTACGTCCGCGTGAAGTTGTATTAGCTATTAAGCGAATTTAGCTCACTGAGTAGTCAAAACCTTTTGAATATTAACATTAAAACAATAGTCCAATGTCATGGAGTTAAGAAACGCTGTCATTTCGAAACGAGGAACGAGTGAGAAATCTTGTACGAATGCAAAGCGAACTATGTATGGTGTATAAGATTTCTCAATCGCCTCCATCGCACAACCGCCCCGAGGCTCATTTCGAAATGACAGCGTTTGTTACAGATAATTCCTTAACTAATGACATTGGCCATCGTCCAACCTTAAATAAGATTAAAATCGTCCGCATCGCGCAAAAATGGCATGGCGCGGCGGGCCTTTATTAACTCGTGCGATTGAATGGTGAAGGTATAAACATCTTCTTCGTCGCGCTTGTAATAAACCACGTTACCGTTGGGGTCTATACAGGTCGAATCGCCCGAGTGGTAAACCTCGTTACCATCATGTCCAACACGGTTAACACCTATAACATAGCATTGATTTTCGACAGCGCGGGCGGGGATAAGCGTGCGCCAGTGCAGTGCGCGGCGCTCTGGCCAGTTAGCAACAATTAACAACAGATCATAAGTATCCTTTACATTGCGCAGCCATACCGGGAAACGCAGGTCGTAACAAATAGCCGGGCAAATTTTCCAGCCGTTTAGTTCAACTATTAGTTTTTGGCTGCCGGCCGTATAGGTATCATCCTCCTGGCCCATGGCAAACAGGTGCTTTTTATCATAGTAGTTACTTTTACCATCCGGGCGCATCCATATCAGGCGATTGTAGTACTTGCCATCTTCGGTAATAATAAGACTGCCGGTTACCACGCAATTGTACTTTACCGCTATTTTTTGCATCCACTGCATGGTTTTGCCGCCCATTTCTTCGGCCAAAGCGGCGGCATTCATAGTGAAACCGGTATTAAACATTTCTGGTAAAACTATCAGATCTGTTTTCTCACGGATACCGCTTGCCAGCTTTAAACCTAAATTTTGCAGGTTTTGGTCTATTTTTTCCCAAAAAAGGTATCCTTGAAATACAGTTATCTTTAAATTTTCCATTATGGTGCTGGGTTCGGCAGTAAAAAATACCTTTTACGACATATTTATCGTAAAAGTTTAAAATCTAACAATCTATTAACGGCATCATCGAGCGTTTCTTGCTTTTTGGCGAAACAAAAACGCAAAACTTTATGATCTGTATTCTGCGTATAGAACACAGACGTAGGAATAACCGCCACCTTTGCCTCGCGTGTTAACCGTAAAGCAAACTCAGTATCAGCCTCATCTGTTAAATGTCCATATTTCACCGACTGGAAATAAGAGCCCGACGATGGCAGCAACTCAAATTTTGTTTGGGCAAGTCCATTTCTAAAATGATCGCGCTTTTGTTGGAAAAACGAGGGCAGGTTTAGATACACATCCTCATCCTGTAAATATTGAGCAATACCTTGCTGTACTGCAGAGCTTACGCTGAAAACCAGGTATTGATGCACTTTTCTAAACTCGGCCATTAAATAAGCAGGGGCAAGGCAGTAGCCAACTTTCCAGCCGGTAGCGTGCAACAACTTGCCGAATGACGCTACAATAAAGCTACGTTCGCGCAGTTCAGGATAACGGGCCATACTATGGTGGGTTTCGCCATCGTATATCAGGTGCTCATACACCTCATCGCTTAGTATCAATATATCCTGTGTTTTTACAATGGCGCTTAACTCGTCAATATCTTCCTGGTGCAAAATGGTAGCGGTAGGGTTATGCGGCGAATTAAGGATGATAAGACGGGTACGGTTGGTAATCAGCTTTTTAACCATTGCCCAGTCAATACGATAATTATTTGATGGCTCCAACTCTAACGATTTTACCACACCGCCCATTAGTTTTATGGCCGGGGCGTAGCAATCAAAAGCAGGTTCAAAAACTATTACCTCATCATTAGGATGCACCGTGGCCGTAATGGCAGTAAATATGGCTTGCGTGCCACCGGCGGTAATGGTTATTTCGGTGTCTGCATCATAATCGGCGCCGTATAGTTTTTTTGTTTTTAGGGCGATAGCATCGCGCAGGGCTTTTACGCCGGCCATTGGCGCGTATTGGTTATAGCCGTCTTTCATGGCCCGGTTAACCAGTTCAATTAGTTGAGGCGAGCAATCATAATCAGGAAAACCCTGCGATAAATTTATGGCCCCAACCTGGGCAGCCAAGGCCGACATAGTGGTAAATATAGTAGTACCTAATTGTGGTAATTTTGATGTAATAGATGTCATGTTGATGGCTAATATAGTAAATACTACCTTTTTTGTAGATATTTTGATTAAACGAAGATTTAGGGGGGCTAGATTTTAAAGGATTTTTGCTGGATTTTTATAGATTTATTAAAGAAAAAAATACAAAAAACATAAGGTTGCCAAGGCGAAAAAAGTGATTCACTTCAACTGTTTCACTCAATTTTATGACACAGCAGTAAAACTAATAACTAGTTAACTAATAACTAGTTAACTATCATAACTTAAAGTATAGCTGCTGTTACAAACTGTTTCACTAAAAAATGTAATAGGTTAATTATCAAAAGTTTAACATAAATAACTGTTTCAGTTGTTTCACTTTCATTTAAAACGAAACAGTGTAACTAATATCTAATCAACCAATCACTAATCGCTCCAATATGCTACCTTAGTGATATGAAACGATATTTGCCATTTTCGCTATTAATTATAGTACTTATCGCCTGTAATCAGCCTAAACCAGGCAACGTACCCGTGGTTGGTTTTGTTGATGCTTTTGAGGATGCCACTATAGCTCAGGCCCGCACCGGCTTTACCGATGCCCTTAAAAAGAATGGCTTTAGCGAAGCTGATAAAACCGTAAAGATTGAATACCGAAACGCGCAGGGCAACATACCTACTTTAACCCAAATAGTGAATTACTTTGTATCTGAGAATGTTACGCTGTTGGCTACCAGTACTACTTTATCATCGGTAACAGCAGTACAGAAAACCAAAACCATCCCGATTTTCGAAATGGTATCACCAACGCCCGAGCGTATGAAGGTTACCGGCGCCGATGGAAAGGCTCCTGCAAACCTGTTTGGCGCAGTTGAAGACCTGCAGTATATTGACACGTCATTCAGCCTGATAACCAATCTGTTAAAGCCGAAAGGAGCTAAGCTAACTATAGGAATGATCTATAATGAAGCTGAGCCACAGTCGGCCGATGCTATGCAGCGCATCAAGTCGCTTGCCAACCAGTTGGGTGTAACCTTGATAGCCCTGCCGCTCAACTCATCTGCCGATGCGCAACTGGTAACCCAGGCACTGTTAGACAAGAAGATAGACGCTTTCTTTGCCAACCCAGACAATACGGTGTTTGCCGCTTTCGAGACGATACTAAAGAACTGTAATCAAGCCAATGTCCCCATCTTCACCAGCGAAGCGGGTTTGGTACAACGGGGCGCCGTAGCTGCCTTTGGTGCCGATATATACCAATGGGGCTACCAGGCCGGCCAACAAGCCGCACAATACCTTAAAACACATAAAACCGAAGGCCTTAAGCCCGAGATGGTGAAGATAAGGAAACGGGTATACAACCCTGACGCGGTTAAGAAGTACAACATCAGCATACCATCAAACTTCGAGGCTGTTAAGTAATGAGTTTTTACCTAACAGCGCTATTACAGGGGCTTTGCTTTGCCGGCATTGCATTGGGTATCTACATCTCCATGAAGATCTTTAATATACCCGATATCACTACCGATGGCAGTTTTACACTTGGCGGAGTGGTGACAGGTATACTGCTAACTAATCAGGTATCCGGCTATCTGGTATTGCCTGCGGTTATGCTGGCGGGTGGAGCGGCAGGTGCGATAACGGGTATTATTCATACCAAACTCAAGATCAATCCATTGCTGGCCGGTATATTGGTAATGACAGCACTATACTCCATAAACCTAACGTTAATGGGCCGTTCAAACCTACCGTTGATTGGGACAGCTTCGTTATTTACCTCAATACCGCTATTAGCAGATATTAACCAAAATACCTTAATTATATTGCTGGCGTTTGTACTTGCTGTAACATTACTGATTGGCTATCTGCTTAAAACCGACTTCGGTATAGCCATGCGTGCTACAGGTAACAGCGAATCAATGATACGCGCTTTAGGTGTCAATACGGATAGGATGAAGATAATAGGGTTGGCGTTGGCTAACGCGCTTACTGCTGTAAGTGGTTATCTGATAACACAGTTTCAAGGCTTTGCAGACATCAACATGGGGATTGGTATAGTGATAGTTGGCTTAGGTTCGGTTATCATTGCAGAAACACTGATTGGCTGGTCACAGATTACCGGAGTGTGGTTAAGCCTGGGTTTAGTGATAGCCGGAGCTGTTGTATTTCAGCTAGTACTGGCGCTAACCCTAAGCATTGGTGTTGATGCCAATTTATTAAAGCTGGTGACAGCCGCATTTGTATTGATAATAGTAAGTTTACCCCGTTTAACCAAAGTAACAGATTAATAACCAATAAGATGACCAATCGTTTTTTAAAGAATTGCCCAATGGCGCTAACCGCGCTTTTTGTGTTTGCTACCTGCCTGTGTACCGGCTTAAACGCCCGGGCAGCCACGCCATATTATTACCAGATCAAGATCTATCACTTTAAAACTAAAGTTCAAGAGGATAGGCTGGATACCTATCTACAAAAGGCTTATCTACCTGCAATGCACAAGGCCGGTATCAAAAGCGTTGGCGTGTTTAAACCTGTTAAGCAGGATAGTTTAGATAAAAAGCTTTATGTATTTGTACCTTACAAAACCTGGGATGCATTAGAAAATACAGATCAAAAGCTATTGAAAGATCAAACCTATTTAAGCAATGGTAAAGACTATTTGGAAGCTATGTATAACGATGCAACTTACAATCGTATAG
Organism: Bacteroidota bacterium; assembly: GCA_040386815.1. Classification (GTDB taxonomy): domain Bacteria; phylum Bacteroidota; class Bacteroidia; order Sphingobacteriales; family Sphingobacteriaceae; genus Mucilaginibacter. The sequence goes on along the minus strand of JAZKET010000051.1, from coordinate 320 downwards.
AAACCATTATACTAAAAGCATTCACAGATGCTCCCGAACCTGCTATACCTAACCTTACAGCTAAAAAAGCCGACCGTATCTATGAAATGCGAAGCTATGAGAGCGCTACCGAAAAGTACAATGCCAGCAAAGTAAAAATGTTCAATGCAGGCGATGAGATAGGCATATTTAAAAGCTATGACTTTAACGCCCTTTTTTATGCCCAGGTAATTGCAGGTAGCCACATGCCTAACCTAATGTACATGACAACATTTAACAGCATGGACGATAACAAGGCCAAATGGAAACTATTTTTTGCTGATGAAAAGTTTAAGGCATTA
>JAZKET010000050.1:37612-48963 GCA_040386815.1 Bacteroidota bacterium | reverse complement strand
CAACCTTCTATCCTGATATCGCTGCTGCCGCCCTTCATTTGCGCGCCGTTTGAGCCCGATCTTTCAAAAAGACATTTACTGATCAGCCCTTTATGGCATCCCACCATATCTATCCCGCTGCCGCCTGCCGATCCGTCAATAAATGTGCATTGAAGAATGGTAAATTCATCCACCCCCGATAACTTTAGCAGGTCATTATTACCCTTCGCTGCGATATTCTGAAAACTGCAATCTTTTAAAATAATATGATGCGACGGCGTTGCGTAACTTCCGCCATCGCTAAAATTAGCGCCGTTATCTGTTTGCTGTCTAAATACAAAGCCTTCAATATGCACATAAGCAACATCGTTACCCATTAAAGCTGTCGATCCGCCATTAATTGTTACCATGCCTTTTTTCTGGGCCAGTATATAGATCCACTTGTCGCTTTTTCCCTGTAAATTGTCAATAGTTTGATTGCCCGGATAGGTGCCGTTATGCACAAGGATAGTATCCCCTGCAACCGCAGCTTTTGCCGCTTCATTAATATTTTGGTAAGCTTGCCCTGTGCCCACATGCAAAGTTTTTGCGTAGCAGAAATGGCTTAAAAGAAACAATAATATTAACGTTGATAAGAAACGCGGCATGGGCTTATTTTTTTTGAAGATAAGTAAATCCAACTAAAAAAACACACAACCAAAATGTGATACAAGGCATTGTATAATCACCAATGTGCCAGCGCTGCATACTTGCGCCAGCCGAGGGATTTGCAAAGCTTATTGATGATAATGCCCGGAAATAAATTATCTTTATATCACTTTATTACATCATCTTTTACTTAATGAAAACCATTGTCACATTTATTGCAGCGCTGTTAATTTGCTCATCGTGCTTTGCGCAAAGCATCGACACTAAACTTAAGTTAATAGCTCAAAAGGAGTTTCCCGGTGATGCTGCTATGCAAAAATTTGTTTACGACAAACAGAAAAAGTCATATAACTACATGGCTACCGTAACCGATACCGAAGTTAAGCGTTTTGCCGAAAAAGAGTTTCCGGATGATTACAGCATGCAAAATTTTGTTTATGACAAACAGGTAGGCGATAAGGCGTACATGAAAAAGGTGACTGATATGGAGGTTAAAAAAATAGCAACAGATCAGTTTGAAGACGATTACTCTATGCAAAAGTTTGTGTATGATAAGCAGGTAGCTGATAAGGCATACATGCAACGCGCTACCAATCGCGCTGCCAAAAAAGATGCCCAGGAACAATTTCCTGACGATTACAGCATGCAAAAATTTGTTTATGATAAAGCGGTTAATTAACGTGTCAAACAATCATTGCACCGCCTTGATCTCTTCTGATTGTTAAATACGAATATGCTAAGCTTTAAACAGAGTTTGAAGAAGCCTGTTAACAGGGTATGAATAGCAGGTTGAAATCAATTAACTGGGTAAGGGCGCAACACCAGGGGCAGCTGATAAAGGAAACCAACACCCCTTATTTTGAGCATTTATTGACGGTTGCAAATAGGGTGGCTGCAACGGCGCCACTTAATTATGAAATTGGCTTATGCCATGACCTGTTTGAAAAAACTCTTGTAACACAGCCTGATTTTATGGCGCGACTACAGGAATTCGGTTATCTATCTGATGAAGCAGCACACATCGGCAATTGTGTGGCACAGCTTACCCGCCACTTTACCAAAGCGAATAATTCCTTACCAAAAAAAATGCGTAAAGCACTGGAAGATGAGCGCCTGGCGTACGTTAGTGCCGATGCTCAAACGGTTAAGTATGCAGATCTTTCGGATAACGCTGAATGGATGATGATACACGACCGGCACCATACCCGCGATTATCTGCAAAGCAAGCTGGCTTTATTAACCGAAATGACTGATGGCGATGCTGTATTGCGTCAACAAGTGATGCGACAATTTCAAAGTTTAATGGCGAGCGTCGGTTGAGCGGTGGTTGGGGATTTCGTCGAAACTGACAGTACTTGTTGGTGATAACACCAACAAGGGCGAGGAGCGGAATAGTTTGGTAAATTGCTTACTTTAGCCTAAACCAATCATTACCGCCATGCTTGCCTATCGCCGTGTTATCTCGCTTGCTGTCGCTTTACAGCTCAGCCTTGTTTTATTGTTAAATGCGCAGGATCTGCCGCGAAGCAAACCCGAAGATCAAGGGGTAGACTCTAAAGGCATATTAGATTTTGTTAACGCTACGCGTAGCAGCAAAACCGAATTTCACAGCTTTATGCTGGTTAGACATGGTAAAGTGGTGGCTGAAGGTTGGTGGAATCCCTATAAACCTGAATTGCGACATACGCTTTACTCCTGCAGTAAAAGCTTTACCGCTACTGCCATCGGCTTTGCTGTCGCGGAAAAGAAATTGGCGCTGACTGATAAAGTGATCTCTTTTTTTTCTGATAAATTACCGGCTACCGTAAGCCCTAACCTGGCGGCGCTAACCGTAAGGGACGCGCTGATCATGGCGGACGGGCAGGACCCGGAGCCCAGCCGTTTATCGGCCGAAACTGATTGGGTAAAAGGCTTCCTGGCTACACCCATTGTGCACCAGCCCGGTAGTGTTTTCCTCTACAATTCTTTAGGCACCTACATGCTTTCGGCAATTATTCAAAAAGTGAGTGGCCAAACGCTGTTACAATACTTGAAACCAAGATTATTCGACCCGCTTGACATCAAGGGTATGGATTGGGAAACTGATCTGAACGGCATCAATACCGGTGGCTGGGGCCTGCGCGTGAAAACCGAAGATATGGCCAAATTTGCCCAACTGTTTTTACAGCGCGGCCAATGGAACGGCAAGCAAGTACTGCCTAAAGGCTGGGCCGAAGAAGCCAGCTCGGTGAAGATCATCCAACATCCTGACTTACCACAAGCCAAAAAGGATGCCAGCGATTGGGAGCAGGGTTACGCCTACCAGATGTGGCGCTGCCGGTATAACGCTTACCGCGGCGACGGCGCCTTCGGGCAGTTTATGATCGTTATGCCCGATCAGGACGCGGTGCTGGCGATTACGGCAGAAACCTCAGATATGCAGGGGGAGATCAACCTGGTTTGGCAATACCTGTTGCCAGCAATGCAGGCCGATAAATTGCCTGCCAATAAACAAGCCTACGCGCAACTGCAAAACGCCTTGAAAGCGCTGGCTTTGCCGCCCGCACCTAACAGCGGCCTTAGCCGAAACATGAACGGCACTTACCAGCTTGAACCTAATAAGTTCAATTTCAGCACCGCCATTTTTAATGACAAACGCCTAACGCTTAAAAACGATACGGCCAGCTACACACTGGATTTTGGCGCCGGAAACTGGCAAACAAGCACCACGCAGAAACCCGGTCCGTCACTAACCGCAGGGGCACAGGAAAACCGAAGCATGCTTTTTCCCGCTAAAGTGGCCGGCAACTACAGCTGGACCGACGACCGTACCTTACAGCTGACCTTGCGCTATATAGAGAGCCCGCACACCGAAAAATTTAACTGTAGTTTTGATGAACAAGGCCTGACCATGACGATCACTAATACCGTTGAGCGTGGCAGAGAGACGATTATTAAAGGGAAACTTCGCTAAAGGCTGGTCATCTGTGGCTTGTATAACGGCACAAGTAACCAATGCTTTGGCCGGCGCTGCATACTTGCGCCAGCGTGGGGAGAAGGATTTGCTTCGATATTTACTGTTTTCATTTGGTTAACAATTTGTAATAAAGTTTACTTAGTCCAGGTACATAAAAAAGCTATATTATCTTTGTTAATACCAAAACCGATGTTATGAGCTTAGAAAAACTATCTATCTTCTCAAAAGACACTGATGCTACAGAAGCCTTAAGAGGATACGAATATCAAAAACTAAGAACCTTAGATAATTGGCTTGATATTTATCTTGATGGTAGCGACCAAATAATTTACTGCGACTATGAAGAAGATATATTTCAAAGAGACGTAAGCGCTTGGGTATCGAAATTCCGGCAGCTAAAGCTTTATTCATCAAAAAACTTCTCTTTCAGCAGTGTCGAAATAATCAAAGCAATAAGCCATTTTTTCACGCTATTTGCTAAGGGAGATTACAAATTTGACGATGTGCAATTCATTTTTGAAACCAACGCTGCCGTGGCTCGAAGTTATGGGGATAATGATGCTGCATTGTTGCAAAGGTGGAAAGATAATCAAGCTAACCTGCCAGTCGACCTATTAGAAGCATGCGTGAACAAGGTAAAAGCAATGGTAGAAGAATATGCGGAGCAAGTAATCAAGGGCGTTAAGAAAGATGAGATCCTTGTTGCGGAAATGAATAGGGCAAAGCTCATTTTAAAGGACATACCCTGGGCGACTTGGGGAACTTTTGTAAAGGCCATCCGATGGGAGTTTTCTGATAAATCCGCCGAAGAAGCTATTGAAACAGTTGTGCAGAATATTAACAATCAAATTATCAAGACAGGTTTTCCTGCGGCTATAGAGCAAAAGGCAAACGCATTTGCCCGCTTGTATTATACAGTAGCGGAAAAATCAATACAAACTAACCCGGACGACCGAAAATTAGACAGCGCTTTGCTTGATAGTTTATTGCTTGATACAGGAGATAATGAAGATAAGCATTATAATGTAGATTTTAAAAAGTGGGCAGATGTAAAGCAAATTGAACATTTCAGACCGTCGGAATTTTATGAAATAATTAACTTATCTTATTATTCCCGTTACCACAATTATTTAAAACACCACGGTGAAACCTGGACTGGACTCTTAAAACAATATATTACCCTTGAAGAAACTCCGGAGCGAAATAAGCAAAAAGCCATATATGAACTTTTATGGAATAGTTTGGGCGTGAAAATGCTCGAAGAGCCAACCGGTACCTTAAAGGGCTTGGAAGACTATGCAAGAACCTATTTTAGCAATACTGAAGAATTTAACGACCACGAATCTTTAGAAGATGCTGTTGCATTGTTAGGTGTCATTACGGGTGCTATGTTTTTTGGCAAAGCAAATTTTACCGCATCACAAGTAGAATCATGGAGAAAATTAAATCTCGATAAAACGTTAGCTGCTTTAAATGTTGCCAAAGATGACAATGAAGCCTGTTATCTACATGCAATTGCCGCACAACTATTGCTTCAGGATATTTCAAGGCCGGAAAAAGACAAAGCCCTTAGCGATGCGCTCGCACATTTTGAGCACATATTGAATAAGCTGAAAACGGCCCCTCTTTACGATGTTCGGGAATTGGGTAACCGGATAAATGCTTTTATATCTGTACTTATCAATTTGGAACATAATGTCGAAGAAATAGAAAGGCTTGAAGAATTTTCCGAAAAACTAACGCCGTTTATCGCTGCTAAAAGCAGCGATAATGATATGGCAAAAAACTATATAAATCGTGGATCAAAGTATTTACAATCCAAGGAACCTAAATCGATATTGAGGGCACTCAACTATTTTCACAAGGCTAAAACTTTATGGCGCAATGATGGTACCCGTGAGGGTTATATCCTCGGCCTTCTTAATGTGTCCCAACTCTATTCTGGAATGGGCTGTAATTTAGCTGCAAAATATTACGCCTTGTCTGCGGCAAGGCATGCCAGCGAACATGAAGAACAACACAAGCGTATTTCTGACGCGTTTGCATTAATACTACACGCAGATTTTAAACAAGGCGCATGGATCAGCGCGATAGAAGATTACAGATTTTACGCGATATCACATGCTGAATACAAAACCAGCGAACTCTCCGAAGCGGACGAAATGTTTCTAAAATGTGGCGTGGAAATAAGTTTTATACTTGCGCTCGCATCCGGAATTTCTCCTCAACTTGGCGGATTAATTGCTTACGAAAAGATAAAAATGGGCGGCTTATACACTGGTTTTTTAGAACACCAGGTTAATTATATTGATGATAATGCCACTGATGAACAATTGCACAATATCATTTCAGGTAAATTGGACGACTACCCCCTCAACGACTTGAGCGCTGAGCGAGTAATTAATTGGAAGGCGTTGGGTAATATCTGGAAAATCCGCTTCGCAAATAACTGGATTGGTAATTCGGTTGGCGAAGAATTTGTGGCAATGTTACAAATCTTGTCAACAGAACTGGGCCTAAGTAAACTTGACCTGCACCTGCTAAAAACATCCATTGATATCACAATTGAAGTTGGGGATGATTGGGAGCCTCCTGTAAGGCAGCCCTCCAACACCTTGCACAAATGGCACATAAAAATGCCGGCAATAATGGACGAAGACTACGCAAAAATAAAAATGCAACCAGCCTATGTCCTTGTGAGTTTGAAAACCATATTAGATGAAATTAGCCTTTTGCCGACAGATGAGCTTTTCAACGAAATCCAGCGAATGTTTGAAAAAGAAGATTTGGCAAGTAAGACGCTCCCCGATTTTTTATATCAACGTACTTATCGGTTTTTAAGCAGCGAGAAAATTTTTAACGAGTATCGGAGGGAGGATTTTCAAGAGGTCGGCTATCAAGTCGATATTTTAGAAGACCGTGCTTTAAGCTGGTATAGTGAAATAAGTGGAAAATACAGTCTTGAATTGTCGTTGGAGTTGATAGATGGTCGGTATGAAAACGCTTACAAAGGTATTTACCTAACGCTGGCGGAGATAAAAAAAGATTCCCGATACCCTCAATTTATTAAAGACTTGCGTGGTAAGGGATGGTTGGATTGGCAAATTGAAATGGCTATGCTCAATCATATATGCAGCTACAAGCTAAACCGCACGATAGATGGAAAGACTTTTGATTCTGATGAAGAAAAAGAGCAAATCTTAAAAAGTACTTATGATAAGATCGTTAAGGCGGATGAAAAAGAAAACTTTGTTCTATTCCCTTTGGATTACTTTATCGGCGAAGATTTTGATTTTCAGTTGAGCCAGGTCGCCCTATTAACGTTAGGCCGATGGGGGCTTGAAAATAAGGCAAAGTTTCCAAACTTTGAAGCTATTAAGGAATTCTTAATCGTACGCTTCAACTTCGGCAAAGACGACAAATGCGACATTAGCCAATTGTAAAAATAAGACGGCTTAATAGAGATCTTATTTTTAACACTATTTAATCATCCCAAACCAGTCAAGTGTAGTATCCGACTACACCCAAAACAAAAAAGCCCCAAATCTTCTGATCGGAGCTTCCTATTACATAAATGCTATTACAATTTAGCGTCCGCTTTCTTAGTGATCTTCGGCAAGTCCTTTTGCAAGGCCACCATCAGTTCTTCCATCGCGCTTTCGCACATCGGCATAATTTTATCAGGTGTCATTGCCGGCACGCCGCCAACCATTGGGGCTACGTTTTTTGATTTTGCTTCTTCGTCAACAGAAAATACTTTGTCGCCATTTTTGTTAAATAAAGTCAGGGTTGTAATGGCGCTAACTTTAACCACGCCCATGCCTCCAAAACCTATTTTAACCAGTTTAAAGTGTATAGCCACGGTCATTGTGCCATCGGCTTCGGTAAATAGTTTTGCTATAGCCTTTTCATTAGGGCTGCCGGCAAAGGGCTGCAATATTTTATACCCTTCTACCGCGGTTAAAAAATTAGTAACGTTTAAAACACCGCTGGTGGCGTTGCCCGTTGGTACAAATGCTTTATAGGTTTCGTTTTTTAAAACCTTGTCTTCCGGGATCAGTGCAAAAGGTAAGCTTTTTGAATAATCATCCATAAACTGGGTATGGAAAGTGTTTAACATGGGTGTCAGGTTAAACGCAGGGTCGTCATTTAACGCGGTTACGGCTGCAAAGGCTGTGGCGCCAAAATCGGTAACGTCAATTTGCTTGTTGATGTAAAAGCTAACTACGGCAACGTTTTTCTGCGCGTTTGCTGTGCTGATTGCAAACATCGTAAGCATCAGCATAAAAAATAAAGATTTTTTCATTTTGGGTTTGAAATATGAAGGGATTGATAATTTGAAATTAGCGAAAGGCTATGGCCTGCGTGTAAAGTTTGGGTTATTAAATAAAAAAGCCTCAATCTTTCGATCAAGGCTTTTCATTCTGGGTAGCGGGAGCAGGACTCGAACCTACGACCTTCGGGTTATGAGCCCGACGAGCTACCAACTGCTCCATCCCGCACTGTTTTTGTTGTTATTACATAACGGGCATAACTCCGATATGTTTGTTCCAATTGTCAAAAAGCATTAAATGCTCCCGTTTTATTGGACTGCAAAGATATAATTCGTTTCTTTGCAGTCCAAATATTATTTTAATTATTTTTCTATGGGTCATAAAGCAGGGTTTGTAAGCATCATTGGTAAGCCAAACGCGGGTAAGTCAACTTTGATGAACGCGCTTGTGGGCGAAAAAATGTCTATCATCACCCCAAAAGCTCAAACTACCCGTCACCGTATTTTGGGTATTGTTAATACTGAGGAGTATCAAATTGTATTTTCTGATACCCCCGGCATCATCAAACCGCATTATGAGCTGCATGAGCGTATGATGCACCAGGTAGAAGGATCGATAGTTGATGCCGACCTGATTTTGCTGGTGACCGATATTTATGAAGAGTACGACGAAGAGGATGTGATCAAGAAACTAGCCGGATCGCAGGCGCCATTGTTGGTGCTGGTTAATAAAATTGACCAAAGCGATGAGGAAGCTGTTAAAAAGAAAATAGAATACTGGCAGGAAAAACTGAACCCTAAAGCGGTTTTCGCAATTTCGGCCCTGCATGATCATAACGTGATATCGGTAATGAACTTTGTGATTGAGCATTTGCCCGAGCACCCGGCCTATTACGAAAAAGATGCGCTTACCGACCGTAACGACCGTTTCTTCGCGTCGGAGATGATTCGTGCGCAGTTAATGAAACAATACAAAAAAGAAATCCCTTACAGCTGCGAGGTGATTGTGACTGCTTTTGTTGAAGGCGAGAAACTGCATCGCATCAGCGCCGAGATCATTGTTGAACGCGACAGCCAGAAGAATATCATTATAGGGGAAGGCGGTAAAATGCTGAAGATTGTAGGCACCTATGCCCGTCGCGATATGGAAGAATTTTTTCAGCGTAAGATATTTTTAGAGACTTTTGTAAAAGTTATCCCCGACTGGCGCAGCAAAAAAAATTACCTGAAAAAATTTGGGTACGAATAAGAGAGAGTCAAGAATCAAGAGGCAAGAATCAAGATTCTGACGGGCAATAAGTTTATAGTACATATATTAGAGTAAGGACAAGTTAAGACAGTAAGGTATCCCACCATCCGTCTTGACTCTTGATTCTTGACTCTTGAATCTAATAAAAACATGAGTAACATAGTAGCCATTGTTGGCCGCCCGAATGTTGGCAAGTCAACCTTATATAACCGTTTAACCGAGACCCGCAAGGCCATAGTGGACGATTTTAGCGGCGTAACCCGCGACCGCCATTACGGTACGTCTGAGTGGACAAGCCACGAATTTACGGTGATTGATACCGGTGGCTACGTAGCCAACTCGAACGATGTATTTGAGGCCGCCATCCGCGAGCAGGTGGTTATCGCTATTGAAGAAGCTTCGGTTATTTTGTTTTTGGTGGATGTTACTACCGGCATTACTGATCTGGACGATGACATTGCCGGTATCCTGCGTAAAAGCAAAAAACCTGTTTTTGTTGTTGTTAACAAAGTTGACAACAACAACCAGCATATAGACGCTACGGTATTTTACAGCCTTGGCCTGGGCGAGATCTACAACATCTCATCTATGACAGGATCTGGCACCGGCGAGTTGTTGGACGAAGTGGTTAAACACTTCGAAGATGTTAAGCTTGAAGAAAACACCCGCCCTAAGTACGCCATTGTTGGTCGCCCTAACGTGGGTAAATCCTCTATCATAAATGCTTTAATTGGTAAAGACCGCAACATTGTTACCCCTATTGCCGGTACCACGCGCGACTCTATCCATATCCACTACAACCAATATGGTCATGATTTTATGCTGATTGACACAGCTGGGATGCGTAAGAAGACGAAAGTTAAAGAGAATATCGAATTTTACTCGGTAATGCGTACCATCAAAGCTTTGGAAGAAGCCGACGTGATCATATTGATGATTGACGCGGTTGAGGGCATTGAGTCGCAGGACATCAATATTTTCCACCTTGCCGAAAAGAACAAGAAAGGCATTATGGTGGTAGTTAACAAATGGGATTTGATTGAGAAGAACAACAAAACCACCAAGGTTTTTGAGGACATGATCAAACAAAAAATAGCGCCGTTTACAGATGTGCCTATTGTATTTACATCGGTAACAGAGAAACAACGTGTGTTAAAAGTGATTGACGTAGCTAACAAGGTTTACGAAAATCGCGCCCGCAAAATTGCTACTTCAAAATTAAACGAGGTGATGCTGCCTATTATAGAGCACTATCCACCACCATCATTAAAAGGTAAATACGTTAAAATTAAATACGCTACGCAGATAGCAGGTACATCGCCCATGTTTGCGTTTTTCTGTAACCTGCCGCAGTATGTTAAAGAGCCATACTACCGCTTTATAGAAAACAAACTAAGAGAGAACTTTGATTTTAGCGGCGCACCTATTCAGGTGTGGTTTAGACAGAAATAGATGTGCAGATATGCAAATGTGCGGATGTGCAAATGATGAATTGATGTGTTGAATTGGGGCTTGCCTAATTTGATAATCTATACTTTAGAAAAGCATCTGCACATTTGCGCATCAAAAAGGCATCTACATATCTGCACATTTGCACATCAAATTGATTCCACTGCTTTCCTTATCGTAGCATCCGTAGCGTTTAGATTGCGGTAGTATTCTTCATCGCCCCATTTAAAGCGGGCGGCAAATGCTTTCAGTAGATTTTTCAGGTTGTCTTTACCAAGCATTACTTCGCGGGCGTCAATGTCCGTTATTTTTTGCGCTGCGTAGATAATGAAATTACCCAGGTCGGCATCGCTTACGGTATAGTTTTTATGGTAGTCGGCAGCGGTGTATTTAGCCAGCAGGGGTTGCAGGTGGTCAATAACATAAGCTGTAAACACCTGCTTGTTGCTTAGTTGATGCGTAAGGTAAGTGTTCAGGGTAGTATCGGCCGGTACAAAAATGTCAGGCATGATGCCGCCACCGCTAAATACCTTACGGCCCAGTGTAGTGTGATAATTTGTTGGCTTGCTAAAAGCGCTGTCTTTTAAATTATTTTCTTCGGATAAAAGCTCGCCCTGGCGCACGCGTTGGGCCAGCTCGTTGCGGTATTGCTCTGCTCCATTACTGTATGATTTTTGTATCGACCGGCCCGATGGTGTATAATACCTGGCAACTGTTAAGTTAACCGCCGACCCATCATTAAACGAAAACTGCTCTTGCACCAAGCCTTTACCAAACGAGCGGCGACCAACTATAAC
>JAZKET010000050.1:0-37602 GCA_040386815.1 Bacteroidota bacterium | reverse complement strand
GATCCTGTAAGGCTCCGGCTAAAATCTCGCTGGCAGAGGCCGAATATTCGTCTATCAATACCGCCAGTTTACCTTGTTGGAAGTTGCCCGAATCCGTAGCGAAGTAATCTGTACGCGGATCGTGTACGCCCTTGGTGTAAACTATCAGTTGTTTTTTGGTTAAAAACTCGTCGGCTAGTGCTGTAGCCGTAGTAAGGTAGCCGCCGCCATTGCCGCGTATATCCAGTACCAGCTTTTGCATGCCATCAGCTTTAAGTTTTATCAGGGCTTTTCTAAAATCGGCATCAGTAGTTGATGCAAATTTGCTGATCTTGATATAGCCTGTCTGTGGATTGATCATATAGGCGGCATCCATGCTACTTAGGTCAACGTGGTCGCGTGTAATGTCAAAGTATTTTATTTTGCTACTACCTGATGGTATAGCGGCCAGCAATAATTGTGTGCCTTTTTGCCCTCTGAATATCTTACTAACTTTAGTGGTATTCAGTTCGGTGCCTGCCAGTTTTTTGTGGTCAAGTTCAATAATCTTGTCGCCGGGTTTTAGGCCCGCTTTGTAGGCAGGGCCGCTGGGGCTAACTTGCGTAAGCACAAGGGTATCGCGCAGCAAAATATATTCAACGCCAATGCCGGTAAAGCCGCCTTCAAGGCGTTCATTAATGGTTGATGCTTGTTGGGCGGGCAAGTAAAGCGAGTGCGGATCAAGACTTTGCAAAAGCTGGTTCACGGTTGACCCCTCGATGCTGTCCACATCAACAGAATCAACATAGTTGTGCCTTACCAACTCTAATACTTTTGATACCTTGTCGTTTTTGTCGAAATTGATGTTGCCAACCAGGCGGTTATCGTTCACAAAAAAACCGATAGCTACCCCAATCAACACCAATAAGGCCGACCTAAAAATGATACCCGCAGTTCTTTTCATAAATACTTATACAAAAATAATATTTTGTGCCGATAGCGCTGTATGATTATTATAAGTTAGCTGTAATAAAAATAATAATTATGTAAAATAATGTCGTTGTTCGCTATAGTTCTTTATGGCCAGAACGGTAGTGAGGAAAAGGGTAGACTTATAACAGCCAATCACACTACCAATAATTAATCCACTTTAAATTTATTTTGCCCATTTTTGCCAAAAATTACACAAAACCATGCAAAGCAGCACCGAAAAAGAATCGAACTATAACAATCTGGATAAGATGAGCATAGCCGAAATATTGAAAGATATAAACTATGAGGATAAAACTGTAGCCGTATCGGTAAGCAAGGCCCTGCCGCAAATTGAAAAGCTAACTGAGGTAGTAACCAACCGCATGAAAGCCGGAGGCCGTTTGTTTTACATAGGTGCAGGCACCAGCGGTAGGTTGGGTGTGGTTGATGCGTCGGAATGCCCGCCGACCTTCGGCGTGCCGTTTGAACTGGTGGTAGGTATTATTGCCGGTGGCGATGGTGCCATACGCAAAGCGGTTGAGTTTGCCGAAGATGATGCCGAGCAAGCCTGGAAGGATCTATCGGCATATAACATCACCGAAAAAGATGTAGTGGTAGGCATAGCCGCGTCGGGCACTACGCCTTATGTTATCGGTGGGTTAAAAGCGGCTAATCAAAATAAAATAGCAACCGGTTGCGTTGTGTGTAACAGTGGCAGCCCTGTGGCTGCCGAAGCCAATTACCCGGTTGAAGTAGTTACCGGCCCCGAGTTTTTAACCGGCAGTACCCGCATGAAAGCAGGCACCGCGCAGAAGCTGGTACTGAACATGCTGACCACCACCGTGATGATTCAGCTGGGCAAGGTAAAGGGCAACAAAATGGTAGATATGCAACTGTCGAACGACAAGCTGATAGATAGGGGCGTAAAAATGGTGATCAGTGAAACAGGGCTTGACTATGCAACGGCCGCCGAATTGTTAACCGCGCACGGCAGCGTGCGTAAAGCGGCTGATTTTTATCATCAAAACAAATAGATGTCTTTGATGTGCAGATGTGCGGATATGCAGATGTGCAGATGATTGACAATTAATTAATTTATAAATAATGAATCGCAGATAAGCAATTTGCACATCCGCACATTTGCATATCTGCACATCCACAACATGCACGAAATAGAACCATATTATAAATGGCGCGACGACTACATAGCTGCTGAAGACGAGTATTCTCCTTTTTACGCTACGCAGTACAGCGAGTTTGAGTTTGATAAGCAAGTGTACAACTTTTTGCTGCATCCGCAGTGGGATTCGTTTGGATCGAATACGTTGTACATGAAGGTGCTTTTTGCGGATTATGACCGTGGTTACGCCGTCATTGAGTTTATAGGCGAGTGGAACGATGCCATTAACAACGACATTATGCTGCTAAAGCGCGAGATCATTGAATTGATGGTAGATAACGGTATTACACAATATATACTGATAGGCGAAAACGTGCTTAATTTCCATGCTTCTGACGATCTGTATTATGAAGAATGGTTTCAGGATGTTGAAGATGGCTGGATAGCCGGTATTAATTTTCAGGGGCATGTTATAGAAGAGTTTAAACGTAACAATATCGACTACTATATCAACTTCGGCGGTGAACTGGATGATGTTAACTGGCGCACGCTAAAACCTTTGCAGTTGTTTAAAAAGGTGGAAGAGCAGTTGACAAAGAGATTAAATTGATAGAGTTAAGAATCAAGAGACAAGAGCCAAGAATCAAGAAGGAACTTGTTAGAACTCAATTGATACTATCAGCCAAGTGTAAATATTATATAAATGCTCTTGATTCCTGTTTCTTGACTCTTGATTCTAAATAATAATCAACCCATTGTAAATCTTGCCTCTTGTTTCTTGCATCTTGATTCTAAACCTTATATTCGTACATAATAAATCCTACATAAAAATGGAAATCAATAAATCAAATTACACTTACGATAGCGTTAGCGAAGTAACCGATACCGATTCGTCAAGAAAATATCTTGCAAAAGTATTTACCTGGATGTTTGTTGCGCTGGGCGTATCTGCGGCTACGGCGTATGTTTTTTTTACCAACCTTAGCTTACTTAACCTTATTGTTGGCCCAACCGGTTTTACCGGTATAGGTTACGCGGTTTTATTTGCTCCGCTGGCTTTTTCACTGGTGATCAACTTCGGCTTTAACCGCATATCGTACATAGGTATGGTTGGTTTGTTTATGGGCTATGCTGTGTCTATCGGTATTACCATAAGTATTTTAGGCTTGATATACACCTCTGGCTCCATGTTCACGGTGTTTTTAAGTGCCGCTGTAGTATTTGCTATTATGGCTGCCGCGGGTTATTACACCCAGCAGGACTTGACCAAATTTGGTACCATACTATACACCGTATTTATAGGTGTTTTTGTAGTTGGCCTGATCAACTTCTTCATGAAAAGCGCGCAGCTTGACTACATCATCAGCATAGTATTTGTTATATTGATGATAGGCCTAACGTCATACTACATGCAAATGCTAAAACGTATTGGTGCCGGTATTGAGTTTGGTAAAGAAGAGTCTAAAAAATTGGTGATCATTGGCGCTTTCATCCTATACACTACTTTTATCAACCTGTTTATGTCGCTATTGCGCATATTTGGTAACAGACGATAGGCACTAAAAAACGTAAAGTCTTTGATCCCCGGTTTATTTAAACCGGGGATTTTTTTTTGCACGCTATTGGAAGTCGTTGCGCAGCAACGGAAAATTATAAAAAATGTCATTTCGATGGAGCGGGGTAGGCCTTGAGCAATGGCCGCGACTGAGAAATCTTATACGCAATACTTATCTCGCGTAATACATTGTATAAGATTTCTCACTCGTTCCTCGTTTCGAAATGACAACTGTTTATTCTGTGTGTATAGGTATTTCTGGCCCAATTTTAGCTTTAGCAAGCCGGGCGCAATAACTATCTTGCTGCCTTAAATACTACACCTATGGCTTCTGGTTTTTTTGCAATTTTAGATGATATTGGCGCCCTGATGGACGACGTTGCGGTAACCACCAAAATTGCCGCACGCAAAACCGCAGGCATATTAGGTGATGACCTGGCCGTAAATGCCGAAAAGGCTACCGGCTTTTTATCATCGCGCGAACTGCCTGTACTTTGGGCTATTACCAAAGGCTCTTTTATAAATAAAGTTATTATTGTGCCTGTGGCGCTGCTGCTAAGCGCGTTCCTGCCGGTGGCTGTAACCGTAGCGTTGGTTTTAGGGGGATTTTATTTAGCCTATGAAGGGGTAGAGAAGATCGTCGAGTTTTTATTTCATCGCGAAAAGCAGGCGCACGAGGTTATTGAAGAAGCTGTACTGGACGATGCCGAAGCCGAAAAGGCCAAAATTAAATCGGCGGTTACTACAGACTTTATTCTGTCAGTCGAGATCGTTATCATCGCCCTGGGATCAGTAGCAGATAAAAGTTTAACCATGCAGATACTCACCGTATCGGCCGTTGCTTTATTGGCAACCGTAGGCGTTTACGGCATTGTTGCGTTGATAGTACGTATGGACGACGCGGGCTATAACTTGATTAAACGATATAATGATAAAGGCATATTTTCGAGCCTTGGCCAGTTGCTGGTTAAAGCCCTGCCCATAGTGATCAAGGTTTTAGGCGTAGTTGGTACAGTGGCGTTAGTGCTGGTATCGGGCGGCATATTCGCGCATAATATCCCATACTTTCATCATTTGTTTCCAACCTGGCCGGCTATCCTTAAAGAGCTAGCCTTTGGGCTTGCCGCGGGCTTGTTAATGGTGGCGGTGATAGATGGTGGTAAGAAAGTGGTGATGATGTTTAGAAAGTAATTCACCTCATTTTTTCAAAATCGTCATTGCGAGGAACGAAGCAATCCCCGTTATGCTAATCAATATACGCCATCTTTGTGGCAGGTAGTGCCTTCGATAATTAAACTTGCTTAAGGAATGTCCTGTCGGGGATTGCTTCGTTCCTCGCAATGACGCGGTGGTGAGTGCTTAATATGGTCTGGCGATTGTATCGCCATGAAATAAAAAAAGCCAGCGATAAACTCGCTGGCTTTTTCTTTAAACATGGACATTTTAAAGTCCCTGATGCTCTAATAACGCTAATCGCGACAGCATTTCTAAACAAGCACCCTGAAATAATACATCAAATTCGGCCTGAGTTGTACCGCCCCTCAAATCGCTGTTAATCAAGTTTGTTGTGCGGTTACGCGCGTTTGATAACCAGGCGTGGTTCATGGTTTTTTGATAAGCCCTTACATAGGTTTTGTTGCCATCTATTTTATACAACTCAATAAAACCTCTGAACATAATGGCCTGGAACCAAACATGGCCCGGCTGTATTATCCTGAACGATTCGCCGGTAGCGTAAGAGTTAAACGGAGCAAACCATCTGGCGTAAGCCGATTTAGCTATATTTTGCGCGTCGGTTAAATATTGCGTTTCGCCGGTTATTTTGTACAGTAAAGCCGCGGCTTGCATAGGCTGGCCGGCGTTGTATTCAAATTTGGATTTTTCAATTACCAACGGCGAGGCCGGATTGCCCGGTATGCTCAATTTTACGTTATCCCAATACAGATAATCGGTTGGGTCTTGCAGTTTGTCTTTGGTCCATGCGTATAATGATTTTGCGCTTTGTAAATAAGCGGGGTCATTAGTTGCCAGGTATAATTTAGCGGCTAAAACAGCCGAAGGTGCGGTAGAACAAGTGTTTTTTGAATCACCATATTCTTTCCAATAAACACCGCCACCCATTACGTTATCAGTACCGTAAAGTATAAAGTTCCAAACCAGTTTAGCGCGGGTAAGGTAACCATCGTTTTTAGTAAGCATATACAGGTCAATCATATCCAGGCCAACCCAAACGTTATCATCAAAAAAACGTTCATCGCCCGTTCCCGGAAAAACAGCATACGCTTCAGGTTTGCCGTTTTTTGTATTTCTGAATTTATCTATACTAACTAGTAAACGGTTGTCGTAAGCGCCGGCAATTTTGTTTTTGTAGGTTGGATATGCCTCTGCAGCCTCTTTAAAAGCTGCATAGCCAGAAAATGCGCCCCCTTGTCCCCAGTTTGCGGCTGCGCCATCCCAAAATCCATCTTTAAACGGATAGCTTGATGTCCATATGTCTCGTGCTTTACCGTTCAAATAAAGATTAACCATCGATGTCATCATGGTATCGGCACGTCTTAAAAACAGTGGCGTAGCATCAACTACAGGTGGCGCGGTGGGCGAGTAAGGTTTAGCCTGCGTTGTAACAGCAATTGAGCGTACCCCGGCTTTGTTAATAGTAACAACCGAGATATTATAGTTTACAGCAGACGGCAATACAAGCGATATTTTTTGTGTAGCACCTTTGGTGGCGTTTAATAGCACAGGGTTAGCGGTAACCCCTACACCGCCTGATGTTGGGTTGTAGGCTACTGACACCTTAGCCAAAGCATCGTCGTTAGGGTTTGTCCAGCTTATTTCAAGTTCATTTTCTTCGGTTGTAGCAACCGCGGTTAGGTTACTAACGCCCGCAACGTTTGTGCTCACATTATCAGTGGGCATAATTATTTCCTGCTTTTTAGAACAGGCTGTAAGCACCAATGTGCCGGCTGCCAACAGGATAAATATTTTAGATAATATCTTCATTTTAAATTCTTTTTATCGTTTTAAAAATTGGTGCTGGTGCATTGTTTAGTTAGGGCATCCTTTGCTTACAAAAACACTAACCGGGGCTTTAACTGGTGTATAGCTATTGGCCGTTTTGGCATTGGCTAATATCAGGTTGGTTTCATACTTGCCGCCATTGCTGTCTTGTATGTAACCGGTTTCTGCGCCCGCGGTAAAGTTCCAGCGTGCTAACAGGCCCGTGTTGGTAGCGCCTGCTAAGCCGCACATATTATCTTTTATTTGTTGGGCGGTACGCGCAACGGTCCATACTCTGGCTTCAGACACGGTGCCTTTCATTGCCCTAAAATCCTGGCCAAATGCGCGGCCAATTTCAAAACGATTACCATCGCTGCTTGATGCAAGGTTAATTGATGCGTGCGTTTCGTCCTGACGAGCCACTACCAACACATCCTGCACGCCATTAATGTATAACTTATATTTTTCCTTAACATCTGTTTGGTTACAATCAACCACCAAAGCAATGTTCATCCATTGGTTAAGGTTAAAGTTTGATGTACTTTCAAGTGTGATCTTGTCACCAAGGCCAGATATTTGCAATGGATGCGTAGGGCGGGAATCGTCATTTTTGCCCCTGATAAGCAGGTTGCCTTCAAGCCCTATAAAGGTTTGCAGGCCGCGGTAGCCATCAATTTTGCAGGTAAGCTCAAACGTTACCGTTTTAAGCGATTTTACACTGGCGTCAACAAGAGCTATATCATTAAAGTTAGCGTAGCCAAAGTATTGATCGCTTAAGTTCATGGCAAATGCGCCGCCATCAACTTTAACAGCAATGATAGCTTTTTGGCCTTTTTTATCTTCGACAGTTACCGTTGTGGTGCCATTTATTTTGCCTTTAATAGTTACCACATCGCCGGTTAAATAGGCTTTAGCCACCAAGGGGTTTGCTACAGTTACTTTATAGCCGCCATTGCCGGCAGTAATGTTTACATCTGTGCTGCCTTGTACGGCGGCTAATGTAATGTCTGTTTTGCTTAATGCTACGGCGGCGGGTGCTGTAATATTTAGCGTGATGATAGCTTCTTTGCCTTTAGCATCTGTTACCTTAACCTTTGCAGTACCTGCAGCAAGTGCTTTAATGGTAAATTTGCCATAGGTGTTTATTTTGGTTTTGTTTATCTCAACCAAGCCTGCGGTATTGTCAATGGCTTCGGCCTGATAGCCCGCGTTGCCGGTGTTTATGTTTATAGTGATCTCGTTTTTGCCGGCAACATTTACTTCAAGGTCGGCCTGGGTTTTGCTTAGGGTTAAGTCAAATAGTTTAGCTACTTCAACATCAATGCTTTGGCGCTGAAACATTTTGTCGGTAATAACAATGTAAGCATGCGCTTTATCCTGGTTAGCGCCTGCAGTTATGGTTATTACGTTGCCGTTTATGGTTGCTTTGGCCACCCCTTCGTCTGATGATGAGGCTTTATAGTCGCCATTTCCATTGGTGATGTTAACGTTTAGCGTACCTGCGGGTAGCAGGGCCACGCTTGATTTTTCCAACGTCATAGAGACGACAGTTGGGTTAACGGTTTCTTTCTTGGTGCAGCCATACATCAACAGCTGTAAACCAATAGTAACACTTAGCAATAATGCCGGGTAGTTTTTTAACATAGATAATTGGTTATTGGGTTAATAAAATTTAGGATTTAGTACGACGGGGTTGAGGTGTTTAGGTACAAAACAACAAGTCGTGCATGGTTAGCTGGTAAAGCTATTGTTAATCAATACTAAACAGAGCGAATGATAAATCAAAACAAGCATGCCTGTAGGTTAGCTGTTCTTTAATAAAAATTCAGTCCGTTTAAACGGTAAATAATCGGTTGCCGCTAAAATAGTAAAAAAAATGGTTGGCAAAATTTAATTTGTTGATTTTGTTATTTTTATTGTTTTCTAAGCACTTTTTAACCCTTGTATTGATATTTATAACGGCGTACAACCCTGATTTTTCCAGATTTATATCAAAATTATATAGATTTATCAAGGTGTTTTTGCTTGTCAATGTTTGAATTTTGTAATTTTCGGTTTGAATTATATCAAGCTTATAAAGTATTTATAAATAACTTTACTACTAAAAAAATACACCGTTATGCCAGCAAAATCAGAAAGCCTTGAAGAGTTTTATCAGCATAAGCTAAACTTAAACTACCTGCCTGCAAGCTTGCAGAATGAGATAGGGCATTTTAACGTTTTCAGGCTGGAGGATTGCATTACTACGCCGGTACATTACAGCCGTAAAGATTTTTATAAAGTGACCCTGATACGGGGACGCAACCGCTATCATTATGCCGACAAAAGCATTGAGATTGAGGGCTCTACACTGATATTCTTCAACCCGCAGGTGCCTTATACCTGGGAACCGCTATCAGGCGATACCAATGGGTATTTCTGCATTTTTACACGGTCGTTTTTTACAGAAAAGATATTGGGCGGACTGAATGAACTGCCTATGTATCAGGTTGGAGGCAAACCCGCTTATAACCTTAATCAAACTCAGGATGAGCAGGTTAGCGCGATATTTTTGAAGATGCTGGAGGAGATCAACTCGCAATACACTTACAAGTATGATCTGCTGCGCAACTATGTTACTGAGATAACGCACCTGGCGCTAAAGAGCAGACCATCAGAGAGCTTGTTTCAGCATCCTGATGCCAACTCGCGTATTACAGCCGTGTTTTCAGAGTTACTGGAAAGGCAGTTTCCAATCGAGACACAAGGGCAGCGTTTCACCATGCGGTCTGCAAAAGATTATGCCGAGCAGCTAGCCATACACGTAAACCACCTTAACCGCGCCATAAAGGAAACCACCGGCAAAACCACCACCGACCTTATCGCAGAACGCCTGCTGGGCGAGGCCAAAGTACTCCTAAAACACAGCGACTGGAACATTTCTGAAATTGGCTACTGCCTGGGCTTTGAAGAGCCATCACACTTTAATAGCTTTTTCAAAAAGCAAACTCAGTTTACGCCTAAAGCATTCAGAGCTGCAGCTTAAAACTGCTGTTTGAATTTTGTAATTATTGGTTTGATTCTTGCTAAAATACTGTTAATAAGCAAGTTACATTTGTCTTAATCAAAAACAAAAACGATGAAAGATCAAAAAGTATGGTTTATAACAGGGGCCTCAAAAGGATTTGGCCTTACCATGGTAAAACAATTATTAAACGGCGGCCATAAAGTAGCTGCTACATCACGCAATATTAACGACCTTGAAAAAGCTGTTGGCTACACAGGCGACCAGTTTTTACCGATAGCCGTAAGCTTAACATCAGAGGATAGCGTTGCCGAAGCTATAGCGAAGACCATAACCACCTTTGGTAGAATAGATGTGGTAGTTAATAACGCCGGCTACGGTTTAATTGGCGGACTAGAAGAGTTGAGCGACGCAGAATCGCGCGCTAATTTTGATGTGAATGTGTTTGGCTCTTTGAATGTTATCCGTAAAGCACTGCCGCAATTGCGTAAACAACAATCAGGGCATATCATTAACATCGCCTCTATAGGTGGATTTACAGGCGCATTCTCTGGTTTTGGTATCTATTGCGCTACCAAATTTGCTATGCATGGTTTCACCGAGGCATTGGCGCAGGAAGTTAAACCTTTCGGTATCAAGACAACAGTGGTTTCGCCTGGATATTTCTGTACGGATTTTCTGACCGCCGATTCACTGAGCGTTCCAAAAAATCCAATTGCCGAGTATCAATCTGTGCGTGATGTGCAGGCTGCTCACCAGCAAGATATCAACCACAATCAACCCGGCGACCCAGAAAAAGGTGCCGCAGCTATCATTGCCATTACTGAGGTTGAAAACCCACCATTGCATTTTTTCTTAGGTCAAGATTCATTTGATATGGCCCATGTGAAAATGGACAGTGTTAAGGCCGATTTGGCTAACTGGAAAGACTTATCAACCTCTACCGGTTTCTAATTATTGCTGAGGCTAAATGAAAAGCCCCCTGGTCATTCAGATCAGAGGGCTTTTTGTTTACCGTGTATTTATATCGCCATAAAAAATAATCCACTCATCTGCCCGGCGCAATCCAAGCGCCCGTTACCGATTATTTTGTTCGATATCGAACGCTTTTTTATTTTTTTATATTGGTAAATATCTTATTATCATTTATTTAGGTTTGGTACAGTGGTTGCAAAGTCTTGCATCAAAATAACATGCATGGATATAGAAATTACTCAAGAAGTAAAGGCGCAAAAACGCAAAAAGTCAACCCTGATAATTGTGGTTGGTGTTGTGGTATTGCTGGGCCTTATATGGTTACTGCGTAGCTGGCTAAACTCAAGCATTGCACGCGCCGATTTTACCACAGCCAAAGTGGAAGTGGGTAATGTAGAAAATACCCTCAACGCCAGCGGCGAGGTGTTGCCCGAGTTTGAAGAAATTATAACCAGCCCGGTAAATGGTGCTATAAAAAGCGTCCGTAGCAATGCGGGGGCAAGCGTAAAGCCGGGGCAGTCGGTTGTGGAATTGGATAAATCAGCCTCTGAGAATGAGTATCAGAAACTAAAATTTCAACTGGAAACCAAGCGTAACGAGATAGCCAAGCTAAAACTTGACCTGGACAAGAGCTTTTACGACATCAAATCAAACAACGACATTAAACAACTGCGTATTGGCGACCTGACCAACGCCGTTGAAAATACCAAGCGCCTGTACAAAGCGGGTGGGGGCACTAAAGAGGACATTCAACAGGCAGAATTGAACCTGCAGGTTGCTCAACTGGAAAAGAAACAGCTTGAAAACGAAGTGCGCAACAAGCAGAAAACCATGATGTTAGAGCAAAAGCAAGCAGAACTTGCCGCCAGCATACAAGAAGGTGATTTGAAGCAATTACAGCGCAAGCTGCAACTGGCCAACATAGCCGCTACACGTAGTGGGGTTATAACCTATGTTAACAAAAATATTGGTGCTAACGTTAGAGAGGGCGAGACCCTGCTACGCATAGCCGACCTAAGTAGTTACAAGGTAACCGGCAGTATGTCTGATGGTTATGCAGATCAATTGCGTCGTGGGATGCCGGTTATTGTTAGGATAAATGATAAAAGGTTGATGTTTACATAGTTACGGCTGTACATGCCAAGGTAATGCGGGTAACTAATGGCGCTGCATTTAAGGGTGCCAGTCCGCAGGATGTGTTTGTGGTTGAGGGAGATAAGGCGGTGCGAAAGAGCGTGCATACAGGGCTGAGTAACTTTGAATACATCGAGTTATCAGACGTAGTGAAGCCGGGCGATGTGGTGATAACATCAGACATGAGCGCGTTTAAGAACAGCAAGAAAATAGCCATTAAAGACTAAAAATTACCGTGATGAAATTGATATTTTTCTTGCTTTTTCTAGGTTTTTTTGGGGTTGCATTTGGCAATGGCCAACCAGATACTTTAAGATTGACTTTGACCGATGTTGTGGAGCTGGCCAAGGGCAATTCCATCGCCTCAAAACAAGCGGTTACCACCCGCGAGACCCGGTACTGGCAGTGGCGTTTATTTAAATCAAATTATAACCCGCAATTGTCATTGAGCGGCACCCTGCCCGGCTACAGCAAAACCAGCCAGCAGGTAATTCAACCAGATGGTACTATACAATTTCAGCCCATACATTATGACAACTCGCAGCTGACTTTGAATTTCAGCCAGAGTATTACCGCTACGGGCGCCACCATTTATGGCATGAGCCAGTTGCAGCGCTTTAATGATCTTGACCGTAAGAACATCCTCTACAACGGTATGCCTTACGCCATCGGGTTGAGCCAACCACTAGGGCAATTCAATAAGTTAAAGTGGGATAAGAAGATCCAACCTTTGCTATACAACGAGAGTATCCAGGCCTACATAGAAGCCAAGGAACAGATCGCCATAAAAGCCACTGGTTATTTCTTCGACTTGCTGCTGGCCCAGGTAAACCTGCAAATTGCCGAGACTAACTTTGCCAATACCACCAACATTCTCAAAATAGCTAACACTAAGTTTGACATGGGCAAGGTTAGCCGCAATGAATTACTGCAATTGCAGCTTGAACTGCTCAACGCCCGTAAAGCAACCGGAGTAGCCAAGCGCGATCTGGAAGTGGCGTCGCTAGCCTTGCGTAGTTATATAGGGCAAGAAGGTAACACGGCTTTTAAACTGATAGTGCCTCAAACTATTAGCCAAACCAGCATACCTGCAGATAGTGTTTTGAGCCAGGCTTATGCTAATCGCTCGGATGCTATTGGGTTTATCCGCCGCATAAATGAGGCTAAGCGCGATGTGGCATTGGCTAAAGGCGAAACGGGCTTAACAGCATCTTTAACCGCTAACCTTGGTTTTTCAAACAGCGCGCGTAATATCCCTGATATTTACCGCTCGCCGCAAAACCAGCAGTTGGTGCAGTTAACCTTTAGCCTGCCTATAATGGATTGGGGCCGCTCAAAATCGCGCATAAAAACTGCCGAGGCTAACCAGCAATTTACTACTTATGCGGTTGAACAGGATAAGCAAACTTTTAAGCAGGAAATTATAACACAAGTAACGCTTTTTGACCAGATGAAAGACCAGGTGGGCCTAAGCGCCGAGGCGGATAGCATTGCCGGCGAAAAATATAAAATAGCTAAAGAGCGCTACGTGCTTGGTAATATGAGTATTACCGACCTGAGCATAGCTTTCCAGGATAATGACCGGGCCAAGCGCGACCATGTGAGCGCCCTGCGCGACCTATGGGGAGCGTACTACCAGCTGCGCTACCTGTCGCTTTATGACTTTGAGAACAAACAGAAAATAAAATATCAGTAAAAAAGAAAACTTTAAAATATTTAATATGATCAGCTTACAAAACATTAAAAAAGTTTACCGTACAGATACTGTCGAAACCATTGCCATTAACGGTATCAGCCTTGATATTGCCAAAGGCGAGTTTCTATCCATAATGGGCCCATCAGGCTGCGGCAAAAGTAGCCTGCTTAACATTATGGGTTTGCTTGACGCGCCCAGCAGCGGACAGATAGTGATATCGGGCAGCCAAACCAATAACCTTAATGATAAAAGCCTGGCGGCTTTCCGTAACCAAAAGCTGGGATTCATCTTTCAGAGTTACCATTTGATCAATGATTTGCAGGTGATTGACAATGTGGAGCTGCCATTGCTTTATCGCAATAACATTTCTGCCAAAGAACGCCGCGAGCTGGCTACCGAAGCGCTGACAAAAGTGGGCCTGTCAAACCGCATGAAACATTTGCCAACTCAGCTATCAGGTGGACAACGCCAGCGTGTGGCTATTGCCCGCGCCATTGTAGGCAGGCCCGAAATTATTTTGGCCGATGAGCCTACCGGTAATTTGGATAGCGCCATGGGCAACGAGATAATGGACATACTGATGAATTTAAACCAACAGGACGGCACCACCATAGTAATGGTTACGCACGATGAGCACATGGCTAACAAGACCCATCGTTTGGTGCGTTTGTTTGATGGTTCGCAGGTTCAATAGTCATCAGCCTAAATTAAAATATCATGCTAAAAAATTATTTTAAAATAGCCATAGCGGTACTTAAGCGTCGTAAGTTTTTTACGTTCATCAGCTTATTTGGTATCAGTTTTACGCTAACCATATTGATGGTGCTTACCGCTTTTATGGACGACGTGATTAACCCAACGTATCCTGACCTGAAACGTGACCGATCATTATATATTGGCCATGTGGAGTTACGGAATAGTAAAGAGGGTTGGATGAACAGGTCGTCGCCGTCTTTTTATTTTTTAAATCATTATGCAGGCAGCTTGAAAACCCCGGTAAACATGACCATATTTTCTACCAACACGGCGGCTAGTGCCTATGTAAATAACAAAAAGGTAGTGTTAGATATGAAATATACCGATGCCGCTTTTTGGGAGGTTGCTGACTTTGATTTTACTGAAGGAAAACCTTACGACAAATCGCAAATAGATGGATCGCAGCCCTTAACTGTTATTA
This sequence comes from Bacteroidota bacterium, assembly GCA_040386815.1. Classification (GTDB taxonomy): domain Bacteria; phylum Bacteroidota; class Bacteroidia; order Sphingobacteriales; family Sphingobacteriaceae; genus Mucilaginibacter. The sequence goes on along the minus strand of JAZKET010000050.1, from coordinate 23,011 downwards.
CTGAAAAAACTAAGGCCGATTATTTTGGCGGAGAACAAAACGTTGTAGGCAAATATATTGAAGCGGATAACATCCGCTATCGCGTAATTGGCGTAGTTAAAAATCCGTCTGTTACCAGCAATACCTATTACGCCAGCCTGTATTTGCCTTACACCTTATCTAAATTTAATTATAAAAACACCGACATTATGGGTGGATCGAACGCTGTGTTGCTTGCAAAGACACCGGTGGATAGAGAAAAAATTCGGAAGGAATATGCTCAGCTAGTTACCAAGATACCTACAGGTTCTAAAGAAATGGATCAGCTATTTAGCCATGCAGATACATATTTTGGCGACAAAGTGCGAGGCTTGATGGGTAGTGGAACGGAGACCGGTCAGCGTCGTTTTTTATTGATGATGAGCCTTGCCATAGGGTTGTTTTTGTTACTACCAACAATAAACCTGGTAAATATTAATATCACCCGTATTATGGAGCGTTCTTCAGAAATTGGGGTACGTAAAGCCTTTGGGGCATCATCAAAAACATTGGTTTACCAGTTTATTGTTGAAAACCTTATTTTAACCCTAATCGGCGGGCTGTTAGGTGTGTTGTTCTCTGCACTGGCCCTAAACTTTATTAACCAATCTGATATTTTGGAAGGGCTGCACTTAAGCCTAAACTTCACCATACTTTTTTACGGCTTTATTGCCTGCCTGGTATTTGGCATCCTGTCGGGCGTTTACCCGGCCTGGCGCATGTCTAAGCTGGCCATTGTAACGGCACTAAAAGCACAATAGATCTATTTATCATTTAATCAAAATATTATGTTCAAGCATTTATTTAAGCTTATCTGGAACAAGAAAAAGCAAAACGCCTTGCTGATTACCGAAATGCTGGTATCATTCATGGTGATGTTTGCCGTGTTTTCTATGGCAGTTAATGTTTACCGCAATTACAAAATCCCAATGGGTTTTGAGTATGAAAACGTTTGGGTAATTAATCTCGCTAACTCGCCCAAGTTTAAAACCGCCGACTCAAGTGTTACCTATTACAGAAACGTCCGTAATACCTTAATGTCTATGCCGCAGGTTATGGAGGTAAGCTACTCAAGCAGTAATACCCCTTTTACAGGTAGCTTTATGTCTACTGGCTATAAGTACAAAGGCAAACAATTTAATAATATCAGCTATTACCAGGTTGATAATTATTATAAAAAGGCATTCAATTTACAGCTGTTAGAAGGGCGTTGGTTTAACAAAGAAGATGATGCGGCAGCATACCGACCTGTAGTTATTAACCAAAGCTTTAAACAGGAAATTTTTGGCAATGACGCTGCCGTTGGCAAAAACCTGGACGATTATGATGGTAAAACAGACCAGAAAAGAAATAAAATTGTGGGGGTTGTTGCCGATTTAAAAGACCACGGAGATTTTAAACCAACTGACCGCGGTATATACAGCCGGGCCGATAGCGGGTTTTACAAATGGATGAGCCGTATTATTGTGAAAGTAGCACCATCTGCAGATGCTGCGTTTGAAGGGCGTTTATATAAAACCACCGCAGGTATGATGAAACAGGCTGTTATAGATATTGAGCATTTTACCAAAAAGCGCGATGCTATGAATAAAGAAAATTTGACGCCAATTATTATTACAACCATACTGGCCGCTTTCCTGATCATTAATGTGGCTTTGGGGCTGTTTGGCGTTTTGTGGTATAACATTAACAAGCGCAGGGGCGAGATTGGCTTGCGGCGCGCGGTAGGCGCTTCGGGCAATAGCGTGTCGTGGCAAATTGTGGCCGAATCGATGGTGTTGGCAACCTTGTCATTAATACTGGGGGTTTTCTTTGCTGTTCAGTTTCCGCTGCTTAATCTGTTTGATTTGTCTACCGGTGTTTATGTTAACGCTATTGTGCTGTCGGTTATATTTATTTACCTGTTGGTGTTTATCTGCTCGCTTTATCCCGGCAAACAGGCGGCCGCCATTTATCCGGCTGTTGCCCTGCACGAAGAATAATTTAATTACCCCTAATAATCACTTTAAAACAATCACATCATGAAATTTAAACTATTAATTGCACTTTGCCTTGTATTAAACATTGCTTGCGCACAAAAGAAAACCACATCAAACAGTGTTAAAAGCGATAACCTTGAAATTACTGTAACCGAAGACGATAACAGCTTTGAATACAAGTCGCGCTTTAATCCTGATCTGACAGACAAAGTACGTAACTATCTAAGCAAGACCCTTGCTAAAGGATCGAGCACAGGCTTTAGTAATACCGAAGTTGATGCGGAGATGAAACTGGATAACGGAGCCTTTTTTTATATCAGCTTACATCCGGGAAAACTTCGCATAAAATTAGACAAACGGAAAAATTCTGCCGAAATTTATAAGCGCTTTAAAGCGGACTGCGACGGCTTGAAACAGATAATGGAGAATAAATGATACTGGTAATTGATGATGATATAGCCGTACGGACGTCGTTATGCCTTTTGCTGCAAAGCGAGGGGTATGACGTTGCTCAGGCGAATCGTCCGGCGGAAGCCATTGCCTTTATCAAAAAAAAGCAGCCCGACCTGGTAATCCTTGATCTTAATTTTTCAATAGAAACATCGGGCGATGAGGGCATGGCCCTGTTGGGAAAAATAAAACAGCTTAACCCTGCCATACCCGTTATTTTAATAACGGGCTGGGGCAGTATTGAGCTGGCCGTAAGGGGGATGAAGATTGGCGCTAACGACTTTATCAATAAACCCTGGAACAACGACCACCTGCTGCAAAGCGTAAAAACCTTGCTTGATCTGCAAGACAATAAAACCGTACACCGCACCCGTAAACAGCTGGATAGTAAATACAATTTCCAACATATTATAGGGCAGGACCCTAAGATGCTGGACATATTGGAAACTATTGGCCGTGTAGCTGCTACCGATGCTTCCGTTTTAATTATGGGCGAAAGCGGTACAGGTAAAGAACTGATTGCCGAAGCCATTCACCAAAACAGCCAGCGGCGCAATCGTCCGTTTATTAAGGTTAATCTGGGCGGCATCTCGACCACGTTATTTGAAAGCGAAATGTTTGGCCACGTGCGCGGTGCTTTTACCGATGCGCGTTTTGACCGTATGGGCCGTTTTGAAATGGCCAACAAGGGCACTATTTTTTTAGATGAGATAGGCGAACTGGATGCAAGCAGCCAGGTAAAACTGCTGCGCGTATTGCAGGATAGGACTTATGAAGTATTGGGCAGCAGCCGCACAAAAACAGTAGACGTTAGGATAGTTTGCGCCACTAACAAAAACCTGAACGAAATGGTGGCCCGCCGCACTTTCAGAGAAGATCTTTTGTATCGTATTAACCTCATCAGCATATACCTGCCGCCATTGCGCGAGCGGCCTAAGGATATACCATTGCTGGTTGATTTCTTTATCAGTAACCTGAAAGAGATCTATAATCGCCCTAAATTATCTGTAGCACCTGCCGCTATGAAATGGTTACAGCAATTGCCTTTGCCCGGTAACATAAGACAGTTAAAAAATTTGGTGGAGCGATCTATTTTGGTGAGCCGTGGCGATGAGTTGACCATTGCTGATTTTAGCTCGCAATTGGATCTGTCGCCGGTTAAAACCGGTACAACCCAATTTCCGGGTGTGGGAGCTTTGACATTAGAGGAAATGGAAGTCGGGATGATAAAAAAGGCCCTGGAGTATCACCGCAACCACATCGCCAAAACCGCACGATCATTAGGCATAACCCGCAGCGCTTTGTACCGCCGGTTAGAAAAATATCAAATACCGTACGATGAAGCTGAGGACTAAATACATCGTTTTTGTCGCTATTGTCCATACGGCCGCGCTGGCCGTGAGCTGGATCTTGTTTGACAAAAACCGTATTTATTTTTTGGTGGCCGAATCGGTTATTCTGGTCTCTATCGCTTTTTCGTGGTCATTGTACAATCAGCTTTTATTGCCGCTCAAATCAATGATGCAGGGTATAAATGCTATAAAAGACCGCGACTTTAACGTCAAGTTTGTACAAACCGGCAAGCATGAGGTTGATCAACTCATTGGCGTTTATAACCAGATGATAGACCAACTGCGCACCGAACGTACTACGCAGCAAGAGCAGCATTTTTTTTTAGAGAAACTCATCCATACATCGCCAACAGGGATTATTATTCTTGACCACGATGGTAACATTCAGCAGCTAAACCCCAAGGCTGCCGATATCATCCAAAAAGATGCCCGTGAGCTGATAAAGCAACCTGCAAATGTTTTGCCTGATGGTATTGCTAATGTGATATCCTCGCTTAAATCGGGCGAGTCAAAGATGATGAAACTGGCTGGGGCTAATACCTACAAGATATCTTGCTCGCATTTTATTGACCGTGGTTTCGCGCGTAATTTTATAATGATTGAGGAGCTTACCGCTGAGATATTGACCGCCGAAAAGAATGTGTATGGCAAGGTGATACGCATGATGGCGCATGAGGTGAATAATACCATTGGCCCGGTAAACTCTATTATCCAAACAGCATTGAAATCGGATAAACTTTGGGCAGATCATGAGCATGATATGTTGAAGGATGCCATGCGGATAGCATCAGATCGAAACCAAAACCTTAACCTTTTTATGCGCAATTTTGCCGAGCTGGTAAAACTGCCGCCACCCAATAAACAAAGTATTGATATTTGCCTTATCACCCAAAACGTAGCGCAATTAATGCACTTGCCTGCTACTGATAAGCAGGTTGTAATTACTACAGATATCCCCAATCGCCCGGTTTATATCATTGCCGATGAGCAGCAGTTTGAGCAGGCGCTTATTAATATTGTTAAAAATGCTATTGAAGCAGTGGGCCGCGATGGTGACGTTGTTATTACGATAAATGCTGAAAAGCGCGAGCTAACCATCATAGATAATGGTAAAGGTATCAGCACAGAGCAAAGCGCGCAGCTGTTTACGCCTTTTTATACCACAAAGTCTGACGGGCAGGGCATAGGCCTTACTTTGGTGCGCGAGATATTGCTAAACCACGGCTTTGATTTTTCCTTAAAAACGGTGTCGCCAAATAAAACTGTTTTTAAGATTGATTTTTAAAACTTTCAGGAATGTATTAGTTTTGGATTAAGAAATATCTACCTTAAAAAAAGCTTTATGAAATTCACTAAACTGGTACCCAGTGTGTTTTATGCTGATATTAATACCGGACTTAAAACGTTTATTGAATGCCTTGAATTTACGCTGGCCCACCAGGAATTTAACAGCAATAACCCTTATTGTGTAGTTAATAAAGATGGCTTAAGTGTAATGATCTTTCAAGACAAGCAGCAGGCTGAAAATGACCATCCCGAGTTACGGTTAGAAACCAACAACATTGCAGAAGTATATCAAAAAGTAGCGACGAAATTCCCGGAGCTGCTGCACCCCAATCTAAAGGAAGTTACCCTAAGGCCATGGGGCGCAAAGGAGTTTGCCATTATCGACGGGCAGATTGGGATAAGGGTGATGGAATGGTGAATTGTCATTGCGAGCGTAGCGTGGCAATCGCATAGAGAACAGTGACGAATTAGCATCCGTGCGATTGCTTCGTACCTCGCAATGACAAGCTGGTTTAAACCAGCGACACCCTCGCTTTTACATTAACCGGCTGCGGTACTTTAACATAATAACCGGTACCATCATACTCACGCTTGCGTGGATGTTCCTGGCAGGCGGTGCTGCAGCAGCCTTGTGTGGCGGTACCGCATTCGTCGCATTGGGTAAAGTGCTCGTTGCACTCGGGGTTGGCGCAGTTGATCATCTTGTCGGTAACTTTACCACAGTTGTAGCAAGTTGCAATCACCACTGGGTTAACCGTATTAACATCAACCGACAAGCGATTGTCAAACACATAACATTTGCCTTCAAAATCTTCGCCGCCAGCTTCTTTACCGTATTTAATGATACCGCCGTGCAGTTGGTAAACATCTGTAAAACCCTCGTGCAGTAACAGGGCCGATGCTTTTTCGCATTTGATGCCGCCGGTGCAGTAGGTAATTATTTTTTTGTCTTTGTATTGGGCAAGCTCATTGATCTTTTCCGGGAAATCGCGGAAGTTCTCTATATCCAACGTAATGGCATTTTTAAATTTGCCCAGATTATGCTCGTAGTTTGAGCGTACGTCAAGAATGATAACATCCTCGCCGTCCTTCATCTCCAGAAACTCTTTAGGCTCCAGGTGTACGCCGGTTTTTTGTTGTGGGTTGATAATGTTTGGGTCGCGCAGGCCAGAGTGTACGATCTCGTCTTTGTAACGCACGTGCATCTTAACAAATGAGGGGGTATCCACCTCGTCAACTTTAAAGTCGATGTTAGCAAAACGCTCGTCAGCATGCAAAGTATCCATATAGGTTTTGCAACCCTCGGGCGAACCTGAAACGGTGCCATTCAACCCCTCATCAGCCACAATAACGCGGCCAGTAAGATTAAGCGATTTACAAAATTTTAAATGATCGGCTGCAAATTGCTCGCCGTCGGCTATTGTTGAATAACAATAGTACAGTAGTGTATTATATTGTGCCATAAACCATTGATGCCGCTGCAAACGGCGTTAAATGAGGCGCAAATATAAAGATTAGTTATTGAAGATTAAAAATTAGTGAATAGCAAGCGGCGGTGTAGCGAACTCGTTAAGCCCAATCTTTAATCTTTAGCCACCAATCTTTAAATCTATCTTATCCCGTAAAATATCCTAAACCCCTGCATATACTTGCTGTTGCCTGCGTAGGATATGCCATAATCAATTCTAAAGACAAAGCGTTGCAGGCCTACATAGGCTTCGGTATAGTTCATGTTGCTGCGTTCGGTAAGGTAGTTTACACCTACAATTTCCTCAAGCTTTAACTTGCGCATAAAGCCTATGCGGTTAAGTAATGAGCCAGCAAAGTTATGCTGATAGTGTGCCTCTAAATAAAAGCTTGGCGCGCTGAACTGATAAAAAGGCAAAAAGTGAAAGCTGCCCACATAAGTAGGATCGAACGTGGTACCCTGGTTACCCAAAAAATGGTAATAATCCATAAAATACAAGGCTTTTTTGCTGAAAAAAGTACCGGTATTAAGTTTGAATGATGAGTAACCGATCAACCCCATCCTTACTTTATCCTGCGATATATCTACTGATACAAAATCATAATTAGCATCAGCACCCAAAATGCCAGAGAATGCCCTGCGATAATTTACCGTCAGCGTAGGATACGCCGATGGAAGGTAAACTTTGCCAGTAGGGCGGGTAATATACTTCTGATCGAAAGTAAACTTCACCGAGGTATTCAGCGTAAGCGCCTGGTGTTGTGGAAATAGAATTGAGCGATCATCTGCCGGTGTGCCTATTGGTGCCAGCGGATTATTTGAAGTATACTCTCTGTTCTTAGCTTTAAATATGTGATTGTACGAATTGTTGTACATCTGCGTACGGTTAGCAAAGGATAACGACCCGTTAAACATGATACCGTTTGATAACTCGCGCCTGTAGCCCGCGCTGATAAATTCAGATCTGTAGTATTTAACGTAGTTGTTGTTACTGAGCAAAGTACTCAGTGTATTGAAAAATAAAGAACGCGTACCTACGTTGTTAAGGTCAAGCACATCGCTTCCCCCATCTAAAAAAAACTGACTGGCGTTAAACGGATTATACAGATAAGATGCGTGCACATTGGCGCTAAACAATTTATTGCCAAATCCATATCTAACAGCAGGCGAAATGCTGAGTGTTTTAAAATCTTCGGATGTGGTAGAATATCTTACTTTAAAATTTACCCCCATCCCTTCAACTGTATTATAAAACACAGTTTGATTTAATGGAAATACATACAACGAATCTTTATTATCTCTGCTGGTTGACGTAAACCCAAACACAGTATAGGGCAAAATCAAAAACTGGTTTTTGCTTTTTTGTAGCGAATCAAGGTAAGGCTTTGACTTTTGCAGGGCAAAAAGGCTATCTTTTTTCTGATAGTCGCGCGCTTCTTGGGCAGTTAGCGGTATGGGGCGGGTTTTTACCCAATAGTCTGAGTTTTTTGTGTTGGCAATGGTGTCAATTTTTAACACCTCGCCGTTAAAAAAGCCTGGCTCTTGTGTTACATTAAACTTATAATTGTTATAAACCCCCAGGTAATACCCCTGAAATTTAAAGCCAAACACCTTGCCGCTGTAGTCGTACTGTATAGATGCCGGCATCCAGATACTGTCCTGTACGGGCACAAATTGCTGGCTTATTTGCATAGTATCAACTAAATTGAGCTTGTTGGCTTTATTGGTTAAGCGCAGGTTTACGCTGTAAATGCGCCAGTCGCCTTCAACAATATAGACGTCACCCTCAAAAGCATGGTCGGCCATACCGCGTGGGCTAAGGCTAATTTTATCAATGGTGCGGCCATTGGTTACGGTTTTGCCAACCAATTTATAGTTATAATATTTAAAAGCATTATCTGCAAACGGCGATACGAATGTATTGGCGCTTAGCCCCTCAACAGTAAAAGTATTGTTGTAGAAATTAGCCGGCAGGTCTGACACTTTGCTATAGCTAAAGGTTGGCGTAATACCCGCAGCGCGCGATGCTATGTTGATCTCTTTAAACTTGTCGGGCCGCTCAAAATGAAAGCTGGATAGCGTTTCAGATTGATAAAGTATTCCCCGGCCGTTACTATCCAGATCCAACATCTTTGACACTCCACCTTGCAACAAGTTTTTCGGGGCGCTGATTAATTTCTGTATTCCTTTAACATATATAGCACACGAGTATGATCTTAGCTCATTTAAATAAAAAGATCGTTTGGCAATCACCTTACGCATAATAACAGCGGCAGCGGTGTCAAGGTTACGCTTATCACTAACAGCTACGGTATTAAGCAGGTAGGTCTCATTTTCTAATTGTACGTTATTATTTTCATTATTCTCATTAATGGTAACGCGCTCAACACGTTCTTTATAACCCACATAACGGTACATAAGGTTGTACGTACCCGGGCTTAAATTAAACTTGTAGCGGCCCTCCTCGTTGGTAGTGGTGCCGTAAGTAGAGTTAAGGATATAAACCGATACAAACGATATAGGCTTGCCTTGAGCATCGGTAATACGGCCTGACAATACATATTGCTGCGCCGACGCCTTGAAAACCAAAGCGTTAATGATGATGAATACGGAGAGTAAAAATCTTTTCATGTTGTTCACAGATAATGTTTTAAAACCGTAAATGTTTGCTTTTGCAGCTATTATTATTTAAACACTATTGATGTGAAGCTAAATACACCTATAAATGCTTATTTTTGCGGGAAATTAAACGATCTCATGTACAACACACTACAACCGGTTTTGCAACAAGAACTTGCAGCTATAGAAGAGGCAGGTTTATTCAAAAAAGAGCGAATTATCACATCAGCCCAAGGTGCAGATATTACTGTAGCCCGTGGCCAGGAAGTAATTAACTTCTGCGCCAACAACTATTTAGGTTTATCTGGTGATGCAAGAGTTATTGATGCTGCAAAAAAAGCGATGGATACCCATGGTTACGGTTTGTCGTCTGTACGTTTTATTTGCGGTACGCAGGATATACACAAACAACTGGAACAAAAAATTTCTGAGTTTTTAGGTACCGAAGATACAATACTTTACGCTGCAGCATTTGACGCCAACGGTGGTGTATTTGAGCCATTGTTTGACGCGCAGGATGCGATTATATCTGACGAATTGAACCACGCCTCGATCATTGACGGTGTGCGCTTGTGTAAAGCGCAACGCTTTAGATATAAACATGATGACATGGCCGACCTTGAAGCTAAATTGCAGGAAACTGCCGGTTTACGTCACCGTATTATTGTTACCGATGGTGCATTCTCTATGGATGGTACTATAGCTCAACTGGATAAAGTTTGCGCCCTTGCCGAAAAATATAATGCTTTGGTGATGATTGACGAGAGCCACTGCTCGGGCTTTATGGGTAAAACCGGTCGCGGTACGCATGAGCACCACAATGTTATGGGTAAGATAGATATCATTACCGGTACATTAGGTAAAGCTTTGGGCGGCGCATCAGGCGGCTTTACATCTGGCCGTAAAGAAATTATTGATATGCTGCGTCAGCGTTCAAGACCATATTTGTTTTCAAACACATTGGCACCGGCAATCACTGGCGCTTCTATAGCTGTATTGGATATGCTGAGCGAAACCACGCAACTGCGCGATAAACTGGAAAGCAACACTCAATATTTCCGCAAAGCAATGACCGAAGCCGGTTTTGATATTAAACCGGGTGTACACCCAATTGTGCCGGTAATGTTGTATGATGCCAAACTGGCCCAACAATTTGCCGCTAAAATGCTGGAAGAAGGTATATATGTTATTGGTTTTTATTACCCGGTAGTACCACAAGGCAAGGCCCGTATCCGTGTACAAATTTCTGCAGGTCACGATGTGGCGCATCTGGATAAAGCTATCGCAGCATTTACCAAAGTAGGTAAAGAGTTAGGGGTGATTAAATAAATTATATCTCCTGTCATTGCCAGGGACGAAGCAATTGCACGTTTCAAAGTCTGCGATTGCCGCGCTATCGTTCGCAATGACAAAATATGTTAATTTTGTAGATTCATTCTATTATAATGCAAGATAAAATAGACCAATACACTGCCGAGATCAACGCCTTTTCGCCTGCTAACGCAGATGAGCTGGAAACGTTTCGTATTAAATTTTTAGGTACCAAGGGTTTAATTAAAGATCTTTTTGAGGATTTTAAAACTGTTGGGCCTGAAGAGAAACGCGTTTTTGGCAAGGTATTGAACCAGTTTAAACAACTGGCCGAAGCTAAGTATAACGATCTGAAAGAAAACCTGACATCGTCTACAGCTGATGCAAAATCAGATCAGGATCTGACCCTGCCGGGCGATAATTTCCAGGTTGGCTCACGCCACCCGTTATCATTGGTACGTAACGAGATCATCGACATATTTAAACGACTTGGCTTTAACGTTGCCGAAGGACCTGAGATTGAGGACGATTGGCACAACTTTTCGGCATTAAACTTCCCTGAAGAACACCCTGCACGTGATATGCAGGATACGTTCTTCATCAAGAAAAATGCAGGTAAGGATGATATCGCTTTGCGTACCCACACATCATCGGTACAGGTACGTATGATGGAGAATGGTAAACCGCCGTTCCGCGCTATTATGCCGGGCCGTGTTTACCGTAATGAGGCTATTTCTGCCCGTGCGCATTGCTTTTTTCACCAGGTTGAAGGTTTGTATATTGACGAGAATGTCTCTTTTGCCGATTTGAAACAAACACTTTACCACTTTGTGCAGGAATTGTATGGCGAGGGTACTCAGGTGCGTTTCCGCCCTTCATATTTCCCGTTCACCGAGCCGTCTGCAGAGATGGATGTATCGTGTACTATCTGTAAAGGTGCTGGCTGCAACATGTGTAAGCATAGCGGTTGGGTTGAGATTTTAGGTTGCGGTATGGTTGACCCTAATGTGTTAGAGAATTGTGGTATCGACAGCAAAAAATTCACCGGCTTTGCCTTTGGCATGGGTATGGAGCGTATTGCTAACCTGAAATATGTTATCCGCGATCTGCGCTTATTTAGCGAGAACGACGAACGTTTTCTGAAACAGTTTCAAACTGAAATTATATAGCATGATTAAAAAAGCGGGGATAATAACATTGTTGATACTGAGCTACTTGGGCTGCGGTAAGTCGACGGATTATGTCCCTGCTGTTGCTGTAAACTTTCAGATGGCGCTCAATGACCCACGATTGGCACCCCTGAAAAACCCGGGCGGCGCGGTTATTATCAATGGTTATGGAGTGGCTGGTTTAATACTATATCGAACCACTCAGGGATATGCTGCCTACGATAGGTGCAGCGCCTATTTGCCACAAAATAAATGTGCCGTAAATCTGGATAATCCCACCCTTACCGTTACCGACCCATGTAGCGGCTCGAAATGGCTGTTGCAGGATGGTACGCCCGCTAAGGCCCCTGCTGTAAAATCATTGAGGGCGTATACAGTAAGTGTCAGTTATTTTGAGATATTTGTAACTAACTGATACATGGAAGCCGACAAAATAAAGGATAGCATTAAAAAGGCAGCGCAAGAACTGTTTCGCAAATTTGGATACCATAAAACCAGTGTTAACGAAATTGCCAAGCGGGCCAAGATAGCCAAAGCCACTATTTACAAATATTTTGACAGTAAAGAGCACGTGCTGCACACTTTGCTGATGGACTACATACGTGTCAGCGTTGACGACCTGGTGCAAACCAACCCGCCTGATATGGATGAGGAAAAGCATCTGGGCAACCTGATCATGAAAACCTGCCGACTGAGTTATACGGTTTGTAACGAGTTTATAGGTTGGGACTTCATTCGCGAAAGCACCAACTCGCAGGACTTTTTGAAAAACCTGAGCAATGAGCTTGAGGACCTGTTACTGGCATCATTCAGCCGTATTACGGCTATCCGCAAAACAGATAACTATGCCCAGCGCATGCGTTTCCTGATCAAATGCAGCAAGAACATCGTGTTCAGTTTCGCTTTTACCTCTGTTAGCGATAGCGATGTGCGCAAAAACTTTGTGTCTTTCCAGAAAGAGATATTGCCTTATTTGGTTAAGGCTGCTATCACCATATAGCCAATCCACTTACTTTTGAAGTCACTGTTCAAATATGTTTTATTGATAGCTATTGCTTTTGCCGGCTGCCAGCAGCAGTCTGTGCCGCATTATCCACAGCATGTTGATACGGTAGTGAATATGGGTAATTACAAATCGTCTTATTCATATAGCTTAAAGTCTCCCTTATACGTTACCTACACTTTAAAGCAAGGTGGCGGCGACTGCGACCGCGACAAGTTTACCTTTAAAGCTGATAGCACCCTGACCGCTACTAATGCTGATTACAGCCATTCAGGTTATGACAAAGGCCACCTGGTTAACGCCGAAGACTTTGCTTACGATTGCACGCTGGACAAAAAGACCTTTAGCTACTACAACTGCATCCCCCAAACACGTAAGCTTAACCGTGGTGTGTGGAAGGTTTGGGAAAGCCGCATACGCGAGTTATCGCAGTCGCATACGCTTTACATTACTGCAGGTGGTATCTATACCAATCGCACACTGAAGGCTGGTCACCCGGTTGGGGTGCCCGATTATTGCTATAAAGTGGTTGTCGACTCGGCAACCCACATGATGGTCTACAGCTTGCTTTTCCCTAATGACAACAGCGAGCAAGCCTGGCCCATTGATACTACATCGCTTAAGCAAACGGTTGGTTACCCGCTGGCTATTGCCGGGGCCGGCGTAGGGCAATAGTGATCCAAATTGAACGAGGGTCAAATTTGGATCAGTTGGGTCAATTATTGAAGTAAAATCCCTGATAAACAGCAAATTATTTGGGTTAATTGTGATTTTTCTGGGGTAATTTGGGTTGAAATCGGGGTGTTTTTTATGCGTTTTGGATCACTTTACTGACAAAATAGCGCCACCAAAAAATATCTCGCTGCAAATTTTTGTAATTAGAATGACGTTCATCCCTGTCACAATTTTATGCCCGGCTTGTCAAATCTGCTAATTATACTAAGTTTGTAATAATGCTTTCGCTACCAGTAGAAGTGTTAAAGCCTGATTTATTCAGCATTTTTCCGATAGGGATAGAAACCAACTTAAATGAAATTACAAAAAATAGTATTAGCATCAGGGATAACCGGCCTGGCTATAGTTGCTTTGTTAGGCTTATCCAGCCTGAAAAAAGCGCCTGTCAAACCCGCTGCCGACAAACGCCCCAACATCGTTTTGATCATGGCCGATGATATGGGCTTTAGCGATGTGGGCGCTTATGGCGGCGAGATACCTACACCAAACATTGACGGTATAGCTAAAGCGGGTATCCGTTTTACGCAATTTTATAACACTACGCGCTGCTGTCCAACGCGGGCGTCGTTGCTTACCGGCTTATATTCGCACCAGGCAGGTATTGGCCAGATGTCTGAAGATCCGTTTGGTAATGCGGCTGATGATCCTTTTCATTGGGGTACCACTGCCTACCAGGGTTTTTTAACCAATAACTGCCGCACAGTTGCCGAGGTGTTAAAACCTGCAGGCTATCATACCTATATGACGGGTAAATGGCACTTGGGTATGCACGGGCAGGAAAAATGGCCGCTGCAACGCGGTTTCGAAAAATATTACGGCATACTTGCCGGCGCCAGCAGCTATTTAAAACCGGCCCCGCCGCGTGGCTTAACTTACATGAATCAAAATCTGGCCGCGCCCGATTCGGCTTATTATACCACCAACGCTTTCACCACTAATGCTATCGATTTTGTGCGCGAGCAAAAGGACGATAAGCCCTTCTTTTTGTACCTGGCTTACAACGCGCCACACTGGCCGCTGCAGGCATTGCCCCAGGATATAGCCCTATTTAAAGATAAATACAAGGTAGGTTGGGATGCTATCCGCAAGGCACGGTTTGAAAGTCAGCAAAAGCAGGGGATTTTTGATAAAGATTTTAAGCTGTCAAACCGCGATGAGCGTGTGCGCAGCTGGGATAAGCTGACACCTGTAGAGCAGGAACGGGTAAGCAACCGCATGGCGGTTTACGCGGCAATGGTTTACCGAATGGATCAAAACGTTGGTCGCCTGATCAATTATTTAAAAAAGAGCGGTAAATACGAAAATACTATTTTCATCTTCCTGTCAGACAATGGCGCTTGTGCCGAGGCTTATGACGAGTTGGGCAGCCAGGATACATCACTCATCAACAGCCCTAAATATTCGGCAGTGTCTTATGGTATGGGTTGGGCCAATGCAAGTAATACGCCGTTTCGCAAATGGAAAAACCGACCGGAAGAAGGCGGTATGACAGCGCCTTTTATGATATCGTGGCCAGCCAAAGCCGGTAAAACTTACCAGCCGGGTACTTTTAATCGTACCCTTTGCCACCTGATTGACCTGATGCCAACTTTTATGGAAGTATCGGGCGCTCAATACCCGGCTACTTTTGAGGGCAAACCAACACCCGAATTGCAGGGCCGCAGCATTTTACCGGCTTTAAACAGCAAGCCGCTATCGGTTCACCCATACCTGTTTTTTGAGCACGAGAGCAATTGCGCCGTACGCAAAGGCGACTGGAAAGCCGCCAAAGCCATCAAAGACCCGCAATGGCGCCTATTCAATTTAGCTACCGACAGAGCCGAAGAACACAACGTTGCCCAACAACATCCTGATATTGTAAAAGATCTGGATGAGCATTGGCAAGAGTGGGCCAAAAAATATAAGGTGTTAGAGAAGAGGAAATCCTGATTTTCGGTAGTGTTTCGCCAATAAAGAGCCATCGGCTCGACAAATATTGTAGCGACGGGTTTTAACCCGTTGTAACCCTTAATCAATCCATATCGGCAACGCTAGGTACCAAGTACTATATCCGACCGCTATTTATACTGTCATTAACAAACTGCGGTATGAAAAGAAACGTCCTTGTCAATATAATCGCAACAAGGAAATCCTGCCAGCAATTTATCACATCAGATAAAAATATAACATGTGGTTTAAATCTGATATTTTTATTATTTTCAGGGCACCATGCCTTTTAATACACCATCACAATTAAATAGAGCCATATTTTGGCTTTTGCTACTGTTAAACTTCAGCGCGTTGGCAGGCTCTCCATCTGTACATATTTCGCCAAAGCCCAAGTGGCTTAGTGTTTTTAAACCCTATGATAAGTTAGTGCCGCTACGTAGTGTAGAGAATGGATACTTTTACCAGCTTATAGAACAACAGGAACAGGTAGAAACTAAAGCCAACTATTACCACGTTATTCAGCATATCGTATCGGCATCGGGTATACAAAATGGCTCGCAAATATCTGTCGGCTTTGATCCTTCATTCCAACGTCTTGATTTTCATGAAATAACAGTTTGGCGCAATGGTAAGCCGCAAAGCAGGCTGTCAACAAAGTCGTTTAAAATTATTGCCGACGAAAAAGATCTGTCGCGTTTTATTTACCAGGGTTCGTTTTCGGCCTATTGCATATTGGATGATATTCGCAAGGGCGACAAAATTGAATACGCGTATACCATAACCGGAAGAAACCCGATACTGGGAAATAAATTTTGCAAAGATATTTATATGCAGCAGTCGGTACCGGTGGCGCATATGTACAAAACGCTCATCGCATCGGCATCGCGTAAGCTCAACTTTAAATCATTTAATAAACCGCCCAACGTGGCCAAAACTAATGCTAACGGCTTAGTTTGTTATGCGTGGGAAGGCTTCCAGGTGCCTGCCGGTATACATTATACCGATCAGCCCGATTGGGCCACTACCTACAATTATGTACAGGTTAGTGATTTTGCCAGCTGGGACGAGGTAGCAAATTGGGCCTTGAGTATTAACCCGCCAACCACCAACTTTAAAGGGCCTTTGGCTAAGCAAATTGCCCAACTTAAAGCAGAAACTTTTGGCGACCGTAAAAAGTATTTTAGAGAGGCGGTTAAGCTGGTGCAGGATGAAATAAGATACATGGGGATTGAAACCGGTGAATACTCGCACCGCGCTAACCGGCCCGACAAAGTGTTTAACCAGCGCTACGGCGACTGCAAAGACAAAGCATTGTTGCTGATATCGATCTTGAATGCGGGAGGTATCCCGGCTTATATGGTGTTGATCAATACAGATGCAAAAGGAAAAACAGACATGTATTTACCATCGGCGTACGCATTTGACCATGTTACCGTAATGGCTACCGTTAACAGTAAAACCGTTTGGGTTGACCCAACCATCTCTTACCAGAGAGGCAAGGGGCTAAATATCTATTATCCGCAATATGAAAAAGGATTGGTTTTAGGCCCCGGGACAACCGAGCTGGCAATAATACCACCGTCAAGAACTGGATTAGTTGATTATCATGAAAATTATGTAATTGGCAAAGATACCGGTAAAGTAGAATTAGAAGTGATTACAAAATATACGCTGAACGAGGCCGATAAAACGCGTAACACTATAGCCTACACCGGTGTGGCCGAAACTGAAAAGAACTATCTGAGCTACTACCAGCGCATATATCCAAATATTGAAGCTGCAGACTCGGTAATAATTACTGACAATGAGGATGATAATGAGCTAACAACAATTGAGCGGTACAACATCAGCGGCTTTTTTAATAAGGATACCGCTACCGGAAAATTGACGGCTGGTGTTTATCCTAATTATTTGAACGAACAATTATCTGACCCGGGGGGCAAAGCAAAATATCCGCGGCAGCTAAACTACCCCTGCGAGGTGCATTTTACCACTACCATAGTGTTGAACAATGGTTGGGGTGTAGATAAAACAGAAACAGAAATAAGCAGGGATGCTTATTATTTTAAAAGTAAAGTATGGGCATCAAACAACGTGCTTAATTTGAATTACCGGTTTAGGTATCTACAAAACTATTTACCTGTAGAAAAATTAAGCCAATACAAAGCAGATGTTAAACGCATAAAAGATAGCGAGATGGGATATAGTTTTACCTATGACCCTAATGTGGGCAGCAGCACACAACAATATGCTGTTAATTACTGGATGATGTTGGCAGTAATTATATTGATGGGCATAGCAGGTTTTGTTGGCTATAAAATTTATTGTATACCCACGCCCGAAGTGATTTTTGAGTCGGGCGCAACTTTTACTCCGTTAGGCGGCTGGCTGATTTTTGTGGCTATAGGTTTTAGTTGTACCATATTAGTGCAGGCGGCTGGCTTGTCAGGAGGATCTTTTTTTAACCTTGACACCTGGAACGCCCACGTAGCCAATACTAACGATACTGTATTTAAGTGTTGGCTTGCGTTTGAAATTTTGGGTAATGCACTGCTAATGTGTTATACTGTTTTTTGCCTGGTTTTGCTGCTTAACAGGCGCGATATTTTACCAAAGTTTATTATTGGCTTTTACGTTTGGGGCACAGTGTTTTTTACGCTTGATTTGTTTTTTGGATTGATCATTTTGGGGGAAACAAGCAAGGAAACGGGTATTGCGTTATTGAAAACTATAATAGCATCGGCGATATGGATACCTTATTTTTTAAGATCTGAAAGAGTGGCAAACACTTTCATTGTGCCGTATCCTGCTAATAATTATCGTTACGATAGCGATTATTTTAAAAGCGCTGATAATACCGGGCAAAATCTGTCCAATTAATTTTTCTGCAAAGCCTGGTACTTAATCCCATTAGCCGGGTCCATTTTTTGAAGAATGTTCATGGCTTCAAGCCGGGGTTGTGGCTCGGTGCCGGCGTATATAGAAACAAACTCGTCGGCCTTTGCGGCGTAAAAAGCTATGGGCAACATAGCGCCTATGCGCTGCCTGTTAATTTGGGTAAGCGTAGGCAGCAGGGTTGAAATTACTTTACGTGCTTTGCCGGCATTATCGGCCATAACATCTAAACCGTTGCGGTGGTAATCATACAGAAAAAGGCGCATCGGCTCGTAAACCTTGTTATTCAAATTTTCGGCAAGCCAATAGCGGTTAGCATTACCGTCAAAGCCTTTCCAGCCTTTGTAGGCTGATGTCTGCGCGTTTGTAACTACCGTTTGCGCTAAATTATAGTAGTAGCCGCCGGCAAGTTTTGAAAAAGTATCGGCATCCATACCTGCAATAATGTAGGCGTAAAAAGCCATTACCGAGCCCAGGTTTGATTGAAAGTTCTGGTCGTTATAGTCTATCGACTGTCCTTCGGTATAAATAAAATCAAAATCTTTATCATTAACACTAACTACCGTGCTGGTATAATTGGTATTAAATACCGGCCGCGATGACAGTACCTGCAATTCGCCCGAAAACTTGGTGGCATTATCCCACGATGTAATGTTTAACACAAAGTTACATTCAATACGCTCGTTTGGTTTTACCGGTTCGGCCAGCCATTTTTTGCCGTTCAGAAAATCTTTCATCGCGGTTTCTAACGATTGGAAGATACGCTTATTGGTGGTTTGTATTTTAGGCGTAAGTATAGTTACACGTGCGTTAAGGTCCTGCGCGTGCGCGCCAAAGCTTAATAACAACAATACTATATATATACTAAGCCTTTTCATTTTTTATCAGCGATATTACTTTTTGGCAAATGTCTTTAGCAACGTCGTCTTTACTTTTCAGATCAAACGTTGTTTTTTGCAGATGCTTATCTATAATGGTGATCTTATTGGTGTCGGTTTTAAACCCGGCGCCAGCATCGCCCAACGAATTTAAGACAATAAAATCTAAATTTTTGCGCTGAAGTTTGTCTGTAGCGTTTTGTTCTTCGTTGTTTGTCTCCAGGGCAAATCCCACCAAAAGCTGGCCGGGCTGTTTATTATCGCCCAAAAACTTTAATATATCTGTGGTCTTTTTTGTTTCAATGTTAAGGCCGCCATCTTGCTTTTTTATTTTTTGCGTTGCGATGGTAACCGGTGTGTAGTCGGCTACAGCAGCGCTCATAATGCAAATAGAGGCATCAGTGAAATTTTGCTGGCAGGCGTACAGCATATCGGCAGCGCTTACAACATCAATACGTTTAACCGCGCGTTGCTTGCTAACTTGTGCCGATGGTCCGGATATTAGTGTAACATCCGCACCCAAACGCGCCAGCTCATCCGCGATAGCGAACCCCATTTTACCTGATGAATGGTTGCCTATGAAACGTACCGGATCAATAGCCTCATAGGTTGGCCCGGCGGTTATCATGGCTTTTATGCCAACCAACGGAAGTTTCTTTTTGATATCGCTGGTTAAAAAAGTTATGATCTCTTCCGGCTCGGCCATACGGCCCTCGCCGTGTAAACCACTGGCAAGTTCGCCGGTACCGGGGGCTATGAGTATGTTGCCAAAAGTATGCAGCGTATCAATATTGGTTTGGGTTGATGTGTGTTTCCACATATCCAGATCCATAGCGGGCGCAAAGTACACCAGGCATTTGGCCGATAGGTATACCGCCGTAAGCAGGTTGTCAACTAAACCGGTTGCCATTTTTGCCATAGTATTGGCACTTGCCGGGGCAATCAGCATTACATCGGCCCAAAGGCCAAGCTCAACATGGTTATGCCACTCGCCGGTTTCGGCCACAAAATAGTCTGTATAAACTGGATTTTTTGAAAGAGTGGATAGCGTTAGCGGGGTGATAAAATTGGTAGCATCGGGCGTCATTACCACCTGTACATTGGCGCCGGCCTTAACCAGCAGCCTAACCAGGTGCGCAGCCTTATAGGCGGCAATACTGCCGCATACGCCTAATAGTACGTTTTTACCTTCAAGCATTTTGTAATTCAAAATTCAAAAGTCAAAATTCAACAAAAAGAAGAACCTGACTTAGCAAAGCTATAAAAATAAAAAGTCAAAATTCAAAAACATAGGTTGCCCTGCATTTTTGAATTTTGACTTTTAAATTTTGAATTAAAGAGGCCTATACTTCTTTAATTGGATTACGGTAATAAACTTTACCATCTAAAAACTCTTGTACTGCAACTAAGGTTGGCTTAGGCAATTTCTCGTAGTATTTAGATATCTCAATTTGCTCGCGGTTTTCAAACACCTCTTCAAGGTTGTCGTTTGATGAAGCAAACTCAGAAAGCTTACCGTGCAATTCTTCTTTAATATTGTTTGATATCTGGTTTGCCCTTTTTGACATAATTACCAGCGACTCATAAATATTACCTGTTTCTACATCCAGTTCGCGCAAATCGCGGGTTACTGTGCTGTTTGCAATTGCAGGTTTCGTAGCTGCTGCAGCGTTGTTATTATTGTTGTTACTCATATCTTTATTCAATTAAGGATTCTTCTTAGTATGATCAGGAACTACTGATTTTGGTTGTTGATAAAGAGAGTCTTTTTTAGCCAGCTTACGTGCCAGTTTCTCATCACTCTCTGCCTGTGCAATTATTCTTTTAGTTATAACTATACCGGTTTCGCTGTCTTTACGTAGCAGTTGTGCCTGTGCAGTATATTTACTGCTTGGGTACTTTTCAAAAAACTGATCGGCATAAGTTATAGCTTGTGTATAACGTTCTTCTTGCTTGTACTCGCGGCTTTGTTTAGCATACTCATACTGTGCTTTGATAATTAAATATTCAAGCTCTTCGCCATATTTAGTATCCGGGTAATCGCGCAGTGTATTGTTAAACGCAATAACTGCCGATTGGTTGTTGCCGATGTTTAAATATAGCTTGGCGTTCTCGTACGATTTTCTTTCCAGCCTGTCGCGTAAATCCTGTATCAGCTTACTAGCCTCTGCAACACGGTCGCTTTTTGGATAAAGGTTGATAAACAATTGCAGCTTATCAATACATTTAAAAGTATTCTCCTGGTCTAAAGAGAAAACAGGCGCATCAAGGTAGTAACAGTAAGCAGTTAAAAAACGTGCTTCTTCGGCTCTTGGATCGCCAGGGTATGATGTAGCAAACTCATTAAAATGGTAAGCTGCCGCCGTGTAATCCCTAAGCTTGTAATTGGTCATAGCGTTAAGGTAAAACAAATCGGTAGCGCCATCAGTACCGCGGTAGCGCGATAGTAAGGTTTCAAACAAGCCTAACGCTTTGTCGTATTCCTTCTTATCATACAACCTCTTTCCTTCCTGAAACTTTTTAGCGTTATCATTACTTGCTTTTAGCTTTTCGTACTTGCTTTTGCAGCTAACGCCCGCAACAAGCAATACAATCATTAAGCCTACAAATAATGAGTTTTGTTTTTTAAACATTTTGCAAAGATAAGCAATATTATAAATCAGTCAATTATTTATTTAAGGTGCTAATATATAGGCTCATTTTTACATGTATATATATAGTGTAGCTTTTTAACATCTTTTAACCTTTAATATTGTGCAGCAGGTATTCAAAAGTATACATGGGCTGGTAGCCAAAATGCCGGGTTGCCTTATTACATATATATACCCTGTCTATAGATGATGGGAAATGCCATCCGTTTGCCGCGTAAATGTCAACCGCTTCAGGGTGGTATTTGGCTATGACTTTCATTGCATCGGTTTTCAATAAATAAACATCATCCTTATTAAATGGCGATCCGCTTGATATATTATATATCTCAAAGCCGGTAAAGGGGTGGCCAAGTGCCAGGCGTAATGCTTCGGCGCCGTCGCGTTCATCAAGGCCGCGGTAAAGGCGGTGGTTTAATTTAAGGTTATCGCTCTCGGGCAAAAAACGCGCTACTCTATATATAGATGTCTGCAGGCCCTCTTTATGAAAGAAATCTTTGCAAAGCTGCTCGGCGGTTTGTTTGGTAATATCGTATATATCCCTGGGTTGCTCGGGCAGTAGCTCATCAACCCAAACCGCCTTTTCATCGTCAATCATTGCATTGCCATATATAGAGGTAGTGCTGGTATATAAAAACTGTTTAATATTATGTTTGACGCAGGCGTTTAATAAATTGAGTGTGCCGGTGATGTTGGTGTCAACAAATGCCTGGCGCGGGTAGCCCAGTTCATAATGCTTGCCATGTACCGCCGCGGTATGTATAATAGCGTCGAAACCGGCGCAGGTGGCAATTACACTATCTTTATTAGTGATGTCGATAACCTCGTCTGTAGTGGGCGATGGTATAATATCTATACCATATACATTATAATGATGCTTTTTTAAGTGTTTTACAGTGGCCGAGCCTAATTGCCCGGATGAGCCGGTTACCAGTACTTTCATGTATAACAAAGGTATTAAATAGCCTTGTGGTAATTTGTTTAGATTCAGGCGTAAATTTTTGTGGTTGATTTGTAGCGATTTAGCACTTTGTTGTGAAAATATATTGCGAATGATTTGCACGGGTGAAAACTATACGTACCTTTGCAGCCCGCAATTAAGGAAGCGGAAAACGTTCTCTAACATGCTGAAAAAGGAAAAACAAATTTTTTAAATAAAGTTTGTGAGAAACCAAAAAGTTTCTACCTTTGCAGCCCCGACAAAAACGAAAGGAGATCTTCGAAAGGAGGTTTAAGAAAGGCCAAAAATTATTTTAAAATAAAATTTGGA
>JAZKET010000049.1:0-9805 GCA_040386815.1 Bacteroidota bacterium | reverse complement strand
TCACATTAGTATCCTTAACAAAATCTGAGGTGACACGATTGCGTAGATCTTTTGCCTTGCCTATGTATATAAGCTCATTCTCCTCGTTCCAGTATTGATAAATGCCTGGTTTGTGAGGGATATTTTTGATAACCGCTTTATAGTCGAATTTACTCATTGTTGTTAAACGCCAACGTCACTGCAAAGAGCAAACTTATCTAAAATTCGTTCCCGGCAATGACGTTATTTATATTTTGAAGGTTAGAAGCTAAGCTTTTTCTCAACCTCGTTGGTGCCCTTTTGTTCTTGATTATATACGTCGCAATTAAGCGTGGTGGTTAGCGGTTGTCTTGGCAACTCAAAGTCAATATTCTTTTTAATGCCTAACGATTCATCGGCGTATACCTTTTGCATATACAAAGCAAATACCGGTAAAGCCGCATTGGCACCCTGCCCGCTATGAGTAGTTCGGAAATGGAAATCACGTTTTTCGCAGCCTGTCCATACACCGGTAACCAATTTAGGTGTCATACCTATAAACCATGCGTCAGAATTATCGTTAGTAGTACCTGTTTTACCAGCTATAGGGTTGGTTAGTTTATACGTGCCACGCATGCGCCAGCCGGTACCAGCGTCTATTACGCTCTTCATCATGTCAACCATTACATAAGCAACCTGTTCGTTAATTACTTGCTTAACTTTGGGTGTGCGGTTATAAATTACATTGCCGTTTTTATCTTCAATACGTAGCAGGTATGTAGGCTCTGTCCACACGCCATGGTTGGCAAATGCCGAATAAGCGGAAGTCATATCCATTACAGTAGCATTAAATGCGCCCAAACAAATACTTGGGTAAGGTTCAACCGGAGTGTGTATCCCCATATTCTTGATCAGATTAGCTACAGGCTCTGGAGTAAGCTCTTTCATCAGATACGCTGTAACATAGTTTTGCGAGCGTGCCAAGGCTGTGCGTAAGGTTATTACACCGGGTACCGTTTCTTCAGAGGAAGATCCCGGGGTCCAGTCGCCGCTGCCATAGCCGGAGATAGTAACCGGCACGTTTTCAACCGGCATACAAGGCGAGTAGCCGCTCTCAATGGCTGTAGCATAAGTAAATGGCTTGGCTGTTGAACCAACCTGCCGCGCGCCATCTTTTACCTGATCGTACTTGAAATGCTCAAAATTTATACCACCAACCCAGGCTTTAATATGCCCGTTAGTTGGGTCCATGCTCATCATAGCGTTGCGCAAAAGCATTTGGCAATAAACAATAGAGTCAATGGGCTTCATTAGTGTATCAATATTGCCTTTCCAGGTAAACAGGTTTACCATGTCTGGGGTATTAAAGTTTTTCTTGATCTCGTCGTCAGATGCGCCTTCTAATTTTAACGCTCTATATCGGTCTGATTGATGCATACCCTGATCAATCAACAACGCATAGTTTTTTATACGGGTTGAAAGTTTAACACCCTTCCATTCCATATTAAACTGGTGCTGCAGTTTACGCATCCACTCGCGTTGGGCTTCTTCTGCATAACCTTGCATTTTGGCATCAATGGTGGTATATATTCTTAAACCATCGCGGTAAAGGTCGTAGGCAGAGCCGTCTGGTTTTGGTATCTCTTTTATTATCCGGCGTACATCTTTCTCTAAAACAGCCCTAAAATAAGGAGCCAGGCCTTCTGTATGGTTTGTTGCGTGGTAGTTTAAGCCAAGTGGTTTTTCTTTTGCTTTATCGGCTTCATCGGCACCCAGATAACCCTCTTGTACCATACGTGCAAGCGTGAAGTTACGGTTAGCCAGCGCACGCTCAGGGTGGCGTATTGGCGAGTTTGCTGTAGGCGCGGTAAGCAATTGTATGATCAAAGCCGCCTGATCGGGCGTTAGTCTGCTTGGCTCGGTGTTAAAAAAAGTTTCAGCAGCGGCCTTTATGCCAAAGGTGTTTGATCCAAAATCAACCGTGTTTAAATACATGGTAATGATCTCTTCTTTACTGTAATTTTTCTCAAGTCTGACAGCAACTATTAGCTCCTTTAGTTTTTGAATGGCACGCTTAACCGGGTTTGTCGCCCTGCCTTCTTCACTAAAAAGATTTAGCGCTAATTGTTGCGTAATGGTACTACCGCCCTGTTTTTTACCAATTAAGTTATAAGGTATAATAGTAAACAAACGCCAAATATCAACGCCCGAGTGTGATAGAAAATGGTTATCCTCTTTAGCAATTAAAGCATTAATTACGTTAGGAGATATATCGCGGTACGGAACGCTTGATCGGTTTTTGTTATAGTATTTGCCCAGCGTTTGTTTGTCTGACGACAGTATCTCTGATGCCAGCTCGCTCTTAGGGTTCTCTAACTCGTGCAATGACGTAAGCGGGCCAAACGCGCCAAGGGCGGTAGCACCAATTAATAGTACAACAAATGCAAAGCCGGCTATAAAGAATTTCCAGATGTACCAGTTGTATTTTTTTATATCTTCTTGAGATAGTTTAACGATCATTGATTCAATAAGATTTGTTGATAATAGTAAATATAGTCATCCAGTAATTTCCGGTTGGCTAATTTATCCAGATTTTCTTGTGTTATGATGAAAAAACTGTATTTATCGGCAGGAACCTTCATTATTTGCGGCATTAGCGGAATGATGTTTCTGGCGTAAGCCTTTGCCGCGCCAAGGCTTGTTAAGCGCCCAACATAGATCAGTTGATTGTCTGCACCCACGTTTTTTAATTTGTGTGCTATGTTTTGACCCTGGTATTTTGTGCGATTAAATTGCCCTATACCAAAACGCGACGATGACAGATCTGTTGTACCAGTGCTAACATTTACCACAAAATAGTAATTGACGCTGTCGCGTTCGTTAAATAATGGAGACACTGGCTTTTTAGGCGGTGTAACAACAACAGGCTCTTGCACCGGCGGTGGCACAACAACAGGGTTAGTTACCGGCGGTGCTGTCACAACATTATTATTAACTACCGAATCTTTTTTAACAGGAGGAATAACAGCTACTTTATTAATAAGAGAATCTTTTTTAACCGGACGCTGTACCGCGATACTATTAATAGCTGAATCTTTTTTAACAACAGGCGCTATGTTAACCTTAGCTATCGAATCTTTTTTAACTGGCTTTTCAACCGGCTTAGCTACTGGTGGCTGCGTTGGTTTTTCAACCGGCTTTTCAACCGGTTTGCTAACCGGGGTTTGTATTACTTGCACAGCAGCAAATGTACGACCGCGATTTAGCACCGCGTCTTTTTGATATTCAACCGGTGGCGAAAAGTACAGTCCAGACGTATCGCTATCCATAATAGCTACGTTTTGGGTAGCTAAAGTTGCGCTGTTGGCATCAACATAAACCAAATGCTCTTTAACCAATGGCGTAACTAATTCGTCGTTAGGATAGGTGCTTGCAATTTGCTGTAGTTCGGCGCGAAAAGGCTCAACCTTTTGCAGGTGCCCGTTAGCTATTGCCCTTAAATAATATAACTGCGACAGCATTTTGTTGCCCGGATATGATTTTAACAACGCGTCTGTTTGCGCCACAACCTGGCTGTACTGGCGCTGGCTATATAAGGCGTATACCTTATTATAAGCATCATTAAACTGCGCGTCGGCATCATTCATCCTTTTACTATAATCAGGATCAAGAATTACTTTGGCATAAAGCGTTTCAGGAAATTCTTTCAGCAACTTGTTTTTGTACTCGGTTGATTTTGCCGCGTTGATATCAGCATACAACCGGTACAGGCTATAATATATAGGTGCTTTGCCTGTATCTTCCGGAAATTTGCTCAACAGTAGCTCATAATTTTTTATGGCTTCAGCTTTATCTTCCAAAACATCACGATAAAAATTGGCTATCTCCAGGTTAGCGTTGTAAATGCGGGTGTTTGATTGCGCCATCAGCACCGGCGTTAGCGGCAAATTTTGTAATAAACTTTGGCGATAGTTACCCGCGGCAATGTCATTGCCACTTTTGCGTACGTCGGTAGGTAAAGCATCCGGGTCGCCGGCTGCAGCTATGGCCGATACGCCATTTACAGTATTTGAAAGCCCTGCCTGTCGGCTGCGGCGCCAGTTGTCTTCCAGCTTGCGGTCGCCCCAACGGCGTTTAAATTCATTAAAGCCTTTGCTTAAAGCGGCCGCATTATAGAAATAAAAATTATTACCAGTTGTAGGGTTGCCAGACGATGGGCCACTTGCATCGGCCAAGACCGCAGCCGGTGTAATATTATTTGCGCTTGATACCTTTTGTTGCAAAATTTGAGCATCAACCGTCTCATCAATAGTTTTTAAGCGGGTTGGCTCATCCATTTTCGCCAGCAACTGCAGGGTATCCTCATGCGCAATGATCTGCATTTGGCTAACCAATAGTTGCAAATTGTCTGCTTTCTTTTTAATAGCCTGATAGCCGGGGTAGGTGGGGGCAAGAGCCATCAGCGTGCTGTCGTAATAATTTTTGGCAGCTACGTAATCGCCGCGGGTGTTAAAGTTAATATCCGCAATGCGCAGGTAAGCCAGTCCCTTTTGGTTTTGATTCTTTTTACTTTTGGCGGTTGATAGCCTGTAATACTTCAGCGCGTTATCAATATCCTTATTGCCTGCATATATCTGTGCTACCTGGTAATATATCTGGTCGTTAAAATCAGTATTGTTCTCATTCTTCAATAAACTAAGCAAAACGGTTATGCGGTCAACCTTAACGCCGTTGTGCATTTCTTCAATACGTATGCTGTTAAGCATGGCATTAAAAGCCATTTCGAAAGATGCATTGCTTTTGGCCAGATTTTTATAATTGGCTAAAGCGTCGGTGTTTTGATTATTTAGCTCTTGCAGTTGGGCCAGTATAAATGTCCAGCGTAACTTCTGCTGGGTATTATCGGCATATTTAATAGCATTGGTGGCGGCGGTTATGCCATCAGCATAGTTTTGGGTGTTAATGTCATATTGTAATGCGGCCGCGTAAACAGCGCTGCTAAAGTGTTTATACTTTTCAGGGTCAGGATTTACAAATGCCGTATCCAAAGCTTCTTTAGCTTCTGCATAGTTATTTAAGTACAGCAGTGATCTAACTTTCCAGGCAGCGGCCTCTTGCCTAAGTTTAAACTGATTGGGGTATGAGCGCAACACATAGCTAAAAAATTCAACAGCATTAAAAAATTTACCGTCTAAAAAGTTGGCTTTGCCCAGTAGCAAGTAAGCATCGCCAATATATTTGCTTTGCTCTTTCTCGTTAATAATAGTGTTGGCTTTGGTAATAACGGCTTCCAGGTCTTTATCGGTGGCGTCTGTATGGGCAATGGTATCCTGGTATACGCTTAATATGTCGCCGTATTGGTCAATGTACGATGTTGAGTAGGTTTCGTTCTTTAAGCGTAACAGCTCATTAGCATTATATAATATATTATAATGCGTGGTGGTGTTTTGCATAAACCGGTTAAAACCCGATTTTTTTTGAAAAGAACAGCCGGCGGAAAACATGATCCCCACTAATCCCCAGCACATGTTACGCTTGTTTATGATAGAATGTATAATGCTCTTCAAGGCTAAAAAGTAATTACAAAAAGCATCGCTAATTTAATAAACATTATGCAATAGGATTTAATAAATTTGCGCATGTTACAAAATGAACAAAATAACTTGAAGGAAATAACCAAAAACACAAGTACTTATGCAAAGTATGTAGGGCTTGGTTTTCAAATGATGGTAATTATAGGCGTGTTTACTTTTGTGGGATATAAAATTGACGAGAACGCCGGCCACGATACCAAGTGGGTTACCGCGGTGCTATCGCTTATCGGTGTTTTTATTTCATTGTATTTGGTTATCAGATCTGTAAGTCGTAATAATGGTTAAAAAAATTTATCCTTTTTTTTTATTCACAATTGTGATGGCTTTGCCGCCGCTGGCTTTAATATTTACCGGCAATAATAACTGGATAATACCCGGGTTTTGGTTATTATTTACCTTTGTTGGTGGGCTAACTTTGGCGGCACTGATATCGGTACTTATGTCGCAAAAAGGCTCTCCTGAAACGTATACGCAGGTTTTTATGGGTGCCACCGTTTTTAAGCTGCTGGCATGCCTTGTTTTTGTGCTGGTTTATGTCATGAATAACAAGGTTGATAAACCCGTTTTTATGCTTAATTTTATCTATTTATATTTCTTAAATACGGGCTTTGAAATTTACGTTTTGTTGTGTAACTTGCGCAACCAAAATTTAAGGTAAAAAACTTTATTTAGATGTATTTAAACCATATTTTGAACATAAAAAAATTAGCCTCAAGTGTTGTTTTGGGCGTTTTTATGGCATTTTTTGCTTGTAACACTTTTGCTGCACAGCACGAAAATCATGAAGCAACTGCTGTTGTTGCAACAGAAGATACTACCCACGCCGCCCATCATGAAGGTGCCGAAGCGCATGAAGGTGCAGCAGCCGGTCACGAAGAAGTTTTTAACCCCACTACTGCCATTTTAGAGCACATTGGCGATGCCCATTCATGGCACGTTGTTGGTGATATTTCTATTGGTTTACCGGTAATATTATTTACTGATAAAGGTACCGAGTATTTCTCGTCATCTAAATTTAATCATGGTCATGACGCTTTTCAGGGTAAATACTATACCTATAAGCTAGTTGAAGACAAAATCAGGGTTGTTGATGCTGCAGGTAATGTAGATAAAGCAACATCTTATAAGATATACGATTTCTCTATCACCAAAAACGTTTTGGCTTTATGGATAGCCGGTATATTATTACTGGTAATATTTATGAGCGTAGCATCTGCCTATAAAAAACGTGTAGGCAAAGCGCCTAAAGGTTTGCAATCATTTATTGAGCCTATTATTGTTTTTGTGCGCGATGAGATTGCCCGCCCTAACATTGGTTACCGTTACCAGCGTTATATGCCTATTTTGTTAACCATATTTTTCTTTATATGGATAAACAACTTGTTAGGCTTAGTGCCTATCTTCCCGGGTGGTGCTAACGTTACCGGTAATATATTGATGACCTTTGTGCTTTCAACCATCGTATTATTGGTAGTTAACTTTAGCGCTAACAAATACTACTGGAAACACATTTTATTGCCTGATGTACCACTTTGGTTATATCCAATCATGATCCCTGTGGAGTTGATAGGTGTTATTTCAAAGCCTTTCGCGTTGATGATACGTTTGTACGCTAACATCTCTGCAGGTCACATCATTGTATTAAGCTTAATTTCATTGATCTTTATTTTTAAATCAATGTTTATTGCCCCTGTATCAGTAGCATTCGTATTATTTATGGATGTACTTGAATTGCTGGTAGCATTTTTACAGGCTTTTATTTTTACGATGCTGACAGCGTTGTTCATCGGAACAGCTGTTGAAGAGCATCACGCACACTAATTAGCAAATAACTATAATTTATATATTCACTTTTAATTTTAACAAAATGACTGGAAGTATTGCTGCAATAGGTGCAGGTTTAGCGGTTATCGGTGCTGGTATCGGTATCGGTCAAGTAGGTGGTAAAGCGATGGAAGGTATCTCTCGTCAGCCAGAAGCTGCTGCAAAAATCCAAACTGCAATGATCATCGCTGCGGCCCTTGTAGAAGGTGTTGCTTTGTTCGGTGTGGTAGTTGCATTGTTGGGCAAGTAATTAGCCCAAAAACAAATTAAGGCTTGCAGCGATTGGCGGCAGGCCTTAATTTAAAAAGTTAAAAGTATTAAAGATTTTTTAAGCTAATAATGGAAGAATTATTTGACGGTTTATTGAATGATCACTTAGGCTTTGTGGTATGGTCTACAGTTGCATTTTTGATCTTGTTGTTTTTATTGGCAAAGTTTGCCTGGAAACCAATTATGGGTGCTATTGATGAGCGCGAGCGTTCTATCGAATCGGCACTTTTAAAAGCAGAGGCTGCTAAAGAAGAAATGAGCCGCTTAACCAGCGAGAACGAAGCTTTATTAAAGCAGGCCCGTATTGAGCGCGACGCTATTTTAAGCGAAGCTAAAAAAGTGAAAGACGGTATCATTGCTGAAGCTAAAGAAGCTGCACAGAAAGAAGCTGCACGCCAAATTGAGCTTGCACGTGTTGAGATCAATAACCAGAAAGCTATAGCAATGGCTGACGTTAAAAACCAGGTTGCTACACTATCTTTGCAAATTGCTGAAAAAGTATTGCAAAAACAGTTAGAAGATCAGCAAAAGCAAGACGAACTGGTAAGCCAGTTGTTGAAAGAAGTTAAATTATAAGACATAAGAATCAAGAGTCAAGAATCAAGACTATAGAAGTTCTTGTATCTTGATTCTTGACTCTTGCATCTCAAAAATATATGTCAGAAATAGCGGTAGCATCCAGATATGCCAAATCATTGATCGATCTGTCGGTAGAGCAAAACCTACTGGAAGCGATTAATAGCGATATGGTTTTCTTTACCAAAACCTTAAAGGAAAACTCGCAGCTTACTGCTGTTTTGAGCAATCCTATTGTGTCGCACAGTAAAAAACTAAATATCCTTACTGAGATATTTGCGGCAAAGGTTAACAAGCTAACTATCGAGTTTTTTAAGTTGGTTATCAGCAAAGGCCGTGGCGAAGTTATTTACGCTACCGCCCAGCAGTTTATTAACCTGTACAACCTTAAAAATAACATCACTAAAGCTAAAGTTGTATCTGCAGCAGCATTGTCTGATGCCAACCAGAAAGCCTTATTGGCCGAAATTAAAGCGGCTATTGGTGGCGAGGTGGTGCTTGAAGCTAAAGTTGACCCCGCATTAATAGGTGGTTTTGTATTAACTGTTGGCGACAGACAACTGGACACCAGCGTACAAAGCGACTTGAAGAAAATAAAAAAGAATTTTGCCACAGCGGCATTTTAATTAAAATAACACACAAACTCTAAATAACATTAAAACATGGTAGAGGTAAGACCAGACGAAGTATCGGCAATTTTGCGTCAGCAGCTGGCCGGCTTTAAGTCAGAATCTGAATTAGAAGAAGTGGGTACTGTACTACAGGTAGGTGACGGTATTGCACGCGTTTATGGTTTAACAAAAGTACAATCAGGTGAGTTGGTTGAGTTCGATAACGGTCTGCAAGGTATCGTTTTGAACTTGGAAGAAGATAACGTGGGTGTTGTATTATTAGGCCAGTCTGACGAAATTAAAGAAGGTGACACAGTAAAACGTACTAACAAAATCGCTTCAATTAAAGTAGGCGAAGGTATGTTAGGCCGTGTTGTTGATACTTTGGGTAACCCTATCGATGGTAAAGGCCCTATCACTGGCGAGACTTACGAAATGCCTTTAGAGCGTAAAGCTCCGGGTGTTATCTATCGTCAGCCGGTAACCGAGCCATTGCAAACAGGTATCAAAGCTATCGATGCGATGATCCCGGTTGGTCGTGGTCAGCGTGAGTTGGTTATTGGCGACCGTCAGACAGGTAAAACTGCGGTTTGTATCGATACCATCATCAACCAAAAAGAATTTTATGATGCCGGCAAACCGGTTATCTGTGTATATGTTGCCTGCGGTCAGAAAGCTTCTACCGTTGCTAACATCGTACGTATATTAGAAGAAAAAGGCGCTATGCCTTATACCATCATTGTAGCTGCTAACGCGTCAGACTCTGCTACCATGCAGTTTTACGCTCCGTTTGCAGGTGCTGCTATCGGCGAGTATTTCCGCGACACAGGTCGTCCGGGTTTGATCGTTTATGATGACTTGTCAAAACAAGCCGTAGCTTACCGTGAGGTATCATTGTTATTGCGTCGTCCACCGGGCCGTGAGGCTTACCCAGGTGACGTATTTTATCTGCACAGCCGTTTATTAGAGCGT
>JAZKET010000048.1:0-34443 GCA_040386815.1 Bacteroidota bacterium | reverse complement strand
TAGAGCAACTGACTCTTAATCAGTGGGTCGAGAGTTCGATCCTCTCCCAGGTCACCATTTTAATTTAAAGCCTTAAGTCTGTTAGTCTTAAGGCTTTTTTATGTTTTACTGTTTCAAATGAAAATGAAACAAGTGAAACAGTATTTTATATAACTATTTGATAATTAGCTATTTGTTGTTTTTAGTGAAACAGTTTGAAACAGTAGTAGTACTTTAAGTGGTATTATTTAACTAGTTATTCGTCAATTACTTATTAATTTTTTGGTTACTGCTGGCAAGTGAGTGAAACAGTTGGAGTGAAACAGTATCAACCTATTTCAGGATTAACAACATCGCTTCAAATCGCCCGCAAAAAACCGCTTAACCTATGTTAATAACGTGCAATAATCGGGGTTAATCTTGGTTTTTTGCTGAAAAATCTAGTTACTTTTGTGGGCTATGATCAACTACTTCGATTTCTACGCCGTGCCGCAATCCTTTAATCCGGATGCTGCTTTTCTCAAAAAGAAATTTTATGAGCTAAGCAAGCAGTACCACCCTGATTTTTATGCTACAGAAAGCGAAGAAAAGCAGCAGGAGATATTAGAATTATCAACCTTGAATAACAATGCTTTCAAGGTTTTAAGTGATCCGGCTAAACGCCTGGAATATATCCTGCGCCTGCATGACCTGGTAACAGAAGGCGCCAAACCGCAACTGCCTGCCGATTTTTTGATGGAGATGATGGACATCAATGAGCGTATTATGGAAGTTGATGATGCCGAAGCGCTGGGCCATATCACCGCCGAGGTGCTGGCTATTGAGGGTGATATCAATGAAGAACTAAACGGCCTTACCGCAGATTATGAGCAGCTTGACGATACCGCGAAGGAAAGCCGTCTTAATGATATCGCTAATATCTATTATCGCCAAAAATATTTACTGCGCATTAAGGAAAGTCTTGACGCTGTATCAAACAGGCTATAGTATAAACAACCATAGATGTCGCCCACCCAAACCTTTACCGATAACGAACTTATTGTGCTGATGGCGCAAGATAACCGGGAAGCTTTTACCCAGCTTTACCAGCGGTATTGGGATAAGATATTTGCTGTGGCTATGCATCGCCTTGATGATGTGAACGAGGCAGAGGAAATTGTACAGGAAATATTTTTAAGCCTTTGGGCGCGTCGCAAAAATTTGCAGTTAACTCACGGCTTAAATACCTACCTGTCTGTCGCCGTAAAATACAAGGTTATTAATCATTTGGCCAGCCGCCATCGCAGGCAATTACAGGTTGATGAGCTCATCAATACATCGCCCATAAGCCATAACACCACCAATGAATGGTTTGACGAGAAAGAATTGCGCGCTCAACTGGAAAAAACCATCAGCCAGCTACCAGAGAAATGCCGCATTGTGTTTTTGCTAAGCCGCGACGAGAATAAAACCTATGCCGAAATTGCGGCCGAACTAAACATATCGCAAAAAACCGTTGAAGCGCACATGAGCAAGGCTTTAAGCACCCTGCGCCAAAGCCTGAAAGTGGCCGCTCCCCTGCTTTTACTACTGCTCCAAAAATAATTTTCATTTTGCACTAAGGGTATATCCGGTAATGGCTGACTATATGTGAAAGGTTAAGCTATTTCACTATGGATAACAACAAGTACAACCCTGCAGAACTGGCCCATAAATGGGAAAAAGGCACTATCAGCCCCGAAGAAAAAGCGTGGTTTGAGCAATGGTATGCTGCGTTTAATGATGAGGAAGTATTGATCAGTCATGATAAATACACCACCCCGCACCAAATCAGGGATAATATTTTTAACAATATATCGGCACAAATTGATGCGCGGCAGCGTCCCGTGGCTAAGGTTATAAACCTTTGGCGCAGCATTGCCGCCGCCGCTATGGTATTGTTTGTTGTTGGCCTTGGCTTATGGTACAGTAAAGATAGTAGTAATACCTCCTCACAACAGGTACTGGTAAGCAGCAAAGCGGGCCAGCACCGCCAAGTAAGTTTGCCAGATGGTACAAAAGTATGGCTAAGTCCGGCCACCCAAATAAGCTATCCTGAACATTTTGGGAACAAACGCGAAGTAAGCCTAACCGGCGAGGCTTTTTTCGAAGTGGTGCATGATACCAGGCATCCTTTCATCATTAGTACGGGCAAGTTAAAAACAGTGGTATTGGGTACAAGCTTTAATGTGCGTGCATACGCAAAAGCAAAATCGGCAGAAGTTACTGTAGTAAGTGGCAAAGTGGGGGTAGTTTTAAGTACGCCTGCTAAACATGCACAACAAATATTGGTTGCTAACCAGCGTTCGGTATACTACCCTGCTACCGGCCAGTTGTTGAAAGAGAACTACCCGGGTGGCGCACATTTTTTAGACCAGCGTAATGGCTTATACAATTTTAACGGCGCAACAATTAAAGCTATAACAGATGAGCTGCAACTGCAGTATGGCATAACCATATCTGTTGATACCAGTTTAACCGAAAAAAACTATTACGGCAGCTTAAATACCGCTATCCCGCTTGAGCAAACACTTAACAAACTTTGTACGGTGTTAGAAGTAAAATGGAAAAAAAGCAACGGTATTTATTATTTACAGTAACACAAAGCAAACTGATCAATCTATCAATAAAAAACCCGGCGCTTAAAAACAACCGGGATCAATTAACGCAGCAAGATAACCGGCCTATGGCCTTCGAAAACTAAAGGCGGTTACCAACCTAACATCAACATTTAAATTTATGAAAAAAAAGGAACGAACGAAGCAATTTAAATTAAACAGCCGGCAAGTGTTTATAAGCATGGTAATTACAATGCTTTTATTTTTAGCGGCTATGCCTGCCGCATTTGCACAAAGCCAACTGGATAAAGTTTTCAGCATTAACCTTAATAACGAACCACTTAAAAACGCTTTAGACAAAATATCTGCCGCCAGCGGTGTAAAGTTTACCTATAACGAAACCGTTGCTAAAAGCGCCGTTAAAATAACTTATCAGGCTAAGGCTCAAAGCCTGCGTACGGTGCTAACCAACGCGCTGGCGCCTTACCCCTACAGCTATACGCAGTTTGATCAGGAAGTACTGATACGTTATGATGCTGATAAGAAAACAAATAAAGCGCCGGTAAAATCATCGGCCACAAAACATACCTTAAGCGGCACCATTACCTCAAAACAAAGTGGCGAAACCATTATTGGCGCATCGGTAAGGGTGGCAAATGGCAACACAGGTACAACCAGTAATGGTTACGGTTTTTTTTCAATTAGCCTGCCTGCGGGCGATAACAAGATATCTATATCTGCCGTGGGCCAAAAAACGGTTGTGATGGACTTAAACTTAACTGCTAATTATGCCCTTAATGTAGCTATGGAAGATGATAGCCGCGAACTGCAGGAAATTACCATTAGCTCTGCCAGGCAACCCACGCGCGATTTGGCTAGTCCGCAAATGGGTGTCGAGCGGCTTAATATTCAGGACACTAAAAGTATGCCTGTATTATTGGGCGAGCGCGACGTGATTAAAACCATACAGCTATTGCCGGGCATAAAATCGGCCGGTGAAGGTAGCGGCGGTTTTTTTGTACGCGGCGGCGCTATTGATCAGAATTTGATCTTGCTGGACGAAGCACCGGTATACAATGCATCGCACCTGCTGGGGTTTTTCTCCACTTTTAATTCAGACGCTATCAAAAACATCAGCATTTATAAAGGCGATATGCCGGCACAATACGGCGGCCGTTTATCGTCTGTACTGGATATTAAAATGAGCGATGGTAACAACCAAAAGTTTGGCGTAAGCGGTGGCGTTGGTTTAATTGCTGCAAGGCTTAATATTGAGGGGCCTATTCAAAAAGGGAAATCTTCTTTTTTGATCTCGGCGCGCCGTACTTATGCTGATATGTTTTTAAAGCTATCTAAAGATACCGCGGTTAACACCAGCCAGTTATATTTTTATGATTTTAACGCCAAGGCCAATTACATTTTGGGCGATAAAGATCGTTTATACCTGTCGGGATATTTTGGTAAGGATGTATTATCGGTAAAAAATGTTGCCGGGATAAACTGGGGCAACTCAACCGCTACATTGAGATGGAATCACATTTTTAACAGTAAGTTGTTTTCAAACACCTCGGTAATATTTAGCGATTACAATTACCGCATCAATGTTAAAATGGATATTAACGATTTTGGCATTTTTTCGCAAATAAGGGATTGGAACCTGAAAGAAGATCTGCAATGGTATGTGAACGATAAAAACACCATCTCTATGGGTTTTAATGGCATATTTCACACCATGAAGCCCGGCGAGATCTCTGCAACAGGTAACTCAGGAGTCATGTCTCAAACGCTGGAAAACAGGTATGCATTAGAGAATGCTGCCTATATTACCAATACCTGGAAAGCTACAGATCGCTTTAGCTTAACTTACGGTTTACGCGTATCGGCCTTCAGTATATTGGGCAAGGGTAACTATTACAGTTTAGATACCGATGGCAATATTACCGGTAGCACTTTCTATAAATCGGGCCAGGTGGTTAAAACTTATGTAAACCCAGAGCCACGCGTGGCTGCTGCTTTACAGCTTAATGATATCAGTTCGTTCAAAGCGTCATACGCCCGCAACGCGCAAAATTTGCACCTTATCAGTAACTCGAATGGCGGTTCGCCAACTGATAAATGGGTGGCCAGTACCAACCTGATAAAGCCTGAACTGGCCGATCAGTTTTCGGTAGGTTACTACCGTGATTTTGCCGACCATAATTACGAATTTACAGTAGAGAGTTATTATAAGGCGATGCATAACCAGGTCGATTATCGCAATGGGGCTAATATATTTACCAATCAGCCTATTGAAACGCAGCTACTGTTTGGCAAGGGGCGTGCTTACGGTGCCGAGTTTTTGTTGAAGAAGAAAACCGGCCGCTTTACCGGCTGGCTAAGCTATACCCTTTCAAAAAGCGAACGTAAGATAGACGGTATTAACAACAATACCTGGTACCGTGCGCGTCAAGACCGTACCCATGATATTGCCATTGTTGGTGTATACAAAGCCAGCGAGAAATGGACACTATCTGCCAATTTTGTTTATTACACCGGCGACGCGGTAACCTTCCCGGGTGGAAAATACCAGGTTGATGGTAATAACTATTATTACTACACAGCACGTAATGCCGACCGTATGCCTGCATACCACAGGCTTGATCTGGGCGCTACCATGCAGTTAAAGAAAAGGGCTAAATATTCGTCAGATCTGACCTTTAGCTTATATAATGCCTACGGTAACCCTAATGCTTACCGCATCTTTTTCCGCGATAACGAAAAAGACCCCAGCCGTACTGAAGCTGTGCGCACTACCCTGTTTACCTTTGTTCCATCGGTTACCTATAACTTTAAATTTTAATTACCATGTATAAAAACATCATAAACTATCTGCTACTAATGGTTGTAGTAACCCTTTTTTCGGCTTGCGAAAAGGCGATAGATCTTAAACTAAACGACACCACCCCTCAGTATGTAATAGAGGGTGTTTTAACCAACCAGGCCGGTGGCTGCAAGGTATTGGTTAGCCAAACCAAAAATTTTACAGACAATAATAACTTTAACGGTACCAGTGGCGCGCAGGTAACCATCAGCAATAATGGTACAACTTATAATGTAACACCAACCGCCCAGGGTGTATATCAAAACAGTACGCTGGTTGGTATCCCCGGACAAAGTTATCAGCTAACCGTCAGCGTTAACGGTAAGGTGTTTACCAGCACCTGCACCATGCCGCAGCAGGTAATGCTGGATAGCATTTACCTGGTAAAAGACAACTTTGGCAATAACGCCGATGGCACACCACGTAAGTATGTAACGGTAAGATATCAGGAGCCGGCCAACGCTAAAAACAATTACCGCTTTGTGCAATACATAGATAATCGAAAAGAAAAAACTGTTTTTGTTGAGGATGACGAATTTACTAACGGGCAGCAGGTAAACAGCCAGCTAAGATCAAATACTAATGACGAACCCGAAAGAGATATACGCCCGGGAAACACGGTAGCTATTGAGATGCTGAATATAGACGCGTCGGTTTTTAAATACTGGTTCAGCCTGAATGAAAGTGCTGGTGGCGATGGTAACAATGCCGCCCCGTCAAACCCGCTAAGCAATATTAAAGGCGGCGCTTTGGGATATTTTAGCGCGCATACGATACAAAGGAAAACGTTGGTTGCGCCGTAAGGTACAAAACGCCGGGACTCAGGTAGTAATATTGTACCCCCGGCGTTTTAGTTTTATTTAAATATAACAGAGAATGAGCTTATTACAATAAGCAGAAAAATAACTTCCTTCAAACAGAAAATTTATATTGCGAATTACACGGAGTTTAAATACATTTGCATCCCGCTTCTGAAGGTTGTAAGACACCAACAGACAAGCATGCCCAGCTGGCGGAATTGGTAGACGCGCTGGTCTCAAACACCTGTGGGAAACCGTGCCGGTTCGACTCCGGCGCTGGGTACAAAGCCCCGATAGCAATATCGGGGCTTTGTTGTTTTAGAGGTTCGAGTCCCTTCTTCCGCACACTTTCCTTAAAATCACACTAATAAGCGGCAATTGTTTTCCCCATTTGTTGTAAGGATAACGCCAAAATTACTACGGTATCGCGCTTTAAAATTTATACTTAGAAATCGTTTTTTTATTGATTTTGATGGTATACTTTTGGCTAAAGTCATCAAAAAAGCAATTATTTATGAGCCAGGTTTCAGCAGAAAACACAACGAAATTTTTTCACGGTACCAAAGCCCAATTAAAGATTGGCGACCTGATTGCACCCGGGTTTAACTCAAACTACGGCAGGCAAACCAAAGCCAAATATGTATACTTAACCGCCACAATGGACGCCGCCGCCTGGGGTGCAGAGTTAGCTGTGGGTGATGCGCCGGGCAGGATCTACATAGTTGAACCTACCGGAGCATATGAGGATGATCCAAACCTTACAGATAAGAAATTCCCTGGTAATCCATCTAAATCTTATCGCACCAGTGCCCCATTACGCATTGTTGGCGAAGTTACCGACTGGCAGGGCCATTCGCCAGAACAACTTAAAACCATGACAGACCGACTTGCCTGGTTAAAGGAACAAGGGATTGAGGCTATTGAAGATTAGGCAGTAAATTATATTATCTTTTTGTTAAACCCTTATCATCCTGATACCTAAATACTATATTTAGGCCATTAAAACCCCTCATAATTAAAATGGATCAGGAAAAGGACGCGGCGGCAATATCGCGCAGAAAATTTGTATCGTCGGTTGGCGCTTTGGGCGCAATGGCTGCTTTGCCAATATCAGCTAATGCGCTTGGTAGTATTAACGCAACGGAGAATACTGCCATTTTAAAATCGGGCCCTTACCTGCAGGCGCCTACTTTTAACAGTATCACTATTAGGTGGATAACCCATGTGCCTTGCTTTAGCTGGGTTGAATACGGCCTGTCTGCCGATAAACTGGATAAACAAGGCCACACTACTGAGCTGGGTTTCCACGAAACTTATAACACGGTAAACGGCATTGATCTGAATGGTTTAGAGCCGGGCACTACATATTATTATCGTATCTGCTCAAAAAAGATAGAAGTTTTTGAGGCGTACAAAATGACGTTTGGCGATATGTACACCAGCCCTGTTCATACCTTTAAAACTGCTACTACTAAAGCCGATAAGTTCTCGTTTTTGGTATTTAACGACATTCACGACAGGCCTGCATCATTTACCCACCTGTTAAAGTTTAACGAGGATAAAAAGCACGATTTTGTTTTTCTGAACGGCGATATGTTTGATTACCAGACAGACGAAGATCAGTTGGTTAATCACCTGCTGCAGCCCTTTGGCGATATGTTTGCCACTACCCCATTCTTTTTCTCGCGCGGTAACCATGAAACTCGCGGCAAGTTTGCCAGAAACATCCCTGATTATTTTAACGGGCATGATGCAAGGTTTTACTTCTCGTTTCAGTATGGTGATATGTACGCCATTGTACTTGATTCGGGCGAGGATAAGGAGGATGAACATGCTGCTTACTATGGTATGGTTGATTTTGATAATTACCGCAAACAACAGGCAGCCTGGCTTGAAAAAGAGATTCAAAAACCGGCTTTCAAAAAAGCTAAATATAAGGTTGTATTCAGCCACATTCCGCTGTTTTATAGCGGCGACTGGCACGGCACCACGCACTGCCGCCAAAGCTGGAATCACATTTTTAACAAAGCAAAAATAGATGTGCTGATATCGGGCCATACGCATACCCACGGTATCCACCCCGCGGTAAAAGGCCAGCACGAATACCCTATTGTTATCGGCGGCGGGCCCTTACAAAATAAGCGTACGCTGATAACTGTAGAGTTTGACAATAAAGCCCTCAACTTAAAAATGGTTGACGATAGCGGTAAAACCGTGGGTACGCTTACTGTGTAAGCGCTATAGGCTTTTCAACTTTAGGCTCCTGCCAGTCGGCCTTGGTTATCTGGTAAATAAAATTAAGCTTGGCCGGTTCGCCATAGTAGGCTATCTCCTGTTCGCCTATTTTTTTTGCGCCCAAACGTTTTATGGCTGTTTGTGAGCGAATGTTTTGACTACCGATATGAAATATCACAGCGCCGTAATGCTGCAAGGCATAATCTATCATCAGCTT
This sequence comes from Bacteroidota bacterium, assembly GCA_040386815.1. Classification (GTDB taxonomy): domain Bacteria; phylum Bacteroidota; class Bacteroidia; order Sphingobacteriales; family Sphingobacteriaceae; genus Mucilaginibacter. The sequence goes on along the minus strand of JAZKET010000048.1, from coordinate 25,776 downwards.
TTTAAGTGCCGGGTTGTATCCGCCGCCCCAATAAGCACGGCCAATAAAGGTATAGCCAATGGCTATGCTGTCAGCCTCCTCGGTATCGTAGTAGCGCGTACTGCCTATAACCTGCCCGGTGGCTTTATCTAACACCAGGAAAGCGCCTTTAGACTCCATTGCACCTTTAAAGAAATTCAGGAATACATCGTGCTGATAACGATCTTTATTAGGGTGCTGCTCCCATACTAATGGATCAGAGGCTACAGCATACAGCGCGTCAAAGTCTGTCGCGTTTAGGGGGACGATCTGTATCCGTTCATCCTCCATCGGTAATTGTCTGTCGAATATGGCTTTCATTGGCTTCGCAAATTTCTTTGATCCGGCTACGCATAATATTACGCCTACGGTAACGGCTAACATGCCTATGCTTACGTGTTCGTGCAATAGCGTAGCGGCTAATGCCAAACCGAAGAAAGGCTGTAACAGCTGTAATTGCCCAATGGCTGCAATGCCGCCCTGTGCCAGTCCGCGGTACCAAAATACAAAACCTATCAACATACTGAAAACAGAAACGTATATTAAACCTAACCAGGCCGGGATACCAACATCCGCAAGCGATCTGGGCAACAAGACAATACTTGCCGGCAGCATAACCACCAATGATAAAACCAGCGCCCATGATATCACCTGCCAGCCACCCAGTATCTTGGATAGTTTAGCACCCTCGGCATAACCCAAACCGCATAGTATAACTGCTGCCAGCATCAGCATGATATCGCCAATTGGTGAGGCGGTTAAACCCTGTGCTACCGCAAAACCAATAACCAGCAAAGCACCCAGTATAGAAAACACCCAAAACGCAGGCTGCGGGTTTTCGCCGCCGCGGATAACACCGAATATGGCGGTGGTTAGTGGCAGCATCCCCAAAAACACCATAGCATGTGCCGATGTGATATATTGAAGCGCCAATGCTGAAAGCAAAGGATAGCCAACCACTACCCCAACGGCAGTGATTAACAGTGGTAAAATATGCTCTTTTAATGGGCGCTTTTCTTTAAATATCAAAACAATACACAAAGCTAATAAACCCGATATAGCTGCCCGTGCCACAGTTAAAAACGTGGGCGACAGATCATGAATTGCGGCCCTGGTTGCAGGTAATGATCCGCTGAATATCAGCATACCAATAAAGCCGTTGATGTAACCTGCACGTGTATTTGCTGCTGATGGCTGATGATTGGTAGTGTTGCCCATGTATGTATCTGATTTAATGTTTGGCAAAGTTATTTGGCCTGAATAGGTTATCACAGTATCAGTTTTGTTTATTTTGATGGACACAGTTATATTTGCTGCATGGCAAAGGATTTTCTGTATCACGAAATTGCAAGCGGCATTGCCGGGCAAATTACCAGCGGCGTATTAAAGCATCGCGATAAGTTACCCTCTGTAAGGATGTTGTGTAAAGAGCATAATATCAGCATGAATACAGCCAAACGCGTGTTTCTGGAACTGGAAGCACAATCGCTGATAGATGCCCGGCCGCAATCAGGCTATTTTGTGAGCCGCTTGCCGGTTACCAAATTGCTATTGCCTGATGTTAGCCGCCCATCATCGACAGCTAAACCCAATGAGCCAAACGAGCTAATAAGCAAGGTATACTCAAACATCGGGAATGATAAGTTAACGTTGTTTTCTATAGGTATCCCCTCGGGCGACTTACTGCCGCTGGCTAAGCTGAAGAAAGAAATTGTGCGGGCAACGCAAAAACTTCACGAAGGCGGCGCTACTTACGAACCGCTGCAGGGCAATGTTAACTTGCGCCGCATGGTGGCGGTGCGCTCATTAACCTGGGGCGGTAACCTTAACAAAAACGACCTGATTACCACCAATGGCGCCATGAACGCGCTCTCGCTTTGCCTGATGGCGGTGGCTAAACCAGGCGACACCGTTGCTATTGAAAGCCCTTGTTATCCGGGCATATTACAGTTGGCTGTTAGTTTGGGCTTTAAGGTGATGGAGCTGCCCACACATCCGGTTACCGGTTTAGAAATTGATGCACTGAAACAATCTATAAATAAAATAGATGTGTGCTTGCTGGTGCCTAATTATAACACGCCATTAGGCAGTTGTATGCCTGATGAGCATAAGAAAGAGATAGTGGCCTTATTAGCAAAACACAACATTCCGCTTGTTGAAGATGATATTTATGGCGATCTGTATTTTGGTAGCCATAGGCCCAAATGCTGTAAATCGTTTGATACAGAAGGTAATGTTTTGTTGTGCGGGTCAATTTCAAAAACGCTGGCACCGGGTTATCGCGTGGGTTGGGTAGCGCCCGGTAAGTATAAAGACAAGTTGCTAAAGTTAAAACTTATTCATTCCATATCATCGGCTGCCATTGTGCAAGAGGCTGTGGCTAATTTTTTGACGAGTGGCAAGTATGATACTCATTTGCGGCAACTACGGCGTACCCTGCAAGCTAACTACCAAAACTACGCGCATGCCATAGAAAAGTATTTTCCCGACGGAACTAAAATTACGCGTCCGCAAGGCGGTGTCGCGGTTTGGGTTGAGTTTGATAAGCATATTGATACCGCCAGGCTATATGATGTTGCTATCAAAAAAGACATCAGTATAGCGCCCGGCCGTATGTTTACCCTGCAAGATCAATTTAATAACTGTATGCGGCTTTGTATCGGCCTGCCATGGTCGGCTGATATTGAGTTTAAGCTAAAGCAGCTGGGTAATCTGGCTAAGATGCTTGTTTAACCTATCAACTCATTTACATGCTTGCGTATATTGGTGCAAATACGGTCTACAGGTAAATCGTTGGCATCGTAACCAAAAGGATTTTCAATTTCCTCGGCAATTAGTTCAAGGCTTGATAACACGTAAGCTACAAAAGCTACCAATGGCACCACCAAATATCCCAGGCTAAACGACCAGCCAAAGGGTAATGTCATCACAAAAAAGAAAATGAATTTTTTGATAAAAACGCTGTATGAGAATGGTATAGGTGTGGTTTTTATCCGCTCGCAGGCACCACATATATCTGTTAGGGCAGCCAATTCAGGTCCTATTAACAATAACAGTTCTCGGTTAATAACGCCACTGTTGTTTAGGTTGTATACCCGTTCGGTAATCAAAGCTGCAATTTGGTTTGGCACATGCAGGCTTGGGTCTATATTTATAACGGTTGTATTATCGGGTATCCATTGCTCGTCTCGCAAATGTTGGCGTAGCGCATCGGCATAGGCAGGTATCGTGACAGCGAAAAAAGCACGTTCGGTAGCATCAACACCTATTGCTTTAATTTTAATAGCAAGGTTACGGCTAGTATTGGTAAGCGATCCTAACAAACGACGCCCATCCCACCACCTATCGTAAGCGGTATTGGTGCGAAACACTAACAACATAGATATCACAAAACTAAGTATGGTATGCACCATGTTGATATTACGTACGTTACTGTTATCTGTTAGTTTAAACACTTCGGTCTCCAGATAAACTATCACGCCTGAGTAAATGGCGATACCCAGCAGTAACGGAGCCAGTTTGCGAAAGGTATCGGCCTTATGGAAACGAAAAATGAAAGTAAACCAGCTTTTAGGATTATAGTCTATCATAGATTGCTAAGATCGTAAAATGGGGTTAAGTTTTTACTCGTATTTTAAACAAACTATTTTGCCATCCATCGTAGTGGCTATCAGTTCTTTTCTTCCTACAAAACTTATGGGGTTAACCAAACTGTTTGATAGTTTATGCGCCCAAGCCATGGTACCGCTTGCACGGTTAAAAGCATAAATAAGCCCTGAATTACTTGTGGCAAACACCAGTCCCTTATGTTCCTGAATAAGAGTTGGCGATATTTCATACCCCATATTGCGCCCGCTTTTCCATTCAACATCAAGGCTATCTGTTTTGGTTGAAAAACCCAGCACGTCGCCATCCATGGTTTTGGCATAAATAAGTTCACCGTCAGCAGATATCCCCATCGACTCGCGCACACGTTGTTTAACATCTGCCTTTTGTCGCCATATAACTTGCCCCGTGCCGGCGTTAAGGCAGGTCATTGATCTGTCGGGCGCAACTATAAACAACCTGTTTTTATTGATTACCGGCACACATGCCGCAGGAGAAAACATGCGGTTGGTATAGCCATCGTTCCATCGCCAAACCTGCGCGCCTGTTTTTTGGTCGAGGGCGTAAAAGCTATTGCCCCAGGTGCCGAAGTAAACCTTACCGTCATACAACAGCGGCCGGGTAACCATAAAACCTTTTACAGCTGCAAAATCCCAGTTAAGCTTGCCGGTTTTCAGGTTGTAGCATCTAAAGTGCCCGTCAGAGCCACCACTAAAAACCCTACCTTTAGCAACAACCGGCGAACCAACAATAGGCTTATCAGTAGCAGATTTCCAGATGATGGCTCCGGTATTTTTATCAAAGCAATACAGATATTTATCTGTACTTGCTACTACAATATATTTACCGTCTGCACAGGGTGTGCTGTATATCTTACCGCCTGTTTTAGTGGCCCAAAGTTTTTTGCCATCTTTTAAATTGTAAGCGGTAACCACTCCGGCGGTGTTGGTTACTACTACCCTGTTACCGGCAACGGCGGTGCCTGCACCAATGTCGCTATCGTCCTGAACTGTCCATATTGGTTTAATGTTGGCGAATGTTTTATTTGCTACATATGCCGGTCGAGGATATTTTTTGGTGTCTGATGCAAAATTATGCGTAAACAACCGCTCTTTACCCCAAACATTGCCGGTTTGTATGCCTGGAGTTCGCTCGTTGTAAAACACCGAATCGCGAGCTATGGTAACAATACTGTACCCCCCAACCGCTGCCTTTGCCCGCAGATTTGATCGCCCCATAAAAGCCGGGATGTCCTCAAAGTTTAGCTTATGGTTGTTATGGCCGTGGCCGCAGAGTATTAGTTGCGTGTTATGCGTTTTAAGGCGATCTATCACCTCGTACCAATTATTCAAAGCCGAATCAATTGGGTAATGATTAAGGTAAATGATGGGCATGTTTTTAGGCGTGACGTTCAATACCGAATCAAGCCAAACCAAATTCTCGCGCGGAACCTGGCCGGGGCTCATGCGCATATTTGGGCCGCAGTTAGTACCCAAAAACAAAAAGCCGTTATGCTTAAATGCGAAGGTTTCGGCACCAAAAATGGTTTTAAAGCTGTTACCGCCACTTTCAGACCAATTGGTATCATGATTACCCGGGATGATGTACCATGGCTTATTGATGTCATTCAGCATGGATTTTGCCAGTCGCAATTCATCGTCAGACCCAAACTCGGTAATATCGCCTGTTAGTACTACAAACTGTAGTTCGGTGTCGGCGTTGATGTCTGCAATCGTTCGTTTTAGGTCCTCAACAGAAGTTTCGCTGCCAATATGGATGTCTGATACGTGCGCAAATTTCCAGGGCGTGGTTTGTGCCTGCACTTTTGTAAATGCAAACATCAGCAACACAGCTAACCATATTAATTTTTTCATTGATGATATGAGGGGATTATCCGGTTAAAATTATGATTTTTTGCCGTAAGCTGCATTTTATCACTTTGTTAAGTTTTAACAGATAACCTTATGGCCGCGAATATTAAATTTGTAGAAAAGTCCAAAAAAAACATGCCCGCACTGTCACGCATATATGTGCCGCCAATTGATGACGGCAGCTATCTGGAAAACATTCAGAGTTTGAAAGATGGATTGCAATTGACGCTTAAAAGCAATGTTACTTTTTTTGTTGGCGAAAATGGTTCGGGCAAATCCACTTTATTAGAAGCTATTGCCGAACAGTGTGGCTTTAGCTTACGGGGCGGCAACCGAAATCATAATTTAAATACCGGACACAGGTTTGATGGCTATGAAACTCCACTGGCGCGCAGCCTGGCAATCGGCTGGTCGCCAAAACGTGTTACTGAGGGCTTTTTTATGCGGGCCGAAAGTTTTTTCAATTTCGCATCGTACGTTGACGAATTAGCTACCGAGGACAGGCGAATACTGAAAGCTTACGGCGGACGATCATTACACCAACAATCGCACGGCGAATCATTCCTGTCGCTATTTAGTAACCAGTTTGAGGCAGGCGTTTATTTGCTTGATGAGCCTGAGGCAGCCCTGTCTCCTGCCCGTATCCTGGCATTTATGACCATTATTAACGAGCTTGAGCTAAGCGGACGGGCACAGTTCATCATTGCAACACATTCGCCCATATTGCTTTGTTACCCCGGCGCCACCATTTATCAATTTGACGATGATGGCGTACGCGAAACCAGCTACGAAGAAACGGAGCATTTTAGGCTTACAAAATCATTTCTGAATAACCCGGCAGCCTTTTTAAGGCACCTAACCAAATAATTAGTGCGATACTGCTTTTAAGCCTATAATAGAACCTATTAGCGTAGTGATAAAAAACATGCGCCAAAAGGTGGCAGGCTCTTTAAATATTACTATACCGGCTATCACGGTTCCTACCGCGCCAATGCCTGTCCATACAGCATACGCGGTGCCTATAGGTAGTGTTTGTGTAGCTTTCATTAATAAACCCATACTTATGGTAAGGCAGACCAGGAAGCCTGCAAACCACCAGTACATTTCTGTACCTGTTGTTTCACGGGCCTTGCCTAAACAAGCGGCAAAAGCCACTTCAAATAATCCTGCAATTACAATAAGTATCCAGTTCATAGTTTTGTTCTCCCTCAAGCTTGACGGAGCCGATAATTAAAATGTCTGCAAAGGTGCCATTTTATTATCAAATAGGCAGTGTGTTTTGCTGTATCTGGTTTTTTACATAATGTTAATTCAATATCATTTATATTTATGGCAAACAAATAACTGATATGATCAAGAGATTTACCAAGCTTACTATTTTAGTATTGGTTTCTGCGACCGCTTTCGCGCAAACCACCACCCCACCAGCTACCGGACAAGGTGGCCAAAACCAACAACGCAGACGCGGTGGCCAAATGGGCTACACCATAACTGTAGTTAACGATACAAAGGTTAAAGTTGACACAGCTGCTGTTAATGCCGCTTTTAAAGCCGTTTACCCGGGTTTTGCCGGTGCAGATGGGTATCGCACTGCAAGACAAGTTACCATGCGTGTTATTGACACGGTTAAAAACTTTACCCTAAGCGCTAAGCCAGGGGCATTTGTTGTTAACAGTAAATGGATAAAAGACAAAAAGAATTTTGCAAACTTTCAGAACCACCTGCAAGAAGCTTTGCACAAAAACTGGAACTCTGTTGATACCATAAAAAAAGACGGCTTTCAGCTAACGTTTATCAACAAAAACTCTGACTTTGTGCCAAGCATTAAAGGCGAGCTGATTGAAACTTTCTTTAAATCGTACCCGCAATTGGTGGCTATGTTTAACGAGAAAGCCCCTCATGAAGTTGTTTTTGTAACCGATACAGCTTACACAGGTGTTGCAGAAGCAAGCGGTAATCGCATTTTGTTTTCAACAAAATACATGAAATCTCACCCTACTGACATAGACGTGGTAACACACGAAGGTATGCACCTTGTACAAGGTTACGGTTACGGATCTGGCCCTGTTTGGTTAACCGAAGGTATTGCCGACTTTATCCGTTATAAATTTGGTGTAGATAATATCGGTTCAAAATGGACGATGCCAGCGCTAAATGCTAAAACTAACGATAAAAAATACGAAAACAGCTACCGTATCACAGCGCGCTTTTTCGAGTGGATTGATCAAAAAGTTAAACCTGGTATGATTATCCAATTGGATAAAGAGTTACGTAACAAAACATATACAAAAGACACCTGGGCTGCCTTGTCTGGTAAAACTGTTGATGAACTTTGGGACGCTTACTATAACGATAAAACCGAACTGAAGATTCAATACAGCGGTAAAGAAAGACCGTAATATTTTGACAAATTACAAAAGGCCCGATCCGTGATAACGAATCGGGCCATTTTCTTGTGCCACTATTTTGCTTCAAACAAATAACTGCCTGATCCGCATTTTACGATAGCGGTGTCGCCCTGGTATGCCGCCTGTTTTTTATTGTTGATGTAAACGCTTTGGCCGGCTTTTATGGGTAGGTATACATTGGCGCTGCTGTTTGGCGGGATAGTTACATTCAGGCTAAAGTTATTTGCTTGCTTTTTCCAGTCGGTGCTTACCCAGCCATAAGGCGTATGAAAAGTGCCCGACGCGCTGGCAATGTCACCAACAGGTTGCGGCCTTATCTTTAGTAGCTTAAACCCAACGCTTTTATCCTCCTGCCCTATGCCGGCCAATCCGCTGTAAAACCACTCCATAATATGGCCCAGCATCAGGTGATTGTTAGATACATTCTCTAAAGCCGGCCATGATTCTGTTAATGCTGTCGCCCCTTTCTTAAGCTGATAGCCGTACCCTGGCACATCGTCCCGGTTATTCATTTTATAAATAATGTCAGAGTAACCGCCTTTGTCCAACGCATCTACCAGGAAATGAAAGCCAATGTCGCCGGCTGTAAGGGCGTAGTTATGTTTGCTGATGGAGTCTGTCAGGTTTTTTCTGACTGCTGCTTCAATGCTTTTATCGACCAAACCAACGCTTAGAGGCATAGCCATGGCTGTTTGGCTACCGGTTGAATATACATTGGTTGCGGCATTTAAAAACTTGTTATTGAAAGATTGTTTAACGGCCAGCGCTTGTTTAGTAAAATTGGCAGCGTCGGCAGGCTTGTTAAGCAAGGCTGCCATTTTACTCAATAGCAAAACATCGTAATAATAAATAGCTGTGGCCGTTACTGCTTTTGGCGTCAGTTGTGCCTCGCCGGGCTGGCGCGGGCCATAGTCAAACCAATCGCCAAGACCATAGCTTAAAATGTGATTACTTGATTTACTTTCCAGATAAGCCACATATTTTTTCATCATCGGGTACGCTTTTTCCAATATGTCTTTATCGCCGTACCAATTATACAATTGCCACGGTACTACCACGGCGGCGCTGCCCCACTCGGGCGAGTCGCGGAAACCGCCGCCAAATGTTACATATTCGGGCGCTATGTCAGGCACTAAGCCCTTTTCATCTTGCGCGTCTATCAGGTCAAACACAAGTTTGCGGTACAGGTTATAGTTATCTAAATTATAGTGAATAGAATTGCCCATCAGGTAATCCTGCTCCAGCCAGCTTAGTTTTTCGCGATGCGGACAATCGGTCACCACGCTTTGGTAATTGCTTTTAATGGCCCAGTTAATAAGGGTGTAAATGCGGTTAAATAATTCGTTTGAGCATTTGAAACTACCGTTTTGTGGCGATGAGTTTCTGACGTGTAAGGACCTCATTTCTTCTATCACAGGCAAATTGCCGGCTGTGCCGGCAGGGATAGCTCCTGCTACTTGCACGTACCTGAATCCGTAATAAGTAAACTTGGGCGTAAAGGTTTCTACCCCATCGCCTTTCAATATATAGGTAAAATAAAACGGACCGCCGGTTGCCTCCTGGTTAGAAACTTTATCACCATTTAAAATTTCGGCTGGTAATAGGGTAACGGTTTGACCTTTTTTACCCCTAACTTTTAACGAGATGATACCTGAAGTATTTTGGCCAAAATCATACATATAAATTGACGGAATTGGCTGGCTTATGCTTTTCACCTTAAACGTATCCATAATAGCCACCGGATAATCGGGGTCGGCAATCAATTGGCCGGTTGGTGCTTTCACCAATAAGGCCTTCTTCCATTTGGTATCGTTGAAACCTGTTTTATCCCAGCCCAGTTGCTCCAGTTGTGCATCATAGTCTTCGCCCCCATAAATGCTGCTAAAAGTTATTGGCGATGGTGATGTTTTCCATTGCTCATTACTGACAATATCTTCTGTAGTGCCATCGGCATAAGTTACTTTTACCCGGCAAATCAGCTTCGGCATCCCAAAAGCGTCAACCATTTTAGTGTAGCGTTCGCGGTTAATATTGTAAAAGCCGTTACCAACTACTATGCCTAAGGTATTGATCCCTGCATTTAGCATATGCCTGATATCTAACACGTTGTACAGAACTGTCTTGTCGTAATATGTCCAGCCCGGGGTTAAAAAGCCATCGCCGGCTTTTGTGCCGTTTACACTCATCTCGTATTGGCCAAGCCCGCTGACGAAGGCGTAGGCGCTAACTATCTCTTTAGCCGTTTTAAATTCTTTACGAAAATAAGGGATAACGGTTCGTTTCATCGCCTTGTTTCCTAACGCTTTTATAGCGCCCCCATCAAGGGTATGCACGCCCGGCGCTACGCGCATGCTGTCGGGCAAATCTTCATAACCTATCCATTGGGCATTCTTCCAATCAGCAGCGTTATCAAGGCCGGTACAAAAACTGCTTAGTTTGCTCCATGCAGATGCACGTTTGGCAGCATCCCATATTCTTACCTTCCAGTAGTAAATGGTGCCCGGTAACAAAGCTTTGCCATTATAAGGCACCAAAACGCTGGCATTACTATTTATGGTCGATGAGTTCCAAACATCATAGTTGCCGGCTTTTAGTTTTGCGGCAGATGAGGAAATCACTAATTGGTAAGCAGTTTGAAGCTGATTGTTTTGTGGTGATGACATCTCCCAGCCAAAATGCAGGTTTGTAGTTGATACGCCTAAAGGGTTAACCTTATTATCGCACAAAGCTTTTATAACTGATAATTGCGCATAGCAATTAGTAATAGCAAAAAAAGCAATAGCAGTAAACAGCAGGCTCTTAAGGTTTGCCTTGTTGTATAAATAAATCATTGCAGGTTTGATTTGGTAAATCTGAAATGTAATATAGGTATTTACACAATGTTTATTAAATTTAGCAAACAAAACCATCCTGATGACTAAAACTATTACCCAAACAACGCTTGCTTTATTGCTGATAAGCAGTATCCCTGCTTTTGCTCAGACCAACCTTACCCGTAAAAAAGCTGATGCCATAGCCGCTACCGAGCTGCAAACTCAAATAGCGCAGCAAAAAGGAAAGGCCGAAGCCGAGTGGGCCGCAAAACAGATAGAACATAAAAACTTCGTCATGAAGTTTACCACCCAGATATTTGGCGAAAAGCCTAAAGATGGGCGCAGCCTGTACATTTCGTTACATGGCGGCGGCGGCACTACGCCAAAGGCCAACGACCAGCAATGGGAAAACCAGAAGAAATTATACACCCCAAAAGAAGGTGTTTACTTCGTACCACGCAGCCCGGCAAACACCTGGAACATGTGGCACGATTACCCTATGGATGAACTGCTTGCCGAAGTTATAAAAAGCGAGATTGCTATTGATGATGTAAACCCTGATAAGGTTTATGTAATGGGCTACTCGGCAGGTGGCGATGGTGTGTTTCAGCTTGCCCCCAGGCTGGCCGATTACTGGGGTGCTGCCGCGATGATGGCCGGTCACCCGGGCGATGCGCAGATATTGAACTTAAAGAATATTCCGTTTACTGCTTTTGTTGGTGGAAAAGATGCTGCCTACAAACGTAACGAGCTGGTAGCTCAATGGAGCAAACGTTTAGATAGCCTTGAGAAAGTGTATCCAGGCAGCTTTATACATGATACCCATGTGTATGCCGATATGCCGCACTGGATGGGCCGCAAAGATACCATTGCTGTACCGTGGATGGCAGCCTACAAACGCAATGCCTTGCCTAAGGATATTATCTGGATACAGGACGATATTTTACGCAATCAATTTTACTGGTTGGGTGCCGATATCGCGACAGCAAAGCAAGGTTTGAAGGTACGTGTGGCGGTTAAAGGCAATAACATTGAAGTTATTGAAAATCAAAACGAAGTGCTTTATATCTATTTGAATGATAACCTGGTAGATTTGGATAAAAAAGTTACCGTTACCATTAACGGTAAAAAAGTATTTGATAAAAAAGTGCCACGTAATGCCGATGTGATCAAACAGTCGATAGCCGCGCGTTTGGATAAAAGTCTGGTATTTAGCGGTAAGCTGGTTATCAGAAATGGTCAAGTGAGTGCGATATAAAGCGCGCTTTGTCATTTCCCTAACGCGGCCATAGCGCCATGCCCCTTGTAGTCAACGATGTCATTTCGATAGAGCCGGCAGACCTGAGAAGTGGCGCGCGACAGAGAAATCTTATACGCCATACATAGTTAGCTTTACATTCATATAAGATTTCTCACTCGTTCCTCGTTTCTAGATCATATCATCTCATAACTTAACGACATTGCCCGGTATCCACCCCGGATTTTTCTGGATTTTTCAAGATTTCACCTAGCTTTTTATCTAAGTTCACAAAGATTTTCATGATAAATTTAGTGGATCTGGGATGTCAGAAACATGCTTCGGACAAGGACGTCTTCTTGAGAATTATCTTTGTCCCGGAGTGTCGGCAGTAAAGCTTCGGGTGAAACCAGCTGAAACAATGCGGGTCAGTGCGACTGCAGGCGTATTAGTGATTCACCCTAACTGTTTCGCTCACTTTTTAGGACACACCTCAAAAAACCATTAACTAATTAATTAATAACCAATTAACCTAATTACCTTAAAGCATTACTACTGTTACAAACTGTTTCACTAAAAAAGTCAAATAATTAACTATCAAATAGTTAAGCCAAAACACTGTTTCAGTTGGTTCATTTTAATTTCAAAGAAAAAACCAGCAATCACTCAACCAATTCAAGCAACATCTTCACCAATTTAGGCACCCCAACCGTTGCCCTCTCTTCTATCCTAACCAGGTTCTTAATACGGCTAATCTCAGGTATATGCGGGTCGATGATATACTTTGGGACATCATAATGCACATAGTTAACCAACCCCGCTGCCGGGTACACCGCCAGTGACGACCCAACCAAAATGAAGATATCCGCCTGCTGGCACACCTTAGCCGACGGAATGATCATCGGCACATCCTCGCCAAACCAAACCACATGCGCCCGTAGCTGCGAACCCAGTTCGCACTGCTCTCCCATTTTTATCTCCCAGCCATCAATCGGGTAAGTCAACGCAGGCTCAATACTTGATTGCGAACGGGTTATGACACCATGCAGGTGCATCACCTTGGCTGATCCGCCACGCTCATGCAAATCATCAATGTTTTGGGTGATAATGGTAACTTCGTATTTCTCTTCCAACTGAGCTAATGCCACGTGCGCCGCGTTGGGCTTTGCAGCCAATACGTCCTTACGGCGCATGTTATAAAAGTTCTGCACCAGTTGTGGGTCTGCCGCCCAGGCTTCCGGGGTGGCTACCTTCTGCACATCGTGTCCCTCCCACAAACCATCACTATCACGAAAGGTCCGCAGGCCGCTTTCGGCACTGATGCCTGCACCGGTTAGTATTACAATCTTCTTCATAGGGTTATCTCATAAAAAAAGCGGCCTGGGTATGAACCGGCCGCTTTTTGTAAATATGGTTTTTAGTTTATAGCGCAAGTTCGCGGTTGGTACGCAAAGCGGTGTACTTGCTTTTAGCCAGCTCAAAGCCACCAAACAGTATGGCACCAAATACAAGGTCGCCTAACAACATATTCTTCTCAAACGGTATAGCAGCCACCAGGGCAGCGCCATAGCCTGCCAATGTTTTAGGGTATAAGCCATTAGCATCATTAACCCAAGGCAGGTCCATTATAAGCCAGTGTATTAGCACAGGTGCAAACAGAATTATTATTGAGGTTGCTACGTTGATCTTCTTAATGACTGATCCTACAAATACGATCAACGAAAAGCACACACAGTTCCAAAACGTATAGCTGCTCCACAACGACCATTGTCCGGTATACGAGTGGTTAATGATCACATCGCTCACAAAGAATGTGATCAGAATAGCCGCGTAAGCTTTCCATTTCTCATTAAAGTAAACACCACCAAATATGGCAAGCGCGCCAACAGGTGTAAAGTTGCTCCAAACCTGGTATTTAAAGGTTAACAAGCGTATAGCAGCCATAGCTACTATAATGAATACCAATACAAATGTGCGTGTGTTTACTTTATTTAAAGTCATGCTGTAAAATTACGTTTTTAAACTAAACTATGAAACAAAGCAATTATTTGTTTAGCAATACAATCTTGCCAGGGCCTATGCCGGTTGTGATGGCATACTCTTTTTTACCTGTTTTATCAAAAGCTACTACACTACCGTTTACAGAGAAACTTGGTGCTGTACCTAAGAATATCTCGCCAGTCTGCGGGTCGCCTGAAATAGCGATAATCGGGTCAACAACAGTAGCATCAGCAATAAAGCTGGCAGACGCAAGAGTTTGTGTTTTGGCGTTGTATACCGCAACCTTGTTATCGGCAGTTGGATAGTAAACATAATCGCCTTGCGCATATACCGGTACGTTATAACCTAAACTGGCAACAGGGTTTGATTTAACCACATCAGTTTTGGCGTTAATTACGGTGATCCCTGCTAATACTTTGTTGTAGTCGCCAAGTGATAATACATAGATATTGTCGTAAGCATCAGCAGCAATAGATATAGGGTTAGCAATAACGGTTATTTTTTTGGTTTCGGTTAAAGTAGTTAAATCTACAACCGATACGGTAGTAGCAAAGTCGGGGTAATCTAAACCACCTGAGTTAGCCACATATAACTTACCGTTAGACACAGCCATTTGCTCAGGGCTTGAGCCAACGGTAATTGTTTTTGTAATGGTTAAACTGGTGGTATCAATTACAGATACAGTACCGTTGTAAGAGGTTACAAAGGCATTGCTTTTATAGAAAACCACGCTACGCGGCTGGTTCAACGCTATTTGCTTAATGGTCTTAGCTGTTTTTTTGTTAGTGATGAAGATAGTGTTTGAGTTGTTTACCACAACATACATTTTAGAACCATAGATACCTAGATCATTACCCACATCACCAAGCGTGTTGGTATTGGCAGATGCAAAGATGTCGGCCGTTAGCGTTTTGGTTGAGTAATCATAGTAAGTAAGCGAGCTGTTGTTTTTCATAAAACCGCCCTGGTTCAAAACGTAAATGCCTGCGCGTTGTGCTGTCGGGGTATCTGGCGTTGGGTTGGTTTTGTCCTTACGGCATGACGCCAATACGGTAACAAAAGCTAACGCGATGAATAGGTAGTTGTGTTTAAATTGTTTCATGTTTGTGATTATATAGTTATTTGAAATGAAATTCTGATTGATCTGCCAGGCATGGGGTAACTGCGCACTACATCATAGCGCTTATCGAACACGTTATTAACCCCTGCTATGGCAACTATCTGCTTTTTTGCAATAACAGGTCTGTAAACCAGTGAAGCGTCGCTTATGTTATATGCGGGTAACAGGTATTCTGGTTTACTGTTATTCTCATAATATCTTGATGAAGACAAGACATGATTATAATACAACCCAATTTGACCCTTGCTAATCCCGGCGTTGATAGCAACGGTATGTAAGGGAATATAAGGAAGTCGGTTTAGGTAATCAGCCAACTTGTCGTCCACATATAGCGCCTGCTGATAAGAATAATTTGCAGTTAGGTTAAGTTTATAAGCAAATGGCAGGTTAGCCATAGTTTTTAGGCCGATGTCCAATCCTTTAATATCCACCTTTCCAGCGTTTTGCGTGTAGCCGTTATATAGCGATGGTATAAATACCAGCTTGTTGGTTACGTAATTATAATAAGCATCGGCAGTTATGGTTATATAGCTAAACAATCCGGAAATGCTTTTGATATAACTTGCACCTAAATCGTACTGACGCGCAAATTCAGGCTGAAGATTAGGATTTGATATGTAGTTATAGTATTGATCATTATAAGTAGGCACCCTAAAGGCATACTTATAAAAGGCACGAAGTTGCAGGTTTTTATCAGCAAAAGGTTTTACAGCAGCAATTATAGTGGGCGCATAGATATTTCGCCTTGGAATGGTTGTACCGTACTTAACCGTTTCTTTAATATCAGCATTTAAAATATTACCCTGCAAGGTCCAATCGCCCAAATTGATGTTAGTAGCTAATACATTTAAAAGCGTTACCCGGGTTGGGTATCTAAAGTCGGCCAGGCTGGCATTAAGGTTGTTTAGCGAAAAGTCAGCCGAATAAGAAACTTCCCAATTTGACCGGATATGGTAAGCCAACGCCGCCGATTGATAATATTCCCGCTGCCCAAAGCGCTGGTCTACCACACGACCAGTCTTTAAAAAATCAGGGTCAAAATAAGATAATTGATTTTGTGAGAATTTAGAGCTTATCATCAACTGCAAGCCATTTTGCCAATCGTGCTGATAATTGCCTTGCATAAACAAATCGCGGTTGTAAAGTTTCTGCCCCGTTGATGGTTCGGTATGTTGTATAACCGCGCCGGGCACTCCCCTGTCAGAATTATAATAGTTGATATGGATGTTAAGTTTATTAAACTCCGTAGTCCAATTCAAGGCACCGTCTACCTGTTGTATGGCTACTTCAGACCCATTGCGTTTTTCTTTGGTAACAGTTGCGCCGTCATCAGCAAAATAAGTATATCGCCCGTTGGCGGTTTGCGTGTAACCGTTAACCACCACCGACCAGTTATCATTTAAGCGCTGCTGATATTGCAGATAAGGGTTAAATAATCCAAAGCTTCCGGTTTTTATACCAGTGGTGATTTGATAAGGCTTTTCTGCAGTAAGCACCGGCCTGATAGTTTCTATGGACAATACACTAGCCGCAGCAAACGCCCTTGCAGTTTGTAATAAAGCTGGTGGTTGGGCATTATAGATAGCTATTTGCTGCACGCCGGTAAGGTTTAATTTACCAAGATCTACCTGCCCGTTCTCAGCATCGTTTATTTGTATACCATCATACAAAATAGCTGTATGATTAGCACCCAGGCCACGTACCGACAGCGTTTTTAAGCCGCCAATGCCGCCATAATCTTTAATAATAACACCCGAGAAATTACGCACAGCATCTGCAACGTTTAACGCATTATACTTAATAAAGTCGTTTGAATTTACTGTTTGCGACGGTATTATCGCCTGCACAGCAGGCACTGTACTTGCATTTACTTTAATCTCAGTAAGCTTTTTTGTGGTATCGCTTTGCGCAAAAGCATCAGCAGAAACAATTAAACAACCAGACACAGCTAAACATAGCCATAGATATGTGCAATAATTAAAACTGAAAGGTGCTTCTATGTTCATGCCAGCTGTAAAAACACAAACTGCCGGAAATGCAATAATGGACTGAAAACACGCCGGTTTAACAGGTGAGCATCATATCCAAGCTTCAATCCCCGAAAGCTGTGAATTAGTATAATGCCTTGGCAGGTCTTCTGACTTACTCCCCTTTTGTCCGGTCTTCCCACCCATTATTTATCGGATAGTGACCCTTTGAATAGACAAAGGTTATATGGAGCTTACAGCTGCGGGACAGTTACGGACTTACACCGTATTCCCTTTTAATTCAATAACCGGTGTTATGGGTTAGTGAAACCTAAAGCGATGCAAAAGTAGAATAACATTTGGTAAACGCAAAGTAAACACCGTTAATTTAACTTAAACAAAACTTAGCGCGCCCTGCGCTGTTAAACAGAAATACCTATAAATAAACAACATGGCATCAAATACATCACATCCGGCCAACACTTACAACGCTGTAGTACAGCCGGAAAACATAAACGTAAACTGGCCCGAACGATACATATCAGTAGCGGCCGGTGTTAAACTGGCATTCTCTGGTTTGGGCAATTTATTCTCAAGTCCGTTAACCAGTTTGCTAAAATTAGGCGCAGCAGGATATCTGATGAACCGTGGCATGACCGGCCATTGCGCTATCTATAAAAAAATTGGCAAAGACACGCAGGAACCTATCAACGTCAATATCAAATCAGCCTTCACAGTTAATAAACCACGTAAAGCAGTATATGATTTTTGGCGCAAGCTTGACAATTTGCCGCTATTTATGAATCACTTAGAAAGCGTTGAAGTGATAGACAATAACCGATCTCGTTGGGTGCTAAAATTACCCACCGGTGTTGGCACCATAAGCTGGGATGCAGAAATTGTTAAAGATAAACCCGGCGAAATGATTGGCTGGAGTTCATTGCCAGACTCGGTATTGGATAATGCCGGCAAGGTATTTTTCCGCGATACTGAGGATGGCAAAGGTACAATTGTAGATGTGGTGATTACCTACCAACCACCTGCTGGTGGCGTGGGTGCCAGTATTGCAAGTGTATTGAATCCGCTGTTTAAGAATATTGTAGATACCGATGTGCGCAACTTTAAGCAGTACATGGATCTGGAAAACAAGCTCAAACCTATAATACGCAATGGAAATAACAAGTCGGTTGTACACAAAGCGGTTAGAGATAACTAAAACACCTAATAGATAGGTGGGTATCAGAAAAGGCCGTTGCTAATTGCAATGGCCTTTTCTGCATTAATTAGGCTGCCTTATCCGCCACCTACCCTTTGCATTTCTTCTGCAGCGCTACTTGAGCGTTTAATTGTCTTGTAGGCCTTACCAAAACGATAAGTAAGCGCCAGGGTGTAAACCCGGCTGTCTCTCCTCAAAATAAAATACTCAGTCGAGTTTGGAAACTGGGTTAAACCCTCCATGGCGTTGGTATAAAGAATATCGCGGGCCGTGAACTTCAAGGTAGCCTTTTTATTGAAAATAGGTTTTGATATCCCTGCCGATAATTGGCCGGTTGGATACAGTAATTCCTGCACATCGTTACGCGCCCTGGTGGTGTAAAAACCCGAAAGCTCGGCTGTGTATGGGCCAATAGTGAATTGGTTGTTCATATTCAGGTTAAGCTGATCAATACCTGTTGTATAAGTATTACCGTTAAAACCTTTTAGTCGTTTATGATTATAAACCGCCTGCCCTGTTAACGACCACCAACTTAATGGCGATAGCACAACACTGGCCGATACGCCCAATATATTAGTATGCCCTACGTTGCCCTGGGTATACAGTATAATGTCCTTTGTAGCGCCGTTAAGAAATATCTGCGAGAAATAGTTTTTAATATCGCTGTAAGAAACCGTTGTAGTTAACCAACTTTTGTATTGATGACTTAACTCAAAGTTCCAGGTATATTGCGGTTGTATGTATGGGTTACCGGTTACGTAGGTGTATTTATTAACGATAGATAAAAATGGGTTAAGATTTTGAAATATTGGCCTGTCTATCCGTCGACCAATAGATAACGTAAATCCGTTAACTGTATCTGCCTGATAACTTACATATCCGCTTGGAAAAAAGCCACCATATTGCCTTGAAAAAGCTGAGTCGGGCTGTACGGCATTACCATATTGGTGGGCATTATAGTTGGTAAGCTCATACCTTAAACCCAGTTGGTAGCTTATCTTTTCTTTTTTGTTTTCGATAGATGTGTACAAGGCGTGTATATTCTCGCGATAAAGGAAATGATTATTGCGCGTATTATCATCAAGCCAGTTGCCGCCAATAAGGTTTTGGTACGATGCGATGTTATCTGTTTTATTCAATGATGATTTCCAGCCGGATTGAAAAGTTATATCCTTATTAACTTTCAAGGTGTGGTCTATTTTTCCGGATGCAATATCTATCATAGTCGGGATATCGCCACGAGACCGCTCATTATAACCACCCGGTTTTAATAACTGGTTAGTATACTCCTGTCCGCTTTGAGTGGTATAATGCAGGTAATCAAAATCGGCGGCTATATCATTGCTGGCAGATATAGCGTGACGCAAATAGATGTTTGCTGACCCATTTCGCAACTGATTATTGGTATAATTTGTAGTATATATAGCAGAATCAGCAACGCCTGATGGGCTTAACCAATTAGCTGTACCAACATTGCCACCTACCCTGCTAACAGCTATGCCACCTACAGCAAAACCAATTGTTGTTTTCTCGCTGACTGTATAGTCTACACCTGTTTTCAAGATGTTATTATACAAGTTACCCGTGTAACCACCGGGTTGATCTATTTGCGAAATAACGTTTCCATTATTATCATAATACTTTCTAAACGCATACAGATCTGTCAGATATCGTAATACAGTGGCATTATAATTAAAGAATGTATTGATCTTACCTATCCTGTAATTCAAGGTTAATCCATTGGTATTTTTAGGATAGACGCCCATACCGAACGAGGTATTAAAAACGCCATTAAAGCCCTGCTGTTTATTTTTTTTTGTTTTGATGTTGATGATACCCGCATTTCCCGCTGCATCGTACTTAGCGCCAGGACTAGTTATCAATTCAATTTGCGATACCTGCGACGAATTCATACTACTTAACAGGTTATTCAGATCGGCACCCGACAGATAAGTCAACTTATCATCAATCATTACCATAACGCTTGGCTTGCCCTGCATAGTGATACCACCATTACGATCAACTGTGATTCCCGGCGATTTCTCCAGTACTTCTAAAACCGTAGAGCCAACATTGGTGACCGATGCCTCTACATTTACGATAGTTTTGCCCTGCTTATGTTCTATCGCCGGGGTTTTAGAAACTATATCGACCTGCTTTAAATTGGTGACTGTATCCTTTTTAGATTCAGATACCTGTCCAAAGGAATTCACCAAGGGAAAAATGAGCACGATCAAGGCGATCGCTTTTTTAAGATCAGTCATATACTTTTAGACCAATCTTATAGCGCATTGTTACAGCAAGTTATTAGAAAATCATGTGGCTAATTTGCCCACAAATTTATTGACTAACATAGCGCCAACGGTATCGCCTGTTGCATTCAATAACGTTGCAACCGGGTCTATCAACGTACCTATAATAATGGTAGGTGGCAAGGCTTCAGGTGGGAAACCGTAAGCAGATATAAACAACAACTCGCCGATGTAACCTCCGTTGGGGATACCACCTTCAACAATACTTACTAATACCGTCATGCCCAGCGCTAATAATATCACATCAACGCTGGTAAAACCTTTACCAAACATAGCAAACACCACTGCCATTTTTAATATGGACGATATGCTTGAACCATCCTTATGCAAAGCGCCGCCTAATGGTATAACTATACCGGCAATAGTATCGCTGACGCCCATTTTTTTGGCTGCATCTAAATTAGCCGGAATTGTAGCAATACTGCTTGATGTACCAACAGCTGTTGCCGATGGAATGATATTATTTTGCCAATAGCGCCTGATACCACCAATACCACCTGCAATGAATGCATATAAGGTGTAAAAAACAGCAAAATAAAATATGCTTACGCCATACCCAATCCCCATTACATGAGCGTAGGTACCAAATAACGAAGGGCCAAACACGGCCACCTGATAAGCAAAGTACGCACCCAGCCCTATCGGGCCCATTTTCATGATAATGACAAATACATTCTTAAAAACTTCGGCACCGGCATTTAAAAAATTACTAAACGGTATGCCCTTATCACCTGATCTTAGTGTACCGAAACCTATCAGGATGCTGAATATGATCATGGCCAGCATATTTTTGCGCGATAAAAGCTGATAAAACTCGCCTGTGGTAAACATCTGTGTTACCTGGTCGCCGGTTAGTTTACTGCTGATATCTTGCTTTAAAGTATCGCTGGCAAAGCTCATATGTTCATGCACCGGAAAAATCCAGAAAGCCACCATGGTTACCAAAGCAGCCATGATAACCATCATTAAAAACACGGCAGTCATGGTTATCAAAATACGGCCTATCTGCGTGCCCCCCTGTAAATTGGCTATGGCCGATGCGATGCTGAAAAACACCACAGGTATAACAGCAACAAATAACAGGTTTAAAAACATATCACCCAAAGGCTTTAATACCTCTGCATCTTTACCAAATACAATGCCCACTATGCTGCCAACTATTATGCCGCCAACAAGCCATATCATATTACTATAGTTTTTAAACCAGCCCATATTATTCTTTATACTTTTTTGAAGATGTAAGATAGCTATATTACTTTACCGACACAATGCCGCCGTTTACCGACATGTTGAAGCCACCCGCGGCAACTCACTTTCCCATCGTAATCTATCGCTTAGTTTTGAGGAAATAATCAGCAATATTATGGACATTCTATCAGGATCGGCATTAAGCAGCACAGACGACACTATTAACACCAGCGCACTGTTTGGTGGCATACATCGCACTTTTCTTTCTAAAAACTTTAAAGGCGGAACGATTAGGAATTTCTGCAGCAGTACCGAACTTGATTTTACCCAGGCAGATATCAATGGTATTGTAGAACTGGATATATCGCAAGCGTTTGGATCAATATCTATTGCTGTACCACCAACCTGGCGTATAGAGGCCGATGTTGCACATATATGCTCAGTTATTGATGAAGACAGGGCATACAATAACCGTGGTTACAACTCAGATAAAGTATTACTTTTAAAAGGATTGTCTATATGCGCGTCTATTGATGTGGTTAATTTTGTTTAACTACTTAATAGCATAACCGGCTTCGCGCAATACCTCTTTGTTCATGCGGATATACTCAGCATTTTCGTCACGTTGGGCTATCTCAAGGCCAATGCTGGCGGCAGCTATCGCGGCTTTTTTGTTACCCATTTTAAGCAAAATACGGGCTTTCCAATATTTTACATTGTAAGCATCTGGTTGTTGCTTCTCTACCTCGTTCATCCAGGCAAGGGCTTTATTCATATCCTGGTCATGATAATAATACCATACAGCAGCTACATAGTAAGGCTTGTTCTCGCCTTTCATCATTTCATTAATGTTGGCTATAACCCTGGCGTTGATATCAGCCTTTATGCGGATAGAGATACCTGTATGCTCCCACATTAGCTTTAACGTACCTTTATCTATATTCAAGTCGGCAAACTCAATAGTGAAAGTTTCCAGCTTGGGCGATATACGATATGGTTTTACTTTAAAGCGTACAACATCTTGTTTCTCATCGTACGAATAAGCTCCCCATTGCTTAGCAACTTTATTAATAATAACAGTCCACTCGTTTGAACCCGGAATGGTAAATAACGCATATTCGCCCGGTAAAACCTTGTTCCCCTCTAACAAAACCGTATCAGATAGTTTAATAATAGTAGCTGAATTTGCTCCGGTGCGCCATACTACGCCAAAAGGCTCAATGTTATTGAATATCTTACGTCCCTTTAAATTAGGGCGTCCGTAAGTGATATCTATTGATCCTAAACCAAATTCCTGGTTAATATGTTGGGTTGAACTAAAGTTAGGTATTTTAAGATCCTGTGCTTGTAAGGCATTAACAAACAAACAGATGATCAAACACGCGATAATTTTTTTCATCAGCGAAAATGAATTACTTCTATATCAAGAATAAAGGTCTAAAAATGGCTAAAAAACCGCGAAACGGCAATACTTATTACAGCGCTGTTTTAAGGGTTAGACGATTTTTTACGTAATGGTTTATTAGCTCAACAAATAAAATATTGGGCACCCAACTTAGAAACGAAATAATTATATAATTGTTATTAAATCCTACGCCATTACCCAAAACCGTAAACATAAAAATATAGAACCTTAAGGTAACCGCCCCAAATGCCAGGGCATAACTGCGTCGCATCATTTTTACGTGCCCATTAACATCACCCCGCTTAATCCAAATCCAGGCCAGGGCAGTAGTTATAATCCAAAAAGTATTTTGTAATAAAAAAGACAAAGCCACCCATGGGCCGCGATCAATAAAAGCGGTCATGATATAGGCACCAGGCGCGCCAATAAACAAAACACCGCATACATATATTTTACCAAGTAATTTATGCAGCTTACTATTACTGTAAATTTTGTCTGAAAATTGCAGAAACCCAACCAGTAATATAATGCTGCTGCCAATAATGTGCAGGTAAAAAGCTGGCAGATACCAGCCGGTTTTAATGGCCGATTGCTTAAGATCAAGAAAAACGCTACGGTCTGTAAAATCGTAATATTGTAAAAACGTACCGGCACTTAATACC
The DNA here is from genome assembly GCA_040386815.1 of Bacteroidota bacterium. Lineage (GTDB taxonomy): Bacteria > Bacteroidota > Bacteroidia > Sphingobacteriales > Sphingobacteriaceae > Mucilaginibacter. The sequence continues at coordinate 1,952 of JAZKET010000048.1, read as the reverse complement.
AACACCCAAAAAAAAGCGAAATAACCAAGTACGCGTACCGTTATTTTCATTTTGCAGCCAGGCTAACCGGTTTTAAGGCTTTTAATTTTTGATCGATAAAGTTTATGTTAAATTTATCAATCACCGTTAATGAATCGTCAACATTGGCATTTATGTGTACTTTTTCGCCATAGCTATTTTCATAATCACCAGTTAGGTAAGCAAAAACATTTTTCCATCTTTTATCCTTAAACTGATACCGGTAATCAGCATATATTTCATTTTTCATGTACCTCAGTAACTCTGGGCTAATGTGCTTAACTATCTTTTCTTCGGGATAAGGACTTGCACGATTAACCATAAGTTTATAACAACCTTCTAAATAAGAATCATCCATCTTTACATACTTGGTAAAACCAAATGTGCGTCTGTTGGGCAACTCTACAAGCTTGCTATTGTTAATTTTTAAATAATGATAATACGTACCAGCTGCTAAAAAACGGGTTGTATCATAAAGATCAACGTATACTGATGCGGCAGCCTTTACTTCAAACAAACTATCAGTAAGCGCTTTTATCGCGTTTACATCGCATGGTAAATTAGCTTCTGCCCCGCCCCCTTCGTCATAAGCTGTCTCTATATCAGCAGTAAATATCTGGCTGGTGTTTTTATTAATAACAACCAAACTCTTTTTATCATAAAACTCAGCCCTGCCACCTAAAAAATAATCGCGTATATTATAAAATGCAGACTGAAACCAATTGCCATCATCGCTTTGCAGGTTTTCGGCTTTTACAATATAATTTGTAGTTACATCATAAAACTCGACCTTATTACGCATGGGGTTTTTGAAACTCTTTATTTTAGGCATTATATTCAAATCAACCAGGTATGACGGTGGCAGGTAAATGCTGCCATGCAGATCGCGCGAGTTAAACTCTGTAATATTATCCGGTGTTCCAAAGTTGCTTATGGTAAATGATCCGGCTTGTTTTATTTTAGGCAGTATGTCCGCAAATTTAAGGTCTACTTTTTCAGATATCGTAAAGTCATTTTTTAGCCAATAAAAATTGGCGCCCTGTTTTAAGGCTGCTATGTTAGCATCGTCATTAATCGCGAAAATATTATCGTAAACAACTGGTAGTACAACATTCCCCGTCAAGTCATAAAAACCTTTCTTTCCATCTTTAGTAACTTCTATCTTGTCAGGAAAAACGCCACCGATACTGCCTATCCATTCATATTCTGCCGGAATAATTTCTTTCAGATCAGGGTTTAGCAAACCCATTTTATAAGGTTTAACCTCGCTTATAGCTTGTGCTCCGTACTGGTCCCATTCACCATTTACTACATAAAAATAGGTTTGTTGTTTAACGTGTGAGAACCAGACAACACTGTCGTATCTGGTCTTTAACTGGTTGGCCGAAGCAAAGGCTTTTAATGTTAAAGGACTGTAGATATCTTCATCACTAAGCGTTTTTGTCTTTATAAAATTTTGATACGCTATTAATTGCGTAAAAAACAGTCGACCGTCAACTTCTGTAATTTTATATTGATGATCACCAACTTTTAAAATCTTGAGCGTTAGCTTGGTTGGCTGCGACGGCAAGTCTTTATAATCTAACATAATTGGGACCCTGGCTGTGGTTGTTGCAGGCCCATTTTCTGATAAAACGCTACCTTCAGTATTTAAAGTAATTTCCAGCTTTGTTCCGTCGGTACCTTTTTTATCAATAAGGATGTTGATCAACTTTTCTAAACCTGGATTTCTACGGTCTGAGCTGAAACACGTCATCAATGAATCTCTATTACCGCTTACTACGTGTTTGTTAAATCTTTCTAAAAACTGAGTAATCTCACCATTTTCCACAGACACTTTGCTGCTTTTACAACGCAACAAAAAAAACGACAGCATCAAAATCCCTATAATGCTAATGATAAGAGGTTTGGTTTTCATATATATCAAATATATA
>JAZKET010000047.1:50842-65182 GCA_040386815.1 Bacteroidota bacterium | reverse complement strand
TAAACAAATCACAGTATTAACAACCAAAAGTGTAAACTTTTTTTAGGACGGGTCAGGTAGATGTGAAAAGTTCTTGTTTCATTTTGTTTCACTTGTTTTTCATAAGTAATTGATTTACATTTATTTAGTCTAAAATCTTGTTTCATCTGTTTCACTTGTTTCATATCATCGTGAAACAATGCAAAGCAATTTGTCTTATTTTTACGATACCTGTAAACACCAATCATGAGCAACATCACCTGGGGCATAATAGGTTGCGGCGACGTAACCGAAAAGAAAAGCGGCCCCGCATTTAATAAAGTGCCCAACAGCAAACTAATAGCCGTAATGCGCCGCAATGCCGAAAAAGCGGCCGACTACGCCCGTCGCCACAACGTACCCAAATGGTACACCGATGGCGGCAAGTTGTTGAATGACAATGAGATAAATTCTGTTTACGTGGCTACGCCGCCCGCATCGCATATCGACTACACGCTGGCCGCCCTGCAAAAGGGCTTAAACGTATACATAGAAAAACCGGTAACCCTAAACGCTGCCGAGGCCGAGACCATAGCCCGGGCCGCTAAGCAAAGCACAGGTAAGGTTTCTGTGGCGCATTACCGCCGCGCCCAGCCTATGTTTTTACGTGTTAAGGAGCTGATAGATACCAAAGCCATTGGCGATGTACGCACCGTACAAATAAGGATGTGGCAAAGCCTTCGCCCGCAACTGATAACCCACCTGGAGGATAATTGGCGCATAGACCCCGCCTTGTCTGGCGGTGGTTACTTCCATGACCTGTCGCCGCACCAGATAGATCTGATGCTGTATTTCTTTGGCCAACCTGTATATTACAATGGCAGGGCGCTAAACCAATCGGGCTACTACGGCTGCGATGACCATGTTAGCGGTCAGCTGATATTTAGCAACAATGTAGTGGTAAACGGCTCATGGAGCTTCAATGTTGCAGAAAGCGAGCGTATTGACGAATGCCTGATAGTGGGCACCAAAGGTAGTATCAGCTTCCCTTTCTTTGGCCAAACCGTAACCACCCGGATAGATGATATTGAAAAAATCACCGAATTTTCCGCTCTCGAGCATGTACAGCAACCTATGATAGAGAAGGTGGTGAACCACTTTAACGGCAAGGGATCAAACCCCTGCACTATTGATGAGGCTGTTACAGTAATGAAGATCATTGATGCTTTTAGTAAGCCGGTTTAAATGATTATCTTCCAAACATAACACAGGCGGACACGTTACCCATCTGAATTTTCACATCGCATGACCACTAAAAAGTTAATAGCCCCTTTTTATGAACGACTGGCGCTAATAGTTATAGGCATCATCGCTCTTGGCTACCTGATAGTATTGGGAAAGCAGATACTTGATCCGCTGATGTTTGGTTTCCTGTTTGCTATACTGTTGCTGCCGGTATCAAACTTCCTTGAGCGCAAGTTTAGGTTTCCGCGTAGCTTATCGTCTTTTGTGTCTATTATCCTGTTTGTAGGTTTTATCAGCTTCATACTTTACCTGGTAGGCGCCCAAATATCAAGATTGATGGACGATTGGCCTATGCTTCAAAAGCAGATATCACAATCGCTCAACAGCATATATGATTGGGTAGAGGTTACCTTTAATTACAATGTAGATAAGCAAAAAGAGCTGATCCACCGCACCGAGGTTAAGATACTGTCGTCGGGTACGGCGGTAGTTACTACCACATTTGGGGCTGTGTCGTCGCTGGCGCTGTTCTATGTGTTTATCATGATCTTTACCTTCTTCATACTGTTTTACCGCAAGTTGCTGTACACCTTTGTGCTTCGCGCTTTCAGTAAAGAGCATGCGCCAACCGTGCATGATGCTGCCGAAAATGTACAGAGCATATTAAGGCAATATATAGTAGGGCTGATTTTACAGATGATTATAGTAGCCGCTATATCATGCACTGCTTTTTGGATGATAGGTATAAAATATGCCGTATTGTTGGGCATTATTGTAGGGCTGTTTAACATCATACCCTACCTGGGCATATTTACCGCGTTGCTGTTAAGTGTGCTTATTACTTTTGCTACCGGCCCTATCAGTCACGCTGTTGAAGTAGGTGTGGCGGTAATCGTTATTCACGCTATCGATTCTAACATATTGCTACCAACCGTGGTCGGATCAAAAGTGCGGCTAAACGCGTTAATTACCTTTCTGGGCATTCTTTTGGGCGAGATGATGTGGGGCTTGTCGGGGATGTTTTTGTCAATCCCGGTAATTGCCATCTTCAAAATTATATTTGACCGTATAGATAGTACCAAACCATGGGGCTATCTGCTGGGCGGCGATTATGAGGTGAAAAAAAAGGCAGCAAAGAAAATGAAAACAGAGTAGCTTGTTTGAAGCAGGTTGATGCCATAATAGTATGTTTCCGGGGCCGGTCTAAACGTTTCGGGAGCTTTGGCATGACCACCTTCGCACGTAGTTTTCCGTCCCTTTTCGTTATCTTTACCCGCTTATATGAAATACCTGCGCGCGCTGTTACTGCCTTTCTCGTTGATCTACGGATTAATCGTTATCGTGCGTAATTTTTTTTACGATGCCGGGCTGTTTAAAAGCCGCAGGTTTGATTTGCCGATAATAGCGGTAGGTAACTTAGAAGTAGGGGGGGCGGGTAAAAGCCCCATGACAGAATACCTTATTCGATTGCTTAAAGATCAGTTTAAGCTGGCTACGCTAAGCCGCGGTTATGGTCGCGAAACAAAAGGTTATGTTTTGGCAGATGATAGATCAACCGCAGCAGATATTGGCGATGAGCCATCGCAATTTAAACACAAGTTTCCGGATGTTACCGTTGCTGTGTGCGAAAAACGTGTGAACGGCATTGAGCAATTACGAACCAATTATGAAGTGATCATTCTGGACGATGCCTACCAGCATCGTTCTGTTAAGCCCGGTTTAAGTATTTTGTTATTTGATTATAACAGCCTTACAAACCCACGCTGGGTACTGCCTGCAGGTAATTACCGCGAACCTTTTTTTGGTAAATGGCGGGCGGGTATCATCATTGTCACTAAATGCCCGGTAGATTTGCCTCAGTATGAGCTGGAAAAGATTGTTGCCGATATTGCCCCGCAATCTTATCAGCAAATGTTTTTTACCAGTATTGAGTATTTAGGGTTGCAGGATTTGGACGGCAAGGCAGATAATATTGTGCTTGATGCCGACACAACGGTGTTTTTACTTACCGGTATAGCTAATCCCAGCCAGTTGGTTAATCATATCAAAAAGCACACTTTAAACGTTATCCATCATAATTATCCAGACCATCATCGCTTTAGCTTAAAAAATATCACTAAACTTGCTGATGAATTTGCGGCGCATCCGTCACAAAAAAAAGTGATCATCACAACAGAAAAGGATGCACAGCGTTTAGGAGAACAAGAGCTGGTGCCGGCCTTAAAAAAACTGCCAATTTTGGTATTGCCAATAGGTGTTAGTTTTTTACACCACGGGCATGAGTTTGATAAAATGATTATAGAATATGTCAGCGAATATAGATAGTACTACTCAATACATAAAAAACCGCATCGGCGATTTTGAACCCGAGGTAGGCATTATTTTAGGCACCGGACTAGGTGGCCTGGTGAGCGAAATTGAGGTTGAAAAGCAACTGATGTACAGCAATATTCCTGATTTCCCGATGTCGACGCTTGAGTTTCACTCAGGTAAGTTGATATTTGGTAAACTAGGAGGTGTTAAGGTTGTAGCTATGCAGGGCCGGTTGCATTATTATGAGGGTTACAGCATGCAGCAAATTACATTTCCTGTTAGGGTGATGAAGAAGCTGGGCATTAAAAACCTGTTTGTATCAAACGCCAGCGGGGCGTTAAATCCGGCCTTTAAAAAGGGCGATTTGATGATCATTGAAGATCATATCAATCTGCAACCATCAAATCCATTAGTGGGCCGTAATAATGATGAGTTAGGCCCGCGTTTTCCGGATATGAGCGAGCCTTACAAATATAACCTGATCAACAAAGGGCTTGATATCGCCTCAAAAAACAATATTACCTGCCATAAAGGCGTGTACGTTGCTGTAACGGGGCCAAACCTTGAAACCCGTGCCGAATACAAATTTTTACGCATTATTGGTGGCGACGCCGTTGGCATGAGCACTGTGCCAGAAGTTATTGTGGCTAACCACATGAGCCTGCCGGTTTTTGCTATTTCGGTGTTGACCGATGAGGGTTTCCCGGAAGAGTTAAAGCCTGTGTCGCTGGAAGAAATTATTGCCGTTGCAGAGGCTGCTGAGCCTAAGCTTACTTTAATATTAAAAGAATTGATTGCCGGTTTAAATGCCTGATAGATTTAAATACCTCCTTTTATTATTAGTCTGTTTTACGGCACAACTGGCCGTTGCGCAGCAATATAATCCGCAGCGTTACGACCCGAATAACCCTAACCGGTTTGATCCTAACAGCCAATACAACGATCCGCGTCGTAGAGATACCGCACGTGTTGCCGGTAAACAATTAACCGGCGATGAACTGCTGGATACCCTGCGTAAACGCGAGCAGCGCGCGCACGACTCGGTTATATTTACTTCTAAATTTATCAGGGTTACAACAGAGGCTTTGCTGAAAGATAGCACGCAGCTGTTTCCTGTTGATACCACGCTGGCTAATTTCGAAAACTACAGTCCATTGTTTCAACCAAGGTCGCCAAGGATAAGTCTGAGTGCCACTATGGGTTTGGCACAACGTCCCTTGTTGTTTGAGCCGCCGAAAACCATTGGATTTGATGTTGGCCTGCACGCGTTGGATATTTACAAACTTACCCCGCAGGATATCAAATATTACGATGCGCGGGTGCCCGTAACATGGCTTTCAATGTATACAGCCGGCTTTGCAGAGCAGTATTTTAAAGCACTGCATACACAGAATGTTAACCCCAATTTAAACATTGGGCTTAACCTAAACTTTTTAGGTTCGCGCGGTTTCTTTGCCAGCAACAGGGTATTAGGGCAAAACGTGAGTAACATTAGCGGCGCGTTTTTTACCCGGTATGAATCGAAGAACAAGCGCTATAACCTGTTAGGTAACATTATCCTGAATAACCTTAAATCGCCTGAAACAGGGTCGATATTGAACGAAGATATTTTTGGCACTACCGGTACTTTTGATCCATCAACAGAGGCCGTGCGCCTGCCTAATACATTCGAGAATTGGAAAAGTGCGGGCATCTACATAAAACAGTCGTACTATATTGGCCGTATTGACACCACCGTGCGCATCGACAATGCTAATATATTGCCTACCCAAAGGGTTACGTATACATTACATTACAATACCGATAAATACGATTTTTTACAAAATGATCAGGATGTTTACCGGGTATTCCCTGATTATTATTTTAGCTCAAACCGTTCGCGCGACTCATTGACGGTAAAGCACCTAATGAATGATTTTGGCTATAGTTTTTACCTGCGCGGAAAATCAAACCAATATGTAAAAAACGAGTTTAAACTTGATTTAGGCCTTACACAGGACATTTACGGCTATTCGCAATATGTTAGCGATACCGTTATTAACGAGTATGGTAATAAGCAACGTATGGCCACCCGTAAACAGGACGGCTCTTTTCAAAACATTACTGTAAAAGGAAAACTGAGTTATCGTTTTAGCGATAGGGTTAATTTAGAGGGCAATGTTAACCAAATTGTGGTTGGCCGTAATTTTGGCGACTTTTTGTACGATGCGAAATTGTTGCTGGCAGGAGGCGACAAAGCCGGGCGTATAATATTGAACGCGTATGTGCAAAGCAGTTCACCATCGTTGGTTGCTACGCGATGGATCTCTAATCACTACATCTTCAATAATAACTTTGCTAACCAAAAAACTACAAGCTTCTCGTTTAATTATATTAACGAGGCGCTGCAACTTGATTTAAAGGCCGAATATTTTTTGATAACAGATTACCTGTACTATCAATCGCAACCGGGCGGAGTAGATGCGCACCCTGTGCAGCTAAGTACACCTATAAACTTGTTGAAAGTGAGCCTGGGTAAAAACCTGGCATGGCGCAACCTGCATTTTGACAACTTTGTAGTTTACGAGAAAACCGATTATCAAAACACCCTGCGTATACCAGAGGTTTACACATACAGCAGTCTTTACTATAACGCTTTTATATTTAAGGTACTACACCTGTCAGCGGGTTTAAACGTGCGCTACAATACCCCTTATTTAGCGCCATCGTACGCGGTAGGGTTGGGGCAGTTCTATAATGGAGCCGATGTTAAATTTTCATCCTTCCCGGTAGGGACAGCTTTCCTGAAAGGCACCATAAAAAACACCAACCTGTTTGTAGCTTATGATTACGCAAACCAGGGCCTGTTTAGTAACGGCTATTATACCGTTAACCGCTATCCGCAACAAAATGCAGCATTAAAGTTTGGCGTGAGCTGGATGTTTTTCCAGTAAGGGTTTTTAGCTGAGCTGTCATTTCGATACGAGGAACGAGTGAGAAATCTTCTACAGGCGATTTAAAGCGTCTAAGATTTCTCGCTATGCTTCGAAATGACATTCTGACTTTGAACTATGTCTTCAACTTCTTCTTCTTCGCTGCCGGGAAAAGCACATTATTTAAAATTAACCTGTAACCCGGCGAATTAGGGTGCAGGGCCAAGTCTGTCGGTGGTTCGTTTTGGTTGTATTGATAGTTTTCCGGGTCGTGGCCGCCGTAAAAGGTCCATTGGCCCTTGCCATATTCGCCGTGGATGTAGCGGGCCTCATTAGCTGATTTAAGCTCGCCCATTATTGTCACGGTAGATTTTAGCTTACTTTTATTAAAAGCCGTTGCAAGGCCCATAAAACCCTTTATAACACGATCATGGTTTTGGGTAAGCATGCTGGGTACCACATCCCATTTGGCAGAGAAATCAAATAAGGTGAAAAAGTCTTCGTCCTGGCGTACGTAACGGCTGTTGCTTACATCAATATCGCTAAATCTGCCACCTGCGCGTCCCTGAGCAAAGCCGCTTAGCACTACATTAAAGTTTTGGAAAGCGAAGGTTTGCGAGTAGTCTAGTTTTGACTGGGCGCGTGCATCAACGCCATCGCCATCATAAATCTCTTCAACAATATCTGTATTACCTGCAGACAGCGCGATATCAAAACTATCTGCGCCCGAGCACATCGCCAGTAAAAAGCCGCCACCCTCACAAAACTCGCGAATGCTTCTGGCTACCGCTAATTTCATTTTAGATACTTTGGCAAAACCGAATTTCTTGGCGGTGGCTTCAAACAGAGCTTTGGTTTGCAAAAATTTATCAGCATTGCGGCCCCGATTTTCCTTGCTATACTGTCCGGTAAAATCTTCATGATGAAGGTGAACCCAATCGTACTTGGCCAGGTCTCCGCGTAATATTTCTTCATCATAAATCAGGTCGAAAGGAATCTCAGCGTATTTTAGGGCGATTATTACGGCGTCGTTGGACGGCTGCACGCCTTCGCGCGGCGAGTATACCGCCATGTGTGGCGCCTTTTGTAGTTTTACAATATCCATGTTTACCGATGGATCATTGATCTGTGCTTTGAGATCAGCAGTCTTGGCGTCAGCTACAACCTCATAGCTTACACCGCGAATTTTGCACTCGTCTTCGTTCTTTTTGTTATAAGCCAGCAAAAAACTGCCGCCACGGTAATTAAGCAACCACTCCAGTTCCTCGTCGGCTTTTAATACCCAAAAAGCAATACCATAAGCCTTGATGTGGTTTTTCTGCACCTCGTCCATAGGTATCAATATAGAAGCCGCTTTTGAGCCAAAAGCTAAAAGCATAAAAGAGAAAGCTAAAAGATATTTTAGCACTGGCTTCATTCAATTAATTGGTATATAATGGCTCAATGACGTAATGACCCAATGACTAATGATCAATCACGTTTTCTGTTTCTTCTTCTTAGCCGCAGGGAACAACACATTGTTTAAGATGAGCCTGTATCCCGGCGAGTTTGGATGTAAATTTAGGTCGGTTGGCGGGTCGCTTACTGCATGCTGGTAATCTTCCGGGTCATGACCGCTGTAAAAGGTCCACTGCCCCTTGCCAAACTCACCATGAATATACCTAACTTCATTGGCAGTTTTCATTTCTCCCATAATTGTTACGCCGGGCTTTACGGTATTTTTGTTAAAAGCGGTAGTTAAACCCATAAAACCCTTAATCACCCTATCATGGTTTTGAGTTAGCATGCTGGGCACTACATCCCATTTTGCAGAAAAGTCAAACAACGTAAAAAAATCTTCTGTGCGCTCAACTGTGCGGGTTGCGGTTACATCAATGTCGCTAAAGCGATGGGTAAAGGGATTAAGATCAAGCGCGAAATTTTGAAAAGCAAAGGTTTGGGTAAAGTCAAGTTTGCTTTGTGCGCTACGCTCTGCAGGGTCGCCGTCAAACATGTTTTCACAGATATCGGTGTTTTCGGCAGATAGTGCTATGTCAAATGTCTCTGTCCCAGAGCACATGGCAAACAAAAAGCCACCGCCCGAGGTAAACTCGCGGATGCGCTGTGCCACGGCCAGTTTCATTTTTGATACTTTTTTAAAGCCCAGTTTTTGGGCCATACTTTCCTGCGATTTTTTATCGTCTATGTACCATTGTGCCATGCTGTAACCGGCAAAGAATTTACTGTATTGACCGGTGAAATCCTCGTGGTGCATGTGCAGCCAGTCGTATTTAGGCAGGTCGCCACGGATAACTTCTTCATCGTAAACTAAGTCGAATGGGATCTCGGCATACTTTAATACCAGGGTAACAGCATCGTCCCAGGGCATTTTGTTTTTTGGCGAATAAACCGCAATGCGCGGCGATTTTTGCAGCTTAACCAAATCCATATTAACCGATGGATCGCCAACCTGTGTAACAATCTCGGCCACCTTCGCATCAGCAATCACTTCATAGCTTACACCTCGTATTTTGCACTCGTCTTCTAATGCCTTATCATACTTGGTTAAAAAGCTGCCGCCACGATAGTTTAGCAGCCAATCTACCTCACCATCATTCTTCAATACCCAAAATGCTATACCATAAGCCTTGAGGTGATTTTTCTGCACCTCGTCCATCGGCATTAACAGTGATGCTGCTTTGGTAGCAATAGTGGCAAAGGTACAGGCAAACAGCAAAAGGTATTTTAAGCGGTAGATCATAATCAAATTTAACGATTTATTGATTACGGTATTACATTGGCGCATATAAAAATAAGCACAGCACAAAGATTAAAATGGAGCAAGATTAAGGGCTGCCGTTTTTAATTTACCTTAAATACAAAAACCACATTGCCTGATTGCAATTCGGTATCAGCTGCTGTAAGGCGCGAGTTTTTTACAGCATCCTCGCATTTTTGTAGTAAAGCGGCGTCAACAATGGTAGTGCCGCGGGCGCCGGCGCGGGCATATATTACGTTTCCGTTTTTATCAACACGTAATTCAACCACAACTTTACCGGTATGGCGGCCATCATCATCAATTTTAGGCCTGCTGGTAAAGCTGCGCTGTGACATGTTTAAGCTACCGCCGTTACCAGACCCTGTACCATCATAATTGGTGGCCAGCGTGCTGCCGGTGGTTTTACCCTGGTTACCCGGGGTGCCTGTGGTACCGTCGCCTTCGCCGGTGGCGTTGTTAGTTTTGCCCTGGTATAAGGCGTTGGCGTTAACTTTGGGGTTGGGTTTTTCTTTACTGTTCTCTTTAGCGGTTACAGCAGTAGTCGGTTTTTTTGTAGGTGTCGCAATTTCTGGCGCGTCCTCATTATTTTGGGTTACTACGTCAGGGTTGCTGTTTTCGGCCTCGCTTTTTTCTTCGCTGGGCGGGGTAGGTGTAACCTTATCTGGCTTGGTGTTGTTGGCTTTTTCGGCCATTGATGGTTCCTGGGTGTTCATGTAATCTGTACCCATACCTTCTTCGGTGGTGCCGTAATTCACCAATAACCCACCGGTGCCTTCGTCAACCGGTGGCGGTGGGCCAAATACCAAAAAATAACATAAAGCAGCTATCAGCACCAGGATAACGCCTGTTGCCGCAAATGCTTTTGGATAGTTATTTTCTTGTTGCGCGTAATTCATTCCTTTATAGTCATTGGTCATTGAATCATTAAGTCATTGCCATGTTTAATAATGACTCAATGACTCAATGACCAATGACACCTTTTATTTTTTCTTGGTCGCCAATGCCAGTTTGATATTCATTTTTTGGGCTATGTCCATAATGTCTACAATGTTTTGTATGGTTACATCCTTGTCAGAGTGCAGCATTATGGTAAGCTCGGGCGCTATGTTTTTATAGCCTTGCAGGGTAGTTTCCAAATCGGCCACCTGTATCTCTTTTTTCTCTACATAATAACGCAGATCGTTAGTAACAGATACGTTGATGGTTTTTTTAGATACGGCCTGTCCGCTGGCGGCTTTTGGCAGTATCAGTTTTATAACGTTGGGGTTAGTAACCGTAGACGCGATCAGGAAAAACAAGAGCAGGAAGAACATAATATCGTTCATGGCCGATGTATGCACCTCGGCCGATGCCCCCTTGTGTCTCTTTCTTAAATTCATTACTTGCTTGGTTCTTCTAACAGATCAATAAACTCAATGGCGTCGGTCTCTAACTTCAATATCACCTTATCAACCATCATATTTAAAACGTGGTAACCTACATAGGCTATCAAACCTACAAACAGGCCAGCTGCCGATGTTACCATTTTTACATATAAACCGCCCGAAATAACACCCATGCTGATGTTATCGGTTAATGATATATCATAAAAGATCTTGATTACACCGGCAATGGTACCCAGGAAACCAAACATTGGCGCAATACCGGCTACTATGCCCAATATGCCTATGTTTTTCTCCAGCTTTGATACTTCAAGCTTGCCAATGTTTTCAATAGCGCCTTCAATATCTTTTATAGGCCTGCCAATGCGCAATAAACCTTTTTGCAACATACGACCCAATGGCGAGTTATTGTTGCGGCATATCGCGATAGCAGAATCTAGCTGACCAGAGTGTATACTGCTGCGTACCTGCTGCATCAGGTTGTTTTCGTTTTTTGATGCCTTGCGTATGGTAAAATATCTTTCAAAAAATATAACAAGGGCCAGTATCGCCAGTATGGCAATAGGTATCATTACAATACCACCCTTTAGCATTAACTCGCCAAAACGTAGTTCTTGTTGTGGCAGGGCTATTTGCTGTGCGGCCTGGTTGGCCGTGTCTATTACTTGTTTTACGGTGTCTGTAACTGCTTGCATTAATATGTTGTGTTATTATTTGTTTATGGGATAATTTCAAGTGGATAAGCGTCGCCGGCAACTTTGCCAGACTCTTGCGATTTTACTGCGAATGCTTTTGCCTCAACCGCAGTTTTAAAATGACCTATTGATATGTGTATCTTTGGGCCGGGCGCATCAGTAACCATGCGTGGGTCAAGGCCTTTCTTTTTTAATTTTGCTATCAGGCGGTTTGCCTCTGCCATATCATTACAAGCCGGACTTACAAAAACCTCAAAACGGCGTGTACCAGTAGCATCAGACGCACGATTTTTTGTCGACTCTGTTTTAGCTACCGAAGCAGTAGTTGGCTGTGCAGGCACAATGTTAATTGAAGCAGCTGATTTTGGCGGCGTAACAATAGTAGTTTTAGTAACTGCAGGCTGTTTAATTACAGTAGTTTTAGCAGGTGGCGCAATAACTTTTGTTTTAGCCTCAGGCTGCGTAACCACTACTGTTTTATTTGCAGCAGGTTGCGTAACAACCGTTGTAGTTTTGGTTGCTCTTGCCGGTACTGCTGTTGGTTGATTTATCACTTCAGTTTTGGTTGCTACTGCTGGTGTACTAACTATAGTATCAACAGCTGATGTTGCGCTGTCTAAAAACACAGTAGTGTCTGGTGCAACGGTATCTACCTTAGATATAGTATTTTCTTTTGGTTTAACCGCGATGGTATCTTTTGTTTCTTTTTTCCAGAAAGTTAGCTTGGCAAAGGTATCTGGCTTAAAGCGATAAAGCGCAAAAACAGCCAAACCAATAAATACAATAAACAATACTATCACCATTATCAGCAACAATGGGCTTCTGCGTTGTTCTTCTTCCTCTTCGTCACCAGGCTCAAAAAACTCGTTTGATATGCCCGCCTCAACGGGTTGATAATTATTACTATTGGTAAACTGGGTAGCAGCCTCTGGGTCTTCAACAGATGATTGGCCCGGTAGGGTGGTTTCAAAAGTACCTACGTTTGATTCGGTAAATACCGGTTCTTCAACCTTTGGCGACTCTGGTACAGGCGGCGGCGTGTGTGTAAGTCTAGGCGGGAAGTTAAGTTCAACCTTCGGTCGTTCTTCTACTTGCCTAACATCATTAGCTTTGTTTATGCTGATGGGCTCAAAACCATAAAATATGGTATCGTCGGCAATTTTGTCGGCAGGCCTGAACGTTAGGTGACTAAGCTCGGTGTAAAACCAGCCAAGGTTTCCTAGCTGCACCTCGCTTATGGCAGCTTGCTGCTTAAGGTTGGTGATATATTTCTCGCAAAAATAGCGTGCGGATGCTACAGAAATATTCTTTTTATTGGCGATGTATTCGGCCAGCGCGTCGTCGTCTATAGACTGTACATCAAATTGCGCCTGATGGTATGGGGGATAGAATTTACGCTCTTCCTCGTTATAATAACCACTAACACGCACCTGTACAAAGTAGCCCAACCCGGGCACACTCACTTCGCCCTGTTGCATTAGCAATTCGCCTAAATAAAAGCCTACATCCATTTGCTAAAAGTAACAGTTAATTGTAAAAGTTCAAATTTTAGTGTAGAGTCTTGAGCTTTAAACCAGTAAGCGGAAATTACCCATTATTCACCGCTCAGCACTCACACCTTAAAAGCTATAACTAGCGCCGCCAAAGATATTAAATCCGTAGTCAGGATAGTATAGCCATGTTTGATTTGTTCCGTTTAATAAATTGTTTACACGGCCAAATACAGAAAACTGTTTATTGATCTTATACTCAACACCACCGCTTAAATCGGCAAATGAACTAACTTCTGATGTTATAGCTGCCGGCGGCGTAGTTTTGTGAGTTTCTAAAAATAAACCGTCATTTGGTTTATCAGTAGTCGATCCTCTGAATACCAAGGAGCCGGTAACTCTAAGTTTCTCATCAATGATGATAGACGTACCTGCCGTTAATTTAAAAGTCGGCAAGTTCCATGCTTTAGCCTCTGATGCCATTTTGTAGTCTTTAAACTCGGCACGGCCAAAAATGTTGAAGTCTTCTGCCAGTTTATAATCTAACTCAGCATTAAGGCCGGTTACAGTAGCATCGCCGTTATCATAGATAATGCCAAAACGGTTTTGACCGGCAGCAAAGTTAAAGTTGCTTACCATTAACGGCATGTCTTTGACGATGTTTCTAAACACGTTGGCTTTAAAGCCAAGGCCTGGTGCTATGGTGCCTTTAAGGCCAGCGCTAACATCCAGTCTGTCAACAGAGTTTTTGATGCGAAGGTTGCGGCCCAGGAAAGGGTTTAAACCATAAAAATCGCGCAGGCTTGAGCGGTTTACGTCACCCTTAGCCTCAACAAATAAACGTACGTATTTCGGGATGATCTGGTACTCTGCCTTTGCCGCCGGGAAGATATTGAAACGTCCGGCGAAGCCAAACTCATTAACAATGTTTACACCTGCGTCAACCTTATAATTTTCGCCCTGAAACTTAATGTACGGGTTCAATCTGGCTATGTTGTTGCTGAAAGAATACAACGAATCTTTTTGCGAAGCGACATCTAACTGAACACCTAAACCGGTATAAAACTGGTTAATGGTTTGGTTAATAAAGCCTGATATCACAATGTTGTTCTCGCGTGCCTTAAATCTGTCGCCAAATAAATAGCCTTTAAGTTTAAGCGCGTAAGTAAAGTCGTTTTCTACATCTTTATAGTTTTTAACCAGTTCGCCTTCGCCTTGCAGGGTGTTAAAGTATTGGTGCGCTCTGTCAATAAAAGCTGGCTTCGGGTATACCGGTGTGCCATAGAAATAATATCCATTGTTGGTGTACGACAGGCTGCCGCTTAAAGTTTGCTCTGCGCCAATGCTTTTTCCAAAAACGCCAATCTCTTCGCGGTTGCTCTTCTGTTTCTCTAAACCGCCAGACTGTCCCAGGTGCCTAAACCAGCCGCTTACTTGCAAAGCCTCGTCTTTCCCGTTGCCAAAGTAGCCTTCGGCAAAGGTAGTTTTAAGGTTACCCAAGCCGGCGCGTACAATGTTGTTATAAGGGATGCTGTCAGCTGCGACAGGCATTTTCATGGCGTCCAACTGCTTTATTTCTGAGTTTTG
>JAZKET010000047.1:11066-50832 GCA_040386815.1 Bacteroidota bacterium | reverse complement strand
AGGCGTTTATCAACCGGGGCGTAAACCAGCGGGGCCTTGTATGGCGTTTTATCTTCCAGGTCGGGGTTACGACGGATCTTTACTGCGTCAGCCAATAACGGCTTGTAAGCAGTGGTGATAATGATCTCCTCGGCCAAACTACCGCCCTGATTAGCAGGGTTTGTTCCGCCACCGGTGGTTTTCTTAGTTGTGTCTGTCGCTGTCACCTTTGCGGCTGCCTCGCCAAGTGTTTTGGCGTCAGCCGGTTTTGCCGCGGGTTTAACAGGTGCCTTTGCAGCCGGTTTGGCCGCAGGCTTTTTAGTGGTAGTTTTATTTTGCGCGTTAACCGGAACAAAGTATAATACCATGATCAAAGTAAACAGCGTTGTGGTGTATTTCAATTTCATGTGCTTGTCTTCTTTATCCTTTATTACGGTTTCTTGGTGGTAGTGTCTTGTTGCATCTCTTCGGTAGTTGCAGGTACAATAGGTGCCTTAGGTTTGCTTCCCGGCGATATCCGCTCCAGTTTTGTTTGAGCAGTTGCCAGTATATCATCGTTACCTTTGTAGTTATCTAATATACTTTGCAGGGTTGCTTTAGCCTGGAAAAGCTCTTTAGTGCCTACATAGTTATCGGCTAATAAAATAAATGTTTTAGCCACCCAATAGTCATAGTTCGACATCTCTTTGGCTATCTCTAAACAAGTTTTTATAGACGTTTTGTACTGACGTTTTAAGTACTGTATGTTAGCCAGGTTGTATTTAGCCTCGGCAGCAGCAATGGTTTTGGTGTTTGATACCGTGTAATCAAACTCATTAACTGCGGCAGTGGTATCTGCCTTTTGTAGGTAAGCTAAACCGGCGTACAGGCCCGTTTTAAACTTGTCCTCCTGCGCGGTTTTCTCATTGGCGCGTACCAGTTTAACGTAGTTCAATACGTCGTCAGAAGCGTTAAGTTTTGAGTAGCACAGCAACAGGTTATTAACTGCGAAGGTATAATCAGACTTATATTCTGAGTTTATTTCCAGTTTTTTCAGGAAAGGTATAGCGTCATTATATTTCTTTTTGTTGATATATAATTTAGCCATGCTAATCAATGATTTCTCGGTAGCACCGCTGGTCCAGTCGTTAAGGATAACGTTGTAATCCATTACGGCCTCATCATCACGTTTCAAACCTACCAAGGCCTCAGCACGTCTAAAGCGAGCTTCTTTTTCATAAATAGGTTTGGTAGGGAACTTATCAAAATAAGCGTTCACTGCGCTTACGGTGCCTTGCCAGTCGCCACGCAGATACACGTTGTTAATGGCGGTATACATTATATTTTCCTGCTCGGCAGAAGTATAATTACCAATAGATGTACCGGTAGCGTAGGTTATAAAGGTCTGCGCGTCGCCTTTATCAGTGTAGATCTTTTCAACCTGTTTCAAAGCCTGCTTAGCCTCATCAGCCGACGCATAATCTTTCACCACCTGTTTAAATGATTCAACAGCCAGATCATCATTACCGGCATTGTAGTCAATTAAACCAATGGTAACCAAAGCACGCGGGATATAACTGCTGCGCGGATACTTTTGAACCATGGCCTGCAGCAAAGTTTTAGCGGTTTCGCCTTCGTTTTTAACAAAGTAGGTGTAGGCTATCTCAAAGTCCGCATCGTCGCTGTAATCCGAGTTAGGGAAGGTAAACAGTAAGGCTTTCAACGTATTGATCTTTGTATCAGGCGAGCCTTGCAAACCTTGTATCATGCCACGTTGAAATAAGGCGTAATCCTCGCCTTTAATGTGGTTTTCAATAATTCGGTTGTAATACTCTAAAGCTTTTTCGTAGCTTTTTAATACAAAATAGCTGTCACCAAGGCGGGTGGTAGCGTCGTTAATGGTATTGCGGTCTTTTTCCTCGCCATTTAAAAAGCGCTGAAAATATGTAGCTGCAGTACGGTATTTATCACCATAAAAAGCCGCATAGGCCAAGGCGTAGTTAGCATAATTAAACACCTGTGTTTCCGGTGCTTGTGGCATATCCAAAAACTCCTGGAAGGTTTGTACAGATTCGGTGTACTTACGCACCTCGTACATCGACTCGGCCATCCAGTAAGTAGTAAGTGCTTTTGTTTTTTTGTCGATAGGATTTTTAAGTGAACGCAGGAAAATACCAATAGCATTCTCAAAAGCACGCTCGTTGTAATATTCCAGCCCGCGGTAATAAGTTACTTTTTGATAGGCTATTAAAGCGCTTTGCGATTTATTTGGGATAGGCTCTAAAATCTCAACCGCTTCTTTATAGTTCTTAGCGTTCAACAAAACCTCTCCCAATAAAACCTTCGCTTCAGTAAGGCGTGCCGAGTTTGGATAGTTTTTCAAGTAAGCACGGGTAGCATCAAGTGCCTGGCTGTTAAAATCTAACTCGTACGATAGTTTGGCGTATTGAAACAAACCATCCTCCTGTAACTGTTTGTCAAAGCTTAATCGCGAAGCATTAAAGAAAGCATTACGGGCGCTTTGCTTGTTATTCATCTTCAGGAAAACCTCGCCCAACGTGTAGCTACCGTTTTGGCTGTAAACGTCTTGCTGTTCAATCAGTTTTTCCAGCTCCATAGCAGCTTTGGCGTTGTTGCCCACTTTATAATAAGCATAACCCATTTGATAGCTGTCCTGCGTATTTTGGGTTTTGCCTTGGTCGCGCGCTTCAAACCGATCGTAGTATTTTACAGCATTATCGTAGTCTTTTTTAGCGAAGTAAGACGCGCCTATAATGCGTAACATCTCTGTTTCGTTTTGCTGTTTGGTGGTATTTAGAATCGGTATCGCGTAAGCCAAAACATCATCATAGCGTTTATCTAAAAAGTAAACCGCGCTAATGTAGTACGGGTAGCTGTTGATGTATTTTTTTGAGTTTTTAAGTTTCTCGAAATTTACTAAAGCAAGCTGATAGTCTTTATTTAGGTAGGCTATATAAGCAAAATAGTAAATAGCGTCATCAGTAAACTGCGATCGTTTATTTTTTACTTCGCCAAATAATATCTGGGCATTGTTGTAATCGTTAAGAGTAAAGTAAGCGTAGCCTTTGCGGAATTTATACTCGGTATTGTCGCGTCCGCCTAATTGGCTGGCAGTGATCTTATCAAACCAAACCAAGCTTTCTTTATACTTGCCTTGTTTTGAGTATACTTTACCTATTTGATAAATAGCCAGCTTTGCCAGCGGATTTTCCGGATGCTCGCGGATAAAACGCAGAAACATGTTTTCTGCGTCGTCATTACCCAGTTCAAGCGCGCAAAGGGCGATGTAGTATTGAGCGTTTTCTTTTAGCAATGACAGTTCGCTTTCAAACTGTGGCTGATTGCTGGTTTTTGACTTATAATCTGCCACCAGTTTATATTGTGCCGAAGCTGCAGCGAACATGTTGCGCTCTAACAGATCTGTACCTGCATGGTAGTTGCGGTAAACCTGGAACGATGGGTTTTGCTGGGCAAATAAACTGGTGCTAATAAAGAACAATAATATTAGTAGGCCGTATTTCAATTTGATCATAAGACGCGTAAAATAGTGGTCGCTAAATTAGCTAATCGTGTAAAGGCAATCCACATAAGTAATTAACATTTTGTGGAAAACACTCATTTAACGTACAGATTTAAGGGCATGGTATGCGTGTGGAAAACTTCTTTGGTTGGTTCATTGGTCATTAGTCATTAGTTCATTGGTATGAGCATGTGGGCAGGGTTGTAGCAATTGGATAACATTAACATCTCTCCCTCACGTCATTGCGAGGTACGAAGCAATGACGCCGTTTTATGTTAGTGGTGATGGCTACCGATACGAAAAACTTGCAATGGAGTTTTTGGAGCGGGTCAACAAAAAGGCCGGGCTATTATTAAGTCCGGCCTTAGCTGATTAGTTACCCTAATGACTAAATTAAGCGGCTAATCGTTTTTCTACGGTTTCTAATAAAACCTCAATGTCAAATGGTTTTGCTATAAAGTCGTCTGGGTTACCGTTTTGGGTAAAACCTTCGGTAATAGTATGGCTTGCAGATAGCATAATTACAGGTATGTTATTTGTCTCTTTTTTAGCTTTCATTTTACGACAAAGGTCGCGTCCGTCCATATTGCCTAACATAATGTCCAGTATAATAAGGTCGGGGTGTACTTGCTCTATTTTTTCGAAAAGGTGTTGACCATCTGCCAGCGTTTCTACTTCATAACCAGAGTCTTCAAGTATCAACTGTAGTATCTCCAAAATATCTTTATCGTCATCTACCGCCAAAATCCGTTGCATATCCATAATTCAAAGTCCTTAAATACAAAAGGTATAGGACTGTTATTGTTGTTATAACAATTCCTATACCAATTATTCTAATAACTATTTAATATGTGCTATAAGTCAGTATTTTCAGGGTAAATATTTTAATAATTGCTTAAAATATTTACCCTGATCTATTTCCTTAAAATTGGTTTTAATAACCAAACAGCAGTTTCATATCCGGTTTAACCAATTCGCCGTACTGTTTAAGGTCCTTGTCGCTTACGCGTTTATCAGATGCTACAATACAATAGGTGTATGGCTTTCCTTTCAACGCTTCGTCATGGAAAGCGTTTATCTGGGCAAAGCTTAATTTATCCAAACTATCAAAAGTTACCTTACGTGCATCATAATTTAAGCCTAGGCGTTGCGCTGCCAAAAAGCTAAATAATATTCCGTCTTGCGTAATGCGCTCGGTCTCCAATGATTTACGCATGTTCTCTTTTGCATCGGCCACCGCTTTTTCAGATTCGGGCATTTTGTTCAATAACTCGTTCATGCTGGTTATTGATTCATTTAGCTTATCGGCCTGCGTACCCACATAACCGGTAAAGGCATATTGGTCTTCTTTTTTTCCTGGCGATGAATAAACCGCGCCGGTGCTGTAAGCCAGCGCTTTTGATTCGCGGATGGTTTGGAAAACTACAGAACTCATGCCACCCGTGCCAAAATAATTATTAAATAATTCAATTTTTGGGGCTTGCGCAGCATCATACGGGCCCTCGTTACGTACCCAGTATATCTCGGCTTGTACCATGTCATAGTTGGCAAATAACACGCGATTAGCATCGGTAGGCACACGTTTAAAGTCTTTTTTAGCCGGGTAGGCAGCAAAAACAGCAGGTGTTTTGTGCAGTGCAGCCAGGCTGGTAGCTGCTGCCTGTGCGGTGAGTGGGCCATAGTACAATTCGGTATGCTTATAGCTGTTTAAACTGTGCAGAATTTTTATCAGGTCGTCGCTGGTAATGGCATCGATCTCGGCATCAGTCAATACGTTATTGAAGGGGTTTGATTCGCCATATTGCGCGTACGACATTAAAGCCTGCGCAATAGCGCCTTTGTTAAGCTTTGCATTCTCGCGCGATTTTTTAAGACGAGCCTTTAAAGCAGCCAAAGCTTGCTCATCGGGCTGGCAGTTAGCCAACAGATCCTCATATAGTTTAATGGTTGCTGCAAAGTTTTCTTGCAAGCCCGTAAAGGTTACTGTTGTAAATTCAGACCCGGTACCAATGTTGAATGACGATGCCAACTTGTAAAAACCTTTGCTAAAGTCTTCGGCTGTTTTGGTTTTTGTGCCCAGGTATTGAATATAATTTGCAGCTATTGGCAACAGCTTACTGTTCCAGCTGCCCATATCATAACGGAAGTATAAGCGAAAAATGCTGTTATCCTTATTCTGCACTGCTAATAACTGCGCGCTGCCAGATTTTGAGCGTTGAATATCTTTTTGAAAATCAAGCCAAACCGGTTTAACCGCGTTGGCGGGGATATTACCAATATGCTGTAAGAAAGTTGATTGAGCTGTGTTATTTACATCAACAGGGGTAATAGTAGGTTTGTCTATTTTTTGGATGTTTTTATCCTCGCCCTGGTGTTTGTAAACTATAACGTAGTTGTTCTCGTTCAGATACTTATTAGCAAACTCGACAATTTGCCCTTTGGTTATCGTCGAAAGTTCGTTAACGGTAGCTATCTCGGTACGCCAATCAATACCCGTGGTGAAATCATTTTGCAAATTGTTAGCACGGTTGTTATAGCTCTCATTGCCCTCAATAATATCCTTTTTGGTATTGTTTACTATGGATTTGATCAAATCGTCAGAAAACTCGCCTTTGCGTAGTTTGGCTAATTCGCCCAACATTAAATCACGCACCTCATCAAGTGATTGACCTTTGATAGGGTTACCTCTCATCAGTAATACACTATAGTCTTTCAGGTTATATGATCCGGCGCTGGCGCTCAATAATTTTTGTTTTTTAATCAGGTCAAGATCAAATAGGCCGGCCTTGCCGTTGGTAAGCATTGATCCCATCAGGTTCAACAAACGGGCATCGCGCGTGCTGGCACCCGGAAAACGGAAGGTAATGGTCAAATTCTCCGGATTAGGTCCGTAAACATCAGCCTTAATTGGGCTGGTAATAGGCGTTTCTGGTTTAAAGGTATAAGCAGGTACGGGCTTAGCTTTCATGAAACTAAAGGTTTGATCAATTTTCTTGATCACCGCGTCAGGGTTAAAATCGCCCGATAAAATTACGCCCATGTTGTTAGGCACATAGTAAGCGTAATAATAGTTACGGATAGCGTTTAATGATGGATTTTTTAAATGCTCAACCGTACCAATAGTGGTTTGCTTACCATAATTATTGTTAGGAAAAAGCTTAGCGAAAGTAGTTTCGATAACTTTACGGCCGTCATCATCAAGCGTGCGGTTCTTTTCTTCATATACAGCCTCCAATTCGGTATGGAATATACGCAGAACAGGGTTACGGAAACGTTCGCCCTGTAAAGCCAAAAACTTATCTAGCGCCGCGCTTGGTATATCATCAGTATAAACCGTTTGCTCAAAAGACGTAAACGCATTAGTGCCCTGGCCGCCCATGGCTGCCATCATTTTATCATACTCATTGGCTATTGAAAATTTAGCAGCTTCGCCTGATGTTTTGTCAATTTCTTTGTAGATATCTTTGCGTTTAGCCTCATCTGTTGTAGAGTTGTATTGCTCATAAAGGGCGTCAATTTTATCTAATAAGGGTTTTTCTTTTGCCCAATCCTGGGTACCATATTTATCTGTGCCTTTAAACATCATGTGCTCCAGGTAGTGGGCAAGGCCGGTCTGGGTTGCAGGATCGGTTTTGCTGCCCGCTTTTACAGCTATATATGCCTGTATACGCGGCTGCTTATTGGTTGGGCTTAGTATAACCGTAAGTCCGTTTTTTAAGGTGTAGAAACGCGAGTGGGTAGGGTCGCCGGTTACATATTTGTAGGTGTATCCGTTGGATGTAGCTTGTTTCCAGGCAATAACGGCCTGTGCATAAGTGTCTGTAGCTATTACAGACAGCACAAGGCAAATGAAAAATAATCTGTGTTTCATGTTAACGTGAATAAGGAACCTAATATATCTATAAAAAACTGAATTGGAAAAGCGGGACTGCCTAAAAATGCAGCTATTGTTTGGTTTGCCAAACAATGCTTTTGACGTAAAATTTGAAAAAATGTTACACCTAATTTTGCTGCGCGATTTAAAAATATCAGGCAATGAATAAACCTTCGGTAAATGCGCTGCTCTAAAAAGCATAAAACATAACAGATAATACCATGAAAAAACTTTTCTTTTTAACAATATGCCTGCTCATAGTTGCCGGCTCTGTAAGCGCGCAGCGCAGATATGGCCGTGCGCCACGTAATAACAGTAACCGAACTTACTCAGATTTTTACGGCCCCAAAATTGGATTGAAGATAGGGGCTAATGTTGCCAATCAAACCAATTCAGGTTTTGATAACTACAATACCGGTAGCATACTGGGACTGAACACTGGTTTAACACTTGATTTGCCTATTATCTATCCGTTTTCTTTCGCGCCAGAGGTTTTATATTCGCAAAAAGGATATGAGGCTACCACTCGCAATGGCATTTACACTCAGCGCACACATTTTATTGATGTGCCTTTGCTGGCTAAGTTTAAGGTTGGGCCAACGTTTAATGTATTGATAGGCCCGCAACTGTCTTATCTCATGTCAACTACAAATACTTATGATAACGGCTTTTTAACATCTTCCGAACAGTATTATGAGGATAACGGCGGCCATAAATCATATCTGGGTGGGGTTGTTGGCGTAAGTTTCGATCTTAACCGCTCTGTTGATTTACATGCACGCTATACAGTCGATCTTCAAAAAACCGACTCGCGCGGCAACGTCTATGTACCAAACTATCGTAACCAGGTTTGGCAGTTTGGTATAGGGTTTAAGTTGAATTAGCACCACACTATTATAAATGTCATATCAATAGATCAGTAGTGGGGTAAAGCAGTAGCGCGAATGGGATTTTTTTGTACGACGGGCTTGGCGGAGAAATTTCTTATTCGTTCCTTGTTTCTGAACGACATTTAGTTACAAACAAAAGGCCCTATCATCATCAATGATAGGGCCTTTGTTTATATGTAGTTTTCTACGTATTAATTACTTGGGACATTAGTAGCTGCCACGGTCTTTGTTGTAGCCACCGCCACCGCCATTTCCACCACGGTCTTTGCCATAGCTACCGCCACCACCACCGCCGTTTCCACGATCGCGATTGTAGCCGCCGCCGCCACCGCCGCCGTTTCCACGGTCGCGATTGTAGCCACCGCCACCGCCGTAACCACCACCACCACCGCTATTACGGTCGCGATTGTCGCCACCGCCACCACCGCCGCCGCCGCGGTAACCACCGCCGCCAGATGGTCTGTCGGTTTTTTCTTTGGCTTCGCTTACAGCAATTGCCTTATCTAAAATTTCTTTCCCGTCTAATGCCTGAATAGCCGCTTGCGCTTCTTCGTCATTTGGCATCTCAACAAAAGCAAAACATTTGCTACGGCCGGTCTCGCGGTCCATAATCACATTTGCAGAACCTACTTCACCAAACGGTGCAAAAAGTTCGGTTAGGTCAGCCGCCTGGTATTGATAAGGTAGCTTTGCAATAAAAATCTTCATCTAAAAAAAAATTAATTGGTTGTGTGGGGCACTAATTTAACAATAAACAAGGTTACCTGCAAATACTTACATGTGAAACCTAAACAATAACACTAAGTTAGCATCATTGTTTGCATTAATTGTTAATACAACTAAAAAGAATAAAAAGATTTTTTATGAGATTAAGCCATTAACCTTTTCAACAAGCTCGGTAAGGTCAAATGGCTTGTTAATTACGGCATCGCAACCGTAACCCAAAAGTTCATCGTCGTGATTAATATATGCAGAGAATATGATTACCGGAATATCTTTATAAACCGGATGACATTTAATTTCTCTGCACAGATCGCCACCATTAGTGCCTGCTACACGATAATCCAATATTACCAGATCAGGGTTGAAATCAACCAGCATCGGCATAACATCTTCGCCATTAGACGTACTTTTAACATCAAACTTTTCGTAAGAAAGTGTTTCATGGACAATTTCCAAAATATCCTGATTGTCGTCTAATATTAAAATACGTTTTGACATGAATGGGTTTTAAATCTTCGGGAACTTAAAAAAGTCGTATAGCGGTAAGCGTAGATAAATACTTGTTGTGGCCGTGTATCGTTCTCGAAATACAGTCAAATTTACCTTATATATATGATATATCCTATTTAAATCCCGTTATAATTAAGTTAATTATTTAATAATTAATCAAAAGCGCTTTTAAACGTAATGACGGCACTTTATACCTAAAAAGTTTCGCCTAAGTTTATGCGTATAGAAGAGTAATCTCGGCTAAAACCGTAGTCGATACCGATGTTTGTGTCTGATTTTTTATTGAATTTAATGCGCAAACCCGCGCCCGCCGCCGGATTAAAATACCTAAACTGCCTGCTGTTGGGCTGACTGGCCGAGTTGATATTGGCAAAAGCAACCATGCCCAGCAATCCGTTTTCTGTCAAATCATACCGGTATTCTGTTTCAAAATATAATAGGTTTTGGCCTCTGTACCTGTTTTGCTCAATACCACGGCCCGAGCGTTGGTAAACATCCATGCCAATGGCCGGTAAATTTAAATAAGGTGTGCCAGACGATAATGACGACCAATAATAAAACCAAAACGCCAGCATGTTTTTACGCGGCGAGTTGGTAAGCGAATGATATTTCCTTACATCAACATATAAAGATTGCCAATTATCATTACTGCCCAGGGCCCGCATGTTGTAACGATAAATTAGATTGGCATAAAAACCGGGCAGGGGGTTAATAGAGTTGTTACGGGTATCGTACAGTAAATTTATGGTAGGGCCTGATGAGAACGAATTTTTATTAGCCTCTGTACCAAATTTGTATTTAGTAAAGTCTTGTAAATTGGTGTTTCGGCCATTATCGCTCTCTATATCTACATAGCAGTCCAGATGGTAGCCTATGCCTGCAAAAAAGTATGGGGTAATGCGTTTAAGTGCGCTCTGATAAAAACGTATGTATTTATAATCAACCAAATATTTATTAGTTGATGGCTGACCGCCCCCAAGGCCCCAGGTATATTGCGGGTAAACCAACAGGCGTGTATCACCAATAATATTGAAACTGTTATCGCGTAGCCAAATATTTGACCGGATAGGCAAACCATACCTGCCCCTGAAGTTTAAATAGGGCGTAAAGTTAACAGACGACAGATAAGTTGTTTTTCTGTTGCCCAAGTAAAAACCTGCTGTGGTTGATGTTACCAGCATTCTACCTTCGGTAGCACCTGCAGACGATATAGGAAGAAAAGAAAAGTAAATTTTTTTATTGTCACCGGTATCCGGTTTACGACTGGGGATGTCAACAATTGAACGTGCAACATCTATCAAATCAAGCTTATTTACAGTATCAATTTGCCGGTATCTTGATGGCCCAACATTGGTTTGTGCCCAAAGTGTTAAGGGTATAAAATATAAAACTACTGTAAATAAAGCTCTTATCATTTAAGGTTTAACGTGTACTACCTGCTTTTAATATACAAAAAAAATACAAAAGCCCCTAAACGTAACGAGTAGGGGCTTTTGTTTAAAAATCAATAGTTAATTTTTTGGTTTTCTGTATACATACGCATTAGGGTAATGCCCATGTTTTTTAAAATAAGCTTCGCGATATGCGGCTTTACGTTTCTTCTCTTTTGCTTTGGCACTTTCGTTACCGATAATGTAACCAGTACCTGCGCCTAAGCCTGCGCCAATTAAAGCACCGCCTGCATTTTTACCAATTATACCGCCAACAACGGCCCCACCCGCACCACCTATAATGGCACCTTTACCTTGTTCGCTTAAACCTTTTTTTTCTTGGGCCGATACAAAATCTACTGATGACAGTAAAACTGAGCCTATTAATCCGCTATATATAATTAACTTTTTCATGGTAGTATTGTGCTAATATTTATTTGACAGAGATTATTCAAATAGCAGGCCAAAGCCGCGGTGCAACGGGTGTAAGTTGATTTTACAGGGATGACGGGTTAATTGTGTATACTATAATAGTCAACATTAACTAAAATAATTACCCAAATATTACCTTGCCTTAATTAAGAAAGGCGATCTTTGCGAGCTTTCAATTTACTTTCATGACAAAGCAGCGTTATTTTTTTACGGTACTCATTTTAGGTTCACTAACCGCGTTAGGTCCTTTCTCTATAGATATGTATCTTCCGGGTTTTCCGGCCATAGCCAAATCATTAAATACTACTACAGCACAAGTATCGCTTTCATTGTCGAGCTTTTTTATCGGGCTTGCGGCAGGTCAGCTTTTGTATGGCCCCTTGCTTGATAAGTTTGGCCGCAAAAAGCCCTTGTATTTTGGTTTGATACTTTACATGGTAGCATCAGTAGGTTGTTTCCTTTCTACCAGTATAGAAATGCTTATCTGGATAAGATTTATACAGGCTATAGGTAGTTGCGCAGCCGGCGTTGCATCGATGGCTATGGTGCGCGATATTTTTCCGTTGAATCAAAACGCCAAGATATTTGCTTTATTAATACTGATTTTGGGCGCATCGCCTATGCTTGCACCAACCATTGGTGGCTATGTCACTGTGGCCTGGGGATGGCATGAGATATTTGTGATACTGGGTTTAATGGCTTTGGCCATATTATTAGCCGTGATTTTCTTTCTGCCCGAAAGTTATAAGCCCGACCCTAACTATTCGCTTAAACCGGCACCCATTATTAACAGTTTTATAACCGTATTAAAAGAGCCGCAGTTTTACACTTACGCATTTGCAGGTGCTTTCGCATTCGCGGGATTGTTTGTGTATGTATCAGCTTCGCCAATAGTGTTTATGGAGGTATTTAAGGTAAGCGCCAAAATGTACGGTTGGATCTTCGCTGTATTATCCATTGGTTTTATAGGCTCAAGCCAGGTAAATAACCTGCTGCTTAAAAAGTTTAAAAGCGAGCAGATTATCTTAGTGGCGCTAACTGTACAAGTGATCATTTCAGTTTTGTTTTTTATTGGCAGCCACTACCAATGGTATGGTCTGTACAGCACAATTGCCATTATATTTATAATGTTATGTTGCGTAGGCACTGTTAGCCCTAACGCGTCGGCGTTGTCATTGGCGCCATTTGAGAAGAATGCCGGTACAGCATCAGCTCTGTTAGGTGCCTTGCAACTTGGCTTAGGCTCGCTTACTACCCTAGGCATCAGTATTTTTGATAGCCATTCATCAGTACCTATGTCGGCAATTATGGCCTCTACCGCGCTTGTTGGGTTAATGATATTATTAATAGGGCGCAAACACATTGTGCATAAGGTTGAAGTGAGTGGGAGTGTAGTGGTGGGGCATTAACAAATCTGTCATTGCCGCGCTTGTTCCTCGTTCGCAATGACAGATAATTTTATCCCAGCACTTCGTCAATCACCCCAAACTCCTTAGCTTCACTTGCAACCATCCAATGGTCGCGGTCGCAAACATCATGTACGCGTTGGTAGTCTTGTCCGCTGTGTTTGGCTACTATGTCCCACAGTTCTTTTTTTACTTTGATAATCTGGTTGGCGGTTATCTCAATGTCTGATGCCTGGCCCTGTACGCCACCCAGCGGCTGGTGCAGCATTACGCGCGAGTGGGGCAGGGCGCTGCGCTTTCCTTTTGCCCCGCCGCACAGTAAAATTGCGCCGAAAGATAACGCCATGCCGGTACAAATAGTAGCTACATCAGGGCTGATGAGTTGCATAGTATCATAAATGCCAAAGCCTGCGTACACCTCGCCACCCGGCGAATTGATATACATGTGGATGTCTTTCTTAGGGTCGGTTGATTGCAGAAACAGCAGTTGGGCCTGTACAATATTGGCAATATTAGCTTCCACCGGTGCACCCATAAAGATGATGCGGTCCATCATCAGCCGTGAGAATACATCCATTTGCGATACCCGCAGCTCGCGCTCCTCGGTAATGTAAGGTGTCATAGCCGTTGGCAGGGCCGATCTTTCAACGCTGGTTAGGTAGCTGTCTACCCGGTCTTTTTGGACATGGCAATGCCCCACCGCAAATTTGCGGAACTCATTTTTGTCAATATTCATAAATTTGTGGTTTACTTTTTATTAAACAGCAGCCTTATTTTTTGCGCAAAGCTTGCGTGCGCGGGCTGCGTAAACAGTTGCTGATGTAACTGCTCTATCTCTTTTTTAAGCTGACGCCGACCGTATTGCTGGATTACACCATAGGTTTTTTGCTGCCAAATTACCTTGTCGGCAAGTGTGTTGTCAAGCATCAGGCGTGCTTCAAACACCAGCGCGTTGCCGGGATGGGCAGTGCCTTGCAGGTGTATCTCTATTTGTTTGGTTTCATTCCATGAAGTCGTCATACACCAAGGCTTTTTGTTTAACGGTTTCTCTTACTTTTTCCAAACATTTATACTTTTGTACGGTGGCGCTGCGCGTTCCAGAATAGCCAAACTCGTCGGCCATTTCAGCCAGCGGGCGTTTATCATAATAAAACCCGGTAAGCAGGTCCATACATTTTTTGCCGGCAGTTTCCAGGAAACGCATCAGGCGGTTGTGCGATGGCGATTCATGATCTTCTTCAGATATCTCGAAATTATCCAACGAGATATGCAGGCTCTTTTGACGATACCGTTTTACCCACAGATTTTTGGCTATGCCTATGAGGTAGCCCACATCATTATTTAGTGCCGATGACGGGTCAACTGACCGCTCATAATAAGCCACCAACGCGTCCTGAAAAACATCTTTAGCTTCGTCAAAACTGCCGCCCATGCGGGCAATATATCTGGCCACCACCGGGAAAGCTGTTTTATACAAACTAGTAAAAAGTTGCCGCCGTTGCTGCTGGATGGTTTGTGTGCTGATGCCGGGCATAATACTGTCTTTTATTACTATGTGTTGCTTAATAGGTAAATATCACCTTTTATATTAAAATAATTTGCGCAAAAACAGTCATCCACCCGCTTCCAATACACTCACTTATTCTAAGTATTTGTAAATAAGCTTTTTTAAAATTTAATTATGCAACGTTTGTTATTGAACCGTTGTCATATAGTCATGATAAAAAATTACTTTAAGATAGCCTGGCGTAACCTTTTCAAAAACGGATCATCATCGCTAATAAATATAGGCGGGCTGGCCGTTGGCATGTCTGCAGCTATTCTCATCGGTTTATGGATATGGGATGAACTGTCGTTCAATAAATATCACCAACATTACAATAGCATTGCCCAGGTAAGAGCCCGCGTTACTGATAGCGGTACCGGTGAAGTAGGTTTTGATTCGTCATTGCAATACCCTTTGCTTAATGAGCTTAAAGCTAATTATAAAGACAATTTTAAATACATCGTCATGGCATCATGGGATGTCGATAATATATTGACGGCAGGCGATAAAAAGCTCTCGCGAACCGGTTTATATATGGACCCGGATGCTCCTGAAATGCTGACGTTGAAAATGGTACATGGCACACGGGCCGGATTGAAAGATCCACATTCCATCATGCTTTCCGCATCAACTGCCAAAGCTTTTTTTGGCGATACCGATCCCGTGAATAAAGTAATGACGATTAACAATAAGCAGGATGTTAAAGTTACCGGTGTTTATGAGGATCTACCATTAAATGCACAGTTTACAAAGCTTAAATTTATAGCAACCACTGCATTGTGGCTGACTGATAACCCATGGATACAGGAGCGTGCCTTAAACGACTGGGATAACCATTTCTTGAAAATCTACGTACAGCTTAACGCCGGTGCCCACCTTGAAAAAGTAACTGCAAATATCAAAGACGCTGAGCTTAAAAAAGTCGGCGATTTAAAAGAAATTGCCGCCCAAAACCCGCAGGTATTTTTATTCCCCATGAGCGATTGGCATCTGTATAATACCAAAGGTGGCGGTTTAGATACCGGACCCATACAAATGGTTTGGTTGATAGGTATAATTGGTGTTTTTGTATTATTGCTTGCCTGTATCAATTTTATGAATTTAAGCACTGCCCGTTCGGAAAAACGGGCTAAAGAAATTGGTATTCGCAAAGCGGTTGGCTCCTTACGCGGACAGTTGATAGCCCAATTTTACGGCGAATCATTTATGGTGGTAGCATTGGCGTTTATATTGTCTGTTATCACGGTATGGTTATGCTTGCCCTGGTTTAATGATCTGGCGGCTAAACAAATTATTATGCCATGGCAGAGTGCTTATTTTTGGTTGGCGGGCTTGGGTGTTGTGTTTTTTACCGGGGTAGTAGCCGGCAGCTATCCGGCTTTGTACCTTTCATCATTCAAACCGATTAAAGTATTGAAAGGTACTATTAATGTTGGTAAGCAGGCAGTAATGCCCCGTAAGGTATTGGTAGTGCTGCAGTTTACAGTTTCTGTAGCATTGATTATTTGCACCGTTGTAGTTTATAAGCAGGTGCAAGTAGCAAAAGACCGCCCCGTTGGTTATACCCGTGATGGACTGGTAATGATCAAAAAGCGGTCGGCGGATTTTAAAGGGAAGTATGACATGTTAAGGGCCGAACTGAAAAGTACAGGGGTAGTGGCAGAAATGTCTGAGTCGTATGGCGAAATTACGCAAATTGCTTCAGGTAATGGCGGTTTTAACTGGCGGGGAAAAGACCCAAATTTGGAAGCTGAATTTGGTACTTTGCCAATATCTTTTGAGTTTGGCAAAACCGTTGGCTGGCAATTTACAAGCGGGCACGATTTTTCAAGAGACCTGGCAACAGACTCTATGGGGCTGATAATTAACCAGGCTGCCGCAAAAGTAATGGGCCTGAAGACCCCAATAGGCGAGGACGTTAGCTGGAATTTTAGAGAGAATCCTACTAAATATTATAAGATAATTGGAGTGGTAAAAGACATGGTAATGCGGTCGCCTTATGAAGCGGCGCATCCTACCTTGTTTATGATTAAGGGGCATGTTGCTCCTAATACCATCAACATTAAGTTGGCAGCTAATACCAGTATGAGCGCGGCTTTATCAAAGATTGAGTCGGTTTTTGACAAGGTGGTGCCCGCTGTGCCGCTCGAATATAAATTCGCCGACGAAGAGTATGCAACAAAATTTGCTGCCGAAGAGCATATAGGTAAGTTGGCCGCGGTATTTGCCGTGCTTGCTATTTTTATTTCGTGCCTGGGGTTGTCTGGATTAGCATCATTTATTGCCGAGCAGCGTGTTAAAGAGATAGGCATACGCAAGGTGTTGGGTGCCTCTGTGCTAAACCTTTGGGCATTGCTGTCTAAAGACTTTGTACAACTTGTACTTATAGCCCAGGTAATAGCATCGCCCATAGCTTATTATTTTATGAACAAATGGTTGCAGCAGTATAATTACCGCGCTGAGTTATCATGGGGGGTATTTGCCTTAACCTTTGCCGGTGCAATGTTTATCACCGTTTTAACAGTAAGCTACCAGGGAATAAAAGCGGCGCTAGAAAATCCGGTAAGGAGTTTGAGAAGTCAGTAGCACTACTGCTTAACTGCAGTAACCTCAGACCCGTCCTCGCCTTTTGTAGTAAACATCATTTGTTTACCGTCCAGGCTTTCTATGTAGAACGGAAACTCACGGGTAGAGTTGTCGGCCAGTATTTCCTTGTAGATGATATTGCGCCCATCAAGCCTGAATGTGCCGTGTGATAATATTCGGTTATCCCAATGGATAATCAGGCTATCTTTGTTGGTAAACTCTATAAACGGTTTCTCTATACTTAAAGTAACAGCGCTCACACTATCCGGTGGACTGGCCTTTGGGTTGCGCACCTTTACATAGTTCCATTTGCCTTGCAACGTTTCAGGCGTTATAGACGGGCCGCAAGATGCCAGGCCAATCAGGCATAGTAAAAGTAAAAAATGGGTCTTCATAGCGCTAATTTACAATGCAAAATGGTTTTGCAGGCACACTTAGTACATTATTATTTATCCTGCTTTTTCTGGCCTTTTTGCAGGTTTTCCTCGGCTTTTTTTACTTCGTCTTTTTCGCTTAACGGAAAATCGGTATGTACTTCGCCGGCGGGTTTATCTTCTGGTTTTTTAACGGTTGATTTAGTGCCTTCGGTTTCTTCTGGGGTCTTCATGGCGATAATGATTTATACATGCTTGAATCGGCATGTTAATATTAAACCTATGAAAACGAAAGTTGTTTGTCTGACCATGATTCGTAGGATTGAAAGATTACAGGATTTCGCATGTACAAAAAAGGCGATGAGTTACTCATCGCCTTAAAATTTTGTAATCCATTAAATCCTCAAGATCTTAGTTCTTGTTGGCTTTTTTTATGCTATCGGCCTTTGCTTTTGCCCTGTCTTTAAAGAAACCTTTAAAGAAGAAATTATGCTGCAAAGCCTCCAAATCGTCATTAGCTTTTACTGATGCCTGTTGCAGGTTACCTACAGTGCTTTTTAATTTGGCTGCGGTTTCCTGGTCGTTTAATAAAACGCCAATGGCATTGTCTGTACGGTTAAATTTATCAGTGGCTGTCTTCAAATTTTGAGCCGCATCCGCACCGCTGTTTGCTGCTTGTTGTAATTTGTTAGCGGCAGACTTTATAGCCGCAAACGTAGCAGTGTCAGTTAATAACTTATCGGCAAGGCCGCCTTTTGTGTTCATTTTAGTTGTGAAATGCTCTAACTGAGCAGCAAGACGAGCGGCACTTGCGCTGCTTTTTTCAAAGTTGCTCATGGCATTTTTAAACTGGTTACCTACGGTGCTGTCGGCCATTAAAGTACCTACGGTTCCTTCGCCTTTTAATATTTTGCGGCTTAATAGCTTAAAGTCGCCGGTTATTGATAACAGGTTTTGGTTGTTTTGCTGTAATACTTTCAGCATATCATCTGTTGACGTTATCTTTTCAGTTTGCAGCACATCACCGTCCTGAATAACAGGGGCCTGCGGACTACCACCATCAATAACGATGATCTTGTTACCTATCAAGCCATCAGAACCAATGTGTACGCCGGCATTGCGGTGCACAAACTCCTGCGATTTTTCGTCAATGCTCATATCTACGCCAACCTGGCCCGGGCCAATAAAACGTATTTTGCTGATGCTACCCACCTTAACGCCCGAGAACCAAACGCTATTACCGGTTTTTAAACCCGAAACATCGTCAAACACAGCGCTGATGTGTATGCTTTTTGAGAAACTTTTAGACTGGCTGCCCAATGTAAAAATGCCAACCACAAACACAAGTAAACCAAGACCTAAAAATAGTCCTACTTTAATTGCGCGTTTATTTTCTGCTGTATCCATTATGATAATGCTGTTAATCTACTTTATAAAATTGTAATCAAAAAAGGGTTTTACCCTGGCGTCATTAGTATCAAAAACCTTATCAAACGTACCCTCGCGCTGAAACTGTCCGTCAAGCAGCATTGCAATGCGGTCGCCGGTTTGTTTTGCGCAGGTAAGGTCGTGTGTAATGATGATAGACGACGTTTTATATTTTTGCTGAACTTCGTTTATCAGCTCGTTAATTTCTATACAGGTAATAGGGTCAAGGCCAGCTGTTGGCTCATCATACAGCATTATCTCCGGGTTTAATATCAGCGTACGCGCAATACCAATACGCTTACGTTGGCCGCCCGATAATTCTGATGGCATTTGGTTAATGGTTTGGCTCAAACCTACGGCATCAAGCACACTCTCTACCTCGTTTTTAATTTCGCTTTTTGTTATACCCTTACGATTGCGTACCAGCGGAAACTCAAGGTTTTGACGCACGGTCATACTATCGTACAATGCACTGTTTTGAAAAGAGAAGCCTATGCGGATACGCAATTGCTGCAGCTCTTCTTCTGTTATATCATCAATATTATGCCCTAATACATCAATGCTTCCGGCATCAGCCTTTAACAGCCCGGATATGATTTTGATCAAAACAGATTTACCAGTGCCTGATCTGCCCAATACCACCAGGTTTTCGCCCTGAAATAACTCCAGATCAACACCGCGCAGCACGTGATAATCATCAAAAGATTTTTCTAATCCTTTAATGGCAATAACCTGGTTGTTATAATCAATTTGAGCCTTTGGCTTGTGCATTTTTCTAATCCTCTATCTAAACCAACTGGTTATTTGTACAATAACTATCTCTTCTATAAATATCAAAAACATTGCTGTTACCACCGCGCCATTAGCTGCTTTGCCAACGCCTTCTGTGCCTTTGGTTGAAAAGTAGCCCTGGTATGAACCAACTATACCAATGGTAAAGCCAAAGGTGATAGATTTAACCAGCGATGAGGTAAAATCTGTAAATGTCAAAGGGTCAAAAAAACCTTGTACAAAGGTATTAAAGCTGGTACCTTCATTAACCGCTACGTTAAGATAACCGCCCAACATAGCCACCAAGCCGGTGTACGTAGCCAAAATAGGGATGGTTAATGTAGTTGCCAAAACACGGGTACATACCAAAAATTTAAAAGGTTTTGTACCAGATACCTCCATGGCATCAATTTGCTCGGTTACACGCATGGAGCCAAGTTCGGCACCAATGCTTGAGCCTACTTTACCTGCCGCTATAAGCGCGGTTACCAAAGGTGCCAACGCGCGCATAATAGCTATAGATACCAATGACGGTAACCACGATGTAGCACCAAACTGGCCCAATGACGGGCGAGATTGTTTGGTAAATATTAAACCTACAATAAAACCGGTTAGCGTAATTAGTGTAAATGAACGTACGCCAACTTCATAGCACTGTCTCACTATCTCTTTAAACTCAAAAGGGCGCACAAAAGCTTCCTTAAAGAACCGGATAATGAATTTGTGTATATTATAAAGGCTGATAAAGAAAGTAGTGATCTTGCTTTTTTTAGCCCTTTTTGGTTGAATATTAGCGTTTATTTCAGTGTCCATTAATTGTGGCAAAGGTATTAATATGCAAGATATTTCCTGACTATTTTGTGTAAAAAGTTAAACACTTTGCTGTGTTTCGCTATAAATTAATCAAATGATTAACATTGCAAATGTACATTTGTTTGTGTTAGTGTAAAGTCAAAATAATATCTATTATATCTGTTGGCCTGCTTATTGTAACTGATATCATAATTAAGATACGGTAACCATGAGCGCATATCAACAAAAATGGCTGGACATATTGCAAAACGCAAACCTGCCGGGATGGGAAGTTAAACCAACAGAAGATGGAATTTATGTAGAAATGCCCGGCGTTACCGACCTTAAACTAATACGCGATATTTTACCCCAAACACTGGCTGCGCTATCCCTCGATATAAGCGCACCTAAAAGCCGGTTGAGATTTCAATTTCACAACGGGTATGAGCGGTTTGAGTATATCTTAAACCCAAATGATAAAGATTTGAACGAAGAGTAACAAGGAGCATAAATGCTCCTTATTGTTTAAAGGTAAAGCGTTGACGCTTTACCGGAAATATATGTTTAGCAATTTCCGCCTATTTCGCAGCTATCGCCTTCAATAACATTGAGTTTGGTTTGCGGATTGGCTTCTGCCCATTCGCTGTAAGCTTTCGCTATAGTTTCAACAAAGGTGGGCACAGCCTGCGCGCCCGATACGCCATATTTATTATCCATCACAAAAAACGGAACGCCACGAATGCCTAGCTGTTGCGCCTGGGCAATATCTTGTTGTACATTAATAGCATATTTGTTACCACTTAAGGTGTGATATACTTCTGCTTTCTCTAATCCAATTTGCTCACCAAGTTCGGCTAAAGTGTCATGGTCAGCTATGTTTTTTCCCTGGGTAAAATAGGCGTTAAATAGGGCTTCTTCTGCTTCGTCGCCTTTGCCATATTGTTTAGCCAGGTGCGCAAAGCGGTGCGCGTCGAAACTATTGGCTACAATAGCTTTATCAAAATCATAAGTTAAACCAACTTCAGCAGCCATTTGGGTTACCTGTTGGTTCATCTGTTGGGCATGATCTAAGGTAATGCCCTTGATATCTGCCAGATATTGATTGATGTTTATGCTGGTATCGGTAACCAGGTTAGGGTTTAACTGAAAGCTTTTCCACTCAATTTCAATAGTGTCTTTATGCTCAAATTGTTGTAAAGCCTGCTCGAACCTGCGTTTACCTATGTAGCAAAACGGGCACATTACATCACTCCAGATCTGTATTTTCATAAAGGCAAATTTAATTTGCTGCTTTTAATTCAGCGTAAGCCTAAAGTAAAATAACGGTCTGCTCTGTGTCATTGTCATCGCCATAAAATAAAAAAACCGGTACAGTTTATTGTACCGGCTGCTTTATAATATAACAGAATAGGGTTATTTTTTTCCGCGTTTCAGCGTAGCTTTTAATGATTTACCTTCTACGTTTGCGGCTACGGTAACAGAGTCTTTATAATACTTACCGGTATGATAAATAGTGTATTTGCCGGCTTTAACGGTAAAGGCAAAGTTGTTACCATCTAAAACGCCGTCATCAATTGGTAATTCATCACCGGTTGGGCTTTCTACCGTGCCCGATAATTTTTCGCCGTTAACCTTAAAATTGTAAATCAGTTCAATCTCATCTTCGCGGTTAACCATTACAGAGCCTGTCCATTTTCCGTTTAAGCCGGCTGCGGCTGCAAGGCATACTACAAAACTTAACAGTAACAACAGGGCGGTGGTTAAAACTTTTGTTTTCATAATGCTGAGTAGTTTTATTTAAAATTACCCTGCCTGTGTAAACAGAAAATTATCGGCCTGTTAAATGACTAATAAGTTAATTTAAAGTTATCTGATTTTATTAATTAAAGGTTGTGTTAATGTCAAGCTATTGTTTATCAACCACACGTTTTAAAGTAGATTTCAACTTTGCGCCATTCAATAATGCTGTAACCACAACAGAGTCGCCGTAAAATTTGCCCTCGCAAGGTACAGCGTTGTCGTTAACATCAACCTTAAAACTAAAGTCCTTATCTTTTATTTTTCCATCGTAAATATCTAATTCGTCTTGTGGGGTTACAACAGTGCCGGTTAGTTTTTCGCCGTCAGCCTTAAATTGGTAAGTAACAGGGAAGGCGCTGCCGTCGGCCATTTTTAAGTTGCCTCTCCATTTGCCTGTTAGGTCTGCAAGCGCAGCAAAACACATCATAGCTGCGCCTAATAATATTGCGGTGGTAAATAGTTTTCTTTTCATGTTTAGTAATTAGTTAACCCTAAACTACATAATATTTTTTAAACAAAGTAAAGTATGTTAATGCGTTTTGTAGGAGTATACAGGCGCAAAAACGCCTTCGCTGGTGGTATAAAAATCCTTCCCATCAGCACTAAAACCAATGGCTTCGCCCTGTTTTTCTTGCTGGTAATTTGGCTCATTTGGTTTACGCTTTAAGGTTTGCCAAATTGGTTCTACTCCATTGCGTGTCCAATGATAGATCTTCTCATAGCTTTTTACCAGTACCTCTTTACCATCTTTTGAGATATCAGCAGCGGTTATCCAGTTAAGGGGCTTAAAGCCTTTAAAAAACAGCTTGGTTCTAAAGGTCATCACCACGGTGTCTTTAGTTTTAAAAGCCAATGGGCTGGTAAAAACACTTACAGAGTCGGCTCTTTTAGTTACAATATAAATCAACTTTTCTAAGGGATCTATCATCATCGCCTCAGCATCGTGCGGGCCGTCGGGGTATTTTAAGTGCTGGGTAGTTGCTATAGCATTGGTTTTAACATCCCTTGTCCAAAAGGTTTGTTCTGCTACGCGATAGATATTAATGCAATGTCTTACAGCACCGTTATCGCCAATATCGGCAAGATATACATAGCTTTTTTTACTGTCAGCGCCGGGGCCTACAGATATATCTTCAACATCGTGCGCGCCCTGCCTGGCGGTAGCATCGCCATTATAATAAATGGTACTATGCAGTGCTCCGTTTGGCGATATGGCAAAAAAACGGCTGGTGTCGCCACTGTCATTATGCACGTAAAATAGGTCGTTATTAATAGTTGATGCTGCAATGCCCGATATTTCGTTCATCTCTTTAGCTTGCAGCGTACCGGTAATAATGATCTGGTTAACCATATACCTGTGCCGCGCGTAGGCGCCTATAAACAACAGTAAGACGGTGGGTATTAGAATGCTTAATTTTTTCTTGCGACTCATGCCTGGGGTGATTTGCACTACTGCAAAAATAGTTAAATATTATAACGTGAGGAGGGCGAGATTATTACCATGGGTTTTGATCCCACAGACGAAGTAAATCCTCGTCATGTATATCCATAACCAGTTTACTTGTGGGTTATTTTAACATTTTTAAGTGCATTGTTTGTGCGTAGCATTTGCATAAACAATCTAAATTTTTCCATATCTGGCCTTTTTATGTCCCGAAACAGTCGTTCGTCTTCCGATTCATTGGTGACAATGATCTGCTTTAGCTGTTTTTGCAAATTTTTATCTGGCGACATAATGTTATGAATTCAATGCAAGATAATAAAATACTTGCGTTAGTAAACAAAAAAGGCCCCAAATGGGGCCTCAATATTATGCGTTTACCGGCATTTCTGCATCGGGTTTCGATATGTCTGTAAGGGCTACCTTACCGCGTTCTTTTCTTAAAATGCGGTTAAATAGTGATATCTCTTTATCTAACAAAAAGCGGAAGAACAGCTTGGTCCATGAGGTATGGTAATACAAAGTTTCGTAGTGCTCTGGGGCTGTTTTCTTTATCTCTGGCAACTTGTTCCATGGGATAGAAGGAAAATCATGGTGCTCATTGTGGTAACCTACGTTAAAGGCAACCGTATTTAAACCGCCGTAATAGCTGTAGGTTTCTTGCTCAACGCTGTGGGTTAAGTAATGCTCTTGTATCCAGCGGGCACCAAGTGGATGTAAACCAACCGAGAACGAGAAACTTAGCAGTAAGAACGCTAATGAATGCCATCCCATAAAATAGTAAATAGCAGCAGTAAAGGCTACCTGAACTAAAAGATTAGCAACTATCCAGATATCAAACGTCTGGATCTCTCTTAAACGCGACAGACGGAATATTTGGAACAATGGATAAAATAGTAACCATAGCGCTTTACCCAAAAACGAGTTGTTGATCATTTTTGCTTCCCAGCGGTTTGGCAAGTCGGCATCAAGCTCATGCACACCCTGAAAAGAGTGGTGTTTTATGTGGTAACGCTCGAACGAGATGGAGCTTGGGAAAATTTGTGGCATATTGGCCAAAATACCGGCCCAACGGTTAGCCGAACGACTTTTAAATAACAGTTGGTGCGCACACTCATGTATCATTACAAACAGGGCATGATCTGCAAATGCGCCAAGCAGGTAAGCAGCACCAAATACCAACCACCATGATTGATCGCGCAGTAGCCATGCTAATACCAGTTGAAAAGCAACCAAGCCAATAATAGCGAATATTGTATTCGGGTTTTTTCCTATCAGGTTACGTAAACCAGGAAATTGCTTTAAAATCTTTTTAGTTCGTACGCGGTGTGGTTCTGAAACCTCAGAATAAACAAAATCTGTCTTTTTAGCCATAAATGTTATAAAAATCTGTTATTTAAGTTATTTCGTTGTTGCCAGATATAACTCAATTCTTCAAAAATAATTATAAAATTTAAATATAAGTTATAAAAATGCTATTGGTGGATAACAAAATTGAAAGTTGCAGGGTTTATACCTGCAAGAGTAATTTTAAACGCCCTTTGCCGTATTAAAAATAACATCTTTATGCATCAATTTAGCTACAAACCTTAAAAAATATGCAGGCCATTAGCAAAAAAGAAAAAGTAATGCAATACATTATTGCCGTAATAGGCCTAAGCTTTGTAGTGCTCACCGTATTTGTATTTTACTTTCCCAATTCAGTTATCGACCATACGTTTTCTGTAACTGTACAAAGCTACCAGCATCCGGTACTCGATTGGCTGATGAAAGCTATCAGCTGGCCAGGCTATATGCCCAATACGCCGGTAATTATAGCAGCAACAGCTATCATATTTCTGATCTTTAAATACAAACGCGAGGCTGTTTTCATATTGCTTACTTCAT
The DNA here is from genome assembly GCA_040386815.1 of Bacteroidota bacterium. Lineage (GTDB taxonomy): Bacteria > Bacteroidota > Bacteroidia > Sphingobacteriales > Sphingobacteriaceae > Mucilaginibacter. The sequence continues at coordinate 25,443 of JAZKET010000047.1, read as the reverse complement.
TATCGGGCGCGGTAAGCTCCATTATAAAACTGTTGATAGATAGGCCGCGACCATCAGAACCTTTGGTGAAGATCATGCTGAAAACGCATCAGCAAAGCTTTCCCAGTGGGCATGTATTGTTTTACGTGGTTTTCTTTGGATTTATAACGGTGCTGATGTTTGAAGTAAAAAACATACCGCAATATCTGCGCTTTGGGGTTTCTGCGCTGTGCTTGTTTATTATCTTAACTATACCTTATTCGCGGGTATACCTGGGCGCGCATTGGTTTACAGATGTTACGGCGGGCTTTATGCTGGGGCTGGTTTGTCTTTACATCCTCAGCATGTTTTACCTAAAAAGCAGGCGAGTGTAAAAAAGTGAGTTTAGCTGTCAACGCGCCGCATTTGTGTGTAGCTTTGCAGCTTGATATCATCATCCAACACATCGGCCCAACCTACCCCAAAGCAGCTGCGCATTGCTAACGCTGTTTTCTTTTTCCTATCGGGATTTGGGTACGCGTCGTGGGCGTCGCGGATACCTACCATACAAAGTAAACTACATTTAAACGAGGCCCAGCTAGGTGGTATTTTGTTTGCCATGCCTATTGGTTTGCTGGTGACGCTACCAGTTACCGGGCAGTTGCTTAGCAAATACAGCAGCCGCCGCATTATGTTTTTTGGGGGATTGTTTTTCAGCGTGGTGCTGGCCTGCATAGGTTTTGCCGATAGTGTGTGGCAGCTTTGCCTGGCGCTGTTTTGCTTTGGCGTGTCGCGCAATTTGTTCAATATCTCTACCAACGCGCAGGCTGTTGCGGTGCAGGCTTTGTATGATAGATCTATCATGGCTAATTTTCATGGTATATGGAGCCTTGCCGGATTTGCCGGCGCAGCCTGCGGATACTTTATGGTTTTGTACAACATAAGCACCGGTATGCACTTGTTGTGGGTAAGTGTGGCGCTGATAGCCATATCCATTTGGTTTGTCAAAAGCACCATTTATGAAGCGCCGGTACCTCAACCAAAAAAGAAGTTTTTCACCCTGCCCGATAAGCCCCTTATTGTCTTCGCGCTGATATGTTTTGCCTGCATGGCCTGCGAGAATACCCTGTACGATTGGAGCGGTATCTACTTTGAAAAAGCTGTATTTGTACCCAAAGCCAAAGCTACCCAGGGTTTTGTAGCCTACATGATAGCCATGACAACCGGCCGCTTTGTGGGCGATGCTGTAGTTAACCGTTTCGGTATTAAAAACCTATTAAGGTACAGCGGCATATTTATTTTCTGCGGATTGATGCTGGCGGTATTATTCCCGCAACCGGTTACCGCATTGATTGGCTTCGTGATGGTTGGCTTAGGGGTATCGTGCATTGTGCCTATGGTGTTCCAAATGGCGGGGCGCAGTACCACTATGAGTAGCGGGACGGCGCTGGCTTCTATATCATCCATCGGTTACCTGGGTTTCTTGCTGGTGCCGCCTTTCATTGGCTTTATTGCGCAAGCGGCAGGGCTACGATGGTCGTTTGGATTGATCGCATTGTTGGGCGCACTGATCGTTGTTTTGGTATACAATATTAAAAACGACAACGAGTAAGCACAAACAATTGCTGCCTAAATGCGTTGCTTTTAAACAAGAAACCGTTTATGAAAGCCGCTGAAAGACATTTTAAATTTATTAATAGCAAAACGGGATATGTGATATTTCATCACAGCGTAAAGGCCGAACTGCCCGAAACTGAACTAAAAGCCGAACTGGAACGCGTAAAAGCCGATGTCGCCAGCAGCAAAGGTGTTTTTCTGGACACTATTTATTGGGAAGAAGAGAAAGCGGATTAAGCCACTATCTATACAGTAGTTTGTTTTGATGTTTGATACATCCAATAATAGCCAATAGCGCTCAATAAACTCACCCCGCCCAATACCCACCACAGCAGCGTAAAGCCGCCGTAAGCAATAATATTACTACCAAAAAAAGGCGCAATGATCTGCGCTGCCGACCATGACATGCTGTATAGTGCGGCGTATTCGCCACGGTTATGTGGGGTGGTTCGCTTGATCCAAAAGGCGTTCATGAATGGCATGGCAAACATTTCGCTAAAGGTTATGAGTATCACAACTAATACCGCGGCCGACATTGATGCAGGCAAAATATTTAACAATACATAGCCCACGCTACCCAACGCTACGCCGCCGTAAATGAAAACCAGTCCCGGCTTTTTGCCCTCAATTTTGTGGATGAGCACCATTTCTACCACGGCAATCAATACGCCGTTTAGCGCCATCAGGAAACCTATTGCGGGTTCGCTAAAATGCCAGTCTATTTTAAAAAATACAGGCTGCATAATCATAAACTGGTAAAAGCACATGGCAAATAGGGTAGCCAGTACAATAAACAGCAGGTAGGTTTTGTCTTTATAGGCTGATGTTTTAATAATGCCCACATCCGGTTTTTTGATGGTCTTTTTTACCGCTTTCCGGGGCATCAGCGTTAGCAACAAAACCGCAGCCAAAATATTGCTGCAACCATCAACCCAAAACAATAGGTGATAATTAACCGAAGCTAAAAAGCCACCCAAAGCACCACCCACTGCCCAGCCCAAATTGATAGCCAGTCGGTTTAGCGAGTAGGAGCGGGTTTTGTTATTATCATCGCTGTAATGCGCAATGGCGGTAGAGTTTGCAGGCCTGAAAGATTCGTTGCACAAACTCAACACAAACGTGCCGATTGCCAATACAGTAAAATTGGTAAGAAAGCCCAGCAACATAAAAAACAACCCACCACTTAACAAAGCGCCAACTTGCAGGTCATAAAAACCTAATTTATCAACCAGTTTACCACCCAGGAAAGCGCCCGTAAGCGCGCCGGCCCCAAACAGTGCCATAATAACACCAGCCTGTACAATACTAAAATGCAACTGCTGGATACAATAAATGCTTAAAAACGGTACAACCATAGTGCCGCTGCGGTTTATCAGCATCACTACGCTTAAGTACCAGCTGTTTTTTGACAGGCCGGTGTAGGCGTTTCGGTATAGTTGTATAGTGTATGATAGCATGGTTTTACTTAATCTACTGATGATAGATTAAGTAAGGTTTATACGGCTGATAGGAGAAAGGTAACCCACGTTAGTATTATTTAGATCAATAAATCTATTATTTAACACATTTCCTGTAGCAGCACTGGTTTATTTAATGCAGCTTAGTTGATTAGATTTCGCTTATACTGATTAGGACTAAAGCCGGTTTCTTTTTTGAAAAGTTTAGAGAAATAGGATAGGCTCTCGAATCCAAGTGCATAGGCAATCTCAGATACACTCTCATCGCGTCCTACCAAGCGGTTTTTAGCCTCGCCAATCATATGGATATGAATAAGTTCAATGGCTGTTTTACCTGTTTCTTGTTTTAGCAGATCACTTAAGTAGCGTGGCGACAAATTGAGTTGTGTTGCTAAAGCGCCTACTGTAGGTAAACCCTTAGTGTAAAGTAAACCGTCTGAAGAATAGGCGGCAAGCGCATGATTAAGTTTTGAAAGTGTTTTACCTGCTAATTCTGTACGGTTAATAAATTGACGCTTGTAAAAGCGCTGCGAATATTTTAGAATCGAATCGATATGAGTAAGTATAATATCGCGGCTGTATTCGTCCGGATTGTTATGATATTCGGTTTCTATGCGATTGTATAGGTCCCATATAATTTCTTCCTCGCGAGGCGAAAGGTGTAGTGCTTCATTTGTTTCGTAATCAAAGAAACCATATTTGTTAATCTCTGCATGTAAAAAGTGTCCATTCAGATAATCTTCATGCAGGTACATTAAAAAGCCATCTTCTTCAAACTCCAGGTTTTTAAACTCAATAACCTGCCTCGGTTTAATGAACGACATATAACCGTTGTCATGGTCGTAACGGGTACGGCCATACAAAAACTCGCCCGATTTAATTTTCTTAAAACCGATGAGATAAAAATCAGTAGTAAACTCACTATTGCCCAAAGAGCACGCATTTTTACACCGCAAAAGGCTAAAAAGTGGGTTTTCAGGTGGCGGCAGCTGGTTGTCGCGGTGTAGGTCTGTAAGGCTTTTATAATGTTTCATTATATACAAATAACGTAAAAAACTGCACTGGTTTACAGTGCAGTTTGTCAAATCAAAACCATCAATTAAAATTAGTGTCCGTGAGCCGCGGTAGCAACATCGGCCCATTCATCCCAGGTAGCAATACGGTCTGTATACACTTGTTTAACCCATGGTAAGGCTACTTTACCTAAAAATAACCTTAACGGCGGGTTGACGCTATCTACCAATTTCAATACAGCAGGCGTAGTTGCTTCTGGTTTACCAAAAGATTCATCTGTAAGACCAGCCTGAAAAGCTGCTTTAACCGCATCGTAAGCCGGTATTGGCGTAACTTGGGCTGCAGATGCGCCTGCCCAGTCTGTAGAAAAGCCATTAGGTTCTATCAGCGTTACATTTATACCAAAGTCTTTCACTTCGGCCGCTAAGCTTTCGCTCAAACCCTCAACTGCAAATTTCGAAGCATTATAAATGCCCAAAACCGGCAAAGTAACAACACCCAATACGCTTGATACCTGTATAATATGCCCATAACCTTGCTGGCGCATTACCGGTAACACGGCCTGGGTTAGCCACAGTAAGCCAAATACATTAGTTTCTATCTGGTCGCGGGCTTCCTGTTCGCTGGTTTCTTCTATAGCGCCAAATAAACCGTAACCGGCATTGTTAATCAATACGTCTATACTGCCAAATTTATCCTTTGCTTGTTTTACCGCTGCAAAACCTGCCTCACGGTTGTTTACGTCCAATTGTAGCGGTAAAATTGCGCTGCCATATTTTTCAACCAAATCATTTAAGGTGTTGGTATCGCGCGCTGTGGCTATAACGTTATCGCCACGTTTTAAGAATGCTTCTGCCCATATTTTTCCAAATCCGCGTGAAGCGCCTGTTATAAAAATTGTTTTTGCCATTGTTTTATTGTTTAATATGGAAGCAAATGTAAGGGCACAACAGCCGGGCGAGTTTGTACAAAAGTCCGGAACTTTTGCTCGTTTTGTCGAAGGAGGAATTATCAGAATGATTAATGCCGGTTATCGCAATTTATCTCAATAACCCCAAGTGACCTATCGGCATAAAATAGAAGTGGAGAGCCAAATGAGACATAAAAAAACACCTATTAATTCGCCAGCGCCCAATAGCGCCATAATAATGCCGGCCTGCACTATACTGAATGTAATTGCTGGATACAATAAATACTTAAAAACGGCACTACCATCGCATAACTGCGATTGATGAGCCTCACAATGCTTAAATACTAACTGTTTTTGACAGGCCGGTGTAAGCGCTACTGTATAAGTTGATGGTGTATGATAGAATGGTTTATTATCGGTATGTGAGATAGTTACTTTTGATGCAGAAGGTTCGTTGGAAAAATAATATATTTTAATTCAAATATAGTTAGTCAAAATCTATTGAACCGATAATTTGCTGAGTTTCATAGAAGTTAATTATTCTGCTATCCGCAATGATGTCGTCCTTTCGTAGCGGGTTTTTCAATATTATACCGTTCAACGATCGGCAGCGACTAAGTCCTGTGTATACTTGTCCATTTATAAATGCACCATTACCTAAATCTAATATCACGTTGTCAAACGTCAAGCCTTGGCTTTTATGAATAGTAACTGCCCAAGCGAGTTTAATGGGGAATTGAGCGAAAGTTCCTTTTAATTCGGAAACTATTTTTCGTTTTGTCCGATCATAGTTATATATTCTATGTTCCCAAGTTACCTTTTCAATTTTGTGAACACTTTTGTCTTGTAATCTGATTTCAATAATATCATCAGATATAAAGTCTATTTTTGCAATCGTTCCATTTACCCATCTTTTGCTTAAATCATTTTTTATAAATATTATTTGTGAGTCTTTTTTTAATGCTAAGGTTTTATCTGTTGGATATCTATCTTCTTTAAATTCACCGGTAATATTAGCTTCAAATTTAAAGACGGTATAATCTAATTCATTAAGTCTGCGAGTGTTCTCAGTTGTGGCTATAAAATTGTTTGATGTAAGAGTTATGACGAAATCTTCATTTTTGGGTAAGTAAGTTGGAATATGTCTTGAGTTTATTTCTTCAAGTAATTCTGAGTGTATGTCACATACTCTCACCTTGTCCAATAATTCAACGAATCTAAGATCGTTACCCTGTCGAAATGATTTTTTAAATTCAAAGTATTTTGGATTCAATGTTTTATAAGCAGGTGAGTCGAAAAAGTATTTGCTTTTGTAGATGTCGGTAAAAAGTTCATTTTCGATTTCACTTCTACCGTCCACCACTGGAGGAAGTTGAAAAACATCGCCAACGAATATTATTTGTTTACCACCAAAAGGTTTTTCAGGTACACCACCATTATTACGTAAAGAATAATCAATGGCTTCAACTATGTCAGACCTTAACATGGATATTTCGTCTATAATAATAACATCAATTTCTTTTATCGCATTATATTTAGGTGAGTATTTCTCGAAGATTGTTATCTCATCATCCTGTGGCATAAGGGGCTTAGGCGGAAATCTAAAAAAGGAATGTATGGTTTGCCCTCCTACATTAATCGCCGCAATTCCTGTGAATGCGCACTTTAGTAGCTTCTTCTTCGTCTTGTGAGCAAAGTATTGAACAAATGTCGATTTACCCGTTCCGGCCTTTCCTGTAATAAAAAAGCTGTTATTAGTGTTTTCTATTTTATCAAATAAATCATTAACAATAGCATCGTTTTCGTAACCTACTGGAAAATCAACGAAGCGACTATATAAGTCAGGTAATTCTAAAGGTTCATCAAAAATATTAAGCTGAATCTCATCACATTCTATTCTTAAAAGATAATACACATCTTTATAGTTATCTTTATATGGGTTTGTAACTGTGATATTAGCCCCGTAATGAGCGAGCATCTTGAATATATAGTAACATTTGTCCGCGAACCTTTTATATTCTGATGGATTGCTTCGTATGAATTTTTCTAATTTTTCATACTGCATATTTATTCCAATAAAGCGAAGAAACTCTAAAAAGATATTCAAACTATCCGCTGTATTTATATTGGGGAAGTTTAAATGATGGCTTTTGAAGTTGTGAGGGAAATTGATTGGAAAATCGTCATTTTTTTTTCCATAAAACACTTGGAAGGCTAATTCGCTTTTAAACGTATTGTTAGAACTGTCTATTAACGCTGATTTTCGAAAGTTATCTATCCATTTTCTTTCTAGGGTTTTTAAATTTGACATATTCACTTGATAAGATTTATTTTTAAATTTAGTGAATATTGCAATTAAACAAAAAAGGTGATCTGCTTAAAAGTAGATCACCTTTTTTATTACTGCGCCAACTGCGTATTCCTATTCCTCAACCAATGATCAGCAATAACAAGCGCTGCCATGGCTTCAACAATAGGTACCGCGCGTGGCACTACACAAGGATCGTGGCGGCCTTTGCCTTTGATTTCGGCGGCGTTACCTTCGGCATCAATGGTGGCCTGGTTTTGCATTATGGTGGCAACCGGTTTAAAGGCTACTTTAAAGTCTATAGGCATACCATTGCTGATACCACCTTGTATACCGCCCGAGTAGTTGGTAATGGTTTTAACGTCGCCTAAATGCGTTTTAACAAAGATGTCGTTATGTTCAGATCCGCGCATTTCGCTACCTTCAAAACCTGATCCAAATTCAAAGCCGTGTACAGCATTAATGCTTAGCATGGCTTTGCCCAGTTCGGCGTGTAATTTGTCAAATACCGGCTCGCCAAGGCCAACCGGGCAGTTTAATATGTGGCAGCTTACTTTACCGCCAACGGTATCGCCATCTAAACGCACCGAGTCGATGAACTCGATCATTTCTTCGGCGGTTGCAGGGTCTGCACAGCGTACTATATTTTTCTCGCGCTCGTCAATAAATTCCTGCGCCGATTTAATTTCAATGTTAGGGGCGTTGATCTTACCTACGCTGCTTACGTGGGCAACGATTTCAATGCCTTGAGTTTTTAACAGTAATTTAGCCAATGCACCTGCTGCAACACGCGCCGCTGTTTCGCGGGCCGATGAACGGCCACCACCACGATGATCGCGGATACCGTATTTACTAAAATAGGTATAGTCGGCATGCGATGGACGGAATACGTCCGTATTGTGGCTATAATCTTTGCTGCGCTGATCTTCATTCGGTATCAGCATCATGATAGGGGTGCCGGTTGTTTTACCCTCAAACACGCCAGAAAGGATGCGCACGGTGTCGCTCTCTTTACGTTGGGTGGTGATCTTTGATTGGCCCGGTTTGCGCTTATCCAACTCGCCCTGGATATACTCCATATCCACCGGTAACTGTGACGGGCAGCCGTCAATAATTACACCTATAGCTTCGCCATGCGACTCGCCAAATGTGGTTATCCTGAATAATTGTCCGAATGAATTGCCTGCCATTTTATAATGAGTGAATGAGTGATTGTGTGAATGAGTGAATACTCAAATGTCATTGCGAGGAACGAAGCAATCGCACGTTGCAAAGTTCGCGATTGCTTCGTACCCTCGCAATGACAGTTAGTTACTATAATTCTTCTACTTCAAACCCAACTTTTTCCAGATCTGTCCAGAAAGCCGGGTATGATTTTTCTACTACCGGGGCATCTTCAAACTCAATTTGCGGTACTACCAGCGCCAGCGGGGCAAATGCCATAGCCATGCGATGATCGTCGTAGGTATTGATAAAAATGCGCTCAGGGATAAATTTACCGCTGCAATCAAGCGTGTAGGTTTCGTTATCTTCTATCAGTTTAACGCCAATTTTAGCCAGTTCGTTCTGCAAAGCTTTAACACGGTCGGTTTCTTTGATCTTTAGCGTCTCTAAGCCTGTAAAAGTAGCCTCATGGCCCAGCGCCGCGCATACTACAACAACGGTTTGCGCCAGGTCGGGGCATTTTTTTAGGTCGAAGTTTTTACGGGTGATGGTTTTTGCTTCCTTTTTCAAGTGCACGCCACCATCCCTAAACTGCGATGTGATACCAAAGTTAGCCATGATCTCGCTGATCACGCTATCGCCTTGTAAGCTGTATGATGTTAAGCCATGTAAAAACAGGTCAGCACTCTCAGCCAAAGCTGCTATAGCATACCAGTACGATGCCGCGCTCCAGTCAGGTTCAACCGGTAAAACGGTTTCTTTGAACTCCTGGTTTGCAATACTGATCAGGTTGTCGTTCCACACGTGCTCAATACCTGCTTGTTTAAGCATAGCCAAAGTCATTTCAACATACGGACGCGATGTTAGGTCGCCTTCAATATGCAGTTCTAAACCTTGCGGCAGCTTTGGGGCTATTAGCAACAACGCTGTAATATACTGGCTACTGATGTTGCCTTTAATACTGATACTGTTGGTTGCCTGCTGTATGTTACCTTTTATACGGATAGGAGGGTAGCCCTCGTTTTCTTCATAACTGATCTCGGCACCCAGTTTCCGCAATGCATCAACCAAAATACCTATCGGTCTTTGTTTCATGCGCTCGCTGCCGGTAAGTATTACTTCGTCGTCTTGCAGGGTATAGTATGCTGTTAAAAAACGCATAGCTGTACCGGCAGGGCCAATGTTTACTATTTTATGATCAAGCTCAGGCGTAATGGGCGATGACTCGTAACCGGTGGTTTGCAAAGTCAGGCCCAATACTTTTGATAACGTTACCGCGTCGGCAGCGTCTGATATATTTTCAACACGCACCTTGTCGCCGCTTAAAGCTTCAATAACCAAAGCACGGTTACATTCGCTTTTCGAGCCGGTAAGGTGTACCTCGCCGTTAGCAGTTTTGCTTTTTTTACTAAGCAGAATATTCTGGCTCATTATATCAATTAAACGTGCGTCAATTTTTCTGCTTGTTGTGCTGCTGCCTGTCCCGCGTTCATCACTTCAGTTTGATGACGGATAGATTCGGTGTGAATAAGCTCTAAAAATTTCTCAGTAAAATCAGCGCTTAATTTTAATGCTTTACCATAATTAACACCTTTTTGCAAGATCTCGTCCCAACGGTTTACCTGTAAAATGGTAATGTTGTTGTCTTTTTTATAGGTGCCAATTTGCTCGGCAATTTTCATGCGCTCAGCAATTTTCTGGATCAACAGATCGTCAATTTTGTCAATGTTGGCACGTAGCTCGCTCAATTTATCGTTAACCTGTGCGTTGCTGGTTTCTGGTTTACGTAAGGTTAAATTGTCAATTAAATCAGACAAAGCTTTTGGAGTAACTTGTTGTTTTGCATCTGTCCAGGCTACGCTTGGGTCAATGTGCGATTCGATCATCAAACCTTGCATATCCAGATCCAATGCTTTTTGCGATACGTAAGCGATCAGATCGCGGTTACCTGAAATGTGGCTAGGGTCGCAAATGATAGGCAGGTGAGGTGCCAAAGTTTTCATGTGGATAGCTATATCCCACATTGGCTCATTACGGAAAGCTGATTTCTCGTATGATGAGAAGCCACGGTGTATAGCAGCTAATTTTTTAACACCTGCGTTATTGATACGCTCTAAAGCGCCAATCCATAATGAAATATCAGGATTAACCGGGTTTTTAACCATTACCGGGATGTCAACACCTTTCAAAGCATCGGCAATTTCTTGTACGGTGAAAGGGTTAGCGGTTGAACGTGCACCTACCCAAAGGATATCAACGCCTGCGGCTAAAGCCTCTTCAACGTGTTTTGCGGTAGCAACCTCAACAGCAGTAGGCAAGCCGGTTTCTGCTTTAGCGCGTTTTAACCACTCTAAACCAATGCTGCCAATACCTTCAAACTCGCCCGGACGGGTACGTGGTTTCCAGATACCTGCACGCAGGGCGGTAACTTTACCGGTGTTTTTTAACAAATGAGCGGTAGCAACTAACTGATCTTCAGTTTCTGCGCTGCACGGACCGGCAATTAATAATGGCTGATTTACAGGGGTTATCCAGCTGCTTAATGGTTGGATGTCTAAATTAAGTTTCATTGTATTGTTGTTGTAGTATCTTAAAATTTGTTGTTAACTATTTATCGGGTGTGGTTTGTTTCTTTTTTATGCTTATATATTTACGATCGGGCTTAGCCGGCGGGGTAACCTTTTCAGTAGTTTCATCTTCGTAGCGCTTATACTCGCCAAGGATGTTAAAGTTGTGCGTGTATTTTAGTATCTGTTTAACGGCGCTATCGTATTGTTTGGTTTCTTCCCACTCTACGTCAACATAAAAGTTGTACTCGTTGCGTTTGCCCAAAACCGGCATGCTTTGTATTTTGCTCATGTTTACGCCTAAATTGGCGAAGATGTTAAGCACTTTAGCTAATGCCCCAACCTGGTTACTTACCTGGAAACATAGCGAAGCTTTATTAGCCGATTGTTTGGTGGCATTTTCATGCGTGGTTAGTATCAAAAAGCGTGTGAAATTCTTTTTATTTGATTCGATACGGCGCTCCAGGATATTCAAACCATATAGCTGTGCAGCCAGGCTGTTAGCTATAGCCACTGTATCGGTTAGCTTTTCATCATGTATACGTTTGGCGCAAGCCGCGGTATCGCTGCTTTCAACTACTTTCAGGTGAGGATACTCGTCAAAGAAATCAATACACTGACGGATAGCTATAGGGTGCGAGGTTACCGTTTTGATTTGATCAAAGGTAACACCCGGCAGCGCCATCAGGTGTAATTGTATAGGCAAATAAACTTCGCCAATAACCGGAAAATTATAGTTTAAAAGCAACGAGTAGTTTGGAAGTATGCTGCCCGCTATACTATTCTCTATTGCCATTACCACATAATCTGCCTCACCTGCTTCAAGAGCGTCAAACGTACGTTTAAAAGAGTTGCACTCAATAGTCTGGATCTTGTCTCCAAAATATTTAAAAGCAGCCTCTTCGTGAAACGAAGCGCGGATGCCTTGTATAGCTACTCTTGGTTTATCTTTTTTCATAATTGCACTAAAACAAAAAATCCCGGCTGGTGGGCCGGGACTTTGAAGTTTCTTTATATGTGTGTTATCGCATATCAGTCCCGGCTCTTACTTAGTAAAGTAAAAGTAGTAGCCAAAAAAATATGCAGTTGTTAATTTCACTTTGTGTTTTTTTATTACGCTGTAAATTTAGTAGTAAAAATTGATTTGTCAATAGATTATTTTAAATATTTTGAGAAAAATCTATCCAAAGCAAATTTTATACTGAAAATGGCTGATAGTAAGTAGTTAATTTGGTTTTATGGCTTATTTAAAGTAAGACGAATAAAAAAGCCGCTCTTTCAAGCGGCTTTCCATTTCTATTTGTTTTAAACTTACAAACTCGCGTAATAATTCAAACCCTCTAACAATTCCTCGTCAGTACAAATATTATCTATGTTAAACTGACCGATAGCGTTCAATAGCGTACAGTTAATTTTACCGTTTTGGTTCTTTTTATCTTTTAGCATATACTCTAAAAGGGTAGCATTGTGCTCCATTTTTAACTCGTAGCGTGGGTACAGATTGGTTAGCGTGCGGGTAATGTCTTCTAAATCGGCAGCACTTAAGCCGGTTTTTTTGTGGGCCAGGTAAGCTTCGCATATCATACCTATAGCAATTGCCTCGCCGTGCGACAGGGAATCTTTATCATTGATCAACGACCATGTTTCAACCGCATGACCGATGGTATGACCAAAGTTTAATGATTTGCGGATATTCTTCTCGTGTGGATCTTCCAACACCACCTTGTTTTTTATCTGTACCGATTTATAAACCAGCTCCGCAGTGGGATTTTCCAGATCGCTCGTTTTAAGCAGGTTCCAGTAATCTGCATCGCATATTAGCCCGTGTTTAAGCATTTCGGCGTTGCCGGATAATATTTGGCGGGCAGGCAGGGTATTTAAAAATTGCTGCTCAATAAATACTGCTTTTGGCTGCGTAAACGTGCCGATGATGTTTTTAATGCTGTCGATATCAATACCAGTTTTACCGCCAACCGAAGCATCCACTTGTGATAATAGGGTAGTAGGCACATGCACAAAGTCGATACCGCGTTTGAAAGTTGAAGCTGCGAAACCACCAAGGTCGCTAATTACACCGCCACCAAGGTTTATTAATAAGCTCTGACGATCGGCGCCAAAATCTATCAGCATTTTCCAAACGCCTATGCAAAAGTCAATGTCTTTGCTTTCTTCGCCGGCAGGAATCTCTATTAAATCAAAGTTTTCCGGGTTGCCCAATTTTTCTCTAAGTAGGGGCAGGCAGTGTACGCCGGTATTCTCGTCAGTTAAAACAAAAAAGCGCGAGTATTTGCCTTTTTCTACAAACTGGCGCAGTGCTGTTAAACTATCTTCAAAATATATATTGTAATTATTGCTTTGTATCGTGTCCATAATTGCGTCAACCGCATAAATATCGGTATCTGTTGTACTCATAATCTCTTAAATAACTTTAATTGTCTCACCGTTAAATTCAACTACATCGCCGGCCTTTACTTTAAGGCGCTTGCGGTAGTCAACTTCTCCATTGTATTTTACTTCACCCTCAGCTACAACTATTTGCGCCTCGCCGCCGGTAGCAACCAGGTTGGCTGCTTTCAATAATTGTATCATCGGGATAAACTCTCCGTTAACTTTAAACTCTATCATCTGGGCAGCAAAAATAAACTAATTGCAGAATAATGAGTTATGTAACTATCATTTTATAATTTTGCGCCACGCTACATGGCTGATAGCTCATAGTTCATGGTTAAATGGAGTATGATTAAAACTATTGACTATGATTTATAAAATGACTGATAAAAAAAGCCTGTCTTTTGAAAACACGGAAATAGCTTTCCGCCACTCATCTAATAAAGATCTGAACCGTGCCTACTGGTTATATAAGATCATCAACGTTAATTTCCTGGTTAAGATAGGCCCGCCTATAACCAATTTCGCTATCAAAATAGGTTTACCTATCAAAAGTATCATTAAAGCAACCATATTCAGTCACTTTTGCGGCGGTGAGACCATCGGCGAATGCGAAAACACTATTAAAAACCTGCATAGCGGCAGCGTAGGCACCATATTGGATTACTCTGTAGAAGGCGAAGACGATGAACAGGTTTTTGATGATACCCGCGACGAGATCATCCGCACCATTGAGCGTGCCGATGGCGACAAAGCTGTACCTATCACCGTATTTAAAGTTACCGGCGTTGGCCGTTTTGGTTTATTAGAAAAGCTTGACGCTAAAGAAACCCTAAACCCTGCCGAACAAGACGAATGGCGAAAAGTACAAGCGCGCGTGTTAGCTATTTGCGATAAGGCTCACAAAGGAAGCAGGAGTGGCTACAATTCCAGTTTCTGTGTTTTACCAGGATGGAAAGGACAACCATATTGTGCGGTTTTGTTTCGCCAAAAA
>JAZKET010000047.1:3648-11056 GCA_040386815.1 Bacteroidota bacterium | reverse complement strand
ATTGACGCCGAAGAAACCTGGATACAAGATACCATTGACCAGTTGGCGCTGGATATGATGCGCAGGTTCAATAAAAAGCAATGTATAGTATATAACACTTACCAACTGTATCGCCATGATAAGTTGAGCTCTTTGATGGATGATAACGAGATTGCTGTAAAAGAGCAATTTATACTTGGTGCCAAGCTGGTACGAGGGGCTTATATGGAAAAAGAGCGTAAACGTGCCCAGGAAAAAGGCTACCCATCACCCATACAAGCTACTAAAGAGGATAGCGATAAGGACTATAACCTGGCCCTTGAATATTGTACAGATAACGTAGATACCATTGCGTTTATAGCCGGCACACACAACGAAGACAGCTGCCGCCTTTTAACCGAGTTGATGCAGAAAAAAGGCATAGAGCAAAAGGATCCGCACGTATACTATTCGCAACTATTAGGTATGAGCGATAACTTAAGCTTTAACCTTGCCGACGCGGGCTACAACGTTGCTAAATACGTGCCTTACGGACCGATAAAGGCGGTGCTGCCATATCTTTTCCGCCGTGCGCAGGAGAACACTGCCATAGCGGGCCAAATGAGCCGCGAGCTAAGCTTAATCGTTAAAGAAAAACAAAGAAGGAAACTGTAAGTCTAGTCTGCGATATGATCTACATCCTGGTAAACCATTACCGGGTTTGTGCCGGGGTTTAATAGCGATACTTTAAGATTATGTAACTCGGCACCGCTGTAGCCAATGCCTTTGGTGCGTTTTATGCCTTCAAGTTTGGTCCATTTGGTTACCATTATATTGGCATCGGCATGTAAACCGCCTCTGCCGTCTACAGTTACGTTGAGGTAATCTTTACCGCCTGCTTTAAAATACTTGTTAAAGGTGTAGGTCAACTCGTCACCACGTTCGCTTATGATCTTTACCAGTTCCTGCTTGTATTCATTTGATGCCGGATCGAGGCTGGTCAGATCCTCAATTTCTGATTTGTTACTGCACGCAGTTATGCAAAGCGCTAACAGCGCTATGCCGGATATCATCAATAGTTTCATAATTGGGTGGTTTACTTGCTGCAATATAGCAATTAAAGTAAACCATTAGTTTTAAAATATTGTTGGATATTATCAGGCGCGGTCATCAAATAGGTTTGAATACCCAATTGCTTAGCCGTCTCTAAATGCTGCGGGCTATCGTCAATAAACAGAGTTTCGGCAGGATTAAGGTTGTTTTCGGCTAATACCTGTTCAAATATCCCGGCATCTGGCTTGCGTTTGCCAACTAGGTGCGAGTAATAAGTTTTCTCGAAGAAGCCAGAATTGTCCGCCAAATCATATTCTCGTTGCAGGTAATCATGCACGTAATCATAATGGATGGCGTTGATATTGCTCAGCAAAAAGGTGCGGTACTTGTCCTTTAATTGTAGCAACACCTCATGGTTACCTTTTGGGATACCGATAAATATGGCATTCCAGGCATCATAGATCTGCTGATTAGTTAGCTCTGGTTTAGCAGTAAGCTCGCGAATACGGTCGCAGAAAGCTTCAGGAGTTATCTCCCCACGCTCAAGGGCGTTAAACACGTCGTCTTGCTGGCGATGGCCATAAAACTGATCTGCGTTGGTGATGCCTAAGTCGCGCCAGGCCTGCGCTACTTTTTGAAAATCTATGTTGAAGATAACGTTACCGTAGTCGAATATGATGTTTTTGATGTTTGTCATGCGCTTAAATACCTCGGGCGAAAGTACAACAGCTTTGGCATTTTTAAAAATAAGCTGCTGGTTTAAAGAGGTGTGCTTAAAAATATATTATTTTATTAAAATTGGACTTTGTAAAGTGTTGCATAATTTGTAACATTGCAGCCTGAAATTTAACAAAATTTCTGCGCGCCTATAGCTCAGTTGGTTAGAGTAGAAGACTCATAATCTTTTGGTCCCTGGTTCGAGCCCAGGTGGGCGCACCCAAAACACCCCAAAACGGCCTCTACGATATCGTAAAGGCCGTTTTTATGGTTCGCACTTTTGTGCATTCGTCATGTTGTCCCCATTCAACGTTCGCGATTCCCCGCGTTCTGTTCGCAATTTATTGTATTACTTTTTTAATGGTTCGCAGATGAAGAAATCAATTGCAGGCGTTTCCTGTAATGTTGTTTTGGATAGTAGAGTGGCCACCGGTGGCCTGTCAAAAGTTTATTTTAGAATAAAAGAAGGTCGTGTTAAGCGTGATATCCATACCAGGATCATGTGGCCACGCGATTATTTCGATAAGCAAACACAACAGCTACTGCCCCGGCATGCAGATGATCCCGATGTTACCCCGTATAACTTGCGCTTAAACGAGTTTAAGAATGTCGCCCATAAACTGCAGCTAAGCGGCTACCTAAATGATCAGCGCGTCACCATTGATGACCTGTTGCTGGAGTTTAAAGAGATCGGCAACGGTAATGATTTTTTTGCGTTCTTGCTAAAAAAAGCCCAGGAGCTCTACAATGACGATGTAATAGTGTTCGGCACCTACCAGCGCCACAAAGTAGCTTTAAATGTCCTGAAGGAATTTTGGCCAGGTGAAACTTTACCAATTAACAAAATAGATCTCGACTTTATACAGCGGTTTGATGCCTGGGCAAAGCGTAAAAAGAAAAAAATGCACAATACCGTCTGCGGCTACCATAAAGACATAAAAAAATATTTAGGCGTTGCCAAGCGTAAATGCCTGATCAATAAAAACCCATACGATGATTTTAAATTTGCTTACGTGGATGGCGACCGCCAAGCGCTGAATCGGAAAGACCTGGCTAATCTTTACCAGTTGCTGGCATCGGGCGACCTTGAGCATAATGATCAGGAGATCTGTCGCCGGTTTTTATTTAGCTGTGTTACTGGTTTAAGAATTTCCGACAGCTCCCGGGTGCACCGCAATATGATCACTGATGGCGTCCTGCAGCTAACCCCTTACAAGGGGCGCAACCAGGGAAAGATCCTTCGGCTGCCGTTATCTCAAATAGCGATATCATTAATTACCGGCCGTAACGGTTTACTGTTTGAAAACTTCTCACACCCATACATCCGCGAGCGCATTAAAGTGATAGCCAAAAGAGCTGGCATTACAAAGCGCGTAACTTACCATTGCTCACGCGATACATTTGGTACCATGTTCGTCGAGATGAATGGCTATATCAAATCTTTGAGCGATCTGATGGGCCACGCCAGCCTTAAGACAACCAGTATTTATCTGAAGATGAGCGAGGCCCATAAAACAAAGCTGATGAACAACTTTGACGACTTATTTACTTCTAACTAAAAATCATCCTTTTTTGTATTACTGATATAATTAGTAATTTTTTTAATTGTTGTTGACGCAAAGCTATCTAAACCATTAAGGAGTTCAATTTGAAAGTTAGCTATGCGCTTACTTATTAATTTACCAGGCTGTTTGTTTTTTGCAATCTTGCTCTCATTGTACAACTGGAGGTCTTTCACTTTTGATTCTATGGTTCCAATTACGTTTATAGTATCTTCTTGATCTGTAGTAAAAGCGAGGTCCGTAATAGTAACTCTAAACTTATCATCTTTGATAGAGAAAATCAGCGTGAAATTTAACCGATAACTAACTGGACGCATACCCATATAATTGTAGTTCGCAAACGAGTTGTAAACACCTTTTGCAATAATTTTACCAGCGTCTTTGTCAGATAACTCAATCACGCTTTTGGCAGAATTGAAATTCGTGGCAAGCCATTCATTTATTTCAGAGTAAAGCAAATCTTTCTTAGCACCTGGGCGTTCAATTATTGCTTTATATCCAAATTTAGCTTCAATCGTATCGAAAGGTATTTTGGGAATTAGTAAGATGTCTTGCGATTTCGATATCAAAGGCAACATCATAAAAGCAATAAGCAATAATTTCATAGTATAAGTTTTAAGTTGCTCAAACTTAGTAAAAACACCGATCAATCTAAAGTTTCGCTCGTTTCTCAATTTCCACCTCTTTCCGAGTTTGATCTGCCAGCGCTGTTGTACTCAGCGATATTTTCTGATCATGGAAAGCCTGGCGCATCAGTCGAAACTCAGCTATAAGTTCGCTTTGATCATAGTAGTGGTGGTTTTCAGTCGCCGTACTGGAATAATTTCCACCTGCAGCACTAACTGCAAGCGGCCCGCCTTTCTCCAGTTTGACACCATTGCCAATGGCGCCAACGTCCACCCGGGCGCCGTTGCGGAACATACTGCTAAACAACAACTGATTTATAAGCCATTGGTTGTTTTTCGTGGCTTCTTTGCTAAACACAGCCACCGTTTCCTGACCCTCTACCTCCGCGATGGTACGGCCGGTATTACCATCGATCAACGGCACACCTCCGTTCGAATGACTCGGGCCATCAATAATACCACCTTTAGCAAACACTGGTGGCTCACGCGAAGATATCAGAGCAATTTCTGCAGCTGTTTTTAATGCTATGATCGGGTCAAATGCAAACGAAAGGATACCGGTTTGCGCGGCAACTTTGGTCATCGCCAGTGCACCATTGATAATAGCCTGACCTATCGCGGCCTGCTGATCAGCTCTCCAGGCGTCCGTTTTAACTTTTGCTTCTTCCTTGGCAAGCCGGTCGCGGATCTCTTGCTTTTGCTTTTCAGTTTTGCGGCCGGTCTTTAATTCGATCTCAGCCTGAGCCTCCAGTGCGCGTATCTTATTGTTGGTTTCGGTATTACGATTTTTGCTGGAGATGGAAAACAGTGTATTAGCGGTTTCCTGTGCGGCCTGCTTTTCAAGTTCACTTTCTTTTTTGCGTTTTTCCAGCGCGTCTTTGGCTTTTTTTACCTCCTTTGGATCTTCATCAACTGCCGTTTTTATTTTCTTGTCTTTGTTTTGCAGAATGAGAGCTTCAGCATCCTTGAATGCCTGTGTTTCCTGAAGTTTCTTACTGAAGTTTTTCTTCAAAGCCTCCAGCTCTGCATCATAGTGCTGGTTGATTTTCTCAATTTTAACTTTTTGCTTGTCCTCGTCAGTGGTGGCACCCTCTTCGCGGATCCGCTGGATCTCTTTCTGAAGACGTTCTTCTTCCTGCAGTTTTACCGTGTTTAGTTCTTCCTGCCTGGCAACTTCGATCATTTTAACCTGATCAGCGTTCGTGCCGGCATCTATTACCCACTGGTTGTACTTTGCATTGATCAGATCAGTTTGCTTTTGCAGTTCATTACCATGTACATCAGTAATCTGCTGATGAAATTCTTTGATCTTTGCGGCTAATTCTTCTTCCTGCCGTGCACGAATTTTAGTTACTTCAGCAACTTTATTGTACCTGGTAGCGAGGATTAATTCTTCAGCCTTAGCAATCTCTTTTTCACCTATACCTTTTCGTTTAATATAATCATTTAGGCCGGTGATCAAATCGTCGTATACCTTCTCTGCTTCGGCTACTTCCTTATCATTTGC
The DNA here is from genome assembly GCA_040386815.1 of Bacteroidota bacterium. Classification (GTDB taxonomy): domain Bacteria; phylum Bacteroidota; class Bacteroidia; order Sphingobacteriales; family Sphingobacteriaceae; genus Mucilaginibacter. Next base: position 5,633 of record JAZKET010000047.1, on the reverse strand, counting down.
ACTCCGGCGATCAACCTCAGCTTTCTTGCTAAAGCCTTTTGCCATCTCTAGCAACTTATCGTACGCAGCCTGGTTAGCTGCAGCTATATTGTCAACCCGGCTGGCCACAATGCTTTTGTTATTGATATCCTGTATTTGGATATTGTAAATGTTGCTGACTTCCTGGACGCGCTTTTTTGCCTCTGCAATTGCATCTAGGTCTTTTTTTGCTTTCGCCGCCTGCTCTTTATTTACCAGGTCTTCATTTTTCTTGGCGAAATCAAGGTCCGTTTTATAAATTTCCAGCCGCATCGCTTTAGCTTTCTCACCGATGGCCAGGCGCTGCGCTTCGGTTAAATTTTGATTAGCGAGCCTTTTTGTTAGCAGGTCAACCTGGCCTATCTGTTTAGTTTTTTCAACTGTCCAGTCACGTTCGCTATCCACTAGGCGCTGACGCTCTTCGGCAACTTGCTTTGCGCTTTTCGCCGCGCCGCCAAAGTTGGTATCTACCTTCTTGATTTCATCAGCAGCTTTGGTCATGTTCGACGCCAAATCTTTACCGGCGATCCATAGACCCGCGCCGATGTCGACGGTATTATCCGACCATGAAGCCATCGCTTCCTTCACATCAATTAAAGCTTGCTTAAAGTTGCCTGATTTGATATCTGAAAATAATTTTAACATAGTGGCCAGTGGCAAAAGCGCGTTTTTTACCACTCCGGTAAATGCCATCAGTGGACCTGTAGATTCTGAGAAAGTATTGAAAATTGCCTTACCTATTGGTGCAAGCAACTTCATGCATTCCTGGAAGAGCGCATTAAGCTCTGCCATTAATACCTTAAATTTCTTTGAGCCTTCGTTCGTCTCAGCGAAATAAGCAACCAAAGAAGCTATGGCAACAATCAGCAAGCCTATACCAGTACTGGCCAGCGCTACTTTAAATATGCGCATAGCACCGGTTCCCTGGGTGGTAGCGATAGTTTGCGCCTCTAATGCGACCGTTTGTTGCTCAGTGGCAATTGTCGCCTGGTTCTCAGCTAAGGTCTGCGCCCGGGTAACAAGCAAACTTTCTTCTTGTACAAGTTTTTTATGCTGTTGTGCTGCCGCCTCCGCTTCAGTAAGCGTTGTCGCTGCCGCTACCGCAGCCGAGCTTTCCGCCTGGGCGGCACGATTCACCATCAGTGCAGCATTTACAGCTTCCTGTTCTGCAACAGTAGTTGCCATCGCGGCCTGCAATCTTTCGTGGGCGACTATATTCTCTGCCATTGCAGCACGTTGCAGTTGCGTCTTAGATCGGTAATTATCAACGGCTGCAGACGCAGTTTGAAAGCCCTGGCTGATGTAATTGAAGAACGGGCTAGATACGGCCTCTGCACCGGAAAAAACTTCTTTAATGCCAGTAAGTTGGCCTTTAAGGGAATTTTTGTTTATTGAATTATTTAGCTGCTCAAACGCCGTCCGGGCTTCAATGGCATACTTTTTTACCGGGTTGTTAGTTGCGGCTACTTCGACCGCGCGATTACCATTGATGAAGTCCCTTTGAAAATTTCTGAGAGCTTCAGCACCGCCATTAATCGCTACGCGTTCGGCATCGCGTTGGGCAGTCGCCTGTGCGAGCGCACGTACACGGCCGTCATATAGCCGTGGATCTTCCTCCCGGTGCATACTGCGCAGGCTTTCAGTAAGCCGTTTCACCTTAGCATCAAGCTCATCAAAATTTAACCCTGCAGCACGTTGGTTGACGGTTACGTCAATAATTGCTTCTTCTCTTTGAACGCCCATAATATTATTTATCGATTGATTTTAATTGGGTCTCCAGCTGCTTTACCGACAGCATGGTATATTTCTTAGCCATGATAAAACGAAGTATGGCGATCTCTTTTGTTTTTTGCTTGCTGTACCAGGGCGCGGGCCTGCGGTTACCAGGCTTGCCTATCGGGTGACCCATACCCACGTTCATGTCACGAAAGCGACCATACTTTAAAAACTTAAGCAAAACATGGAAG
>JAZKET010000047.1:0-3638 GCA_040386815.1 Bacteroidota bacterium | reverse complement strand
TTTCCGCCTGCAGCTTTCACCTCTTTGGTAAAGCTGCGCATCAACGCTCCGTCAAGCTCGCCGGCGCCGTAGCGTACCAGGTTAGCCTGCCACCGGTCAATCGTGATAACTCCCCAGCTGTCAAGCGATTTGAGGATATCGGCACTTAGATCTTTTATCAAAGGGTTTGCCATTAGTAAAAGATAATGTAACAGTCCTGGATGTAAATAAATTCCTGCCACATTTCTATAGTAACCGTATAGTAATGCCCGGTTTTTTCAAAGTGGTACTTATTGCCCCTGTGTAACACATATTTGGGTACACCGGATGTTACAGTCAGTTGGATCGGCACCAGGTAACCCGGCGCGGGATTGATAAGGTTAACGTACATTACTGATATTAATCCGCCGGCTCCTTTTAGATTGGTTGGCTTAGTGATAGGTGACATCGCGTAGATATCGCCGAGCATCCCATGTGCCTGCACATCAACTTCCTGAATACCGTGCAGCTCCGGATCATAATAAGCTTTGAAATGGGCGAACGGATAAGAATTTACAGACTCTGCAAGCGGGTCTGTAAACGGTTTGATGATCACGCTAGTCCGCACCTGATTATACGTTGTTAACGCCGTAATTTTCGTACCAACCAGCTCTGTACCGCTTTTAGCGTCATAGGCTATTTGCTCCGGAATATATCGGGTGAAGTTTATGCCGGTATCTTTATGGCCATATAGTTTGGTAGACTTAAAGTTGGACAGTACCGCCGGTGGAATTTCGGCATTTACGGTAACCCTTTTACAGCTGGTCTTAAACCGGTAATAGTCGATATCGTCCTGATTAAGATTGAAACTTCTGCTAACTGGGTAGTAACCACCGGCAACCGGTAGAAAGCCCTTGTAATCTATCAGACGCAGTGGCCAGTTGTTAAATGTGGTAGGATCGTTCTCATCTTCCCGCTTTAAATCTTGCGGTGCGCCTCCTGTGTGGATCCCACGATTAAAAACAGTCTGCTCGGTGCGCACATGCGCTACGCCTGCCGGCCCAATCCATACGCGCTCTTTCAACGTCCCGCACTCTATTTCTTCAGGTGTTTCACCGCTACCGGCATATAACGTAAAGTCTGGCGGATAGAATGCCGTATCATCTTCATCAAGTTTTTCATAAAGCGGATCTTGATCATCCGCTAAAAGCGTTACAGTAAAACCTTCCTGGTCTGGCACCTCATGCTCCGCGCGGGCGGTGATAAACGGTGACAGATCTTCAATAATAGTTTCTGCAGCGATGGATTTAAAAGTTTTCACTTCAAATTCACCCCTTACCAGGTCGATATCCATTGCCAGGTGTAATCGCATCCTGATGATCTTTAAAAAATCAGGTAAAAGGATGTTTGGCATATATAACATGCAGGGCATCACCGAAAAATTATTCTCAGCATACCTGGTGTAGATACATATGTTTTTTGTCTCCGGATCCGTAAAGAAGCTACCGGTAGGAGTAAGGCCAAGGTAACCGGCAATTTGCTTTAAGATGTAACTCAGCTTAAAGTATGGACTGACAGCAAACTCATTTACACCAGGCTTTTTGATTTTAAAATAAAAAGTACCTGGTGTAAAATCAAAATTATTAACGTAGTCATAAGGCGTACTTACAGAATAGCCATCAGTAAACCATTTCGGGTTTTCAACAGGAAAGTATATATAGCCATACTTATCAGGATTACGGCAAGTGTCCAGCATCCGGGCTTCCATATCCGCAACTGTTGTTATACTGTAATCAGCGTCTTCAGTAGGGATATCCGGCAATCTTATTTTCTCGATCAGCGATTTGATTACGTATAAATTTGGTTCTAAATAAACCTCATAGCCACGGGAACGACTTGCGAAGCGCAGGTTACAGTCAAACATTTGCATACCGACTACATAAAACTTGATATCGGTAATTAGGTAGTATTCGTTTGACGTTTCAATCAACCTGCCCATTTTTAAAAACAGGTCGTTGTTGGGGTTGAACGGCGCCATGAATTGAAATACCTTATCCTGAAAAAAAGTATCCGGATCATTAAACAATGGGTTATTACGCTCCACTGTGATAACAGTATCACCTGGGAGGTCTAACACCATGCCTTCTTTATTAACTACTCTGAGCTGCATTCGCTGATTATTGCTTAGGCGCCAATTCAGGCCATTTTTGGCAGATCATTTGAATAAAAAACGTTGCTGCATTTATAGCCCGGCTGCCATCGGCCGCGCTGATGACCTCAGACAGAGATGCTGCATGGTCACCCGCGAGCAGCCCTTTTATCAATATTGTTGCATCTTCCTTGCTAAGGTTGATGTGCAAAATTGGGTCGACAACTTTTGCTGAGTCTTTTTTAAGGGTATCTGCCCTTACAACCGCTTTACTATTCTTTTTTTGTGCGTACGTGGCCGATACCGTTAAGGTCAGGGCAAGCAGTAAAATAATTTTTTTCATGTTTATTTGAATTGATTGGTTAAAAATTAATAGCCTTCCAAAACTACCCAGCCGGTAGCCGCACCACCCGTACTTTGCATAAATACAGATGTTGTGCTTGCGTTGATGAAATTGAGCGTGCCGCTCGAAAATCCGTAGGTAACTACCGGCGCGTTTGTAAAAACGGTAGGGTAGGTATATTCCCGCGATGCCGGACTATCAAAGCTGTTTACACGGATCACCACTTTTTTATAAGAAGTACCCTGAAAAGGCATAGAGGCTATAACGTTACCCGATGTTGAGCCCGCTACCGTTGTTTGTGGCGCGTTACTATCAAATGTTGATGGATTTGTACCAGCCGTTACCCGCCCCTGTGCGTCAACAGTAACGCTCCTATAGGTGCCGGGTGTACCGGTGTTCTTAAGCGTTAAAGCACCGGTATTGCTCATCGTAGCATCGTTACCCATGCTTACGGGCGTATAGTTTGTGCCATTACTAACCGGAAACTGCGCGGATGTTGGTTTGGCCGTGCCAAGCATGACATAGTGCGCGGTGGTGCCGCTAGGTGTAAATAACAGATCGGGCGATGTATAGCCCAAATAACCCGCTACCTGCGTAGTGGGCTGTGGCCCCGACCGCAATCGCATTTGCGGTACCGTAGTGCTCGGTGCAGCAATATCAGCCCTGGCTGTAGGTGTTGATACACCAAACCCAAAATAGCCGTTATGGTAACTTTGCGCTGTGCCGTTAGCATAAATGTGCCACACATTTGCCGACGCTGCCAATGGCCCATTGTATAAATAAGTATCGCCGGTAGTGTTAACAAATGTAGACTGCGCTCCAAAACCTATCATCGTACCCATGGTGGCACCTGCGCCAAAGCCTCCTTTTCGGGCTTCCATGCCGTAAACCGTGCCAGGCGTTGCACCGGCATCCATGTTAATCAGTGAATAAAAATATCTGTATGTACCGGTAGATCCGGCTTCGATCTGGCCTATTGAACCATAACCAATGTTTCTTACGGTGTTAAGGGTTAAATTATTTTGTAGCGTATAAGCGCTTGAAGTTTTAGTACCGATATACACTATACCACTAGATAAAATATTGCCAAATTCTCCCTGGTTTCCGGTAATAATGTTTCCAACTTTTAAATTATTACCTACCGAATGATCATATTCTGTACGAGCGTTGCCAAACGACTTAAACACA
>JAZKET010000046.1:0-2797 GCA_040386815.1 Bacteroidota bacterium | reverse complement strand
GTTTGGCCATCTGCGTCTTTCTTGTCAACACGTATAGTATAATCTGGAAAACTGCTGCTAAATACCCCCTCTGGTAAAAAGTTGGCCGATTTTTGTTCGCGGGCATCCCAAAGCAGCGAGTAGTATTTAAGATTTGCTTTGGGCAGCATATAATCCGAGAAAAAGAAAGCCCCTATACTTAAAGTTAATACTACTAAAAACATAGGGTACATTGCCCGGGTTAATGATATACCGGCTGATTTGATGGCTACCAGCTCATAATTTTCGCCAAGGTTACCATAAGTCATAATAGATGAAAGCAACACAGAAAGGGGTAAAGCCATTTGCACGTTGGTTGCCGACGCATATACCATCAATTCAGCAATAACGTACCACTCAAAGCCCTTGCCTATTAGATCATCAATGTATTTCCACAGAAATAACATTAACAACACAAACATCACTATTATAAAGGTTACCAAAAATGGCCTTATAAATGACTTTAGTAATAGCAGGTGTATTTTTTTCACGGCGCAAAATTAGGGAAAAAATTATCCCGTTAAGCACCTATAACGCTAATAAGGTATTGTATCTGATTATCCCAGATTAATTTTCTTTCGCCAATAGTATCGGGCGTGGCAAAATCAGTAATGCTAAGCGCAACATCATTGGTTAATTCGTCCTGTACAATTTCCATTTCAAAATAGCACTGCGGCTCATCGTCTAACCATTTAAACCTAACCAGCTTATTTTCTTTAATAGTAACTAACCTGGCTTTTTGCTCTTCATCGTCCCAGGTGAAGGTATAAACCTGATCGCGCACGTTTACATCGTCGGCAAACCATTGCGACAGGCCGTTGGGTTCATTTAAAAAGGTATATAATATTCTTGGAGATGATTTTATTTCATACTCAATAGTAAACTTCTTCTTCTCAGACATATAAGGGGTCTATAATTCAGGCGTATGCCACAATGTTAACATTTTTTTTAAAGGAAACGAATTTATCCTATATTTGCAAACCTTTTTTAGGGCAGCTTATTCAAACAGCACCTTTTAAAAGTATAACCATATAATTAAAACCCGGCGGGGTAGCTCAGATGGTTAGAGCGTAGGATTCATAACCCTAAGGTCGGCAGTTCGATCCTGCTCCCCGCTACTTGAAAATTAAAAGCCTCTCAGAGATGATCTGAGAGGCTTTTTTTTAGGGAATAGTAACTAACGAGACGCATTAAATCGCCATAGTATCTTCTCTTCAAAGATTACCGGCCTAACCTTGTAGAATATAAAAACAAATAAGTAACACTACAGATCGCCTTTATCTAAAAAGAACCCTTCGCCTGACATTTTAACCGGGCCGTAAAAAAGGCCGTTGTGCGCGGTGACTCCGCAAACTGCCTTTAATTTTTGTTGCAGTTCTATACTTTGCTTTTCGCCGTTTACAATCAGTTCGTCTTCGGTCAACCCAAACCAATCTACGGAAGCAGCATTCTTAACCACATTGTTTTGCACCAGTGCTGCGATGGCTTTGAGTACCCTTTCCTTATCCGCTGAAACATCAATAAATGGCATCCTTTTTTTGGGATTGGGCTGATAACCGTTGCTCATCTTATCTATTGCCGAACTGTTTTTTGATGGAGCCGATTTAGCCGAAAGTTCGTTCTTCGCATCGGCAAGTTTAATTTTTCGATCTTTTAATCCGGCGATGATTTTATCTTTAATATCATCATTTGCTGACCGCCCGAATTTCTTCGGGTTGCTGCCAGCTATGTTTTTACCTGAATCTACACGAAATTTTTTAAGCGGGTTGGATGCAATTGCTAATTGGCCGGGCTTATTGGCCACCACCTGGTCTATCTGTTTGATCATGTTTTGGTATTGCGCCAGTTCAGCATCGGCAACTGCTTTATCATTGACCTGCAGGGCCGTAAGCCGGCCATTAGCAATCAGTATATGGTAACGGTTATTCTGCCCGTCCACCACCTGGATTTCGCGATTGGCTGTGTCCCGGTTGGTTTTATTAAAAAGGATACTTTTAAAAACTATCGTTGTATCGCCGCTTGGAATAACCGGGTCAGTTATAGCAAGCATGGGATCAGCGTGGGTTGTTTTAGCGGGTTTAATTTCCCGCTTAGTCAATTGCCTAGGTGGGGTTTCTGTAAAAGTATGGGTAACGGTTTTTTTAATAAATGCGACGCTCTTTTTTAGCGCGGGCCGTGCCTGGGGGATAAAGGTAAACGCCGAGAACAGCAACAGGCCGCTTAACAGTACCGACATTTCAAGGATGCTCAATTTCTTGTTTTCCTGGTATACCATACGGCGCAGGCGGTTCATCAACTGGTTTGGCCGCAGACTAAGCGCCATTGCCAGGCGGGCGGCAGCGGTATTGTTTCCCTGGAAGGCCATCAACGCTTCCAGATAGCTGCCTTTTTGTTGTACGTTGGCCAGCACAATATCATCGCAGCAAGCTTCTCTTTCTTCCCTGATAAGTGCCGAAAGCCACAGGATAGCGGGGTTAAAAAAGAATATGGCCTCAACCATACTTTGCAGAATGTTTACCAGGTAATCGCGGCGGCGGATATGCGCCAGTTCATGCCATAAAATAGTATCTACCTGGTCGGCACTTAATTGTAATAAGATGCCCACCGGTAACATAATAAGGGGTTTGAGGTAGCCCAACGTAACCGGCACTTTAACCAGATGGGACTGCAGTATAGTCACTTGCCTGCGGATACAGATCTGTTTTGCAAAACGGCTCACTTTATGCTGCAGCGCCATAGCAACCGGCACCGTTTTTTGGTTACGTACGCGATGGAGATA
>JAZKET010000045.1:4946-17196 GCA_040386815.1 Bacteroidota bacterium | reverse complement strand
AGCAAAAGCCGGCAACGGCTATTTTTTGTACCAAATTGCTTTTCGGGGCGATATTTTGTTTTTTAATAACATCCTGCAAGCTAATCACTGGTTCGTAGCCTATGTTAAACAGCAGTTCAACCAAACCCTGAAGCTTTAATTTGTGATGGTCAAATCGGATGTTGAGTTGTTTCTTTAAAAAATCTACACGACAATAATGCGCCGCGGGATTGATCCTGTTTAACTGCTCTAACAACCATAGGCATGAGCTGCAATGAATGTGCGGGATATAGAAAGTTACGATGGTGATCGTGTCGTCAGTGTAGTCTATAAGGTCGCTTATGATGGATGGATCGCTCAGGTAATCAAAGCGATTATCTACAATAGCCCGGTTAGCGCCGGGATGATCATTGTAATTATAATAGCTGCATAAGTTATTTTTTGACAGTATGCGGTAAACGCTTTGGCAACCAGGGCAACAAAAAGGTTTGTTGTCAAGTATGTAGGCTGTGGTTAAAACATCCTCGCCGCAATGGTAGCAAACTGTTTCATTGAGTGTTGGGGTTCCTCTCATTTTATCGGCACTAAATTTTCTTCAAAACTCCCCAAAATGCTTAGCCCAAAGAATGATGAATGCTTGCCCAAAATGTGATCCCCGTCAGTTTTTAGGCGAATGGCGCGCCATAGCTTTGGCCAACATTTAAAAAGCAACATACAGCCATGGGCCATACATTTCATATCCCCGTATTAGGATTAGGTTACTCTATAGACACTCCCTTAAAAGTTGCGCGATACGGCATATCGTCAACCATATCAATCGTTGATGATGAATTAGTTGAGCGGCTGCGCCAGTACCACACCGGCAATACCGGGAAGAAATTTGACTCTATTGCAAAATCGGCTTATGACCACCGTGCCAAACGGGTGACAGCTTATTTAAACCTGATTGATGAGTTGGTTGATCAGCAATTTGAGAATATCAGGAAGCAAGACTTTATTGAGGGAAACGATATCTGCCGCTACTTTGAGCTTTTGCCCGAGGAGTCGCAATTACGCCAGGGTTACGAGCTGATGATGGAGTACCCGGACGGCGAGCGTAAAACCATTTTTCAGAACCTGCTGCGCAAAATGATGGTAAAAGGTGCCGCCGATGTAAACATTATGGCCAAGGTGGATAAAATGAATTTTACTGCCGATGGCAATTATATGGGCGATGAAAATACCGATGCCCTGGCCGCTCTTCGGGGATTTGCCAATAGTACGCTAAAGTCATCTGTTGTATTATCAGCCGGTATGAACCCAAGACTGTATAGTTACCTGGAAACTTTCGATGTGTTTTTGCCTGATGAGAATGGAGGCTTTAATAAAAAGATCATCTTAAAGGTGAGCGATTTCCGATCTGCATTTATACAGGCTAAGTTTTTGGCAAAAAAAGGATTGTGGGTGTCTGAATTTAGGGTTGAGTCTGGCTTAAATTGTGGCGGCCATGCCTTTGCTACTGAGGGTTTTTTATTAGGGCCGATACTGGCCGAGTTTAAAGATCGCCGGCAGGAAATGCTTGACGAACTATTCAATTTGTATAACGCCGCCATTACTGAAAAAGGCATCGCCCTAAATAAAACGCCAATACAGCGCCTTAGCGTGCAGGGTGGGATAGGTACCGCCGACGAAAATAACTTTTTGCTTAAACAGTATAACCTTGACGGCACCGGCTGGGGCAGCCCTTTTTTGTTAGTGCCCGAGGCATCGAATGTTGACGATGATACACTAACGCGATTAGCCGACGCTACCGATGATGATTTTTATGTAAGCGATTCGTCGCCGCTTGGTATCCTGTTCAATAACTTTAAAAACAGTACCATGGAAGAGCAGCGGTTGGCACGTTTAGAGAAAGGCAGGCCAGGCAGCCCATGTACCAAGAAATTCCTGGTATCAAACACAGAATTTACTGCAGAGCCAATTTGCACCGCATCGCGCCAGTATCAGGATTTGAAAATTAAACAGATCAAATCATCAGAATTAGCAATCCATCAACAGAATGAACAAATAGCTGCCGTTACCCAAAAGATATGTTTATGTGAGGGTTTGTGTACATCGGCTTATTTGAAATACGGTATTGTAAAACCTAAAGAAACAAAAGCTGTGGCTATATGCCCCGGGCCAAACCTATCATACTTTAGCCGTATCTATTCGTTAGAAGAAATGGTTGGACATATTTACGGTAAAACTGATTTGTTAAGTACGATAGCCCGTCCACACGTGTTTGTTAAAGAATTGAGCTTGTATGTTGATTATTTGCAAAAGGATATCCAAACACATCTGAAAGATCTGAGCGGCAAAAAACAAAAGCAGCTTATCAAATTCAAAACCCAATTGCAACACGGCATAGCGTATTATAAAGAGCTGTTTGATAAGCTGCCCGACGCCGGTGGCATGTTTGATATTATTTGCGACGAGCTTGGTATTTACGAAGCTAAACTAAACACGCTGTTGATAGCTGAATAAACTACTGGTTTTGAACGTAAAGAAACGCCAGGGCCAAAATTATTAATCCCAATAAAATAGCGAAAGTAATTTTCCATACACTTAACGGGCGTTCACCAATAACTTCGCCGGTGCTGGCGTTTACAGTAAACTGGTATATTTTTTCGTTGTATTTATAAGCGCTAACCCACACAGGCAGCATCAGGTATTTTATGGCGTTGTTGCGATATTCAATGTCGGTGTCATCAATGCGTTGCTCGTCGCCACCAATATCTGAACGGATGGTGGAATGGATCTCGTCAATGGTTTGTTGTTTTGCCAAGTCAAAACCCTGTACCGCATCAATCTGGTAAGTTTCAGACCTAAAGCCGCTCATGTAACGCTCATCAAACTTAACCAGCGAGTTTAGTTTCCAGGGGGTTAAGCTATACAACGTTTTGTCTGGCAGTGATTTGCTTGCCGGTACCATCAAATCATTAAAATCGCAATTTACTGTGCCCGATGCATGGCTCCAGCGGGTATGCCTTACCTGTCGGGTTTTGGTCTCGCTGCGACCGTTTACCGTTTCTGTGTATGTCTCTGTGGTGTAGTAATAGTCGCCACGTTGCCCTGTATAATCGGTTGTGGTATCTGTATCATAAGCCCAATGAGGCAAATAAACGCCTTTTAACGCTGCCGAACTGTTACCTGCAATCTTAGCCAGGTCATTTGGCGACCACCACAATCCGTCGAGCCATTTTTTAAAGAAAGCGACACCTTGCTGCTGGGTTACCTCAAAAGGCAAAACATAATGCGGCTGTACATAAGCCTTACCGCCATTAAGGTCGAGCACTAAGGGCGTTGTACAAAACGGGCATTTGTCAGATGTTACAAACACATCCAGCATGGTTTGCGACCCGCAGCCCGGGCAGTTAACCGCTTTCAGGTTGTCGCTTTGTTTGCTGTTGTCTATACCTGCAATGAATTTATCATAGTTGAGCGATATGACAATATCATCTTCGGGCTTGCTTTCAATAACATTGCTTTCGCCGCAATACTGGCACTTTAAGTTACGGGTTCCGGGCATAAAATGCAGCAGCGCACCACAACCACCGCAGCTTAACGATTGATTTATAGCTGATGGTTTAACAACCTCGCTCATAGTAATTTATATAACGTTTAGATGGTTGATTATGACAGGGGAGGAGGTTGGTCATTAAACAGATCTGCAACTTCAGTAATAGTTGACGCAGCGCCCCATTCGGCCATGCCTTTTTTCCAGATCATCGACTCGCGGCTTAACAATTTGCCTTTCACCATATTACCTATATCGCCTAAGCTGTAAGGTCCTTCAGATTTTCCGTCTTTAGCAACGTGATACTCAACCGATAAAGGAACGGCAGGTGGCGCATTGCCTGCATTTGGATGATTAGGGTTAAATTGATTTTGCTGAAATATATTGCCAACCTGGCCCATCATAGCAGCGCCTACCCCAAGGCCCATACCGGCTGCGCCCAGGTTACCGCCAATAGTGTTTTCGGCAGCTTTTTCCATAGCGTTAGCGGCCTGAAACTGAGCATAGGCACCTAAATTACCTACAATACCCATCTGACTACGTTTGTCTAAGGCTTGCTCTACTTCGGTAGGTAGCGATATGTTTTCTACAAACAGTTTGGTTAGGTTAAGGCCCATTTCGGCAAAGTCGGGCTGTATACTTTCAGTAATCAGTTTGCCCAGCTCGTCATAGTTAGCGGCAAGATCTAATATGTTGATCTTTGATTGTGCAACGGCATCCATACCCCGCGATACAACAGTATTGCGCAGTTGCTCGTTTATGCCATCAACCGTGAAATCAGGATTAGTTGCCGATACCTCCTGTAAAAAAGCTTTAGCATCCTGCACCTTAAAGTTAAACGATCCAAAAGCACGCAGTCGCACCGGGCCAAACTCGGCATCGCGAATCATCACCGGGTTTTTGGTGCCCCATTTTTGGTTGGTGAACTGGCGTGTGCTTACATAATAAACATCAACCTTGAATGGGCTGTTAAACAGGTGTTTCCAAGCCATCAGCGTAGTTAGTACGGGCATGTTTTGTGTTTGAAGTTCATGGGTGCCGGGTAGAAATACATCGGCAATGCGGCCCTCGTTCATGAACACCGCAACCTGCGATTCGCGCACGATGAGTTTGGCACCCATCTTAATGGCGTTATCCTTACGCGGGAACTTCCAAACCAGAGTATCCTGGGTATTATCTACCCATTCAATAACATCTATAAATTCATTAAGTATTCTGTCAAATAAGCCCATAGGTATAAAGGTTAAATAAAAACTAAATATGGAAAAAAGTTATCATATCAGTATTACCTCATTTAGAATATTTAACAGATAGATTGTTACAGCTATTGGTCAATTAGCGTCAACCATTTGTTGATCACTAACCTGATGGATGCCTCTTTATTGGTAAGATCAGTCATGTCAGCAATCTTAATTAGCCTGCGGCCGTCGGTGTAGTTACCTTCCAGTATCCCTGTAGTATCAGTCACTTTGGCGCCGGTAGGTAGTACCATTAATACGCTGCCGCGATGCAGGTTTAATACTACAATATCCCTTTTATATTCTTTAGCGTCAAATGCTTGCATATTGCCGGTATAAAAGAAACTGGGCGAGTTCCATTTGATCTGTTCGCTAATTAATGGGTCAATGCTAAGGATAATCTGGCGAAGCTTGTTGATGATACGCCGTAAAGGCTCATCATACTTTTGTATATGCTCATCAACAGCTTGCGGGCTATGTACATCTTTAACTTTCATGGATGCAATGTCGGTGTTTGGTTTAATATCACTGATGGCATATTGAGACCAAAATAAGGGGCTATCAGGACATTTACTTTGTTGATTAAACCATTGCCATTCTTTTCAATCAAACCCTCAAATTGCAAACCTGTTTGTACATTTAACAACCAAATCCTAAAAATGAAACACCTTATCCTTTCAGCCTTATTGGTTAGCAGCCTGCCGTGCATGGCGCAATCAACATCACAAATGAGAATCAACATTACACCGCCGCGAGATACCAGCCACAAAACGGTGTCTACCACTATAAAAACAAGTTACAAGGTATCGGCCTTAAAGAATAACATTGTTATTGAAAACGATAATGGCTTTACATCTACCTATAACCGCAGCGGTAACCTAGGCACTATAACCCACTCTGATGGCAGCAGTTCAACTATTGCTATCGCCGGTAATGCGGCTACCGTCAGTAATTCAAACGGTACCATTTATACGGTAATCACTACAGATAATGTATCAATTATCAATAGCACTGCAGGCAAGGTGGCAACGGTTACCAACAACGGGGCCACATCAACCATTGTTAATGCCGATAATACCTCATCAACCATTAACAACTATGGCGATATTGGCGCGGCTACCTATGCTAACGGTACTGCTTACGCGATATTTAACTATGCCGAGATCATCAAGCCAGAGGTTGTCCCGGTTAATGGCGTCACAATTACAGATAAGGGCATCACCGCGGGTTTTACCATAAGTGGCAAGCCTAAACCAACGGTAACCAGGTTTTCAAGCAGCACTACCACTACAGTACCTATTAAATAGTATTGCGTTTTTTTAAATAAAATATGAAACAACTGAAACAGCGATTGTATGTAATGTATTGGTAATTAAATAGTTAATGTTTTAAGTGAAACAGTTTGAAACAGTAGTAATACTTTAGGTTGTGTTAGTTAACCATTTATTGGTTAGTTAGTTATCGGTTTTTAGGTATATGTCCAAAAAGTGAGCGAATCAGTTAAAGTGAATCAGTATGAATTCATGATAAGTTACATCCTGCATTAAAAAATCCGCCTGAAATTGCCGCTATTTTCCGTGAAATTGCCAGGTGACTTTGATAAAAATCCTGATAAATCCGGCATAAATTAAACCTTTTCTGCATCCCTTTATCCAACCTGCAACAACTAATTTAACCGAACCATGAAAAACCTCATCTTTGCAGTTCTGATCTTTACCGCCATTGGCACCAAAGCACAAACTAATGTAATTACTAATATCGATGGTACGCAGTCTACCGTTACCAGGAAGGGTAATATTATTGTTATAGCTAATGGCAAGGGTAAAAATACCACCATAACCAACAAGGGTAATAACTCGGTTGTTACGGATGGTAGCCGTTATATAACATTTGCCCGCAGCGGCGGCACTACCACCATGACAAGCTCAAACGGCAGCGTGTATAGTTGGGTTGATGCCCCCGGGTTTGTAAAACTGGTTAATGTTAACGGTAATTTCTCAAGTTATGACCGCAATGCTACACCTTTTTCATTGTCGGTTGGGGGCAACAAGTTTTATGTAACTGTTTACCAGGATGCGTACACGCTTGAGCATTTGGACGGATCAAACCTGGTTACCACAATTATTGGCGATAAGGTAACAACTGATTTTCCGGCAGCTACTGCACCTTTGGAAGAAAGCTTTACAGGTATCAGATCAAAAATTTTAAACAAAGACGGCACTTATACAACGATAATAATGGATGGGGATACCTATAAAGTTAAAACCGAATACACCATCACACGGGTAGGCAATAAATCCATCATCCAAAACCCGGATGGCTCAGAAGTTGAAACCAATATTGCCGACTTACCTTTAAAGCTTCCGGCTAAAAAAGCAAAAAAGTAAAATTGCTTTATTGTGCTTACGGTTTATGTGTAAAAAATACACGTTAACCCTAATAAATTGTGTTTGTTTTTTTGTTTCTTTACCATTACTAATCAAATAACAAACCAATTTATGATAAAAGCTAAACACTTATTGGCCGTTGCCGGCCTGATAGGTACCCTAACCGCGCCGGTTACGGTAAACGCTCAAAAAACCGCTGCCAAGCCTGCGGGCAAGCAACCGGTTGATTTTGTTAACCCATATGTTGGCGCTATTAGCCACATGCTGGTGCCTTGTTACCCAACAACGCATTTGCCGCATGGCATGATGCGGGTTTTCCCGGTTAGGCATGATTATACCACCAACCGCATTGGCGGCCTGCCTTTAATTGTTACGCACCACCGCTCGGCATCAAGCTTTAACTTTTACCCTTACCAGGGCGAGGAGAGTGGCATTAATCCAAGCGCGCAATTAAGCTACGATCAGGAAAATATTAAACCTTACCGTTTTGGTGTTTATTTAGACGAAGCCAATATCGCTGTCGACTTTGCACCATCATACCAAAGCGCTGTTTATAAAATAACTTTTGATAAGCCCGGCACACCATACCTGGTATTTAACGCGGGCCGTGGCGCGCAGATAAAAGCCAGCGGCAACGTTATAAGCGGCTACCGCGATTTGGGTAATAAAACCAAAGTTTATTTGTATGCCGAAACTGATGTACCGACAGCAAAATCGGGCGTAGCCGCACGCGGTAGTGTAACCTGGGGCGAATCTGGCAGTGCTTTAGCTGTGGCTTTCCCGGCGGGTACCCGTAAGGTGGGTATGCGTTACGGTGTATCGTTCATCAGTGAAGAGCAGGCTAAGAAAAACCTGCACCGCGAGATAAAAACCTATGATGTTGACGCCGTTGCTGCCACTGGCCGTAAAATATGGAACGACGAATTGGGCAAAATAGCCGTGTCGGGCGCGGTAGATAAAGAAACATCTGTTTTCTATACTTCGCTTTACCGTACGTTAGAGCGTCCTATCGTTATCAGCGAAGATGGTAAATACTTTAGCGCTGCCGATGGGCAGGTGCATAATGATGAAGGTCACCCATTTTCGACCGATGACTGGAGCTGGGACACTTACCGTGCATCGCACCCGTTACGTGTTTTAACCGACAAAAAAGAGGAGGTTGATGTATTGCGTTCATATATCCTGATGTCTCAGCAAGCAGGCAACAATTGGTTGCCAAACTTCCCTACTATAAGTGGCGACGACCGTGCCATGAACTCGAACCACTTTATTGCCAGTATGCTTGATGCTTATGCTAAAGGCTTGCGCGGTTTTGATTTTGCCGAAGCTTATAAAGCAGGTAAAGGTTCGGTAGATGATAAATCATTGGTGCCATGGTCGCGCGGTGTAAAGGCCGGCGAGTTGGATAAGTTTTATAAAGAAAAAGGTTACTTACCTGCCTTAAAACCTGGCGAAAAAGAAACCGTGAAAGAAGTTAGCGGTTGGGAGAAACGTCAGCCTATTGCTGTAACGTTAGGTACATCTTACGACGAATGGTGTCTATCGCAAATGGCTACTATTTTAGGTAAAACCGATGAGGCAAAACATTACCTGAAAGCATCATATAACTATCGTAATGTATTTAACCCTAAAACTGGTTTCTTCCATCCAAAAGATAAAGATGGAAACTTTATTGAACCTTTAGATTACCGCACATCAGGCGGCCCCGGCGCCCGCGAGTATTATGACGAGAATAACGGCTATGTTTACCGTTGGGATGTGCAACATAACATTGGCGATCTGGTATCGCTTGTGGGCGGTAACCAGAAATTTATTGATGGTTTAGAGCAAATGTTTAACGAGCCTATTCCGGGTAGCCGTTGGGATTTTTACGCCATACTGCCAGATCATACCGGCAATGTGGGTATGTTTTCTATGGCTAACGAACCTAGTTTCCATATACCATACCTGTATAACTATGCAGGCGCTCCGTGGCGCACGCAAAAACGCATCCGTTCGTTGCTTGACCAATGGTACCGTAACGATTTGATGGGTATACCCGGCGATGAAGACGGCGGTGGTATGACATCGTTTGTTGTATTTAGCCAGATGGGCTTTTACCCGGTAACTCCGGGGTCGCCAACCTATAACATCGGCAGCCCGTGCTTTCCTTATGTAAAAATGAATGTAGGCGGCGGTAAGTTTTTCGAGATCAAAGCTAAAAACGCGTCGTTTGCCAATAAGTATATCCAATCGGCCAAATTAAACGGCAAGGTTTGGGATAAGCCATGGTTTAACCATAGCGACATTGCCAACGGCGGTGTATTAGAGTTGGTGATGGGGCCGCAGGCTAATAAACAATGGGGGGTGTCATCGCCACCACCATCGGCAGCGGCCATGCCTAACTAAACAAATGCATATAAAAGTAAATGCCTTCCCTAACCGGAAGGCATTTTTTGTTTGCGCCTGTTTTATTAAATACTGCCGTTTGGTTCGAATATTTTCCCTGCAGATTTTTTGCGGCGAGTGTTTCTAATTTGGTGTTTGACATTTAATTATGGAAACATGATAGAACAAGCCACAACTGTTATAACCCACACCGGGCAAAATGTATTTGCCTGTGATTTCAGATTACAACATTGGTAGCCCTGAAGGGGGCAGCAAATAATTATCATCACTAAAAATCAAAATAAACCAATTTGATAACAAAAACTAAAAAATCAAAATCATGAATAGTATTACAAAAAAAATAGGTATCGCAGCCGTTGCGGTTGCATTGATATGTAATTTACAGTATTCGTTTTACAGTGCTAAAGAAAACCCAAGCGCTGCTAAAGCAGGTTGGACCGACGCTTATGGTGTGGCCTGGTGCGGAGCTGAAAATAGTACAGAAGCTTACCCGGGCACGTGGACTTACCTTCCTACAGACGAGTATTCATATTATCACGAATATGATTTTTATGAACTTGGTTATATCTGGTATTTTGTAAGAGATAATTATGGTACTTATGAGTGTGGCCCTAATGAAGCGCCAAGTTCATACAATAATTATAATGGCTATTATGTAACCGTGCCAAAGCCAGAAATATATTTTTAATATACCGGTCATTCGCCTTTATGGCATTGCTAATTTTAACAAAAAGTCTTCAGTTAATTCTGAAGGCTTTTTTTGCTTAGCTCAATTTGCATTGGTCATAAAAAAAATGAAAAAATTCTTCGCTGCAGATTTTTTGCAGTAAGCCTTTCTAATTTGGTGTTCCCTCTTCTGCTATCATTCGTCTGCTAATCCAATTATCTGATAACCGCAATTAATCAATTGTAAAAAAAGCTATGGAAACAACTGTCCAATCTGTGTCTAAAGTAAATACAAAGCCCGGCGCTTTAACTCATATCAGCAGTAAAACTAATCTGATTGTAGCGCTGATATTAACCGTGGCTGTTACACTGGTTTACTATTCGGTTTTCTCACATCAATTTCAAATGAAATGGGACGACCAGTGGGTTATTACCAATTTTTACACCGAAAATGGTTTTACATTGGCCAATATCTACGCCATTTTTACCGATTTTTTTCATGGGCAATATTCGCCGGTAAACCAACTGTCGTTTACATTTTTATATGCCCTTGCCGGTAATAATTACAACCCGGTTTGGTTTCATACCTATAGTATAATGCTACACGTGCTTAATGTTGTGCTGGTATACTTTTTAATTAAGAAACTGTTAACACAAAGCAAAAATTTTGAGCCGCAATCTGTGCTAACCATATCCTTTAGCACCGCGCTTATTATGGCTATACATCCGTTTTTAATTGAGCCTGTTGCGTGGATGGCTGCGTCCAAAATATTGCTGTACAGTTTATTTTACCTGCTAGCTTTAAACATTTATCTTAATTACCTAAGTAAAGGGGGCATTTGGCGCCTGGTAGTTATTTTTGTGCTGTTTGCCTTATCCTTTGGCAGTAAAGAGCAAGCCGTTACATTGCCGGTTTGTTTGTTATTGATTGATTACTTGTTAAAGCGCGACTTGAAATCAAAATCGCTTTGGTTTGAAAAAGTACCTTTTTTTGTACTCAGCCTGGTGTTTGCATATGTCACTTTGTTGTCTCAAAAATCAAGTAATTTAGGTTTACTTACACATGACAAGCAGTACCCATTTTACCAGAATGTGCTTTTTGGATGCTACTCTTTGGTTGAGTATTTAACTAAGTGCCTTATACCGGTTAAACTAAGTTTCGTTTACAGCTTTCCAAATGCTAAAGATGCGCCCATACCAGCAAGGTTTTGGATGTATCCGGCTGTGCTGCTGGTGATAGCGATAACGTTGCGCGATTATTGGAAAAATCGTTGGATACTATTCAGTGTGCTTTTCTTTGTTATACACCTTGGTGTAGTATTACACATCATTCCAATTTCAAGGATGGCCATAGTGGCCGACAGGTACGCCTATATCGCGTCTATCGGGGTTTTCTTTTTGATATCTTATTATGTTGATCGTGCTATAAGAACAGCCCGTTACAGAAACTTAGCTATGCTAAGCTTAGTGGCGTACATAGGTTTTTTGGGCGCCTATACTTATGATCATGCAAAGGTATGGCACGATAGCGATACACTTAAGAAAGAAGTGTTTGATCGCCAGAAAAAACAGGAAACCTCCGATAATACTGTTGAAAAATGACACCTACAGAGATCTTCATAAAGACGAGTGCGTGTACCATGCAAAATGTATTTGCCTGGGATTTTAAATTACAGCATTGGTAACCTCCGTAAGGGGGAAGCACATGTACAACACGAAAACTTAAATGAAAAATAAACTTAAATGTACAAACTAAAAAAACTAAATATTATGAATTCACTAGCTAAAAAAATAGGCGTTGCTTCTTTAGTAGTAGCACTGATCTGTAACTTACAGTATTCATTCTTCAGCGTAAAAGAAAGCCCGAGCGCAGCCAAAGCCGGCTGGACAGACTATTACGGTACCGTATGGTGTGGCGAGTATCCAAGTACAGCTGCTTTCTCTGGCGATTGGTATTGGCTTGATACTTATGTTGGTTCAGGTAATGAAGTTTACGATTTTTACTATATCGGCTATATCTGGTATTTTATACGTAATAGCGACTCTACGAGCGA
>JAZKET010000045.1:0-4936 GCA_040386815.1 Bacteroidota bacterium | reverse complement strand
GTGGTCCTAATGAGAGCCCAAGCCCTTATGCCAATTACAACGGATATTATGTAACAGTACCAAAACCAAACATACCGTTCTAACAATTATTCAAGTAATTCGCTGTCTATTGATGGCGAATTACTTATTTAATTTATTTAAAACATCATCATAAACCAATCACCATAAACCAATATGAGATACGCCATAGTTATTGTAGCGCTATTATTTGCTGCCTGTAACCGTCAGCCTGCTACCACTAAAACCGAAGAAGACGATCTGAATGTTGAAAAAATTAAAGTTGATCTTTTGGATACAACTAAAAAGTATGTAGAGGATATTATAGAAACTACCGATGAGGTGACTTTATCTGCAGATAATTATTTCAGATTAAGCCAATTAACCAATTACTTTATTACCGATAGCGCTATAATTGTTGTTGACCGCATGCAAGGTGTTGTTTTTTTGTTTAACAGAAAAGGCGTTTTGTTAAATACCATAACTCCATCTCCAGATAAAAAGCGAGTGATGGATGGACGTTTTACCTTCATAAACGATGGTTTTTATGACAGTGACGAAAAGCTGATTGAACTGTTGGATAGGACATCTGACCGGGTTTTTAGGTTTACCTTAACAGGGGCAGCAAAAGACACTTTGAAACTTGGCGATGCGAGGGCATGGGGCCATGATTTTGTAAAAGCCGGCGATACCTATGTTACTAAACTTAATAACGGTAATGAAGACAGAAAGGCGTTGGGTGTTTATAAAAAAGATGGTAAGGTTTTAAATTACAATGCCCAGTTATTATCAATTATTCCGTCTGCAAAAAACCTTAATATGGCATTAGTTCATCAACTTGACGTATATAAAAGCACAGTTTTTTTCTTCCCTTTCTTATCTGATAAAATACATCAAATAACTGATAATAAGGTAATTTTAGCTTATAAGCTTGATTATCCTCAGCAATACAGGTTAACGGCCGGGGTAACGGATGCAACACCAATAAAAGACCCTATGGAATATATAGCTAACCTTTCCAAAGCAAAAGTTATATATAATAACAATTCGTTATTTATAAATGACGATTGGGTAACTTTCAGATTCAACTTTCAATCTAAAACCCAGCCGCGTAATGTGTTTTATAATAAGAAAAGCAAAAAAGTGCTTCAGTTTACCGATTTGAAAAGCAAAACCGGCAAAACCTTAATGCCAAACGCAAGAATTATAGCAAAATACAAAGATCAATTTGTGATGCTTTGCGACGCGCCACGAAAGGTTAATCGCGACCCGAGAATACAACCTAAGGGTAATTATAAACTGATGTTCTTTAAATTGAAAGACATTTAAAGCCGACATATAATGAGGGGATTTTTTGGCCTGTTATGCTGGTCAAGAAATCCTTTTTTGCATTAGCATAATACAGTTGGTGATATTGAGCATCGCCAAAAAAAATACAATAAAAATTTCCCCAAAATCATTAACTTGAGCCTTTAACTGATAACCCCGCTCATGATTAAACGATTTTGTATGGCCGTGCTTTTTGCGGCTGTATCCGCAGGTAGCTTAACCGCTCAAATCATCCCCACACCAAAAGAACATTTTGGCTTTAATATTGGCGACGACTACCAACTGGCCAATTACACACAAACCGAAGCTTATTTTAAAAAGCTGGCCTCATCACCACGTTTAAAAATGGTTGATATGGGGCTTACTGAAGAAGGCCGCCATCAATGGATGTTGGTTATCTCATCGGCAGAAAATATTAAGAAGCTTGATAGCTACAAAAGCATCACCCAAAAACTGGCCCGTGCCGAAGGTTTAACCGACGCCGAAGCAAAAGCGCTGGCAAAACAAGGCAAAGCTGTGGTTTGGGTTGATGGTGGCCTGCATGCTAACGAAACCGTTGGCGCGCACCAACTGATAGAGACTGCCTACCAGCTGATCACCCGTACCGACGAAGAAACGCAAATGATATTGGATAAGGATATCATTTTGATGGTACACGCCAATCCCGACGGGCAGGAAATTATATCCAATTGGTATATGAAGGATGCGGATGTCAAAAAGCGGGGAATGAACATTCCGCGCCTGTATGAGAAGTACATTGGCCACGATAACAACCGCGACTTTTACATGATGAATACCAAAGAGAGCCAGAATATTACCCGCCAGCAATACCTGGAGTGGCTGCCTCAAATTGTATATAACCATCATCAAACCGGACCGGCTGGTTCAATAGTTGCAGGCCCGCCGTTTCGCGATCCGTTTAATTATGTATTTGATCCTTTACTGGTTACCAGTTTGGATGCGGTAGGCTCGGCCATGAACAGCCGTCTGAACCGGGAGGGCAAGCCCGGGTATACCCAACGCCTTGGCACCGAGTTTTCTACTTGGTGGAACGGTGGCTTACGTACGGCTACCTATTTTCATAATATGGTGGGTTTGCTTACAGAGATTGTCGGCGGGCCTACACCTTCAACTATTCCGCTTGTGCCTGATAGATTGATTCCTAACAGTGGCACGCCATACCCGGTTACGCCGCAGAGCTGGCGTTTCAGGCAGTCAATTGATTATTCTGTATCCCTAAATTACGCCGTATTTACGCACGCTGCACGCTATAGCGACGATATGCTGTACAACGCCTATGTAATGGGCAAAAACTCGATAGATCGTGGCAGCAAAGATTATTGGACGCTATCGCCAAAACGTGCCGAAGGAATAAAACAAGCCTATGCCAAAGCGCAAATGACCGATACCGCTGCACGTCGCCGCCTGGCAGCAGATAGCGTAGCAAGAGGTAGCGCCAGACCAACCGGAGCGGTTACCGTAGGCGGCAGGGGCGGTAACATACCTGTTCGCTACTTTGATTCGGTACTGCGCAAGCCTGAATTTAGGGACCCAAGAGGGTATATCATCACTGCCGATCAGCCTGATTTTGGTACGGCTGTGCGCTTTGTGAATACCTGTATCCGTTCGGGTTTGGTGGTATATAAAGCCTCGTCTGCATTTACAGTGGCTGGGGTAAAATATCCGGCCGGATCATACATCATAAAAGCCAACCAGGCTTTCCGTCCCGAGGTTTTAGACAGATTTGAACCGCAAGATCATCCTAACGATTTTCTGTACCCCGGCGGCCCGCCAATACGCCCGTACGACATGACCGGCTGGACATTGGCTTACCAAATGGGCGTTAAATTTGACAGGATATTGGATGATTTTAACGGACCGTTTACACGGATACCTTATGGACAATTACAATCGTTCGCCGCGGCTCAGCCGCCGGCCGTAGCAGCAAAGGGATATTACATCAGCGCGGCAGCTAACAATAGCTTTATAGCGGTTAATGATCTGTTGCAG
The DNA here is from genome assembly GCA_040386815.1 of Bacteroidota bacterium. Lineage (GTDB taxonomy): Bacteria > Bacteroidota > Bacteroidia > Sphingobacteriales > Sphingobacteriaceae > Mucilaginibacter. The sequence continues at coordinate 1,600 of JAZKET010000045.1, read as the reverse complement.
GCAGGGGCAGAGGTACAACGTGTAACCAAGGCCGATAATGATAACCCGGTAGGCTCTTTCTATGTGCCTTATTCTGTGAAAGCGAAATCGGCATTAGATAAAGCGGCGGCTTTGCTAAACGTTCGGTCTATCATCGCCAAAAGCAAACCAAAAAAATCTGAGCCTGTAAAAGCTGCCCGCATTGCCCTTTGGGATGTTTACGGTGGCTCAATGCCATCTGGCTGGACAAGATGGTTAATGGAACAATACCATTTTCCGTTTAAACAGGTGTATGCGCAGGAGTTTGATGCAGGTAACCTGAAAGATAAATATGATGTGATAGTATTTGTTGGCGGCGCCATACCGGCGCCGGGTTCTCGCGCCAGCACCCGCGTAGATACCGTGCCTGATGAGTTTAAACACATGACAGGCCGTTTAAGCACCGATAAATCTATTCCGCAGTTAAAAGCTTTTTTAGAAGCGGGTGGTAACATCGTAACCGTTGGCAGTAGCGTTAACCTGGCTTATCAGCTTAAATTACCCGTGCGTTCTGCCTTGACAGATAGTGTTAACGGGCGTTCTGTACCATTTTCTGGCGATAAGTTTTATGTACCTGGTGCGGTACTGCGTGTAGCCGTAGATAATTGCGAGCCGGCAGCGTGGGGCATGCTTGCGGAAGCGGATGTTTTATATGACAACAGCCCGGTTGTTAAATTTACTGCCGATGCGGATAAGCAGGGCCTAAAACCGTTGCTATGGTTTGCTACCGAAACCCCGCTACGCAGCGGTTGGGCCTGGGGACAAAAGTATTTAAAAAATGGAATAGCAGCATTTTCGGCACCGGTAGGTAAAGGAATGTTATATTCATTTGGACCGGAGATAACCTTTAGAGGGCAATCGCATGGTACATTTAAGTTGTTGTTTAATCAGTTGTATGCTAACAAATAAATAAGCGTCGCCCAAAAAAAACGCCACTGCAAAGACCTTGCAGTGGCGTTTTGGTTGATAACTGGTACTATTTAACCCGGCTAAATATTGAGGTTGATCCGTCGTAAACATTTTGCGCCAGGTAAAGGCTATCCTTAGTTATACGTACAATGTTGGGGATATCCTGTTGCGGGCGCAGCGTTATGGCATTGTCTTTTTTGCCTGAAAAAATGCTGATGGGTTGTGTTAACTCATATGTGCCCTGTGCGCCGTTTACACCGTTTGTGCTGCGCTGATAAACGCGATCTATTTTAAAGTCTATCATATCAACTTCGCCGGGTACGGCAACATACACTACGCCGGTACCCAGACGGGTTCTTTCAAACTTCCATTTACCCATCAGGTCTTTTTCGATAGAGGGTAATTGCTCAACAGTTTCTTTTTTGCATGATGTTGCTCCAAACAAAACTGCTGCTGTAAAAAGGTAAATAAGTGGTTTCATAATTTTAATAGGTTTTGCTGATGAAACGCAGCGGGTTTGCAATGTGCTACAACACTGTTTTTTAAACCCTTAAACACAGCGGGGAAACTTTTAGGCATTTTGTTTGTAGTAATAGGCGGATTATGAATGGATCATAATACCGATGAAAAACATACACCTTATGAAAACTAAATTAATGTTATTGCTGATACC
>JAZKET010000044.1:3342-33999 GCA_040386815.1 Bacteroidota bacterium | reverse complement strand
TCAAAAATTTCCCCACAGAGCTTAAAGAAAATGAGCAGGCGCACCAGGTGATCAGGGCTTTCCTAAAAAAACGCAAAGGCACGTTAATGGAGCGTGGTTTGAGATTTTTTAAGCAATGGAAAGTGAAATCGGCGAAGGCAAAATAAAAATAATTAGCTGTCATTGCGAGGAACGAAGCAATCGCACACTGAAGGGTGGGCTACTTTTCTCCTTGCGATTGCTTCGTTCCTCGCAATGACGCGTGGATATAGAGCGTAATTTAGTCTATTATTTTCCGTCTCTACAAACCCTATCTTAAATAAACATAATTGTCATTGCGAGGAACGAAGCAATCGCACACTGAAAGGTGGGCTACTTTTCTCTTGCGATTGCTTCGTTCTTCGCAATGACAATTATGGCTTCGCTGCAACCGTTTCTGCAATCTTATAACCAGCCTGTATCACTGCCTGATGCACCGCTTTTATTCGCTCTACTTCCATTTTTTCAAACTCACGATCGTAGGTTAGCACGCCGTTTACTTCGTGCTCTACGTCGGTTGTTTGGGTGTATATGGCAACGCTCAGGCCGCGGTATTTCATCAGCTGTTCAACTTTGTCCATTAGCATTACATAACGGTCTGTTAAACGGGCTTTGGTTGGCTCATAGTCGTAGGCGTCATTTCTTACCGGCCACATGTGGCCACGTACAAATAAGCCTATGCCGCCAAATTCGCCCAGCGATGCAGCGCGATCTTTGTCTGGTCTTGAAGCGCCATCAGGGCCAACATAGATGTGGGTATCTACGTAGTCGCCATTCTTAGGGTCGCCCTCTGCTTTTTGGTAGCCAGGGTTATTGTTAAAGCCCGAATTGCCATTAACTAAACGCGATGGATCGTATTTTTTGGTCCATGCGGTAATGCTTGGTACATCAAACGCACCCCAGTTTTCGTTAAACGGCACCCAGGTGATGATAGATGGCGAGTTGTAGTGCTGATCTAGCAATGTTTTATATTCTTTGCGGAATTGGTTACGCACCCTTGTCGTATCCTCGTGCTGGTACCAAATGGCCGGCATATCCTGCCAAACCAATAGGCCCATTTTATCAGCATAATAATAAAAACGCTGCGGCTCGGTTTTCATGTGTTTGCGGATGAGGTTATAACCCGCCTTTTTGGTAAACTCCACATCAAATTTCAAAGCTTCTTCACTTGATGGGGTTAATATACCATCCGGCCAATAACCCTGGTCTAACAAACCCAATTGCATAATAAACTTGCCATTTATTAACGGGCGGTTAACGCCATTGATCTTACCCAGCTTAATATCGCGCATGCCGAAATAGCTTTTTACTTCGTCAACTTTAGCGCCGCTGGCATCCTGCAAACTGATTTTCAGATCATACAAAAACGGGCTATCCGGCGACCATAACTTTGGCGACGCGATAGGCAGATAAAAAGCTGTGCCACCGGTTGATGTAGTTTGCGCTACCAATTTTTTACCGTCTAAAGCTATAGCCGTAACACTGCCTTGTCCGCTGGTGTTTACCTGCACTTTTAGGCGGCTGTTATCCAGATCAGGCAATAAAGTAATGTTTTGTATGTAATTTTTGCTCACCGGCTCCAACCAAACGGTTTGCCAAATACCAGAGCAAAAAGTATAATCGCCACGCGGGCCGCTTTTGCCAGATGGTACACGGCCGTCGTTCAAATCATAAACCGCGACGGTTAACGTATTTTTTCCGGTAGTTAAAAACGGGGTGATGTTAAAGTTAAACTCATCATAGCTGCCGGCATGGCTGCCAACTTTTTTGCCATTGACAAATAAGGTAGCCTGGTGCGCCACAGCTTCAAAATGTATAATAATGTCTTTTTCTTTCCAGTTAGCCGGGATATCAACAGTACGCTGATACCACATATTAATTTCCTGCTTACGCTTAACGCCTGATAGCACAGACTCAGGGCAATAGGGCACCTTGATCTTACCGGTCGACGATCCAAAATCAATTACCTTTTCAGGGTTTAAAGTCGTCGCTACGTCTTTACCGCCTATATAGTTCCAGCTACCGTTAAGGCATAGCCAGTCGGTACGCTGCAATTGCGGCCTTGGGTATTCAGCGAAGGGCACCGCAGCCGCCATGGCGGTTTTGGTCCAGCGGGTAGGCAGGTCGGCAACAACCTGGGCGTAAAGATTTGAAAAATTAAAGATCGCCAGCAGCGATAACAACAATTTAGCGCGATGATTCATGATGATAATGGGTCTGTTTTACAGGATACTCAAATATATTATTTTCTTTGGGTAAAGTGTGTTATCTCCTAAATACCTATTCTATTTAAGGAGACTCCTACAGAGTCAGCATCACGGTGAGAAATTTCTATAAACAGGTTACTCCTCCGGAGTTGCGATGCGGCAAATAGTTCAGTACGAGTTCTGATTAGCGGGGCGAAATCTTGATTGATGTAAAAAGGCGTAGCCTTGACCGATATTGTAGCCACGGGTTTCAACCCGTGGTAATAAATAGTAAGATAAAATGAACCATAGGTTCGGCCCATATTATATGGATCGTGCCGATGGCACTCGGTTTTGCTTTGTGAATTAGTCGCCGGGTTAAAACCCGGCGCTACAACATTTGCCGAGCCGATGGCTCTAAAATTTTCTGATTAAGAGGTTTGCAGGCTCAGAATTGTAATCCGGCAAATAGTTCCGTAGGAACTTCCTGTTTATAGCTTAAACGAAACGGATTTTCAGGCTCCATAGGAGCCTCCTGTAGCACCAGTGTTTAAACTATTTTATCCCCTTAACCACAATATAAGGCGAGAGCGCCTTACTCTCAAAAGGGAAGATCTTGGTAACCACCTTACCTGTGAACCATAACCCTTTAACAAAAGCTTTAGCTAGCGCAGATTGGGTGCCTTTATTCTCTAACCACATAGAAAATTTACCGTAGTAATATGATTCTACTTGTTTCAGCCCAAGCTCTTTAAAAATGCCGGCCAGCAGGGCAGGGTCCATGCATTCTATATAATGTTTGTTGTAGTTCTCAACGTCGAATTTGCGTTGCACCCAGCCGTTAATACTTTTAAAGTTTGGCAAGGTTATAAATAGCACACCATCATTATTTAAAAAAGGCAAGTGGGTTTCAATAATGGCTTTGGTATCTTTAAAATGTTCTATCAGGCCAAAAGACGTTACCATATCGTACTGCTTTTCGGGCTGATAGGTAAACAGGTCGGCTTCTATAATATTGATGTCGCCTTCTTTAAGGCCGTTAACCTCCAGCAATTCATTGATCAGCCCCTGATGGATAAAATAATCGAACAGGGTGGTATCCATGTTTTCATACTTTTTCAGATAAACCGCGTAATAACCCGGAAAACCACCTAGTTCTATAGCAGATTTAGCATTTTGTTTGGCTTTTAGTTTGCCTAAAATATCGCCAAAAATGTAATCGCGCTTAATGTTAAATATCAGCCCTATTCTTGACTCCCAAAATGCTTTCCAAAAAGAACGGTCGGTTAAATTATTATCCATTAATATGCTGTAGCCTCTGTTTATATAATTGTTGTAGAATCTTCTTTTTTGTCTAATACCCGCGCCGGGTTACCCACCACAACGCAGTTAGCCGGCATACTTTTAGTCACTACGGCACCGGCACCTATAATGACATTATTGCCAATCTCTATATCGCCGATAATGACCACGTTAGCGCCAATGTCAACGTTGTCGCCAATGCGGGGGCAACGGCTAAAACTGCCATCTGCCAGTTTTTTATGACCGATGGTTACAGAGTTTCGCAGCGTACAATTATCGCCAATAATAACGCCCTGGTTAACTACTAAGGCCTGACCGTGAAACAGGGATAAGCCCTTTCCAATAGTCGTTTTACGCGGTATCTCAATACCCCAAACCCACTCAACCAAATAACGATACAGTAACAGATAGGGAAAAAATATAACCTTGGCTATCATCGACCGGTTAATAAGCGATACCAGCCTGAACATAAACAACACCAGCTGCCCCTTAAAGTTGCGGCGGTTTGCCGCTCTGTCCTGAAACAAATAGTTCATGCCTGTTTATTGCTTTGGGTGATTTAACAACCAAAAGTAAAGATTTTCGACGGATTATAGCACAGGCTCAAAGAGCTGATTCAATAACCTTTCACCTTTATCCTTTTACCTTTCACCTTTATTAGTATACTTGTGTCAATGAAAATTACGCTCATCAACACGTCTGATGCCGGTGGCGGTGCCCCCGCGGCCTGCCTGCGTTTGCTTAAGTCGTTAACATCGCAACAGGCTGACGCGCGTTTGCTGGTGCAGCATAAAAAAACTAATGATGAGCATGTTACTGGCATTGCCAACGGTTTCCTTGGGCGATTGAAAGCTAACTTTAATTTCCTGCTGGAGCGTATCCCTTTCATGCTTTTTCATGAGCAAGACAGGTCGGTGCGCTTTGCTTTTTCTACGGCTAATACGGGGATAAGCATAGCCAACCATCCTTTGGTTGCCGATGCGGATATTTTGCATCTGCACTGGACAAACCAGGGCTTTTTATCTATTCAGGATATCAGGGAACTAATCAACACTGGCAAACCTATTGTTTGGACACTGCATGACACCTGGACGTTTACCGGCGGCTGCCATTACCCCGGCGACTGTAACCATTTTATGTATGAGTGTGGTAACTGTTTTTTCCTGCGTGATGATGGTCCTAAAGATATATCGCACAAAGGCTGGCTGCGTAAGGCTTCGTTGTATGCCGGTGCCGATAATATGACATTTGTAACCTGCAGCCGGTGGCTGGCTGGTGTGGCAAACAAAAGTTCGCTTATTGGCGATAAAAGAATTGAAGCTATACCAAACCCGATAGATATAGATGTTTTTGCGCCGCGCGACAAGATCGCCGCAAGGCAAAAAAGAGGTATAAACGCTGATGCAAAAATTATTTTGTTTGGAGCGGCCAACATCAATGATAAACGTAAAGGGATTGCGTATTTGGTTGAGGCATTAGATGTGCTGAAGAATAATTATACCCATGCCGACGACGTTGAGATGGTGATCTTCGGTAAAAACAAGCATTTTGATGTGACTACTTTGCCGTTTAAGGTGCACGAGCTAAACCTGTTGACATCTGCCGATGACCTGGCCGAGGTTTACAGCCTGGCTGATGTTTTTGTAACTTCATCTTTAGAAGATAACCTGCCCAATACGGTGATGGAGTCGCTTAGCTGTGGTACCCCCGTAGTGGCTTTTGATACGGGTGGTATACCAGAAATGGTTGATCATCAGCAAAATGGCTACCTGGCTAAATTTAAAGACCCCGGGGATATGGCCCAAGGCCTATATGAGATACTTAGCGCCGATAAGCAATTGTCAATCAATGCACGTCAAAAAGTGTTAAATAACTACACCAATCAGCTAGTGGCCGATCAATATATCAACCTGTATAAATCTGTACTCAAATAAATGAAAGCCGGGCAGCCCATGTTATCTGTAATTACGGTGGTGTATAACAATGCAGTCGATATTGAGCAGACTCTACTGTCAGTACTTGAGCAAACTTATCAGGGTATTGAATATATTGTTATTGACGGACAATCAACTGACGGTACCTTGCAGATCATTGAAAAATATAAGGACCGGCTGGCTAAATTCGTCAGCGAAAAAGATAAGGGTATATACGATGCCATGAATAAAGGCTTGACGCTGGCTACCGGCGACTATGTGTTGTTTATGAACTCGGGCGACGAGATCTACGAAAAAGATACCGTAGCCAATGTCTTTGCGACAGCCCCGGATGCTGATATCTATTATGGCGAAACCGAAATGATAGACCAACAGGGCAACAGCCTTGGCCAACGCCGCCATGCAGCCCCTGAAAACTTTACCTGGCGAAGCTTTAAATATGGCATGAGCATCAGCCACCAGGCAATCTACATCAAGCGATCGTTAGTTGAGCCATATGATCCCCAATATCAATTAAGTGCCGATATCGACTGGATATTACGCGCCGCTAAAAAAGCCGAAACCATTGTCAACGTACACCAATATGTTGCCAAATACCGGGTAGGCGGGATGTCAAAATTGAAGCATCGCCAAAGCTTAATAGAGCGTTTTGATATCATGAAACGTTATTATGGCATGCTGCCAACGCTGTTTAATCACGCTATTATCGCAATTAATCTAGCTTGGTACCGGTTAAAACACAAGCATACTAACGATTGAACCCCTATTTTTAATAGATTTTAATAGATTTTTCCGGATTTTTCGGGAAGAAATAGGTGTTTTTTTAAGTAGTTGTATGTTAATTAATTACAGCAAAATTTTGTTTCATTTTGTTTCACGGAATTTTAATAAAGTATTGATAGTCAGTCATTTGAATTAAAAGCTTGTTTCACTTGTTTCATCTGTTTCATCGCGCTGTGAAACAACGCACAAAAAAAGGGCGATAAGTACACACTTATCGCCCTTGCTATTATCATTAAAAAGCTGCTTAAGCTTTCTTACCTGTTGGTTTCTTTTTGTTTTCAGTGTATCCTGCAAAACCAAGAGCCACGACTAATAGTATCGAGCCTGCTAAAGAGATATTCTCGCCGGTGTAATATGATGCCGGGTGGAAGATAAACTCAACCTTGTGGTTACCTACCGGCAACTGTGCCGCGCGTAGTAAGTAGTTAGCACGGAAGTAAGGGGTTTCATTGCCATCTATCAGCATAGTCCAGCCTTTATCGTAGTAAATCTCAGAGAATACCGCAATTTGCGACGATGTTGAACTGCTTTGATAAACCATGTGGTCTGGGTTGTAGCTAACCAGTTTAATAGTTGCATTGGTATCCAGGAAAGCATCTTTCTCGCTTATTTGGTTTTTAAAGCGTGTGTCGACAATAGCTGCGTGTTTAGGGTCGAAGCTGCTGATAGCTTCCATCTCCTCGTCAGCATTCTGAACGTATTTAACACTGTTGATGAACCATGCATGGCCACAGGCTGTGGTATTAGCCTGCATGCCAACATTACCACTTTTTTGATCTTGCGATATGATGTATTTAACATTCATCATATCTATCACATCGTGGTTAATGCTTTTGGTAAACTGATTGTCTATCAGCTCTTCTATGCGTTTTAATCGTGCTGCAGAGTAACCGCCGAATGATTTGTTAAAGAATGGGTTGTGCGTATCGGCACGTGGGTTCTGCGTAAAATCAAATACCTTAAAGTTAGGGTCTTTATCACGTTGAATAAATTGGTCAACCACGCGTGCTTGTGGCGTGAAGGATTCTACTTTGTCTGCGAAGTTTTCCTCTCTTAAATAGCGTTTGTCAATTTGCCATGCGTCAGCCAAAATCAACACTAAAAAGCCAATAGATAGCGTAGTGCTATTGATCTTGTTTTTAATAAAGCCCAGTAACAAGCCAAATGCTATCGCCACAAAAAACAAAGAGCGCATTGCGTCTGTACGTGCTAATGATGTACGATCTTTGATCATAGCGTTTGATACGCTGGTAGCTAAGGCATTGTCGCCTTTAAGTGCTTCTGCAAGAGCTGTAATACCAGTTGCCTGTTCTGTTGATCTGAAACTTAAAAACACTTCAGGCACAGCAATCAATACCAGCAATAAACCACCGGTTATATAACCTGCCAGTTTAAGCTTTTTGAAAGTTTCTTTGTTGTCTGGTGCTTCCATTACTTCTTTAATGGCCAGCAAGCCCAATATTGGGAAACAGATGCTGGCAACCGCTAATATTGATTCAACCGTACGGAACTTGTTGTAAAGCGGGAAGTAGTTAAAGAACAGATCTGACACATAAGGCCAGTTGCCGCCAAAAGATAGTAACATGGTTAATATAACGGTAGCTAATAGCCACCATTTAATACGGCTTTTAACTACTAACAAACCAAATATAAACAGGAAACAAATAGCTGCTCCAAAATAAAACGGACCGCTGGTGCCCGGCTTATTACCCCAATAAGTGCCTAAGCCAGGGAAACCGTTCATGGAGTTAGCATATTGCGCCGCCTGCTCAGGGCCTTGAGCAATACTTGAAAATGCCTGCGCCGTTGCAGATTTGTCGTCTAAAACCTCGGTGCCGCTACCGCCGCCATAAGCATTTGGTACCAAAAAGGTAAAACACTCGGCAACGCCCTGGCTCCACTGGTAAGCATACTCGCGGCCAAGGCCATTTTTAGGCTCGCTGGTGTGGCGGGTTAAATTTGAAGGGCCACGGTAGCTTTCTTTGCCATATTCATAAGTGCTCCAAAGTATAGAAGCGTTTACAGCAACGGCTAATACCAGTGCCCCCGCTAAATAAGCCATCGATTTAAAGAATGGCGCGGTTACTTTTGCTTTTATAGCATGATATAGTTCAATACCTACTAAAATCAAGATAGCCAGCATTAGATAATAGGTCATCTGGATGTGGTTGGCGCGGATCTCCATTGCCAAAAACAAAGCAGTTAATGATGCCCCCAGAATATATTTACCCCGTAAGGTTAATATTATACCAGCCAAAATTGGGGCAAAGTAAGCTATAGCGGCTGCCTGGTTAGCATGCCCCGCCACCAGCAATATGATATTGTAGGATGAGAATGTAAATGCTATAGCGCCAGCTGCTGCCAGCCACGGATTTATTTTTAATACCGTGAACAGGAAATAAGTACCCAATAAAAATATCAGGATGGTATCAATAGGGTTTGGAAAAGTTGCCTTTAAAGCACTGATAACGTGTGTGGTGATACTGGCTTTATACGGTGCCCATAGCTGAAAAGCAGGCATACCTCCAAATATTTGATTGGTCCATAATATGGTGGTGCCTTTTTCTTTGTAGGCATTGATCTCTGTTACAGTTGATTGCGCACCTATTACGTCGCTCTGCCCTAAGGTTTTACCTTGAAAAGCAGGCGTAAAGTAAAAGAAAGTGATCACTAAAAAAATTGCGGCAATGGCGAAGTGAATGCCATTGCGTTTAAACCAGTTACTCATCTAATCTATTTGAAAATGGATAATAAATTTATAATCCCTCAAAAATAGAAATTTGCCTGACAATAGGAATTATAGTTGCGAACCTTTTAGTGTGTTACAAAAAATAAAAGCAATACGCCAGCCAGGCCCAGTACGTAAGCTATAATAGCTTGCCTGTTAAACTCATGAATGTGCCTGCGCACTGTGAAGAAATTATATATAGCCAAGCCGCCAATAGTTAAGTAGAAAAACCAGTTAAGCTTGCTGGTGAGCGAGAATAAAACGCAGCAAACAATAAAGTTAGCCATAATAAGCAAGGCATATTCTGGGGTATTGTTATGCCTGCGCCTGCGGTTATATAGCTCCTCTGGTATCATGGATGTTATTATTTTACTTCCTCGTAATCAACAAAATCGCCTTCATTGTCAGGGATTTTGCTTTTTTGAGTCTGTGGTACATAGTCAACCTTTATACGGCCGGCAGGCGGTTGTTGTTGGCGCTGCTGGCTGTTATATTGAGCCTGCGCCTGCTGTTGTGCCTTGCTGATTACACTTTGAAAAAACATAGGTAACAACCAACGAAATAGGGCTCTGATAAGCCAAAGTATTGATATTGAAATTAATAGAAATTTAAGTAATGTTGACATCCTTTAATTATTTACTAAGTATGCAAATATAAATATTATAACGGCAAAATAGTTTGCTTATGATTTAGCGTTATATTTTATAGACGGTTAAGCAAGCCAAATTGTTACGGGCTATAATGACAAAGACAGTTACCTTTAAGCTGATAAAGCATTATATTGCATTAATATGATTAGGCGTTGCTAAAATGAACTGCACCTTCAAAAGTAGCATATTTGTATTTATGCTGGCTATAACTTCTGTGGCTGGTTGGGCGCAAACTGTTAAGTCTCTACAAATTGCGCAGTATGATATTTGGGAATTTGAGGTGGTAGCCCACTCTGTTTCTGCCCACCCATTTACCGAAAGCGGAATAACCGGCCGGTTTACCAGCCCCACAGGGAAAATAATTATCATTAACGGATTTTATGACGGTACGGACAATTGGAAGTTACGTTTTACGCCTACAGAATTGGGCCTGTGGCGGTATCAATTAACAGGCGTTAACTTTAATTATAACCAAAACGGAAGCCTGGCCTGCGTCAAAGGCAAATCAAATGGTTTTATTAGCCTTCATCCTCAAAACAAGTATGCCTTTGCTTACCAGGGCGGCAAACCGTTCTTCCCGATGGGAGATACCAGTTATGGCTTGTTTGACGATGCTTTTATCACTGATGATATCAGAAATGCCTACTTGGATACACGCCGTCAACAAGGATTTAATTTTGTGAGACTGGTAATTGGTCATAGTATGATGCGTGCAAGGAAAGACAACGATTATTGGGCCTGGGGAGGATCTGCAGAGAAGCCGGATCTTGACGCATACAACCCTGCATTTTTTAACAAGTTTGATGCGATGATAGCCGGGATGAAGGCAAAGAGGATGAATGCCGAATTAATACTGCTTAATTTTTACCGGCTGCCCTTTACCACTAAAGAGTGGACACCAAAACGAGAGGAGAACTGGTTGAGATATTTAACGGCCAGATATGCCGCGTATAACAATGTTTTTTTGTGGACTATAGCTAACGAATATGAGACCCATCCTGACGGAGTGTATAAACTGGATAGTAATGACGTGAAGTGGGCTGCCAACACTGCCCGATATATAAAAGCCAACGATCCTTATCAGCATTTATTAACTGTCCACTCGGTGATATCATCAACTACCAAAGGGCAACGAACAGATGCTCCTTTTGACGGACCGTGGCAAATTGGGGGATTTTTTGGTAATGAGAAAGCCATCGACGTCCTTTCGCAACAAACCGGGCAATCAGGGCAGGGTACCACCTGGGACGAACAACGTCAATATTGGACCGGCGATGCCGTTAACTTAACAGCAAGTATCGCGGCCGACCGCCGGTATAATAAACCGGTTGTTAATACAGAAAGCGGCTATGAATACCTTACCGGCCAGCCCACCATGCGGCAGCAGGTGCATAGCACTAATAAGGTAAGGCATTCGTCATGGCGCATTGTTTGCGCCGGGGGATACTTTGCTGCAGGGTTTTCTGGCACGCTGGCGCATAATGATATCTGGAATGAACTTGATAAACCTAACAGATATAGCTTTTTGCTAAAAGATGAGGGAGCTGCGCTGCAATTAAAATACCTTTACAGCTTTTTTACAGCTTTGCCATTTTGGACAACACAACCCTATCTGCAAATTGAAGGCGATGCCGTTGCCTTAAAATATACTACCGGCTATATTGTTTACCTGCCACATGGAGGCGACGCACAGCTGTTAACTGTAAAAGCAAAAGATTATACCGTAACCTGGTATAACACAAGAACCGGAGCTTTTAGGCTAAAAGAGAAAACAAAAAAGGCAATCAATATCAACCTACGGGCGCCGGACAACGAAGATTGGGTTGCCCTGATCAACTAAAGCTATTTAGGTATTGCGATAATTTGAAACAAGTATAAGCCCTCACACAATCATATCATCCAAACTTCTCTTCCATCATTTTCTCTAAAGCAAACATCTCGTCGCGTAGTTTGGCTGCCAATAAAAAGTTCATGTCTTTAGCGGCTGCAAGCATGTCTTTTTTGGTGTTGTCGATAGATTTTTTCAGGTCCGGTTTCGACATGTATTGTACAATTGGGTCGGCAGCCATGCTTACAACATCTTCTTCAACATAAGCTTTTTGCACGCCACCTGCAAAATCCATTACCGATGTTTGTTCAATGATCTCGGCACGGGTTTTACCAACGGTTAACGGGGTTATGCCATGCTCGGTATTATAGGCTATCTGTAACTCGCGGCGTCTGCTTGTTTCGCTTATGGTGATATCCATCGAGTCGGTTATCTTGTCGGCATACATTATCACCCGGCCACGGTCGTTACGTGCGGCACGGCCTATGGTTTGTATCAATGATCGCTCGCTACGTAAAAAGCCTTCTTTATCAGCATCTAAAATGGCTACCAACGATACTTCGGGTAGGTCCAGGCCTTCACGCAATAAATTGATACCTATCAACACATCAAACACGCCTAAACGCAGATCGCGCAAAATCTCAACACGCTGCAGGGTTTTAACTTCCGAGTGGATGTAGCGGCATTTTATGCCCAGTCGGTCCATATATTTGGCCAATTCTTCGGCCATGCGTTTGGTAAGGGTGGTTACCAATACGCGGTCGCCCATTTTAACTGTTTTGTCAACCTCGTCCAGTAAATCGTCAACCTGATTAATTACCGGGCGAACCTCGATAATAGGGTCTAATAAACCTGTTGGGCGTATCACCTGCTCAACCACCACACCGCCCGATTTTTCTAATTCAAAATCAGCAGGGGTAGCGCTTACGTATATTGTTTGAGGGGCCAGGCGCTCAAACTCCTGGAAGTTTAACGGGCGGTTATCCATCGCCGCAGGCAAACGGAAACCATAGTCAACCAATGAGATCTTGCGCGATCTGTCGCCGCCATACATAGCGCGTATTTGCGGAACAGTAACGTGGCTCTCGTCAATTACCATCAGGTAATCATCCGGGAAATAATCTAACAAGCAAAACGGCCTTGCACCCGGCGCACGCCCATCAAAAAAGCGCGAATAATTCTCAATACCAGAGCAATATCCCAATTCGCGTATCATTTCCAGATCATAATTAACCCTTTCTTCCAGTCGCTTAGCTTCCAGGAAACGGCCATCGTCAATAAACTGCTTTTTGCGGGTTTCTAATTCTTCTTGTATGGCCCAGATAGATTGGGTAAAACGCTCGCGCGGCGCAACGTACAGATTGGCCGGGTAAAGCACCATATGGGTCATTTTTTCCACCGTTTTGCCGGTGCCAATGTCAAAAGTGCTTAGCTCTTCAATATCATCGCCAAAAAAAGAAATACGGTAGGCATAGTCCATATAGGCGGGAAAGATATCAACGGTATCACCCTTTACACGGAAAGTGCCACGTTTAAAATCGGCCGTAGTGCGCGAGTATAAAATTTCCACCAAACGGTGCAAAAAGGCATTACGACTAATACGTGTACCTACGGCAAATTTAAATACCGAGTTGGCAAAATCCTCAGGGTTACCCATACCGTAAATGCACGATATTGACGATACAACAATAACATCCCTGCGACCGCTCATTAAGGCAGATGTAGTGCGTAAACGCAGTTTTTCAATCTCCTCGTTTATCTGCAGATCCTTTTCTATGTAGGTATTTGTTGTGGGGATGAAAGCTTCGGGCTGATAATAATCGTAATAAGACACAAAATAGTTTACTGCATTCTCCGGAAAAAACTGCTTAAACTCGCCATAAAGCTGCGCGGCCAGCGTTTTATTGTGGCTTAATATCAGCGTTGGTTTTTGCGTTTGCTGTATCAGGTTGGCAACCGTAAACGTTTTACCAGAGCCGGTAACACCCAGCAGGGTTTGATAATTGTCACCATTATTTACACCTTCAACCAGTTGGCGAATAGCTTCGGGCTGGTCGCCGGTTGGTTTATATTGCGATGTTAATTTAAAATCCATTGATGATGTAAAGTTAGTTATTAGTGATTAGAGTTTAGCGCTTATTAAACGGTTGCCGGCAACCATTCTACAAGTTGTATCGTAATTCTTATAACATCTAATAAACGTTTTTGACATTGTAATGTTCAATACTATGAGCAAAGAAACCGTGAGGTTATGACAGCCTTATGTCAGCAGTGAATTAAATTAAACGGAAAGATTGTTTTATGAGTTGATTTTATAAATTTACTTGACAAGACCCTAATCTTCAGAAACTAATTTAAACCCCAAACACTATGCTATTTGTCCTTAACCAAATTAATACTATAGCCAATACCTTTTTGGCCGAGATGCGCGACATTAATGTGCAGCAGGATAAACAGCGTTTCAGACAAAATCAGGAAAAACTGGGCAGCATATTAGCTTATGAGATTAGCAAGACCCTGAAATACACTGCCAGCGAGATACAAACCCCGCTGGGCACCTGCACCCTAAACCTGCCAGATGAGCAACCGGTATTAGCAACCATCCTGAGAGCAGGTTTGCCATTTCATCAAGGCTTTGTTAATTTTTTTGATCAGGCTGATAGCGCTTTTATTACAGCCTGCCGCAAAGTAAAACGTTCGGGCGATTTTACCATCCGGATAGACCACATATCAACCCCAAACCTTGATGGCCGTACTTTAATTTTGTGCGACACCATGCTGGCCACCGGCCAAAGCGTGGTTGATGTTTGCAAAGAACTGATGGCCACCTACAAAATAACCGACCTGCACATTGCTGCCGTTATAGCCAGTACAGAAGGCATACAACACGTAGAGGCCAATTTACCTAAAGCCAAAATATGGGCCTGCGCGGTTGATGAGGAAATGACCAGCAAATCGTACATCGTACCTGGTTTGGGAGATGCGGGCGATTTGGCTTTTGGTGAGAAGGTGTAGAGTATTTAATTATATAACAAACTTATTACCTAACAATTAGTAAGGTGGGCAGTTACTTATTAAATGCTTGCTGCAATGAAAACTGTACCTGCCCTTCTAATCGTTTTTTTGTCGATGGTTTATTCATCCGCTTCGATTGCTGATAATTTACCCAAGGTAGCTTATTTCAATATCCCTAAAGGGCGAACGATAGAATCGCAGACAGCAATCAACAAGTTAAGCACAAGCAAAGGCGTTGTTGCGGTTAATTTTGTGATAAGTAAAAAAGGCAAGGTTTTATCAGCATTGGTAGATGCTAAACACACTACTGTAACAGACAATGTCTTTGTTAAAAAAGTACTTAAAGCGGTTTTAGCTACCAAATTTAATATAAGCTACAGCGCCCCCGAAAAACAGAATGGTAGTTTGGCTTATGTGTTTAATTAATCAACTTTAAATCAGGTATATTGATTTGTGTTTTCTGTAAACAATAGTGTTGGCGCTTAGTTATATAGGTATTAACACACAACACTATGAAAAAGCAGATTATTACCTTTTTTACAGCCTTGCTACTTGCAGGGTCAGTAAATTCATTCGCCGATGATGGCGACAAATTAGCAAACAAATTAACATCTATTAATATACCTGCAGGGCGCGGTATTGCTATGCAGGCCGCTATTAACAATATTGGCCATGCCAGCGGAACGATTACTGTTGATGTGGTGATGGACCGCAAAGGTAATGTACTGGCCGCGGTTGCTAATCCTAAAAAAAGCACCGTGAAAGACAAAGCTTTTATTAATAAGCTTGAAGCTGCTGTGAAAGCCATGAAGTTTGATAAGAATAAATCGGCGCCTGAGAAACAAGCCGGTAGCCTTACTTATACGTTTAAATAGTATTCGTTCATAGCGATGGGTTTCAAATCCATCGCTATTTTTATACATAGCAGTTTAACTGTTAAATTTAGTTAAACTAACATCTCCCACGACAGTCATACAAGGTAAATTTACGTTCTTAGTAAAATCAAACATCACCTTACATGATCTGCCAACCTTACCGCCTTTTATACTTCGCCTGTTTATTGCTGTTTAGCATGGCTGCCCATGCGCAAAATGTAAAGCCTATTTTGTTAAAGGGTGTAGATACTTTGCCCATGCCGCCAACACCCCACGGATGTTCATTTTTAATAACAGTTGATGAGCAGCCGGAGATAATAGCCATGATGCGCTCTGAACTTTATGGGCAGGTTTTCAGGGCTAATGCCATTGCTGTATCACAGTTGGGCAAAGGCAAGGTGGTTTTAATAGGTGCATCTGCATATTTTAAAGCCGTGATGCTAAAGGATAAGAATGTATCACAATTTTTCAGGAATGCCATTAACTGGGCAGCGCCGGTAACAAAACGGCGTAACATTGCTGTTGTTAGTGGGATGGAGAAAGGCTTTGTTGATTTTTTAAAACAGCAAGAAGCTAACGTTTACACCACCACCAATTTTGATCTTCAAAAAAATACCGACCTGCTGTTTTTAGATAAAGATGTGAGCGATAAGAAGCAGCTGGCCCAAATTGAAAATTTTATCACCGCGGGCGGCACCCTGATGTTTGCATCGCCGTATTCTGATTTGTTTATTAATAGAGATACCACCAAAGATCTACGTTATTTTGATTTGAAGATCAACAAGCTATTCGCTAAAGCGGGCTTAGTTAATCCTAATATGCTTCTGGTACAGTCGCCGGGCTATGCAGTGTTAAAAACGGATACAGTGCCCGATCATTTACACATCAAAACACTGCTGCCACTTTTAAAAGAAGAAACGCATTTTAACCCAAGCACAGATTTTTTTATCACGCTGGCTTTAGATCAAATCTATAAGTACAAAGACAGCACAACGGCCATCATCAAAAAAGTTAAACAAACTTTAAATATCCCTGCTGTACTGCCTGCTCCATCGCCGGCTGCGCCGGTATTAAATAATACCGCAGCTCTAAAAGCCGCCAACAAAGCTGCTTTTTGGTATTACCAGCAACAACAGGATTTTCCAAATCACCCCGAAGCTAAAGCCAAAGGCTATAAAGTATTCCCCGGCGATGTTGCTGACAGTGCCCCGCGCACAACTCAAACAGTCTCTATCCCGGTAAAGGTAGGCACACAAGGGTTGAGCGACCCATCGCCGGGTTATCATCGTCCGCATACCACAGGTTTGTATGTGCCTGCCGGCGAAAAGGTAATGATAATGCTAAGCAGCGAAGCGGTAAAACAAAAGCTAAAGGCACAAATAGGCGTCCATTTTGACGATGTAACCACTGCTGATGAGTTTAAGCGCATCCCGCTTGATCTGGTAAGGATATTTGAATTGGATAAAAAAGAAGTTGAAATTTTTTCGCCTTATGGTGGCCTGCTTCTCATCAATATTCCCGATAATGTCAAGGTGAAAACAATCACCATATTGGTTAAAGGCGCAGTAAAAGCGCCGTACTTTAAACTGGGTGAAACAAGTGAGCAGGAATGGAATGCTACTATCCGCAATAACCCTGCACCATGGGCCGAACTGGCTACAGAAAATATTGTGCTAACGGTACCATCGCATCGCATCCGTAACTTAAGCAATCCGGTTAAGCTGATGCAATTTTGGGATGAGGTGATGAATGCTGACGCTGATTTGGCTGTGATAGACAGAAAACGTGTTCACCCGGAACGTATCATTGTCGACTCAGACATTGGCGTACCCGGAGCTTACATGTTTACCGCCGAAGACCGCATTGTAGTACCCGATGATGGTAGCACAGCACTTATGGTTGATGAAGCAGCTTTACGGTTGAAAGGTTCATGGGGGCATTTTCATGAAATAGGGCATAGGCACCAGTTTCCGCAGTTTGGGTTTCAGGGTACGGGCGAGGTTACCGTTAACCTATATACCATGTATGTGTATGATAAAGTGCTCAACAAAGGCATGTACAACCACGAAGGCATGGAAACCAAAGAACTGATGGTAAAAGCCATTAAGGCCTACCTGGATAACAATCCAACTTTCGAAAAATGGGGTGCCGACCCGTTTCTGGCGTTAAGCATGTACACCCAAATTATTAACGCGTTTAGCTGGGATGCTATAAAAGCCGCACACACCAACTACCGCAACCTGCCAAAAGACCAATACCCAAAAACAGACCAGGAGAAAATCGACCTGTGGTTCAATGTTATTTGTAAAGCCACAAATAGCAACCTTTCGCGCTTTTTCGAAATTTGGAAGGTGCCGGTTAGTGATGCGGCGAAGAAAAGTGTCGCGGGTTATAAGGTTTGGTTCCCGGAGGAGTTAGCGGCGTATAGGTAGCGCTTTTAATTCGGATATTATTATATTTGTGTATCATGAAAATAAAAGATGATTTTCATCACTTGATAGATAGCATTGAGGATGAGCAACTTTTGGAGCATTATTACCAGTTAATACAAAAAGGCAGCGATGACCATAATGGCCCGCTTTGGAATAGTTTGACCGAGGCTCAAAAACAGGAATTGTTAACCGCTTATGACGAAAGCTTTATCAGTGATAATATGATAAGTCATCAACAGGTTAAAAGTCAACATGAAAAATGGTTAAAACCATAATTTGGAACCGCCGGGCAAGTAATAATTTCAATTCTATAATAAGTTATTTGCAAGGTGAGTGGGGTGATACAGTTACCCGAAACTTTGTAAGAAGGGCTTATGAAGTAATAGACCTACTGGCTTTAAATCCTGAGATAGGAAAGATTGAACATTTTGAGAAACAGATAAGGGCCTTTGTTATAACTAAGCACAATACCTTATTCTACAGAATTGATGCTGATAAATTAGTGTTGTTAAGTTTCTTCGATAACAGGCAACATCCTCAAAAAAAAGAATTTTAGACATATCTTGAACGCTCCGACATCAAAATACCAACACATTTTCTTCGACCTTGATCATACCATTTGGGATTTTGATAAAAATGCCGAGGAAGCCTTGCATGAATTGTATGTTATTCATAAGCTTCGCGATATAGGTTTAAATTCAGCTGATGCTTTTATCGAAACCTACACACACAACAACCATCGCCTTTGGCGCGAATACCATATAGGCAACATCACCAAAGCCGCCTTGCGCGAGGCTCGTTTTAAACAGACTTTTATCGACCTGGGTGTGCATCCGGATGTGATGCCCTTTGGGTTTGAAGACGCTTATGTACAGCTGTGCCCAACCAAAACCAACCTTTTTCCAAACGCGCACGAAACGTTGGCTTATCTGCAATCAAAATATACCTTGCATTTGATATCTAACGGCTTTAAAGAGTCGCAGGATATAAAGATAAGCGGAACGGGTATCGGCAAGTATTTTAAACATGTTATAATATCTGAATTGGTGGGAGCCAATAAACCAGACCCTGCAATATTTGAACATGCGGTAAACCTGGCAGGTACCACCAAACACCAAAGCCTGATGATTGGCGACAGCCTGGAGGCGGACGTAATGGGGGCCTTAAACTTTGGTATGGATGCCATTTATTTTAACCCTTTTAATGCCGATAAACCCGATGAGGTTAAAATGCAGATAAGCGATCTGAAAGAGCTAACTTTATTGTTATAAAGCCTCATTATGACCACAGCTGCCATAAAACATGACATTGAAGACACGCTAAACATCTACCGCGATTTGCTGGATACTATCCCCGATGAGCAGTTTGATGTTGCACCTGATGACGGCGGATGGTCGTATGCTGAAACATACTCACACATTTTGCAGGCAACTATAGGCTCAACGATAGCGGCAGAGCGTTGTGCCAACGGCACTTGCGAGCCTACAAAAGAGGGACTGTCATGGGTTGGCCGCTTAGCTTTATGGTTTGGCCATTTGCCCAGGGTGAAAACACCGCCGGCCGAAAGTGCAAAAATTCCGGTTAAAAAGATCACAAAGGAAGACGCGCGAAACCTGATCATAAAATGTCGCAGCCGCATAGAAATTATAGCGCCAAAAATGAAGGAAGCGTCTAGAACTTCGCGTTTCAGACACTCGCGTTTGGGCATGTTAGATGCGCGGCAATGGTTTAAGTTTATCCTCATCCATTTAAAGCATCACTTAAAACAAATAGAGCGTTTGCAAAATAAATTTGCCTGATAATGAAACCTTTTACATTTAATGGAGTCTTAACGTTATAATAATATACGTTACCAACCTTTGTAAAAACACTATCATGCAATTTGAATACGCATATATGGTTGTCATTATTTTGCTGCTGCTAGTAGGCGCATTTTATTTGAGCCCATATGAACTTACAGTTAATGAAGAGGAAAGCGAAGACTAATCGTTTATCCAACACATTGCCTCAACTATTAACCGGTAAAATTACCGGGCCGACCTTTATCCCCCTAAATTTTCATGGCTAAGCGCGAAGTTGATATTGTCATTATATCTGATGTGCATTTGGGTACCTATGGCTGTCACGCTAAAGAGCTGCTAAAGTATCTTAAGAGCATTAAGCCCAAAATGTTAATTCTTAACGGCGATATTATTGACATTTGGCAGTTTAGTAAAAGTTACTGGCCAGAGTCGCACATGAAAGTGGTGCGTCGCATTATGAAGTTTATTACCGATGGCGTGCCGGTGCATTATCTAACCGGTAATCACGACGAGATGCTGCGCAAGTTTGCCGATTTTGATTTAGGTTCTTTCAAATTATCTAATAAAATCGTATTAAATATCGATGGCAAAAAAGCCTGGATATTCCATGGTGATGTGTTTGACGTTACCATGCAGCACTCTAAATGGCTGGCCAAATTGGGCGCTGTTGGGTACGACACCCTAATCATCTTAAACAGCATTACCAATTGGTTCTTGACTGCTATGGGGAGGCAAAAAATGAGTTTCTCGGCAAAAATAAAGGCTAAGTTTAAAGATGCGGTAAAATTTATTAACCAGTTTGAGCAAACCGCGGCCGATCTTGCCGTGGCCAAAGAGTACCAATACGTAATATGCGGCCACATCCACCAGGCCGAAATAAGAGAAATAACCGCCACCGATGCCCCCGGCAAAGTATTATACCTAAACAGCGGCGACTGGGTTGAAAGCTTAACCTCTTTAGAATATCATGAAGGTAACTGGAACATCTTTAAATATCGCGCTGAAGATTTTGCCAAGGATGTTGAGGACGATGACCCGACCGACGTGGAAGATCTGGATGCTAAAATGGACGTAAACTTGCTGTTGCAAAGGTTTAAGCAGGAGCCGCATTAAGTTATTTTAATTTTAAAGCAGATTAACAAAACTGCACAGCAAATAATATCTTTGTCATGAACACCCACCTGATGAAGATATTATATGCCATACAAGGAACCGGTAACGGTCACATCAGTCGCGCGCGAGAGATTGTGCCGCTATTGCAGCAGTATGGCGATCTGGATCTGTTGGTGAGCGGTACCGAAGCCGAGGTAACGCTGGCACAACCCCTCAAGTATAAATTTCACGGTTTTAGTTTTGTATTCGGATCTGACGGTGGTGTAGATAAATGGGCAACTGCAAAACTCATGAACCTGCCGCAAATGTGGCGAGACATGCACAGCCTGCCGTTGAAAGATTATGATTTAATTATCAACGATTTTGAACCTGTTAGCGCTTGGGCTTGTAAGTTGCAGCGCGTTCCGTCGGTATCATTAAGCCACCAATGTTCCTTCGTGTCGCCTAATACGCCAAGGCCAAAAACAGGTTTGTTTAACTATGGATCATTGATCCTAAATAATTATTCGCCAACTACGCATCGCATTGGCTTTCATTTTGAGCGATATGATGAATTTATACACACCCCGGTTATCCGCAGCGAAATACGTAACCTGCAAACTACCAACCTGGGTCATTACACCGTTTACCTTCCCGCTTACGACGACAAAAAACTAACAGAATTACTTAAGCAAACCGAAGTACGTTGGCATGTTTTCTCTAAACGCCAAAAGGTGGCTTATACAGATGGCAATGTGCAGGTTATCCCGGTAAATAACGAAGGTTTTAATGTTAGCCTGGCCAGTTGCGATGGCTTGCTTACCGGCGGCGGTTTTGAAGGCCCGGCCGAAGCGCTTTTTCTGCAAAAAAAGGTAATGATGATACCCATGCAGGGTCAGTACGAACAACAGTCCAATGCCCTTGCAGCATCAAAATTGGGCGTGCCGGTTGTAAAAGCCATAGATACCAGCTTTATAAAGCGCCTAAACGCCTGGATAAAAAGCGAAGACCGTGTATGGGTAAGCTTTCCCGATGAAACTGCAGAGATTGTTGATGGGATGGTGAAGAAGTATGCGAGGTAGCTTGATTTGACAATTAAAATTAAAGTCGTAAATTTATAATATGCTTACGATAGATAGAATCACATCTGATCCAAATATTATGCAGGGCAAAGCCTGTATTCGTGGCATGCGTATAACTGTATCAATCGTGCTTAACTTGATTGCTAACGGCATGACCAAGGAAGAAATTATTGATGAATACCCTTATTTAGAGTCAGAGGATATTGATCAATGTTTAAGATATGCCGCCTACTTAGCCAACGAGGAATTATACAACATCCAAAAAGTTTCCTGATTTGCGTTTTCTGTTAGATATGGGCATATCAGCGAGCGTTGCCGCATGGTTAAAGGCGCAAGGGTACGATGCTGTTCATTTGGATGATGAAAATTTAAATACCTTAGCCGATAATCTTATAATCGATAAAGCTATAGACGAGCGTAGAATTATTTTAACCTCAGATATGGATTTTGGCCAATTATTAGCGCTAAATAAATCTCAGCAGGTTTCTGTTATACAATTTAGGATATCGAATTTCAAACCTGGCATGGTTAGAGCTAAACTGGAATTAGTATTTGCCAAATTCCATAATCAATTAGATGGTGATTTTATCATAACCGTCGAAGATGAAAGAATTAGATTTAGAAATCTACCGATCTAACTTATACGCTATTCACCACCCTTAGCCTTTATCCAAAAATTATTATACCCCAAACCAATCTGGATATCAATTAATTCCTGTTGCAACATTTCCAGCACTGCCAGGAAATTGTATACAAAATGCACCTTGTTTTCTGATTCTTTGGCTATGGCTTTAAAGTCCATGTTTTTATTGATGCGCAGTAAATCGTCAATAGCCTTCTTCTGTTTTTCAATAGTGTAAGGGTATTGTGTAACCGTGTGGGTAACCTGCTCGCTGCGGTTGTTGTAGTTACGCATCATGCGGTTGTACACCATCATTAAGCGGTATAGGCTAAGTTCAGAAAGTTCTTCGCCCGGGGTGGCCACACGTTCGGCCTGCTCTATGTCGGTTTTAATATTGCCGCGGCGTTCCTGTTTAAAGCGCTCGTCTTCCAGGGGGCGCAGTTCATCGCACACCATTTTGAATTTTTTATACTCAATCAGTTTGCGAATCAGTTCTTCACGGGTGTCAACCTCGTTGCCCGCTTCGTCGGTTTCGTGGCGGGGCAGTAGCATTTTAGCCTTTATCCTCATCAGCGTAGCGGCAACAAAAATAAATTCGCTGGCTATTTCAATGTTAAGGCTCACCATTTGGTGCAGATAGTTCAAAAAATCGTCGGCAATACGGGCTATGGAAATATCCTGAATCTCCAGCTCATCCCGCTCAATAAAGAACAGCAAAAGGTCAAACGGACCTTCAAACTGGGGAAGTTTTATTTCAAAAGCATCTTGCTCCATATCTACCGGTAAAAATACACCTTATTGTGCTGCAATTTAAAAAATGGAATATCAAATAATTAAGCTAAAATGTCCTTAATTTATAAATTAAACTTAGTTAACTTTGTATTTAAAATACGCGTACAATTTCAATGCAGGTAAAGGCTGGCGATTTATTAGAAAATATTAACTATCCGTCTGATTTAAAGAAGCTTAGTGAGGATGAACTTGAACAGGTTTGCCAAGAGCTGCGTCAATATATTATTGATGTGGTATCGGTAAACGGCGGGCACTTTGCCGCCAGCCTGGGTGTTGTTGAGCTTACCGTGGCCCTGCACTACATTTTAAACACGCCTTATGATCAGTTGGTATGGGACGTTGGCCATCAGGCTTACGGCCATAAAATACTAACCGGCCGTCGCGAGGTGTTTGACACAAACCGTTTGTACGGCGGTATCAGCGGTTTCCCAAAACGTTCAGAGAGCGAGTATGATACCTTTGGTGTTGGCCACTCGTCAACCTCAATTTCAGCAGCGTTGGGTATGGCTGTGGCATCGCAATATAAAGGCGAGACCGACCGGCAACACGTAGCCGTTATTGGCGATGGATCAATGACCGCGGGTATGGCCTTTGAAGCGCTTAACCATGCCGGTATTGAAAACTCAAACTTGCTGGTTATCCTTAACGACAACAATATGGCTATTGACCCTAATGTTGGCGCGCTGAAGGATTATCTTACATCTATTACCACATCAAAGCCCTATAACCGCTTTAGAGACGATATAGCCAGCGTTTTGGCAAAGATCTCGGCCATTGGCCCGGATGCTTATAACATGGCGCTTAAGATTGAAAAAAGCATAAAAGGAACATTGCTTAAACGCAGCAACTTTTTTGAGGCGCTTAAGTTTAGATATTTTGGTCCGATTGATGGGCACGACGTTAAGAATCTGGTTAAGGTTTTGAACGATCTGCGCGACATACCTGGCCCAAAGCTTTTGCACTGCATTACCGTTAAGGGGAAGGGCTATGCACTGGCCGAAAAAGATCAAACCAAGTGGCATGCCCCAGGCTTGTTTGACAAGATTACCGGCGAGATCAAAAAAGCAACTTATGAGAAACCACAGCCGCCTAAATATCAGGATGTGTTTGGGCATTCTATTATAGAACTAGCAGAGGCTAACTCAAAAATAATGGGTATAACGCCGGCCATGCCGTCGGGCTGCTCGCTTAATTTAATGATGAAGGCTATGCCTAACCGCGCGTTTGATGTGGGTATTGCAGAGCAGCATGCCGTAACTTTTTCTGCAGGATTAGCTACACAGGGCCTGATACCTTTCTGTAACATATACTCCAGCTTTATGCAGCGGGCTTATGACCAGGTGATACATGATGTAGCTATACAAAAGCTCAACGTTGTGTTTTGCCTTGACCGTGCCGGTATTGCCGGTGCCGATGGCCCTACCCACCACGGTGCGTATGATTTAGCTTATATGCGTTGCATACCTAACATGACGGTATCTGCCCCAATGAATGAGGAGGAATTGCGTAACCTGATGTATACTGCCCAGCAAGATAACATGGGGCCGTTTGTGATACGTTACCCGCGTGGTAATGGGGTAATGGTTGACTGGCAGCGTCCGTTTAAGGCCATTCCGGTAGGTAAGGGGCGCAAAATATGCGATGGAGAGGAAATAGCTCTGTTAACTATTGGACACGTAGGTAATGAGGCTGTTAAAGCTACCGCTACTTTAAATGCCGAAGGTTATAACCCGGCACATTACGATATACGTTTTGTGAAACCTTTAGACGAAGCATTACTGCACGAAGTATTCAAGAAATTTGATAAGATAATTACTGTTGAAGACGGTTGCATAGAAGGTGGTATGGGTAGCGCCATATTAGAATTTATGGCCGATAATAATTACAAAGCCCAGGTAGTGCGCTTAGGTATCCCTGATAGCTATATTGAACACGGCGACCAGCCCGAACTTTGGGCAGAATGTGGTTACGATGCTGAAGGCATAGCAACGCAGGTTAGAGCCTTGGCTGTTAAACGCAATGCACACACTATAGCCAGTTGAGTGGTTAATTAGTAGCCACAAACATACATAGATACTACAAAGGCGATGAATATTAATATTCATCGCCTTTGTTATTTAAAAGAACATAGCACGTTAAGCGCCTAACGCGACCTATAGCTAGCCAGATCATTATAAATTGTACGGAATGAGCTGCGGATGCCAAACTGAATCATTGCCGTTTTATCAGTAAACTGCGCGTTTTTTTCTTGACGATACAAACCGCCTAATTCAATCCTTAAGTTATATTTAGGATTAAGCAGGTAAGCAACCTTAAACTCACCATAAGTAAGATTGGTGGTTAAGCCCTGGCCAATGTAGTTGCCATAAAGTTTGGCTGTTTGGGTATAAGGTATAAATATGTCTTTACCGTAAAACATGTTATTTATATCTAAACCATAATGGCCATAATTTAGCTGGCCACTAAAGTCAAATCGTTTATAGCTGTAATTTAGCATTGCCACAACTTCTTTAAAGTTTGCCCCAAACGGATGTGCCAGCGGTTCGCCATTGTGGGTGTAATTGGTAATATAGGTAGTTTCGCTATAGGTAAATGGTAAAGCCCCATTATATTCAACTAAATAATTGAGCGACTTAACTTTGAATAGATTAGCCCCTTTTAAGCCAATTTGCCAGGCATATTTGTTTTTTATGCTTCCGTCGCCGGCAAAAAAATCCTGTGCTCTAAATTCGTCCAGGTAAAATTGGCCATAAGCGGTAATGCCATTGCTTAGCTTATATTTTGCATTTAAGCCAATCATAGCATTGTCTGGCGATCCGTTACCGGCTTCTATCGGTCGTAAGAAAATTATCGGATTTGCATAGGCGAAGTCAAAGCCCCGTTTCCCGCTTGTTACAGAATCTCTGTCGGCCCAAATAATGGCGTCAAAGAAACCCACAGACAAGCGTTTGTTAATGTTCCAGTCAAGGTAGTGAAAAACGCCCCATTTGCGTTTATAGCCGTTTGTATACTGAAATGCCGGACGGGCGGGGTCTGTCATGTGAGTCCACATGGCCATATATTTTACATTGCCCAGGTTGCCGGTTAACTTTAAAAACGGGTAGGTTGATGCAAAGTCTGACAACAATACAGATCGGTAACCATCACCAATAAAATTTCTGTCCTGGCCTAACTCAATGTTTAAGTATTTAACCGGAGTATATGATATTATAGCCGTTACGTCAGACCAATCTTTGGTGTTTTTGCCAAAACTTCTGTCGTAAGCTTGCCCGGGTACTATGCCAACCTGATTTATATAATTGGTCATATAATCGGCAAAACGTGCTTGATTTTCCCAACCGCTGGAGAAGAAGTAAAAATTTTTGCCAATAGTACCGCCTAGCTGGTAGCCACGACTATTTAGCCAGGTGCTTTTTTTGCCTGAAATATCGCGTCCCGCGGTTACATCAAAAACGAAATCAGCAAAAAAGGTATAGTCTGGTTTCTTTACGTCGAATAAATGTTCGCTAAACAATTTTCTGTGGGCCCAGCTGCGTTTTTTTGTGCTATCAGTGCCATAATTCATTAAAGAGTCGTAACGATGGCGTAAGGAGCTGTCTATAACAAATGGCCGTAAAGAAGTGTGGATGTTGGTTTGGGTAGAATACAGATCTTCATTAAACTTCTGATAGAACTGAAATGAGTAAGGTTGGTATTGCGCCTGCGCCATACCAACCTTACTAAAGATTAAAAGCAATATAATACTGCTTAATATTTTTTTCATGCGGGATAGTGTTTATCCTACAAACATACATTATTCAAAATAGTTCATGATTTTAAATCCGCCTTTTTTAAGATAGTCATCTTTTTTAACCATCAATAAGTCAGATTCCATCATGTCTTTTACCAGTGCCGGTAAATCATATTTAGGTTTCCAGCCAAGTTTAGTGTTTGCTTTAGTTGGGTCGCCTATTAATAGTTCAACCTCTGTAGGGCGGAAGTATTTAGCGTCAACCTTAACTACAGTTTGACCTAATTTAACAGTATCCGGATCTAAGCCCATTGCAGCAGATTTTTCTTTATCGATATTAACTACCACGCCTTTTTCGTTTTCGTCTTTACCGCTAAATTCTACTTCAATGCCTACTTCTTCAAAAGCCATTTTAATAAAGTCTCTAACAGTAGTGGTAACGCCGGTTGCAATAACGTAATCTTCGGCTGTTTCTTGTTGTAACATTAACCACATTGCTTCAACATAGTCTTTAGCATGGCCCCAATCGCGACGTGCAGACAGGTTACCAATGTAAAGTGTATTTTGAAGGCCCAATGCAATTTTAGAAGCAGCACGCGTAATTTTACGTGTTACGAAAGTTTCGCCACGTACAGGGCTTTCGTGGTTAAATAATATACCGTTACAAGCATACATGTTATATGCTTCGCGATAGTTTACAATAATCCAGTAGCCATATAATTTAGCAACGGCATAAGGAGAGCGCGGGTAAAAAGGAGTAGTCTCGCTTTGCGGAACTGCCTGCACCAAACCGTAAAGCTCTGAAGTTGACGCCTGATAGACCTTTGTTTTCTCTGTTAAACCCAATAACCTTACTGCTTCAAGAATACGTAAGGTACCAATACCATCCGCGTTAGCTGTATATTCGGGGGTTTCAAAACTTACCTGTACGTGCGACATCGCGCCCAGGTTATAGATTTCATCAGGTTGAATTTCTTTTACAAGCCTGATCAAATTGGTTGAGTCTGTTAAATCGCCGTAATGTAATTTAAATTTAACATTTGGTTCATGCGGATCATGGTACAAGTGATCAATGCGGTCGGTATTAAATAAAGATATTCTTCTTTTAACACCATGTACGAAATACCCCTTTTTTAACAAAAACTCAGCAAGATAAGCTCCATCTTGCCCTGTAATACCTGTAATTAATGCTACCTTCATGTACGGTTAAGTATGTAATGTTTTAGAAGTACAATATTATCCAAATTTATTGTAAAATAACTACAATAAACATGATATGTTTTAAAACGTATTCAAAAAAAGGGTAGCTTTTATTTAAGCAAATAACTATATGCCGGCAACAGTTTCCTCAAGCTCGCGGTACCAGTGCTCGCCATATTTTCGGATAAGCGGTCCTTTCAGAAACTCATGTACATGCACTTTCAATTCGTTGCCAAAACTGCAGGCCGGGCTGCAAATATTCCAACGGTCATAATGCAGCACATCAAACTCAGGGTAGTTTGTTATGCGGATAGGGTATAGGTGACATGATATGGGTTTTTTCCAATCTACCGCACCTTCTTCATATGCTTTTTCAATGGCGCATTTGGTAATGCCGCCTTCCCAGGTTACATAAGCGCACTCTTTATTGGTATCAACGCAAGGGGTGGTGTAGTCGCCTTCAAAATCGGTTACGTGGGTGCCCACTTCTTCAATGGTTTTAATACCCTTTTCGGTCATATAGGGTTTTACTTTCGGATAGATGTCTGCCAGTATCTGCAACTCATCATGATTAAGCGGCGCGCCCGAGTCGCCCTCTAAACAACAGATACCCTTGCACTTAGTTAAGTTGCAAACAAAGTTTTCTTTAACTACATCTTCGTGTACTAAAACACTACCAACCTCTATCATTTACTGTATTATTAATTTATTGGATTTAGAGGATATTTAAGCCCTTTTGTCCCTGTAAGTTCCATAGTAACGCTGCCCACTATCAAATCAACATTTGCTTTAACGGGGATGTGGTTACCATCGTCAGTGATCCACAAATATAGCTTACTATTCTTTTTAAATATACGGCCGGGTATAATACTTGGGTTAAACTTATGGCAGCTAAATTTTCCCATCCCTGTTTTTACTGTCTCTTTACCCATGTAAATAACATTTAGCTTGTAAATGCCATCATCCAAAAAATAAGGAATGTCAAACTTATCGCCTACCTTAAGTTTTAATACATCAATACTGCGGGCAAAGTAATATGCTGATACAAAGTCGAAAACTTTCCCCTGCGACGGAAAAACACCCTTATCTGCCGTGATCTTTCCTGTTTGGTGATCAAAGCTTACCTTGTCGGTATGTTTCCAGCTGCCTTCCTTGCGGTTTTCTGTGTAAAGATAAGGGCGTAGTGTTTCGCGGTCTATTACACTTTCGTATTGATTACGTACTTTATAAAAAACGTCAAAAGCGCCGGCTGTTTTGCCCTGTGCGATGATATGATAGGTTGGATGGCCATTTATTTTTTCGCCATCTTCCACTCTTAATTCGCCTTCGGCACCCGTAAAAAAGCCGTATTTAAATTTATAGCTCAATTGTTCGCCGGCCTTAAAAACGGGTTCTCCAACTTCTTTTGCAACCTGGGCCAAGGCCGTATCTGCAAAAAGCAACAAAATCAATATATGTATGTAGGGGAGCTTTTTCATTTTATATCCTTTACAAAAAGTAAACCATTAAATTATTGGCATTTACCAATCAGTGCGTTTTCTTTTTTGTATTTGATGATATAAGCGGGTAATAGTTTAATCTTTACGTTTGTAGATGGGTACGGTTGAGCATGGTTCGCCAAACATCAGGGTTTTTACTACCGGGGTTAGCTTTTTACCCAGTTCAACATAAGCCGATACCGGCACATCAATATCGCCGCAGCCTTTAATAACCAGGCGCTGGTCGCGATATTGTTCTACATCCAAATTGGCAATGGCTTTAATATATAAAACGGTTTCTAATACCTCGGCATCGCCAAAAACAACCTCTTTAGCGTATGGTGCCATGCGGTTTGCCAATAGAAGATAAGCCCATGCCGGTACTATTGCATCGGCAGTACAGGTAATAGCCACGTTTTTATCCTGATATTGGGTAAAGTCATGTTCTTTAACAAACTCTCTGAAATCTTTTTCGCGTAACATAAGGCCATGAAAAAGATTGTCTTTTATGTCGTATACCACCCTGTCGCCAGGGGTGTAAAAATCAGCCGGATCTAAGGTAACTAAACCGCTTTGGGCTACTTTATTTACAAAGTTTTCTTGTATTTCCATATCCTCTAAAAATAAAAAATCCGGTATAGCTGTATTAAACGCTATACCGGATGCAAAATTACTTTAAATATTGGCTATAACATCTTAGCTCTGTTATCTTTTACATTAGCCTTATCTTTCAGGGCTTCAAACAGCTGTGCATCGGCACGTTGTATCAATGTTTGTGCTATTTGCTCTTTCTCTCTTACAGTATTGGTAAGCGGCGTAGGGTTTATAAAGCTATCAGGCGACAACACGTAAACACCTTGCATGCCTGTAACAGGTTTTGACAGTTTGTTTGGAGCCAGTCCAAATACAGTGCCAACAGCTTTATACTCTGCCGATGAACCCGGAAGAACTGGGTTAGCAAATACAATGTTTTGTACTGGGTTAACCGGCACACCAACTTTTTGGGCAACTTGCTCAATAGACTTGGCACCGCTTAAAGCCGAGTTAAATTTATCGGTTAGTTGTTTAGCTTTTACAAATTGAAGAACCGCCGGCTTAATTTGCTCTT
>JAZKET010000044.1:2796-3332 GCA_040386815.1 Bacteroidota bacterium | reverse complement strand
CTACATATTGGTCGCCTACGGTAAATACTTGTTCTGATACGTCGTTTTTAGCGGCTTTAAATACCCATCTTACTAATTCGCGTGCATCATTTAAACCAGGTAAGCTTGACGCTGTGCCATTGATATCGTCGCCAGCTTGTACCGCTAAACCTTCTTTTTTCGCTTCGGCAGCAAAGTTGTCTTTATTTACGTTAGCAAGGAAAGCCTGAGCTTTGCCGTAAGCGGCAGATTGGGTATTGCTGCTTGCAGATAAAGGTTTGTCAACCACAGCAACCTTAACAACTTTTGATGAACCTTTTTGATCCTGTATCTGTACCAAATGAACTCCAAATTGAGACGTAACAACTTTAAGGTCGCCTTTTTTGCCGTTAAATACAGCGGTTTCAAAAGCCGGTACCATTGCGCCACGGCCAAAAGTACCCAAATCGCCACCTTTAGCGCCTGATACCTTATCTATAGAGAAAAGAGGGGCAAGGGTTTCAAAAGTGCCTTTACCGGTTTCAATCAGTTTTTTCAATGAATCTGCTCTGGCTAAA
>JAZKET010000044.1:0-2786 GCA_040386815.1 Bacteroidota bacterium | reverse complement strand
TCTATAGTACCGCCGCTTTCTGTTGGCGTAACCAAAATGTGTCTTGCTTTAACAGAGTCAGGGCTTAAGCGGGCTTCAACAAGTTTAGCAATTTTGTAGCTGCTACCTGCAAGGTATGGGCCATAAATAAAACCGGGAGCTTCTTTAAACATAATGCTATCCAGCTTAGGCTCTAACTCGCCTTTGCGTTGGTAAGCAAGCGGGGTTTTAGTTTCAGAGTTTATTTGCACAAACAATGAATCGTTAGTGCTGGCTATAAAAGCAGGCAATAATTTTGTGATCTGATCTTTTATAGCAGCAGAATCTGCAGCTGATGCGGCGGCGTTAAATGCTACGTAAGAAATTGATCTAAACTCTTGCGCGTTTTTAAACTCGCCTTTGTGCTCATCGTAGTAAGCGCTGTAATCAGCGTCGGTTAATTTAATTTTTTCGTCTGGTATTGAAGCGTAAGGCAATACAGCATATTTAAAGTTAACCAAACGGTTTTTGCTTTCATAAGCATCTTTAGCTTCAAGCGAATTAACGTATAATCCGTTTGTAACCATGATCATGTATTTCTCTGCTTTTTTACCGTTTATTAAATCGGCAATAAAGGTAGACCATCTTTGTTTTTGCGGGTCATCGTCTCTTAAACTTTTAAGAGCGTTAATAGCGTTGGTAACAGCCGCAGGGTCAAACTTGCCGGTTTGCGGGTCTGTAAATGCCTGTACAATTTGCGGTGCAGGGTTGCTGCCTGTAGTCATGGCTTGTATTTCATCGCCACCAACAGTTAAGCCTAATTTATCAACTTCTTTTTTGATAATAGCTTTAGTAACAAACTGGTTCCAGGTGTTTTCCTGTATATAGGTTGTTATTTGTGGCGTAATGCGGCTTTGGCCCGATTGCTGTTTAAACTGAGCTGTATTTTGCTCAACAGCCGCATTAAACTGATCATACGCGATCTTCTCGTCCCCTACAACACCTAATTCATTATTGTCATCTCTAAAAAATGTACCGCCGCTTTGTACTGCTTCTGTAGCTACAAAAGCAACAAGCGAAAGCCCTATTACACCTGCGACGATTTTACCCATGCGGTCGCGCAAATAACCCATTACAGCCATAAACTTATTCTTGTATTTTAATTAATATTCTTTATATATATTCAAAAAGAGGGCGCAAGATACAATTTTTAGTAAAACTTTATCATACAATTTTTTAGGGCAAAAAATGTTACCTCATCATCTCGCCAGATACAGCCATGTTGCCTGTAGCCTGGTCCCATTTAGGAAATTTCAGGTCTTCGTCGCTTGAAAAATTTATGCTGTACATTACATCACCTTCTTTATTGGTCATTTGTACAGGTTTGTTGGAGTAGATTATTTTTTTTACCTGATCCCAGATCAACTCATCAGACTTAAATGTGCGGCCTTTAGCATCGCTAACCACTACATTTTTATGAAACTCCATAATTTGCTCGTCTTTACGGTATATGCCAGAGTCGGCTACAATATTTCCATCTTCGTTAGCATAGATATCATAATGGATAACCTTTACACCATCGGGCATTTTAAAGTATGCTTTGCCGGCATTGTATTGGATCATTAAGGGGGTGATTACCTTAGCCTTCACAATGGCCGAATCGCTGTAAATAATTTCAAGCCCGCGGGTGGTGTCAATTGGCTGGCTAACTTGTAAGGCAGATACTTGTTTGATCTTGTTAAGGTCATTCTCGCATGCCACCAGCAGCAGCATGCTTATAAGCAATGCCGGCAAAAAGATACGTTGTGCCTGTTTTGCCTTATTATGCATGGTGTAATTAATCAAATTTATAACGCTGGAACCACTTATCGTTAAGGGTAAAGCCCAGGCGTACGTTAAAATAATTCTCTTTTATCAAGCCATTATTTAGTGTACCGCGCTGACCAAACTCTGCAGTAACATTCATTTTATAAAAGCTGCTGATGTTACCTCTAAGCGGTAAGCCCAAGCCCACAGTAACTGCTTTAGAGCTAATTTGGGTGTTGCCGCCACCTGTTGGGTTAGGTACGTTGTAGTACGTTTTGTCTAACATAAGTCCTAAGCGATAGTCAATAGTTGCCAAATAATTATTCAAAGCATCCATTTTTGGGGTAAACTGGCCACCCACGTTTAATGTGCTGCTGTTGGCCATGCCCGCGTTGGTGCCGTTTATAGTAAGGTCAGACCAATTGCCAACACTGTAGTCAATACCTACCAGGAATTTCATGTCTTGCTGATATGAAACGCCAAAGCGGTGTATTTGTGGTAGCTGGATTTTTGACTGCGCGTTTTGCTGATTCACAATAGAGTCAACATCAGCGTTTTCATTACCGGCATTGTCAAACGTGTAGTGGCTAATAATATAACTGCTTTTTGAGTTTATTTTTGAGCTTGCAGAGGTTGAGTAACCAAAAACCACATGGCGGCTTAATGAAAGGTCCCAAATATATTGTGCTCCAAAATCATAGGTAAAACCACCGGCAGCGTTGTTACGTTCAACACGGGTATTTAATGCGCCAAAAAGCTGTGGCATTTCTACTTGTTGGAAGTGCTTAATATTGCCAAATACATAACCGATGTTGGCGCCTAAAAGCAAGTTGCGTTTTATAGCAAAGCCGTATCCAAAATAAGCTTTAGTAAGGCCGCCTTGTCCGCTGTAAATATTGTTTACAAGGTTGGTGTCAACACTTGATCCGGTACCAAAACCTTTTGATGTTTTTGTGTAGTTATAACCTACCTGGCTGTAGGGCATTAAACCAAAGCTTAAAGCCGATGTTTGCGTAACAGGT
>JAZKET010000043.1:24105-25679 GCA_040386815.1 Bacteroidota bacterium | reverse complement strand
TCAATGGATCGGGCCCGGGCGCGGGTATGGCAGCAACAATGGGCTTTGCGCCACGTTTTAAAATGTACTCCAAAAATTTCATCATGTGGTTACGCTCCTCGCTCGAGTGGCGAAATAAAAAATTTGAAATACCATCGTACCCTTTATCAGCCGCCCATGAGGCGTATGACAGGTATATTTGCGCGTTATGCGCCTCGTTTGTCATTTGGTCGCTTAAAGCTTGTACAAGTGTGGGCGATAGTCTGTTGGTTTCCATAAGTTAAAAACCAATTAGAAACGCAAATAGTTTTTGCAACTAATATTTTTCCAAATGCCTAACTTAGCGCAACATCAAAACCCAAATACTACCATGGCAAACAAAGAATTTTTCTCAATAAATGGCGAGGGCCTGTTAAAAAAGGTAAAAGAAATTATAGCCGAAGGCAACGTAACCAAAATAAGCATTGCCGATAAGGCAGGTAAAGAAATTGTAAGTTTCCCGCTTACGTTGGGTGTTGTTGGTGTTGTTTTAATGCCGGTGTTTGCCGCTATTGGCGCCCTGGCCGCTTTGGTTGGCGAGTGTACTATTATAGTTGAGCGCGAAAACGACGAGAACAATATTAAAGACGTTACACCGCAATAATTCAATACGGTAAATGAGCATAAAACCTATTGCATTAGCGCTATTACTATTTTTTGCTGTCGCGATGCCTGCCGCAGCGCAGGATAAGATTTTGCGTGAGGATATTGAGTGGACAGACGTTTGGATGCCCAATACCAATAACAAAGGCTTGCCAAGAATATTATTAATAGGCAACTCTATTGTACGCGGGTACTACCCAGAGGTAGCCAAGTTAATGGAAGGCAAAGCTTATGTTGCCCGGCTATCAACGTCAAAAAGCCTTTGCGACCCGGCCCTTAACAAAGAGGTAGCCCTTTTTATAAGCTATAATAAATTTGATATTATACAGTTTAACAACGGCCTGCACGGCTTTGACTACACCGAGGCCGACTATAAAAAAGCTTTCCCCGCGTTTGTAAAAACCATACGTAAGGCGGCACCCAACGCAAAACTGGTATGGGCCAGCACTACGCCTATGCGTAACTACCCTGATGCTAAAACCCTGCATCCGCGTAGCGAAAGAGTAAAAGAGCGTAACCGTATAGCCCTGGAATATATATCAACCCAAAAAGATATTACCGTAAATGATTTGTGGGCTACGGTTATTGACCACACAGAATATTACCAGGGTGGCGATGGCACGCACCCTATTCCTGCAGGTTTTAGCGCGCTTGCGCAAAAAGTTGCCGCCCAGCTAAATATTTTATTGGTAAAATAATTAATACATTTCTAATAAATCAGGTTCAAAAGCACAATTTATCACGCAGTTAACACAAACTTAACATACAAACGTTTTAAATTAAATTTATATTTAACGGTAAATTATAATAGTTAATCGATACTTTGTTTCTCCCCTATCTCAAAGTGATTAACATTAACCTATACCTATAAATCAGTTTACCTAAATTTAATTCAAAAATGAAAAACCAATTTACGTTTTTACGCAATGGCGCTGTACCTGTGTTATTTGCTG
>JAZKET010000043.1:20464-24095 GCA_040386815.1 Bacteroidota bacterium | reverse complement strand
CTATGTTTTACAGCTTGTAAAAAAAAGAACGACACACCGGCTCCGCCTGTCAGCGCAGGCACTACCAAAGTTGACAGCACCGCCGTTACTAAAGGTACTGCAGAAGGCTCATCAGAAGCAGGCGCTAATAACGACGATCTGATAGCAAACTCAACCTTCCCTACGGTAGTTAATATTGCGTTTAGTGTTACCGGCGCTACCATTACACCGGCAACAACAACCGGCGTTACTATTACACAAACTGGTGGCGATGTTGAAATTAAATCGACAGCTACAGGTGTTGCCTATATCGTAACAGGCACTACTGCCGATGGTTCAATAAAAATTTACAGCGACAAAAAATATCACCTGACATTAAACAACGCCAATATTACCAATCTAAATGGCCCGGCCATTAATATACAAAGTAATAAACGCGCTTTTTTAACACTGGCTGATGGATCAGTAAATACTATTGTCGACGGTGCCGTATACGCTACTTCGACAGAAGATCAAAAAGGTACTTTTTTTACCGAGGGCCAGATAATAATTGGTGGTACCGGCACGCTTAACATTGTTGGCAATAATAAGCATGGCCTGGCTGCCGATGATTACGTTCGTGTAATAAGCGGCACCATCAACATCACTAAATCTATTAGTGATGGTATACACACCAACAGCGCTTTTATTGCTGATGGCGGTACTATCAAAATTGTATCGGGCACAGACGGTATTGAAACCGAAAAAGGTAATATCATTATCAATGCAGGTAGTATCAATATTACCTCGGCAGGCGAAGGTATTAAAGCATCATACACAGGTACTGACGTGGCAATTGTACCTTACATTAACATTAACGGCGGCAACATCAACATCACATCAACCGGTGGCGAGGGTATTGCCAGCAAAAACATATTGACTGTTAACAGCGGTAATATTAAGGTTGTTACTACAGACGACGCTTTTAACGCCGAGCTTGCTATCTATATCAACGGTGGCTACATCTACGCAAAAAGCAGCGCTAATGATGCTATGGACTCAAACGGCACATTTACCTTAACAGGTGGTAAAGTTTTAGCTATAGGCGCAGGCACCCCTGAAGGAGCTATAGATTGCGATGACCGCGCGTTTAAAATAACAGGTGGCGAATTGCTGGGTATTGCCGGCGCTACCAGCGGCCCAACTGCGGCATCGTCTACAGTACGTTCGGTAGTTTTAGGTAACGGTACAGCACAAATTATTCACATAGAAGCGGCAGATGGAACAGAAGCATTAACTTTCCAGGCACCGGTTGCATTTAGCACCTTGATATTTGCCAGTGGCAAACTAAAAGCCAACACAACGTATAACGTTTGGACAGGCGGATCGGTTAGTGCAGCCAGCGTTTTAAGCAGCTCAACCACAGGTAAAAACTTTAATGGCTGGTTTACAGATGGCACCTACAACAGGGGCACCAAAACCGCGGCTACGTTTGTTACCACCAACATAGTTACACAGGCGGGCGGCACCATTAGCACAAAATAATATTGCCAAAGCTAAGTTAAAAGGCGCTCTCATATTTATGGAGAGCGCCTTTTTATATGCTTGTAAAATTTATTTATTGCCGTATCTTGTTGCTCTAAAATTAACTACTTTAAGATCTCGCTACAATGAATAAGTTTTTACTAACCGCTATTCCGTTTGCGCTTGCATTGACTGCACAGGCGCAGCAAGGAAAAGTTTTTACCACTGCCGATTACCAACGTGCCGAAAGTGCACTTGCTTACAATTACACCCCACTTGTTGAGTACAAAGGCGCACGCCCCAACTGGTTACAAGACGACCGCTACTACTATCGCACTACGGTTGCAGAAGGTAATCAGTTTATGCTGGTTAATCCGGCTAAAGGCACTAAAGCTGCGGCGGCTTTTGATCATCAGAAACTGGCCGCTGCATTATCAGCAACCACAGGTAAATCATACACCGCTGCAACTTTACCTTTCCAGGCTTTCAGTTTTTCTGCCAATGGCAGGGCTATTATTTTCTCTGTTGATGGTAAGCAATACAAATTTGAAAACAACACCGTAACAGCCGATGACAGCACTGTAAAAACAGCTACTACACCTGCAGGCCGTCGTGGTGGCGGCAATGAAATTGCATCGCCCGATAAACAAAAGGTTGCCTTTATAAAAGATTTTAACCTTTGGGTGCGTGATGTTAAAACGAGCCAGCAAACCCAACTAACTACTGATGGTGTTAAAGATAACGGTTATGCCACAGACAACGCCGGCTGGACCAAAACCGACAGGCCGATACTGATGTGGTCGCCCGACTCAAAGAAAATAGCCACCTTTCAGCAAGATGAGCGTAAGGTAAACGATATGTATTTGGTAACCACCAACGTAGGCGCGCCAAAGCTTGAAGCATGGAAATATCCGCTGCCGGGCGATAAAGAAATACCGATGCTTACCCGTGTGATCATTAATGTGGAAAGCCCTAAAGTTATCAAACTTCAATGCGCGGCCGAGCCTCACCGCTCAACCATTAGCGATGATATTAAAGACGGCAGCGCCTGGGCCGATGTTTACTGGAGCCACGACGCTACCAAACTGGTATTCGCATCAACCAACCGCGACCATAAAGAAGCAAAAGTACGTGTAGCCGATGCCGAAACCGGTGCGGTAAAAGAGCTATTTGAAGAGACAGTTAAAACTCAATTTGAGTCAGGCTGGGATGCCGTAAACTGGCGCTACCTGAGCAAAACCAACGAGATCCTTTGGTTCTCTGAACGCGATAACTGGGGACACCTTTATTTATACGATGCCAACACCGGCAAACTAAAAAACCAAATAACCAAGGGCCAGTGGGTATTAACCAACGTGGTTAAGGTTGATGAAGCTAAACGCGTGATATACTTCACCGCCAACGGTTTGGATACCGAGAACCCATACTTCGCTAAACTTTGCAAAATAGGTTTTGATGGCAAAGGTTTTACTATACTTACCCCTGATGCTGGCCATCATCAGGCAAGCTTCTCGCCTACTGGCAATTACATTGTTGATACTTACTCGAAACCAAATGTAGCGCCTGTTACTGTATTACGTAACGCGCAGGGCAAACAAATAGCCGAATTAGGCCGCACTGACGTATCTAAACTATCGGCTACTGGCTGGAAACCTGTTATCCCATTCTCTGTTAAAGCTGCCGATGGTAAAACTGATATCTACGGTTTAATGTGGGTGCCAAAAACCCTTGATCCTAACAAAAAATATCCTATTATTGACTATATCTACCCAGGTCCGCAAGGCGGTAGTATAGGTGGAAACTGGGGCTTCTCTGCCACCAGAGGCGACCACGGCGCACTAGCCGAATTAGGCTTTGTTGTTATTGCCATTGAAGGTACCAGCAACCCACTACGTTCAAAAAGTTTTCATGACATGAGCTATGGCAACATGGGCGACAATACACTGGGCGACCAGGTTACCGGCATTAAACAACTGGCTGCCAAATACCCTTATATCGATCTTGATAGAGTTGGTATCTGGGGACACTCGGGCGGCGGCTTTGCCACGGCAGGCGCTATGTTCCGTTACCCTGATTTCTTTAAAGTAGGTATTGCCGAATCAGGCAACCACGAGAACCTTAACTATGAGGACAACTGGGGCGAGCGTTA
>JAZKET010000043.1:12993-20454 GCA_040386815.1 Bacteroidota bacterium | reverse complement strand
CAAGCCAATCAAAACATTGCTAAAAACTTAAAAGGCAAGCTGATGCTGGTACATGGCATGATGGACGATAACGTGCCGCCATACAATACCCTGCTGGTAGCCGAGGCATTAGAAAAAGCCAACAAAAGCTTTGACCTGGTGATCTTCCCTAACAGCGCGCATGGTTACGGCCAGTACTCAAACTACATGATGCGCCGCCGCTGGGATTATTTTGTAGAAAACCTGATGGGCGCAAAGCCACCGGTTGACTACCTGATAAAAGGCAGCAGATAATATTTATAACGACGTTTTTAAAAGCGGGCAGCCAACGGTTAGCCCGCTTTTGGTTTACAGTCCTGAGCGATAAATCTACAGTCCCCGTAGGGTCTCCTGAAAGGGACCCTGCGGTATCGTGCCCAAGAATCGCAGGGTCCCCGGGAGACCCTGCGAGGACAAAAAGGCAGCCTGTTTTTAATCTTTAATCCTCTCTCACTAAATTGTTACCTTAGTTTAACAATTCGGTAAACCAACTTGCATACTTTTCCCTCTTAAATATTCAAAATGGATTCACGCAGAGATTTCCTTAAAAAAGCAGCACTGTTAGCTGGCGGCGCGGCAGCAGTAAATGTTATTCCGCCTTCTATACAACGGGCCATGGCCATTAACCCGGCCGTTGGCAGCAGCTTTTTAGATGCAGAGCATATCGTAATACTGATGCAGGAAAACCGCTCGTTCGACCATTGTTTTGGGGCATTGCGCGGTGTGCGTGGCTTTAATGATCCGCGGGCGATACGTTTACCCAATAACAAATCGGCGTTTCTGCAAACCGATGCCAAGGGCGATACTTATGCACCTTTCCGTTTAGATATTAACAACACTAAGATTACCTGGATGGGTTCGTTACCACACTCGCGTGCAAGCCAGGTTGATGCCAATAATTTAGGCAAGTATGATAGATGGCTAACCGCTAAAAAATCGGGTACTAAAGAGTACCAACACATGCCCTTAACGCTGGGTTATTATAACCGCGAAGACCTGCCCTTCCACTACGGCATGGCCGATGCCTTTACCGTGTGCGACCAGAGCTTCTGCTCGGCCATGACCAGTACCACGCCTAACCGCTCTTTCTTCTGGACCGGCAAAATCACCAGTGAAAAAAATGGCATTCCAAAAGCTAATATCCGTAACGATGATTTCGCTTACGGCACCATGCCCTGGAAAACCTTCCCAGAGCTTTTAGAAGAAAACGGCATAGCCTGGAACTTCTACCAAAACGAAACCAGCTGCACCGGCGGCTTCGTAGGCGAAGAACGCGCCTGGCTGTCAAACTATGGCTGTAACCTGCTGGAATTTTTCAAAGCCTATAATGTCAAGTTCTCTGAATACTACGTTAAAAACTTACAAAAGCAGGTAGACACTTTACCAAAAGATATCAAAAAATTGCAGGAAACTCCTGCCGCTGATGAAGCCGCTGCCACTAAAAACGCAGCCGCCATAAAAGCCAAACAAACCGCCCTGGACACCGCCGTTGCCGAGCTTAGCCAATGGAACAAAGAGAGCTTTGAAAAGCTATTGCCAAAAGAGAAAGTGCTATATAACCGTGCCTTTGTTAAAAATACTGCCGACCCCAACTGGCGCAACCTGGAAGAACTGGTTTACAACGATAACGGCACTGAACGCAAAGTAAAAGTCCCTAAAGGCGACTTGCTGCACCAGTTCCGCACAGACGTTAATACCGGCAAGCTG
Organism: Bacteroidota bacterium; assembly: GCA_040386815.1. Classification (GTDB taxonomy): domain Bacteria; phylum Bacteroidota; class Bacteroidia; order Sphingobacteriales; family Sphingobacteriaceae; genus Mucilaginibacter. The sequence goes on along the minus strand of JAZKET010000043.1, from coordinate 18,729 downwards.
CCTACCGTATCATGGCTGGCAGCACCGCAAAACTTTTCAGACCATCCGAGCGCGCCGTGGTATGGTGCATGGTATGTGTCTGAGGTATTGGATATACTGACCAAGAACCCGGAGGTTTGGAAGAAAACTATTTTTATATCTACATACGATGAGAACGATGGCTATTTTGACCACGTGCCGCCCTTCTCCATATCAGACAATAACAAACCCGGCACCGGCAAAGTATCAGCAGGTATCGAGACTGAATTAGAACACGTCAGGCTTGAGCATGAACTTAAACATGGCATCACCAAAGGCGCCGCCCGCGAGGGTGCCGTGGGACTTGGTTTCAGGATACCGACCGTGATTGCCTCGCCGTGGAGCCGTGGCGGCAAGGTATGTTCAGAGGTGTTTGATCATACTTCAACCCTGCAATTTTTGGAGACCTTCGTCAACAGAAAATACAAGAAAAATATCCATTTAGATAACATCAGCGACTGGCGCCGCACCATTTGCGGCGACCTGACATCGGCCTTTACCCCTTTCAATGGCGATAAACTGGAGGCTATCCCATTCTTAAATCGCAACAAAAAAGTAGAGGGTATATACAACGCCAAGTTTAAAGCAGAGCCGGGCAATTTTAAAAGCCTGTCGGCAGATGAAGCCGCGAAACTAAGCGACGCGCCGATACTTTTAGGCGCACAGGAAAAAGGTGTACGCCCATCAACGGCCCTGCCTTATGAATTATACAGCAACGGCAAGCTAAGTGCCGATAAAAAGAGTTTTGAGCTAAGCCTTACCGCCGGCAATAAGGTATTCGGCGAAAAAGCGTCAGGATCGCCGTTTACGGTTATTGCGCCGGGTAAGTATAATGATGAAACGAGTAAGAACGAAATAGCACGCAACTGGTATTTTGCTGCTAAACCCGGTGATACTTTAACGTACAACTGGGCGGTAGCTGCATTTGAAAACAACGCATACCACCTGCGTGTGCACGGGCCAAATGGCTATTACCGCGAGTTTATGGGCGATGCAAATCATCCGCAACTAAAAATAAGCTGCAATTACGAGAAAAGCCGCATCAGCGCAGCAAAACCAACGGGCAATGTGTTGGTGAATGTGGTTAATACTGAAAGTAAAGCCATGACGGTAATCATCAACGACAACAGTTATAAAACCGTCAGCATAGCAAAACTGATTGCCCCCCACACCAGCGCCGATATCAAACTGGACCTAAGCAAAAGCCACAACTGGTATGATTTCAGTGTGAAACTAAAAGGCTACGACAGCTTTGAACAACGCTTTGCAGGCCGGGTAGAGACCGGCCTTGAGGGTAAGACTGACCCTTTAATGGGTGGCGAGGTGTAGTACAATATCCATTACCAACATGTCATTGCGAGGAACGAAGCAATCGCACGCTGCTTGGTGTACACCGTTCTCCTTGCGATTGCTTCGTTCCTCGCAATGACAACGCTATATTAGATATCCTCTGGCAAGTCCACGTCGACAACTTTAATAGTAAAGACCCATTCCTCACATTTTTTTTAGACCTTTGTCGCCATATCACCCCGAAAACACACGAATGAAAAAAATAACAGAGCAAAACGCCGCAAAATATACGCTGGTATTAATCGTAGTTACTTTTTTTGTTCGCTTACTGATAGCAGCCTACACCGGTTTGGGTAACGGCGAGTCGTATTATTTTCGTGGGGCCATCCATTTGGATTGGAGTTATTTCGATCAACCGCCCTTGTTCTTTTGGATCGGTGGAGCAAGTATCCGCTTGTTTGGGCTAACCAATTTTGGCCTGCGTTTCCCTGATGTATTGATGTTTGCCGGTACAAGCTGGCTGCTGTTTATCCTGTCGCGAAGGTTATTTACCGCTGCCGCAGGCTTTTGGGCCGTGGTGGTAATGAACCTTAGCGCCCTTTTTACTGTAGGCGTTGCCTGCTGGTACCAGCCCGATGCACCGCTGATGTTCTTTTGGCTGCTCAGCACCTGGTACATTGTAAAAGTATTAAGCATCGGCGAAGCCAAACCGCTTGACGTTAAAAAAGACAAAGGAAAAATATACTGGCTGTGGATAGTTATAGGCATTTGCATGGGTTTAGCTACACTAAGTAAGTACCATGTGCTGTTCCTTTTTGCCGGGGTGTTTATGTTTATCCTTACCAATAAAAAACACCGCCATTGGCTAACTCACCCGGGGCCGTATCTGGCAATCTTCATCACCATATTATTTGCCACGCCGGTTATCTGGTGGAACTATAAAAACAACTGGGTATCCTTTGTTTGGCAAGGCTCAAGAGCCGGCACACGCGACGAACCTTTTCAATTACATATCGACTGGTTTTTACGCAGCATAGCCGGGCAAGCGGCGTGGTTGCTGCCATGGATCTGGTTCCCAACCATCCGTCAGTTGTTCACCAGTTGGAAAGAGCGCGTAAAAGACGAATACGGTTTTAACTTCTGGATGTCTGTCCTGCCCATCGTATTTTTTACCATATTAACCATTTGGGCCGATCTGCAATACCATTTCCATTGGCAGGCACCTGGCTACATGATGTTGTTTATGCCTTTGGGCTTCGCTATTGATAAAGCGTTAAATGGTGCAGATGAGCGCCGCAAGCGACTTACCCGCCGCTGGTTAAATTTCTCTATTTATTTTACAGCCATAACCATGGCGGTATTGGGCACGCACCTGGTTACCGGCTTTTGGCAAAGCTATGGCCCTAAATGGGTAGCCAATTTGGGCGGTGGCAAAATAGACCCAACCATACAGGGTGTTGATTACGACGACGTAATGACACGCTTTGAAAAAGAGGGCTGGCTAAACAATCCTAACGTTTTTGCAGGCAGCACGCGCTGGTGGCTGGCCGGTAAAGTTGATTGGGCGCTTAAAGGCAAAAAAGATGTTATCGTATTTAATCGCGATCCGCGCAACCTGGCTTTCCTGGTTGACCCACGAACCTTAATTGGCAAGGATGCCATCATCATCGGCGAAGCAAACGCCTATGATGAAACTATCGATGCGGATGGTACACCCTTCTTTGATAGCATTACCAAAGTTGCCGATATTCCCATCATACGCGGCGGGGTAGTTGAAGAGCATTTGCAGGTTTACTATTGCAAAAACTTTCATCAGTCAAAACAGCCCCTGCCTGATTATCCGTTGTACAGGCAGTTGAATGGGTTGGTACCGTTTGGGGAGTAAAGCATTAATGCGACGGGTGACAGGGCGTAAAAGATTTCTCAGTCGCGGCAATCACTTGGCCCACCTTGCTCCATCGAAATGACAAATGTGTTAAAAAGAGCGCTGTCATGCTGAGGCACTCGAAGCATACGTGCGATTGCCTTACCCGCCATCCTTCGACGGAGCTCAGGATGACAACCCAGGCGCTTTGCATTATAAAAATATATACCAATTGTCATTTCAACGATAGGAAAATCTATACACAGAAAGGTGTAGACTTAGCATTGTATAGATTTCTCGCTAACGCCAGAAATGAGAACCACTCGTCAAAAACTCTGCACCACCCGCTTATCCGGATAATCCAACTTTTCACTTTTACGCACCTTACTTACCGTAATGTGCACAATATTGATCTGGTCGGTATATAAATTATGCAACAAGCTCACCTCGGCTTCAACCTTTTTGGGCAGGGGTGTTTTTTCAGATTCGAAATAGGCGTTTACCTTAGCGCCTTCAATTTCATAACCCACATAATTAAAAGCTAATGGCGCTGTACCGGTCTTAATACGAACATTAGCGGCCAAATACTTTTTCACTAACGCATCCATTGCCTGGTGCATCTCGGGCTTTACCAGGTCGGTTTTGTTGTGGTATTGTTTTACTAGGGCGGCCTCAAAATCATCGGTAAAAATTCCGCAGATCACCTCCAGCTTACCTTCGGCGGCATTATAGCTAATATCGGTATTGGCTACATGCAAAGGGTGCGGCGCTGTGTTTTTGGGCGATGACACCCATCCCGTAAGGAAAAAAAGACCGATAACCCATCTGTAAAATAAAAGCGTCATATTGCTAAACCTTAAAAATGCTAAATTTAACGCTTTAAAAGCGATTTTCTTGTTTATGTCTGATTTTGCTTTCTATTTTGGCCTTGGCTGGCAACATATCATCAGCGCCGACGCGCTGGACCATCAATTGTTCATCCTCGCACTCGCTGCTGTTTATACCTTTCAGGATATAAAAAAAGTATTGATACTGGTTACAGCGTTCACTATTGGCCACTCGCTCACGCTGGCTTTAAGCGTGATGGATATTATCCGTTTTTCAAGCACCTGGGTTGAGTTTTTAATTCCCTGCACCATTTTTATAACTGCTTTAAATAACGTTATCCAGATTGACAAAAAAGGCATCAGCACTAAAATAAATTATTACCTGGCTTTGCTTTTTGGGTTGATACACGGCATGGGCTTCGCCAATTCGGTGCGCATGATGCTGGCTAAAGATCAAACTATTGGCATGGGCCTGTTTGGTTTTAATATAGGTTTAGAGGCCGGGCAAATTGTAGTTGTAGCCCTGATTTTAATATTTGCCTATATCTTTATATCTTTAGGCAGGATACAGCGCCGCGACTGGATATTTTTTCTTTCGGCAGGCGTGTTTGCGCTGGCCCTAAAAATGGCGATTGAAAGATTGCCGTTGTAAAAACTGATCTGATTAGTACACTAATAAAACGCTAAACAAGAAGTATGAAATTACTTTTTACCGCCATGTTATTGGCCGCCGCTACCACGGCAACCCTTGCACAAAACATTCAAAACAACCCAGGCAGCAACCACGGTAACAAATTTGAGCAGTTAGGCACCATACTTACCACGCCTAACGAGCAGCGTACCGCCAGCGGCGCACCCGGTAACAAATACTGGCAACAACGCGCCGACTACAATATTAAATGCGAGCTTGACGAGAAAAACCTGAAACTTACCGGTACCGAAACGGTAACCTATTTCAATAACTCGCCCGACGAGTTGACCTATATTTGGATACAACTGGACGAGAACGAGCACAATAATAAAAAGAACGCGGCCTACCCTAACAGCACCACGATGCCAAAAGGATCGACAGTGCCGGGTTTAGAGCTAATAACAGCGCGTGATTTTAACGCTGCCGACAATGGCAACGGCGTTGTGATAAATAAACTGACTGACGCGCTGGGCAACAAGCTAAAATACACCGTAAACAAAACCATGATGCGCATTGACCTGCCTACTGCTATAAAGCCGGGTACGCAGTTTACTTTTGTTGCCGATTGGACCTATAAAATTACCGACCGTAACGTATTTAACGGCCGCGGCGGTTATGAGTATTTTGCCGAAGATGGCAATTACTTGTTCACCATGGCGCAGTGGTATCCGCGTTTGTGTGTTTACAGCGATTACCAGGGCTGGCAAAACCACCAGTTTACCGGTAAAGGCGAGTTTGCTTTAACCTTTGGTAATTTCCACGTGCAAATGACCGTACCGGCCGATCATATTATTGGTGGCACCGGCGAGTGCGTTAACTACGCCGCCGTATTAACCCCGGCGCGTTTGGCTAAATACAACGCGTCCAAAACATCAAAAGTACCTGTAGAAATAGTTACTTTAGATGAAGCTAAAAAAGCCGAAATCTTAAAATCGCTCGACGAAATCGGAGCTGAGTTTAAGGGCGAGGATTTTGAGGAAAACATACTTTTTTCAAACGACGAATTATTAGCCAAACGAGCCGTCCTGCGTCTGCGGCGCATCGGC
>JAZKET010000043.1:0-12983 GCA_040386815.1 Bacteroidota bacterium | reverse complement strand
AGGCGAGTTTGCTTTAACCTTTGGTAACTTTAAAGTACAGATGACCGTACCTGCCGACCATGCTGTTGGCTCAACCGGCGAATGTGTTAACTATACCGCGGTGTTAAGCCCTGAGCGTTTGGCGCGTTACAACAAAGCCAAAAACTCTGCTGTGCCGGTCGAGATCATCACCCTGGCCGAAGCTGCAAAAGCATCAGCCAGCCCATCATCAGCCAAAAAAACCTGGGTATTCCAGGCCAATAACGTACGCGATTTTGCCTGGACCGCTTCCCGCCGTTTTGTGTGGGATGCCATGGCGCAACGGGTAGCCGATAAAAATGTAATGTGCATGAGCTTTTACGGTAAAGAAGCTTATAACCTGTACAGCCGTTACTCTACCCGTTTGGTAGCACATACGGTAAAAACCTATTCAGACTTTACTATACCTTACCCATACCCTGTAGCGCAAAGCATTGAGGCTGCAAACGGCATGGAGTACCCAATGATATGCTTCAATTATGGCCGTACAGAGAAAGACGGTACTTACAGCGAAAGCACTAAGGACGGTATGATAGGTGTAATTATCCACGAAGTTGGGCACAACTTTTTCCCGATGATTGTTAACAGCGATGAGCGCCAGTGGACCTGGATGGACGAAGGTTTGAACTCGTTTGTAGAATATTTGACCGAAGAGCTTTGGGACAATAAATTCCCGACCAAAAAGGGTGGCGCGTTTAACATTGTTGATTACATGAAGCTGCCAAAGAATGAGTTGGAGCCGATTATGACCAACTCGGAGAACATCGTTCGTTTTGGGCCTAATGCTTACAGCAAACCGGCAACCGGCTTAAACATATTGCGCGAAACCATTATGGGCCGCGAGTTGTTTGATTACGCCTTTAAAGAATACGCGCGCCGTTGGGCCTTTAAGCACCCTACCCCCGCCGATTTCTTCCGTACAATGGAAGATGCCAGCGGCGAAGATCTGGATTGGTTTTGGAGAGGCTGGTTCTATGGCACTGATGCCTGCGATATTTCAATCGACTCGGTTAGCGTAGCTAAAGCAGATATCAATGGGAAACCTGCACCGGTAAAAGCTACCGTAACGCCGGGTGTTGATCCTAACAAAGTTGCGCCACCATTGCTGAACCCGTTTGAGGACATTTCTAAAGTGCGTAACCGCGATGATAAGACGATCAAGTTTCAGACCGATAAAGATCCTGTTACTCAAGATTTTTACTGGAAATACGACCGTGGATTGGTTACTGTTGACGAAGAGAAATTTGCCGCTATGCTGAAAGATCAGCCTAAAGCTGCAGGTGTTGCCACCGAACCTTTGAGCGCTGAAGAATCTGCAAAATATGCAGGCAAATACTTCTATATGGTATCGTTCGGCAACAAAGGCGGCTTGGCCATGCCAATCATTGTTGAGTTTACCTTTACCGACGGCAGCAAAATGACCGACCGCATACCGGCACAGATCTGGCGGTTGAATGAGCAGTCGGCATCTAAATTTTATATGCACGATAAAGAAGTGGCCTCAATAAAACTGGACCCAATGCGCGAAACCGCCGACATTGACGAAACCAATAACTATTGGGGTAAAATGCCGTCGCCATCAAAGTTTGCCATATTTAAGCAAAAATCAGGCGCAGGTGTGGCCCGTGGCCAAACATCAGGCATTACGCCGATGCAGGTAGAGAAGAAATAATTTCAGAAGATCATATAATGAGAAAGCCGGGCAGATTGTCCGGCTTTTTTGTTAAAAATAAGATGTCATTTCGCACGAAAAGAAAGCAATTTATAACTATTCAAGACCAGGTTTACGCCATTTTTAGCCTGAATACGTTTAAGGAGCAAGATTGTCGCCCATTTTCAACCAGAAATACCGTTAAAATCCATTACCCAACCCCAAAAAAACATAGATTTTTCAAGATTTTTGCGGTTATTTTTAACTATTTGACTATAAATGAGTTAAGATAAAACATTGTTTCATTTTGTTTCACTCAATTTTCTTAAAACTGTATAAATCAATTATTTACCCTAAAACCTTGTTTCACTTGTTTCATTTGTTTCATGTCCCCGTGAAACAAACACAGATTCTAAATGAGTCTATTACTTAGTATTCCACTTAAACTTCTTGATCCCGATACCAGCAAACACCACGATATAAGCAAAGGAAACCAGCAACGCGACATTGGCATCATGCCCCCATTTATCGGGCTCCATGGCGCCGGCCAGCATAAGTTTTACCGAGCCGTAGGGCGAAAAACGGACAATCTCTCTAAACTGCTCATTTCGTATCAGTTGCCCCATTGTGCCTGTTATAATAAACACTACATAAGTAAAGCGCGTGGTGGCATTAATGGTATCAAAATTCTTTATCAGGCCAACAATAAATTGCCCCAGGCTCAAGTACACCGCACCTGAAAATATAGCTATCAGGAAAGAGAATACATAGCCTGCTGCAGACAAGGTAATACCATCGTACTGATGCCCCACAATAAATACGACTAATGTTAACACCATAATCATTATAAGCTGTATACTTATCCGGCTGGACATGATTACCCACGTAGGCACCGGGGCTACCCTTAGTCGCTGAAAAATACCTTTGTCCCTATCCCTGGCAACTGATAACGTATACCCCATCAAGCCAATCGCTATCACCCCAATAGCCAAAGCAGTGGCCAGTACAAAGGGGCCGCCAGACAGTTTAATAAATGGCTTCCAGGTCAATAGAATGATCATCGGCACAGATAACGAGATCAAAACCGAACGTTTATTACTAAGCACCACGGCTAAATCGGCTTTAAATAGCGTGGCAAATACAGTTGAAGTTTTTGGTACGATGGTTTCCATATTATGCTCTTATAGCCTTTCCTGTTAATGCGATGAATACGTCCTCTAAAGTAACCTTCCCTCTACGTGAAACAGCAATAACTTCCGGGTCATTTCTATGTTTTTCTATCAATTCCTGGGGGGTATCTATGGCAATGATTCGTCCGTGATCTATAATGGCTATGCGGTCGCATACAGCTTCAGCTTCTTCCATAGAATGGGTGGTTATCAAAACCGCGTGGCCGCGGTCGCGTATGGCTTCTATGCGCTCCCACAATTGACGGCGCGATTGAGGATCAAGACCGGTTGTCGGCTCATCTAACAATACTAATTTAGGGTTATGGATGGTTGATATCAACAAAGACACACGTTGCTGCTGCCCGCCTGATAGCTTAGCAAATGTCTTTTTGGCGGCATCTTCCAGATTGATTTCTTTCAGGATTTCTTTAACCCGTTGCTTATCCATCGGTACGCCATAAATGCCGGCAAACAGCTGTAATATCTGTACCACATTCAATTCAGGCTGAAAGCTGGTTGATTGTAGTTGAATACCCATTGATGCTTTTACGTGCAGCGGCTGTTGGCTGATATCGTACCCGTTTACAATAATTTTGCCGCTATCGAATTTTAACAAGCCCTCTATCGCACTTAGCGTACTGGTTTTGCCTGCACCGTTTGGCCCCAACAAACCGAAGATCTCGCCTTGCAAAACATTAAAGCCTACATTTTTCACCGCTTTAAAATCGCCATAACTTACAGCAAGGCCATCAACACTTAGGGTATATTTTGAGTTATCAGTATCCATTGAGGGTTTAATGTTATTGTTGCAATAGTAGGTAATTTAATGCAAAAGAGACACAAGGTATTGTGTCTCTGCGTTCAATCTCTTTTTAAAAAAAAGAGACGCAAAATATTGCGTCTCTACATTGTTTGCCCTTTAAAGGGTTAGGGGCTTGAGGGGCTTAAAATTCAAACCAAAGTGTGTTACTTATCGCATTGCCAGTTAGATGGTATTTCTGGCTTTGCGGGCCCATTTGTCGTGATGCCTGAAATTTGGTACCAATAGCGCTAATGCCATCCAGGAAGCCTATGCTACCATCAGGGAACGCAGGTATCACATTTTTCACCGGGTCTTTTTCAACAGCCGGGCGATAGATTTGCAGGTACATATTTTTACTATCGGTATATACTGTAAATGGAGATTCTTTATTTTCGATAGTGGCCCAGTTTACCTCGCCGTGATAACCTTTAAACTCAGGGTATCCCCAGTTATCGCCGGTAATGGTGTTGTTATAGGCTTTGTGCCATACGCCAAACTGCATACCCGGCACACGGTTTTTCCAAACACGGAACGGACCGCGGCCCAACCATTTCAAGCCGGTAACTTTTTCTTCGGGATAGTTAAAAGTGATACCCATAAAATCAACATCGCCGGTTTGGGTGTAGCTGTAATCAAGTTTAGCCGCTTTACCTGATGCAAGCGTCCATTTAACATGTAAGGATGCCGCCTCGCCCTGGTAATCAGCTTCAACAATGTACTGTTTACCTTCGGCTTTATTAGTGAACGTTTTCAAAGTGGTATTAACACCAGCCAATACCGGACCACCTGATAACGAAATCTCTTTTTTACCTTTTACTACCTTTGCAATGTAACCTGTCGACTTATCGAAATAGTATTTTTTACCATCAACAGTAACTACCAGTTCACTATCACCATCGGCAGCAACCGGGCCATATTTGCCTACTGTTACCGCTGGCTTCGCGATAGTAGCAGGTGATTTAATAGCCCATGTCCAGGTGTATAATTCTTCGCCATAAGGGCCGTAAGCGGTTAAATATAAAGCATCATTGCTGGCCCAGTTTGCAGGCAGTTTTAGATTAAGCGTTCCGCTTTCATGCGGCGCAACCTCTAAAGGTGCCGGTACGCCGGTAAGTGTAGTTACCGCTGCTGTTGCTTTGGCTTGCGCCGAAGGCAGTTTAACCAGTTTCCATTTAAACTTGCACTGGCTTAGTTTGGTAAAGTCGTAACGGTTCTCTACAGTTATTTTGCCATCAAAGGTTTTATCAATTGGCTGTGGTTTAATATAAACCGGCGACCAGATCTCTTTCACACCAAAAAAGCTGGCTTCCTTTTCACGGTGAGGGCCAACAAGGCCGTCGGGTGCGCGGTTGCCGTTGCCATCATAAATATTGTTTTTGTCGGTACGGATAACGTTTTCATCAACCAAAGCCCACAGGAAACCACCTGCCGCTTGCTTGTGTTTGTACATTAGGTCCCAGAAATCTTCCAGTCCGGCAGCATGGCCACCGTCGTAAAGACCATGCATAAACTCGGTAGGCATAAAAATATTGTTGGCTGCTGTAGCTTTCAATACGCCGTTATAGTCAGGATAATGTTTAGTGTCGACATTATTGAATAATGACCATGGGTGCAACACCGTACGTTTCTGCGGATCATACAAAGCATAATCGTTATCCAAATCAGTGTTCCAGCCACCCTCGTTGCCATTATCCCAAAATAATATGGACGGGTGGTTAACATCACGCACTACGGTTTCCTTCACCAGCTTGCGGCCAACTTCTGTATCGTATTTTGATTGCCAGCCGGTCAATTCATCCAACACATAAACACCAAGCGAATCGCACAGATCCAGGAAATCCTGATCGGGCGGATAATGGCTCATGCGCACGGCATTGTTGTTCATGTCCTTTATTAGCTTAACATCCATCAGCTGGATTTTATGGCTAAGTGCGCGCCCACTTTCTGGCCAAAAGCTATGGCGGCAGGTACCTTTAAGCACTACCTTAGTTCCGTTAACATACACACCATCTTGCGGACGAACCTCGACGGTACGGAAACCAAACTTTTGTTTGATGCGATGCCCTGCACCTTTTTTACCCTTAATGCTTACCACTACCTGGTAAAGATTAGGAAACTCGGCGTTCCATAATTTAGGGTTGATAAAGTTGCTTTTAAGTTGCTGAAATTCAGCAGCCGGATCAGCAGTTGCTGTAAATGGCTTACCTACATTTACGCCTTTTAAGGTTTGCACCTGTCCTTCAATTACATCACCCGCCTGCAGGTTATTGGCATAAACATCTAATGTAAAAGAGCCATCAGCCTTTGCGTTAACAGCAGTGCGGTCAATATAGGTATCAGGCGTAATTTCTAAATATACCGGTCGAAATATCCCACCAAAAACCCAAAAATCGCTGCGGTTACGCTCGGCATCATTTACACCTTTATTAGCCGACATTTTGCTCACCGTAACTTCTAAAAGGTTCTGCGCATTTGGCTTAATTAAATCAGTAATATCATATTTAAAACGATAAAAAGCGCCTTGGTGGATAGGCCCGGCCTGTTTACCGTTTATCATCACCTCGGTATCGGTCATTGAGCCTTCAAACACAATGAATACGCGTTTGCCTGTCCAGGCACCTGCCGTAAACTGATGTTTGTATAATCCTTCTTCGTGCGCTTTGTCTTTATCGCCACCGTAGTTGTAGGTACCAAAGCCCTGTAGCTCCCAATTTGATGGTACAGCTATCTTAGTCCACTTTTGGCTTAAGCGGCCATCAGTACAAAAAAAATCCCACTGCACGGCATTATCCTTATCCGTGCCAGACAAGTACTTCACAATGGTTGATTGCGCGAAAGAATTTATAGAAAGAGACAACCCCAAGAGGGCTGCAAACAGCTTCTTCATAACTAATTACAATTGGTTTTAATTATGCTAAGCTAACAATAGTTGCCGGTGATTGGCCAAAGCTTAAAAACGGTATCGATTGCGTAATAAAGTTGTTGCAAAGGGGATAAATTATATTGGGCTTGTCATTCTGAGGAACGAGGGATCTATACACCTTTAGGTAACAAACTTTGGAGGTATATAGATTTCTCCTATCGTCGAAATGTCAGGATGGTAAGCTATTTAAACGACAAACCAGAATTTTTGTAAACGGGCTTTAGCACCTGCAACTTCAGCTTTTTAAAACTTTGCATAGGCCCGTCAGACAGAAAAAGGTTGATCAACCAGGCGGGCGCGCCGCCATCGGGTTCTATTTGCAGGTAATAAGTTACATGGGTTTGATTTGTGCCTGATGGTGCTAACACCCATTTACCGTTTGATTTTTTAACGCGTACTAATCCTTCCTTTTCAGGCACCAGGTTAGCTACAGACGGCGCATCAACGGTGATAATTTTGGTATCGGCAGCCTGGGTGGCGGTTATGTGCGCTGCAAAATCGCGGTTCTGTGCCGGCCACGGCATGTTTATTTCTGAATAATAAAACAGTTCTGTTGCCGATGTTTGCTTAACCAGTGTGGTAAGTTTGGTTTTATAAACCCAGTCGGGATAATTTTTAACGTCAAGCAGAGCGGCAGCAATTTGTGTTGGCGTTGCATTGAATGTGCACTCTACTTTTATGGGCTTAACCTTTAGTGCCGATTTGCTGTTGCTGTATACTTTAATGCCATCGCTTTCGGTTTTAAACGTCCATTCGTCCTGCGCTGTGGCGGCGTTGGTTATTATTGATAATAGGAGTATGAATATTTTTAGTTTCATATTGTTGTTGCTGTCGTTTACCTATCCTACGGTGGACTCACCCGGCGGACGCTTCGCTGCGCCACCCTCTCTTGCTGCGCAAAAGAGGGTTGAAAATTTATTAATATAATTCTTTAACCCCCAGCCCTGTTTTGCGTAGCAAGAGAGGGCAAAACGAGCGAAGCAAAGTTTGGGTGGGTCCACGCCATCATCCCCGCAAGTATAACCATTTCCGCCACACATTGTTACCTACCTATTAAAAATCTAATATTAACTGCATACACATCTAATACTAAGTTAATCAGCAATTAACACTACACACTTACATTTGTCTCATTATTCATTGACGCATAACACACTCGTTCTTTTTTCATTGAACTAATAAGATCAGTTAATAGTAAAGAGAGCTCCCAAACCAGCTCTCTTTATTTTTTTAAAACCATTTTCCGCAAGTTTTATTACCCCTATATTAAAATATCAGCCGCATGAAGATACTGTACGCCATACAAGGAACCGGTAACGGACACCTAAGCAGATCAATGGATATTGTCCCCTTACTTAAAAAAATGGGTGATGTTGATGTTTTGGTAAGCGGCATACAAGGCGACTTAAACTTGCCTTTCCCTATAAAATATAAGCTGCATGGCTTTGGGTTTATCTTCGGCAAAGCAGGCGGTGTCGATATGTGGTCTACGTTTTTAAAATCGCGTTTCCGCAAGTTTATTAAAGAGATAAAGGACCTTCCGATTGACAAATATGATATGGTTATCAATGATTTTGAACCCGTATCTGCCTGGGCTTGCTACCTGGCTAATAAGCCTTGCATTGGCTTAAGTCACCAGGCCGCAGTGCTGCATGAGAAAGCCCCCCTACCTGCCGATACAGATATGATTGGCCGCCTGGTATTAAAAAACTATGCGCCGGTTACCGCCCAATACGGTTTTCACTTTAAATCTATCGACAAAAACATATATACCCCGGTGATACGCCAGCAGGTGCGCGACCAGGAAGTGAGCAACAAGGGCCACTACACCGTTTACCTGCCTGCTTACGACGATAAACGCCTGATAAAACGCCTTACCGAGTTTAAAGATGTGCAATGGGATGTTTTCTCGAAGCATAATAAAAAAGTGCTTAAACATAAAAACGTATCTATACAACCTATAGATAACAAGGCGTTTATTAAAAGCATGGCCAGCAGCGCCGGGGTGCTATGCGGTGCCGGTTTTGAAACCCCTGCCGAGGCATTATTTCTGAAAAAGAAAGTATTGGCCATACCAATGAAAAACCAATACGAGCAGCAATTAAATGCCGCTATGCTAAAAGAAATAGGCGTGCCGGTAATTAAAAGCCTTAAGCCAAAACACGACGAAAAGATACTGGACTGGCTTGAAAACGGTAAAACCGTTAAGGTAAACTACCCTGATAACACCCAGCATATACTAGACTTAATATTTGAGCAATATGCCGATAAGAGTTATTTTCAGAGTGTATTAACGGCTCATTAGTACTAAACAGACAAGCCAGCCAGCACTGTTTTTAGTCTATCACGATTAGGCCTTGATACCGGAATTTTATCGCCGTTATTGAGCTGTAGTGTGCCGCCGTCCTCTTTCAGCCAGCTTTTTATAGCGGTAACGTTTACCAGGTGGGTTTGATGTGCACGGAAAAAACCGTTAGGCTCAAGTAAACCGGCAAACTCTTTCAGGCTTTTTGACACCAGTATACGCTCGCCATTTTGCAGGTAAAAAAAGGTATAAACGTTGTCGGCCTCGCATCTGATAATATCGGTAACAGGCACATATCTTATTTCTTTTTGTTGCGGCAGTGCTATTTTTAAAGGCTGTTTATCTTCTTTACGGATATTGGCCAGCAAAAAATCGAGCTGCTGATTTTGATGTTTATCGCGGCTTTTTATATCTGCTTTATTTATGGCAGCAATAAGTTCGTCTATATCAATTGGTTTTAAAAGATAATCAAGGGCAGCAAATTTTATAGCCTGTACGCCGTACTGATCAAACGCCGTAACAAATATTATCTCGAATGTTTTTTGGGGCAGCATACGCAACAGGTTAAAGCCTGTGTCGTCTTTAAGCTGTATATCTAACAGCAACAAATCGGGTTGGTGTAATTGCATCAGCGCGGCCGCGTCGGCATTATTTGTCGCCGAGGCAACAACAGCAACCCCAGGGCAATGCTTATTAAGCAAAGCCGCCAGGTTTTCAATATTCGCTACTTCGTCGTCTACTATTATCGCGCGCATGTTACAGCCATTGGGTTAAAGTTATCTTAATTTCAGAACCTTCGGGTGTCAACGCTATATTTAACTGCACCGGTGCTTGTTTGTAAATTTTATTCAGCAAGTCAACGCGTCTTTTGCTCAAGGCAATGCCTAAACCTTCGGCTTGTTTTGTGATATCAAATCCGCCACCGTTGTCTGTTATGGTTAGCAACAGATCGTTCTGATTCCTTTGTATATTAATATTTACTTTTCCGCTATCACCCCTATCTGCAATACCGTGTTTCACGGCGTTCTCTACAAAAGGCTGCATCAGCATGGCTGGTATTTCTGTATTATCAGCCTCTATATCATCGGCCACCTCAATAGCATATTTGAACCCAAAACGCAGTTGCTCCATTTGCAAATAATCATCCAGCAAAGCCACCTCATCAGTTACGCTTATCAAATCGTCGCTTTTTAACACGTTGCGGGTAAGCCGGGCAAACTTGGCCAGGTAACGGTTAGCCCGGTCAGTGTCATTTTTGTTCATCAGGTTTTGTATACCGGCCAACGCATTAAACAAAAAGTGAGGGTTTAGTTGCGATCGTACGGCGCTTAACTGCACTTCGGCAAGGTCTTTTTCTTTTTGCTGCGCGATGAGTTTTTTCTGACCATTCTTCCGAACATAAAAAATCGCGATAGCAGCTAAAATAATAATTCCTAACGCGATAAATAATATAGTCTTAACCGAATACTTCGTATCTGACGGTAACACCGTAAAACGCAAAGTAGTGGTTTTACCCAAAAAAGCTTTGGGTTTATACGTGGTTGGTAATTGAGGGACGATTACAATCTCATACTCGCCCGGCTCACTGAAATAGGACGCATTGATCATTAAATGAGGTACTGCGATACGTTCCCATAATAAGCCGCCATACAACCAGCTGTTAGATACCGACAACATTTTACCCGTTGACAACTGTTTAATATAAGTGTGATAGGTAAAGATAAGATCGGTTTCTTTTATAGCAACCTCGATACCGTTAACCGTCTCATCACCATCATTGATTTTTAGCGTGAAACTATCTGAAAGCTTTTTAGTCTTGGCATAATTATGTCCCGCTTCAAGGTTATTCATTATCGTCCCCGACCCTCTTTTTGAAGATACCCAGCGCGATGTCATCAAAATTTCCGCGGGTTTAAATGCCTTGTTGTAAATAGTTGCAGTGCTTACCTTGTATCGTTGGGTAATATCGTAGGTCTCTATGGTAAGTTTCTTATTCTGAACGTCAAACTGGCCTAAAATTATTTCAGTTCTATCACGGGATACCCCCTTGGCGCCATCTATGGTAGCATTAGTAACCAGGTAAATACTATCATCCTGAATTACATTATAACGATAGTTTTTCAGGCTTTGACGCGGGCGCTGAATTGCGTTAATAATAATCTCTTTGGTACCATGTAAGAAATTATAACTATCTAAAGGCCTGTTGGGTAATATATTAGCGTAATCAATCCACTTGGTATTGCTGTCAACATTTAAATCTAATTTTAAATCAGAGTTGCTTGATGATGCCAGATAATAACGGATTACACCCTTACTAGATCCTATTTGTGCTTTAACAGTTTGCGCAGCCGCAAACAGCATTAAAAAAATGATGAGCTTTTTCATGTTAGTGAGTTTATTTACCATAAACATCACACTAATACAGCAGCTAAAAAATGCAGAATTAGCAAACTAACTATCACACCTTGAATACGGCATAATTGTCGCCCATTCATCGCCATAACATAATTTTACTTAACGTTTTAATTCCTAAAAATCGTAGTCTATTTAAGTACTACCCTGGTTGCCCCATAACCAAACTTTTCTTTCTGAGCATCCATAAAGGTTTGTACTTTGGGGTGCTTGCTCAATATCTTTTGCAACTCGTGGCGTAAGGTGCCGTTTCCCGCGCCGTGAATAAATACAACGTCTTGCAACTGGTGTACAATAGCTGCATCTAACAATTTGTTAAAATGTGCTAATTGAATCTTTAAAATTTCGGCGCTGTTAATAAATTGGTAATCGTCGCGCAGTTTTTCTATGTGCAAGTCAACCTCGCGACTAGGTTTATCAATTGTCACCTTTTCTTCAGCAGTTTTAAAAAAACTTTCTTTTAGCTTTTGCGCGTCAATAACTAATTCAGGCTCATCTAAACGGATTGACCAGCCTTGCTGATTAATAACCGGCAAATTTTTCTTAGATGCCGAAAAATCTTTAGCCTTAAATTTCTCTGCGAACGTTAAAGGCGCGGGCGCTTCAATATTTTGCGTGGTATAATACAATACGTTCACCAAAACCTTTGGCCATAGTTGCAAGTCGGCCAGTTGGGCCGAGTATACTTTGGATGATGAATTTGGGGCGATGATACCCGCATACTCACCCTTAAACACCTGTTTATCAGTAGTAAATGTAACCAGTAACTGAAACGATGTATCGTTTATTAAATTGAAATGCACAACAGAGTTTGCCTTAGCATCGGGCACAACGCCCAGGTAAATGCCTTTAGTTTTAAACTCGGCTTGCGGTATCTCGGGCTGATTTGTGGTATTGGCAACCTCAGTTCCCGGGGCTTTGTAGCCATGTACCAGTGTTACTTTGGCAGCTAATACCGGTATCTCAAAATCATCTTCGCCGGTTACGCCAATCATTTGCTCATCAATAATGCGGGTTACAAAACCCTCCATCTTCTCGTCAACAAAGCGCACAAAATCGCCTAATTTATATTTCATAGTTGGTATATATGCTACAAAGCTACGCTATATATTAACATCACCATAAAACATTTGGGTTCGAAATATTGTATTAGGGGTATGTTCTGTATATTAATCTAATACCCCACCACAATGAGTATATTAAATTCTGATGTACAATTCAAAGTTTTTGTACACAACTTAAACCGCCTGTACTTTGCAAAAAACTATTTAAACGATAAAATGCCCGGACTGATAGAAAAGGCATCGTTCAATACATTGCGATTAGGCATGCATGAATTTTGGGCAGATGTAAAAAAACAAATTGCCCGCATGGAAATGATTTACAAGATTATTAATGAACTACCCTCTGATAAAAACTGCAATCCGTTAAAAGCTATTGTTAAAGACGAATTTTGTCTTGAAGACAAACATGACCTGGCCATATTAAGAGATATGGATTTGATATTGTATATGCAGATGTTAGAGCGTATCAATATTTCTACCTACGGGTTATTAAAAACAGTTGCCCACCAGCTAAATTATGATCATGTAGAACAGTTGCTTACCGAGTGTTTTGATGATTGTGTTGATAACGACGAGCTTTTTATCTTGATAGCGAAAGAGTATATCGCGTAGCAAAACAGCTGTAAAAAAATAAGCCAC
>JAZKET010000042.1:38765-50567 GCA_040386815.1 Bacteroidota bacterium | reverse complement strand
CCGCCGGTTGGCTGTTACTTTTCCTTGATGAAAAGTAACCAAAAATCAAGTCAGAAAAGAGGCTTCTCTGCCGCACAGGGCTTTTGCCCTGCAGGCCAGGTAAAAACCACGGGCTGCATAATTTTTGCCCCTCACGCACCACCCAACACACATGGCAAAAAAAAGCTATGCCCCTTGCCATCGCTCAATACCAGCAGTTTTTACCTGACCTCACCCGAAGCTTATTTTCTGACATCTACAGAAAGAAAAAATCCATTAATCCGACGAATCATGGTTCAGACAAAAAATGCTTAAAAACAAAAAAGAGACGCAAATATTGCGTCTCTACATTATAATATCGTTTGGATGATTACTTCATCAAATTAATAAAGTCATCAAACAAATAGCGGCTATCATGCGGGCCGGGAGATGATTCTGGGTGATATTGTACCGAGAATGCTTTTTTACCTTTTACACGGATACCCTCGATAGATTGATCATTCAGGTTAACGTGGGTAATCTCTACCTTATCAGACGCTCTAACAGCATCAGGCACTACACCAAAACCGTGATTTTGCGAGGTTACTTCGCAATGGTTGATGATGATATTTTTTACCGGGTGGTTTAAACCACGGTGGCCGTTAAACATTTTTTTAGTTGGGATATCATTAGCCAAAGCCAACAACTGGTGACCAAGACAGATACCGAACAAAGGCTTATCAACAGCTAAAATTTCTTTTACCGTTTCAACCGCGTATGGCATAGCCGAAGGGTCGCCGGGGCCGTTTGAGATAAAGTAACCGTTTGGTGCAAAGTCTTTCTCCATTTCGGCAAAAGTGGTTTTAGCCGGGTATACTTTGGCAAACACCTGGCGGTCGTCAAAATTACGCAGGATGTTCTTTTTAACACCAAGGTCAAGCACAGCAACACGATAAGGCGCGCTCTCATTACCAAAAGTGTAAGTTTCTTTGGTTGATACTTGCGATGATAGCTCTAAACCATCCATTGAAGGTACTTCGGCCAATTTAGCTTTCAACTCGTCGATATCTAATATCTCTGACGATATGATAGCGTTCATGGCACCTTTATCGCGGATGTGACGCACCAGCTGGCGGGTATCAACATCTGATATACCTACTATATTTTGTTGCTGAAAATAATCTTGTATTGATTCATCGGCTTGCTTACGGCTGTAAGTAATATTGTAGTTTTTACAAACCAGGCCAGCTATCTGGATATTGGCCGACTCAACTTCCTCATTAGCGATACCATAGTTACCAATATGCGCGTTGGTTGCCACCATTATTTGCCCAAAGTATGATGGGTCTGTAAATACTTCCTGGTAGCCGGTCATACCGGTGTTAAAACAAATTTCGCCTGCTGTGGTACCAATTTTTCCGGCTGCCTTTCCATGAAAAACAGTTCCGTCTTCTAACAATAATACCGCAGGTAATTTGGTGAAATAAGTCATTAGCTCAAATAAATTAAATGGTTAAAATAACGGCTTGTCTGGTGCGATGCGCCGTAAAATTGGACTTGTAGAACGAAGTGTAATACCTCTTTATTCACGGGTGCAAAAGTAGGAAAAGATTTCGGATTTCGGAAGTGGAATTTTGGATTATTTTGATTGGTATAATCAGCCTATCCTTAGCAGTTCGTATAAGTCGGCAGTGTTAGTGAACATATCAAAATTCATAGACTTTAAATGCTCTGTAAGCTTTTTGTCGCCGGTCCACAATACACCACCTGTCTGTAGGGTAAGAGCAACATAATCCATATCGTACAAATCCACACCTTCCGTCAAACGTTTTGCTTCTTTCAGATATTTACTTTCAATGAGCAACTCATCATAAATACTTATAAACTTAAGGTAGTGCTGTATATCATCAATAACGGCTTCTTCTGGTTTCTTTGATATTTGAGCAATTTTTAAGCGATGCCTATGTAATTCTACAGCTATATAATGGCAGCTTACACGCTTTACATTCAAAAACGGATAACTGAGTATTTTCGCTATTTTTCCATTGGGTGTAATAACAGCGCTGAACAAGATGTTGGCATCAACAACGATGGTCATAAATTATTGATACGCTCGCGATTATCTTTCAACCAAGTTGAGTGCGATTCCCGCGCCAATTCATCAGCCTGCTCTTGTGTTCCCAGGTTTTGGGCATTTGATTCAAGTGTTTTAAAATAGTCAGCTACCTTTTGCACAGTATCCATATCAACTAACGATGCATCCACTTTAAATGTAATCGTATCGCTATCTCTTTCAATAACCATTATTCTATTCTCCTTTGTTCAAATATAGCTCATAAATCAAACAAAAACAATTGTTCTTAAACTCATAAACAAATTCGAAATCAAAATATCCTACCTTTGCCTAATCTTTAAAACTATCAGCAATGTCTGTACACAAAGAAGTTAAACGGATTACCACCCATACCCTGCAGGAAATGAAAAACCGTGGCGAAAAAATCGCCATGCTTACAGCCTACGATTATTCGATGGCTGCTATTGTCGACGCGGCTGGTATGGATGTAATTTTAGTGGGCGACTCGGCATCGAACGTTATGGCCGGTCACGAAACCACCTTGCCCATCACGCTTGATCAGATGATCTACCATGCATCGGCAGTGGTTAGGGCGGCTAATCGCGCGCTGATTGTGGTCGATTTGCCTTTCGGTACTTACCAGGGTAACTCAAAAGAAGCGTTAAGTTCGGCAATCCGCATTATGAAAGAGTCGGGCGCACATGCTGTTAAAATTGAGGGTGGTATAGAGATTGCCGAATCTGTAAGCAGGATCTTGACCGCGGGCATACCGGTAATGGGCCATTTGGGATTAACACCACAGTCTATCTATAAATTTGGCACTTACACCGTACGCGCCAAAGAAGAAGCCGAAGCACAAAAACTACGCGAAGACGCGCTGAAATTACAGGAACTTGGTTGCTTTGGCATTGTACTGGAGAAGATCCCCGCTGCATTGGCTAAAGAGGTTTCTGAAAGCCTGGTGATACCAACCATAGGCATTGGCGCAGGCCAGTTTTGCGATGGGCAGGTTTTGGTAATACACGATATGCTGGGTATTAACAAAGGGTTTAAACCAAGATTTTTACGCCAGTACGCCGATTTAGCAGATGTAATGAACAATGCTATAAGTAATTATGTTACTGATGTAAAGGCGAAAGATTTCCCGAACGAGAAAGAGCAGTATTAGGGTGAGTCCATGGTCGATGGTCGATAGTCCATAGATCGTGGAAAGTAAATAAAACGCTATGGTCAATGGACCATGGACTATGGACCAAACAAATGTCACGACCAGAATTTAAATACGTTAGTTACGATATCACCGATAATGATGTGCTGTATGAGGACAATCACCTTATTGCCATTAACAAGCGCGCGGGCGATATTGTGCAGGTTGATGACACCGGCGATGAAAGTTTAGACGAAAAGGTAAAGCGTTACATCGCCAAAAAATATGATAAACCTAACGGCGCATTTTTAGGTGTTGTGCACCGTTTAGACAGGCCCGTTAGCGGCGTGATATTATTTGCCAAAACCAGCAAGGCGCTTGAGCGTGTAAACAAAATGTTTAAAGCGCGAGAGATGCACAAAACCTACTACGCTGTAGTACGCAAGCGCCCCTACCCTGAGGCTGGTACACTGGTACATTACCTGATCAAAAATCCGCAGAAAAACGTAACCAAAGCGCACGATAAAGAGGTACAGGGCAGCCAACGGTCTGAGCTTCATTATAAATTAGTAGGCGAGCTGGATGGTTATTATTTGATAGAGGTTGACCCTATCACCGGTCGTCCACATCAGATACGCGTGCAATTATCAACCCTGGGCACCCCCATAGTTGGCGACAATAAATACGGATACCCACGTGGCAGCCTGCGCAAAAGCATTTGCCTGCACGCCCGCCGCCTGCAGTTTATCCACCCCATAAAAAAAGAACCTATACTCATTACTGCCCCCGTACCCAAAGACGGATTTTGGGAAAAGTTTGAGAGGATGATGGGATAAGGGTTGCAACTTTCGTTAGCGGCACAGGTTAATAAATAGAAGGTTTGTAATAAAAGCTGATTGTAAGCAACTAATTTGTTTTACATTGTCTTACTATTTCAGCACCATGAACCTTAAATCTCTTTTTACGCTATTACTTATTGCTTGCGGCATTAGTAAATTATCTGCGCAAAATTTACCTGCCAAAACTACCTGGGAAGGAAACCTGAACAATATCAAAATCATATTGCGTGTTTTTGAAGATACCATAACTAAAGAAAAAAAGGCGGAATTTGACGTACCACAACAAGGCGCAAAAGGCCTAAAAGTTAGTAAACTAATTATCACCAATGACAGTGTTGCCGCTGATGCTGCTGTAATGGCATCGACCTATAAAGCCGCCTTTAACACAGACAAAACCACTATTACCGGTGTTTGGAACCAGCGCGGCGGCAATTACCCTTTAACATTTAAAAGGATAGCTAACGTTATAGATAAGCCTGCAACCGTTTTCATCAGGCCGCAAATGCCTAAAGGCCCGTTCCCTTATCTTGAAGAGAAAGTTATTTATCACAATGCCGATAAATCCATTCAATACGGTGCTACCCTAACGTTGCCGAAACTTATTAAACCCGCCACCGCGGTAATTTTAATCACCGGATCAGGACAGGAAGATCGTGATGAGACTCTTTTTGGCCATAAACTGTTTTGGGTAATAGCCGACCATTTAAGCAGAAATGGCATTGCTGTTTTACGGGTAGATGACAGAGGCGTGGGCGAGACTACAGGCGATGTAAAAAACGCTACCTCTGTTGACTTTGCTAAAGATGTCTTGGTTGGCGTAAATTATCTTAAAACCCATGCAGGTATCAACCCTAAAAACATTGGTTTGATTGGCCATAGCGAAGGTGGCATGATAGCTCCGATTGCTGCTGTAGCATCAAAAGATATTGCCTTTATAGTGAGCCTTGCAGGTGTTGGCATACCAGGAGCAGAAATTTCAAAAAGACAACAAGCCGACGCTTACAAAAAACTAGCGTTTACTAACGAAGAGCTTACCCAGTTAAAAGCATTAGGCATACAAATGACCGAATTAGCGAATGAAAAATTGAGCGAAGATGAAACAAAGCCAAGATTTAGGCAATTAATGAAAAACTGGATGGATAAACAGCCCGAAAGTTTCCTTCAAAAAGCTGGCTTTAGTGGCCCTAATGCAGGCCGAACTATTAGCCAAATGGCTAGCATGTTTTTTTCGCCATGGGCTCAATATTTCATCAATTATGATCCGGCTACAACATTAGGTAAGCTTACTATCCCGGTTTTAGCACTTAATGGCGACAAGGATGTGCAGGTACGCGCTGATGAAAATCTGGCCGGCTTTACCAAACTGTTAACACAAGCCGGTAACAAAAACTTTAAAACCATTTCGCTGCCAGGCTTAAACCATTTTCTTCAGCATGCAGAAACCGGAGAAGTGGCCGAATACGAAAAAATAGAAGAAACCATATCGCCCGAAGCACTGGACATTATCACCAAATGGATCAAAGAATTAAAAAGCCGGTAAATATTGCTTCCTTACCTTAAACCTAATGAACATTAAAAAATTTACCGCTTTACTGATACTATTTTTAACAGGTATCGATACCCTATTAGCGCAAAACGGTGTAACTGAAACAAAGTGGGAAGGCGAATTACAGTACTTTGCTATAAACCTCAAGTTATCAGAAGATAGTTTAACCAAACAAATGGTAGCTAAACTTGATATACCATCTCAAAATATAAAAGATATAAAAGCTTCGACATTAACATTAGACAATGACAACATTACGGTACATTTTGCAACCTTACAGGCTATGTATCGCGGTCAGTTTAACAAAAATAAATCTGTAATAACCGGACACTGGATTCAATTTGCACAAAGTTTTAACTTAACTTTTGCCCAAAAAGCCAAATTAATACGCCCACAAACACCTGTAGGGCCGTTTCCTTATGAAATAGAAAACGTTGAATACTATAATAAGGATAGGTCTATCAAATATGGCGCAACCTTAACGTTACCCAAATTAGTAAAAAAAGCTAAAGCTGTAATACTTATAACCGGCTCAGGTCAATTAGACAGAGACGAAACCATGATGGAGCATAAACCATTTTGGATCATCGCCGATCATCTAAGCCGCAATGGCATAGCCGTTTTACGCGTCGATGATCGCGGAATAGGCAATACAACCGGAAATTTTTCCGGTGCGACATCGGCTGATTTTGCTAATGATGTTATGGTTGGTTTAGAATATTTAAAAAACCATGCAGGTATTGATCCTAAAAATATTGGATTAATTGGACATAGCGAAGGAGGGATAATAGGACCAATAACTGCTACTCAATCAAATGACGTGGCTTTTTTAGTGAGCATGGCGGGCGTTGGCATTAAAGGTTTTGATTTATTGAATAAGCAACGTCTTGCATCGCTCAGTAAAATTGGCTATACCCCCGAAGATATTAACAAACTACATGACCTATATGCTTCAGTAGCTAAAATTGCAAAAGAAAACACCTCTGCCGATACATACGGTCCGGCTTTTGGAAAATTTATTACCGAATGGCTTAAACAACAACCAGATCCGTTTTTGTATAAGGTAGGCTATAAAGGTGCTAAAGGAAACGAAGCCATTGACATACTTGCCGGCCAGTTTTACGACCCCTGGACCCGCTACCTTAACAATTATGATCCGGCAACAACCTTAACAAAAATAACCGTTCCGGTTTTGGCATTGAATGGTGAAAAAGATATACTTGTTAGCGCCAAAGAAAATCTCGCCGGGTTTAATACATTGCTAACACAGGCAGGCAACAAAAACTTTAAAACTATATCCATGCCTGGCCTGAACCATCTTTTTCAACACGCTAATACCGGCGAAGTAACTGAATATATAGCTATCGAAGAAACCATATCGCCCGAAGTTTTAGACATCATTACCAAATGGATACAGGGTTTAAAACCGCGTAAATAAGCAGCATACAAAATAATAGTGCCATAAAACAGTTATAATTGCCCGGCGTTATCCAATCAATGGGCTTAAATTTTTACTTTTGCGCACGGTTTATTAAATGAAATACAAATTACCATTTGTGCTGATAGTAGGGTTGATGATGATTAACCTGCTAAGTAATTCTTGCAAAAAAGAGCAGCGAAACACTTTGCCTGTCTTGCTAACAACGGGCGGGGCATGGCAACTGGCATCTGTACAGTATACTATTTTAGTGGGCGATACCGTAAAGCTAGACACCGCGCTAAACATTGACTGCGACAAAACACAAATTTTCAGCTTCACGGCCGACAACAATTGTACCTACACCAATTTTAACTGCAAGGCACAGCCAACAGCCCGGGGTAGGTGGCAGTTAAGCCAAAACCGCTTGTTTTTAAACTCAACCATAGTTTGTCAGGATACTACCGCCGCAGGCAGCTCAAAACCTTTTGAAAACGCGCAGTTGGTTAACCTGGGCCAATATTCAATGGTGTTGCGGACCGGCGATTTAATTAACTATAACAACGGCGCGCGCCGAAAAGTTATTCGCTATGGTTTTGTGCGACAAAAAGCTGCCGCGCAATAGTGTTTAAAACAGTTAAACCATTATATTTGAGTAATAAGTAAAACTTCAATTTGCCATTTTGAAAAAACGTATAGCCATTTTTGCTTCCGGATCAGGATCAAACGCCCAGAAAATAATGGAGCATTTTAAACGCAGTGCAGATGCCGAAGTTGTATTGATATTAACCAATAACCCACAGGCTTACGTATTGCAGCGTGCCGATAACTTTGAGATACCATCGCACATATTTAACCGCCAGGAGTTTTATGAGTCGGACGAGATCATCCGTATGTTAAAAACCCTGCAGGTTGACCTGATTGTACTGGCCGGCTTTTTATGGTTGGTGCCGCAATCGTTGTTAGCTGCCTTCCCTAATAAGATCATCAACCTGCACCCTGCCCTGTTACCTAAATTTGGCGGCAAAGGCATGTATGGCGACAACGTACATAAAGCGGTAATAGCACAAGGCGAAGAAGAATCGGGCATTACCATACACTTTGCAAATGCCGAGTTTGATGAGGGCGAGATCATTCACCAATCAAAATTCAAAATTGAACCCGGTGACAACCTGGAGATGATAAAATTTAAGGGCCAGCAGTTAGAACATCAGTATTTCCCGAAGGTGATTGAGAACCTTTTGAAAAAGATGAAGAGTTGATTTCAAAACAATTAAAATATATCCGTAGAGACACAATACTTTGTGTCTCTTTTTGTTTACGACCCATCCTAATATCAGAGACGCAAAATATTGCGTCTCTACATTGCTTAAATTAAATATATTAGCCACCTGAAATTTAAACCAATAACCAATTTCAATCACAATTCATGACCACCAAACCCAACAACAATAGCATATTTCAGCTTGCCGTAATAGTCAGCGCACTAGGCTTTTTTGTTGATACTTATGATTTATTGCTGTTCGCCATTATCCGCAAGCCCAGCCTTGCCGCCCTTGGCTTAAGCCCGGCTGAAATAGTTTCAGACGGCGAGTTACTCATCAGCATACAAATGATTGGTATGGTGATTGGCGGTATCATCTTCGGTATTTTAGGCGACAAAAAAGGCAGACTAAAGGTTTTGTTTGGGTCGATATTATTGTACTCTGTAGCCAATATCGCTAACGGAATGGTTACTACCCTTAACCAATACATTGTATTACGTTTTATTGCAGGTGTAGGCCTGGCCGGCGAGCTTGGCGCAGGTATAACCCTGGTGAGCGAATTGTTACCCAAAGAAAAACGCAGCACCGCCGCAGGTTTCATTGCCGGGTTTGGCTTGTTTGGCGTGGTGGCGGCATCCATCATCAGCAAATTGGTAGACTGGCGGATGTGCTACTATATTGGCGGCGTTTTAGGTTTGATATTATTGCTGATGCGGATACAGGTGCAGGAGAGCAGCATATTTAAACATGTGCAGCAAGAGGTTAATATCAGCAAAGGCAATTTCCTGATGTTTTTTAATAACCGTAAGCGCTTTGCCAAATATATACGCTGCATTTTGATAGGCCTGCCGGTATGGTACATCATAGGCATATTAGTTACTTTTTCTGATCAATTTGCCAAAGCAATGGGTATAGAAGGCGTTGAACCGGGCACAGCTATTATGTACCTGTACATGGCTATAGCCGCCGGCGATTTTAGCGTGGGGTGGTTAAGCCAGCAGCTGCGCAGCCGCAAAAAAACGCTTTTTATATTTTACGCTATCGCGATGCTGTTTACCGTGCTTTACTTTTTTCAAAACGGTGGCAGCCCGGGATGGTTTTATTTTATCTGTGCGGGTTTGGGCTATGGTGCAGGCTTAAACGTGGTATACATTACCAGCAGTGTAGAGCAGTTTGGCACCAATCTGCGTGCATCGGCAGGTATTAGTATCCCTAATATGGTGCGCGGCACTTTACCATTAATGATATTGCTCTTCAAGTTTACCCGCGAGTTTTTTGGCAGCTATCTAACCGGTGGTTGGGTAACCGGTCTGATCATATTTGCTATTGGCCTTACCGCGGCGTGGTTACTGGATGAAACTTATGGAAAGGATCTTGACTTTACGGAGGTGTAAGATTTATTTTATTTTTGTGAAGGATATTGAACAACCTTCATCGCAATTGCGATAATTGATTATTAGTCTTTTATCATCAATTCTATATATAAATTCTTCAGTGTTGTTCTTGGAAGATATGATAGTTAACCTATCATTCCCATTTACTTTATATCTTGAATTCAAAAAGTAATCGCCACCAATCTTACCGTTTTTCTTAAATTCCACGTATTTAACAGTATCCGCCGCGACAATCGTTGTCCATGTATCAGGTTCATGCCCTACATTCTTAGTATAGCTACTTGTATATTTCCACTTCCCGATCAATTTCTTATCCTCAATTTTTTGAGTAAAGGATGTTGATACCGAAATTAAAACAAGCAATCCTAGGGTAATTAGCCTTTTCATCTGTTAGCAATCTTCGGTCGCTACTTTCTTTTAATAAACCTTGTAGCGCAACCTTCAATACACCTGTATGGGCCTTCCGGGCGTAACTCTATAGTGCCAAAAGTATTTATTGTAAACGAATAAAACTGGGTGGCAGTACTGTTCTTTTTAGTGAAAGTAAGTTTGTTTCCGTCAGTTACTAAATAGTTGTCATATTCGGTAAACTCCGTGCCAGACATGGTGCCGTCAGCGTTAAAGACAACATGTTTGTCACTGTTTGTCGGTTCAGTTCGCCATTCGCTAATCATGCCATCGCCGTTGCGCCTTCCTATGGCATCCCAACGTCCAACAAAAGAAAATTCAACATTGTCTTTTTTGCAAGAACCAATAAGTAATAAAATTGATGCGCTAATAAACAGGAAGACATTTTTCATTGGTTTCGGTTTTTATAAATATAGGTACATTATTATTAACCCAATAACATTTTACTTTTCTCAAAAAAAACTAATCACAAATCACCAATCTCTAATCACTAATACCTACCTTTGCGGCTCAAAAAAATCCCAGTAAATGAGTCAGTCCGTTGCTATTAAAAATGCCTTAATTTCAGTTTATTACAAAGATAACCTGGAACCCATCATCCACGAGTTAAACCGCTTAGGTGTAAACATTTACAGTACCGGTGGTACAGAAACCTTTATACGCAGCCTTGGTGTTGACGTTATAGCTGTTGAAGACCTTACCTCTTACCCGTCAATTTTGGGCGGCCGTGTAAAAACTTTGCACCCTAAAGTGTTTGGTGGCATTTTAAATCGCCGTAGCAACGATAGCGATAAAGAGCAGATTGCTCAATACGAGATACCTGAAATTGACCTGGTAATTGTTGACCTTTATCCGTTTGAAGAAACGGTTGAGTCTGGCGCAGGCCATGATGATGTGATCGAAAAGATCGATATAGGCGGTATATCTCTGATTCGCGCCGCGGCTAAAAACTTTAAAGATGTGGTTATCCTGGCATCGAAAGACGATTACCTGGAGCTGGACGAAATGCTGAAAGCACAAAACGGCACTACTACCATTGAGCAGCGCCAGGCTTTTGCAAAAAAGGCATTTAACATTACATCAAATTATGATACCGCAATTTTCCAATACTTTAACCAGGACCAACCGTTGCCGGTATTTAAACAAAGCATATTAAACAGCAAAACGCTGCGTTACGGCGAAAACCCTCACCAAAGCGGTGTTTTTTATGGTAACCTTGATGCCATGTTTACCAGCCTGAGCGAAAAAGGTAAAGAGCTATCATACAATAACCTTGTAGACGTTGACGCGGCGGTTGAACTGATCAACGAATTTACAGAGCCTACGGTTGCTATATTAAAACACACTAACGCTTGCGGTGTAGCTACCCGTCAGTTTATTAAAGAGGCCTGGATAGACGCTTTGGCCTGCGACCCGGTTTCGGCTTTTGGCGGTGTCATTATCACCAACACAGAAATTGACGCAGAAACAGCTACTGAAATAGATAAACTATTCTACGAGGTTCTTATCGCGCCAGCTTATACTGATGAAGCTGTTGCCATTTTAACTGCACGTAAAGGCCGTATTGTGTTGGTACGCCAACCGGTTGAATTGCCAATAAAGCAGTTTAAAACTTTATTGAACGGCGTTATTGAGCAAGATAAAGACCTTGTTATTGAGGGCCCTGCGGATATGAAAACCGTAACCGAGCGCCAGCCAAGCGAGCAGGAGTTGAAAGACCTTTTCTTTGCAAATAAAATTGTAAAGCACACTAA
>JAZKET010000042.1:29543-38755 GCA_040386815.1 Bacteroidota bacterium | reverse complement strand
TGTGCCCTCGCCAGATTATCCACTCTGGACTGCAGCTGTCACGCTCAGCTCCGGAAAAGCGGTGCACTATGTCTGTGACGAACAAGCCGACTGGCAACCGGATATCGCGGACATCAAAAAGAAGATCACCAAAAACACAAAATCAAACGCTATAGTGTTGGTTAAAAACAACCAGATGCTATCAAGCGGCGTAGGTCAAACTTCGCGTGTTGATGCCTTGAGACAAGCTTTAGCAAAGGCCGAATCTTTTGGTTTTGACGTAAAAGGCGCGGTTATGGCATCAGAGGCTTTCTTCCCTTTCCCCGATTGTGTTGAGATTGCAGCAGATGCAGGCATTACAGCTGTAGTACAGCCAGGTGGTTCTATCAAAGATCAATTATCTATTGATATGGCAAACCAAAAAGGTATCAGCATGGTAACTACCGGCGTGCGTCACTTTAAGCACTAGAGATTGGTGATTAAAGATTAGTGATTGGTTAATTAGTTGGATAAAAAATCAATTTACATGAACTATTTATTGCCTGCCTTACGTTAAAGGGGTGTTGTTTATGAAATTTGCGAATTTTTAAAATAATTTAAAATAAACTATATACTTAATCAACTTATTGTAACTTAATCAAGTAAATTTAACAACTTTGCAAATTATTTGAAG
This sequence comes from Bacteroidota bacterium, assembly GCA_040386815.1. Lineage (GTDB taxonomy): Bacteria > Bacteroidota > Bacteroidia > Sphingobacteriales > Sphingobacteriaceae > Mucilaginibacter. The sequence goes on along the minus strand of JAZKET010000042.1, from coordinate 38,103 downwards.
CAAACGAAAAATGGGCTTATTTAATTTTTTCACACAAGAAATAGCTATAGATCTGGGTACCGCAAATACCCTAATTATACATAATGACAAAGTTGTTGTTGACGAACCGTCGATAGTGGCTTTTGACCGCACAACCAACAAGGTTATTGCCATTGGGCGCCAGGCCATGCAAATGGAGGGTAAAACCCACGACAATATCCGTACCGTACGCCCGCTTAAAGATGGTGTAATTGCCGACTTTAATGCTGCCGAGCACATGATACGCGGCATGATCAAAATGATAAACCAGGGTAAAGGATGGTTCTTCCCATCGTTACGTATGGTTATCTGTATCCCATCGGGTATTACCGAGGTTGAGAAACGTGCCGTGCGCGACAGTGCCGAAATTGCAGGTGCTAAAGAGGTTTACCTGATACATGAGCCTATGGCAGCTGCCGTTGGTATTGGTATAGACGTTGAAGAGCCAATGGGCAACATGATCATTGATATTGGTGGTGGTACTACAGAGATTGCGGTTATTGCCCTGTCAGGTATTGTTTGCGATCAGTCTATCCGTGTTGCGGGCGACAACTTTGATTCTGACATTGTTCAGTACATCCGCCGCCAGCATAACATCATGATTGGTGACCGTACTGCCGAGAAAATTAAGATTGAAGTTGGTGCCGCTTTACCTGAATTAAGCGACCCTCCTGCTGATTTTGCTGTACAGGGCAGGGATTTAATGACCGGCGTACCAAAACAGATCATGGTATCATATACCGAGATTGCTCATTGCCTTGATAAATCTATCTCAAAAATTGAAGAGGCGATATTAAAAGCATTGGAGATCACTCCGCCAGAGCTATCGGCAGATATTTACCAAACCGGTATTTACTTAACCGGCGGTGGTGCATTGCTACGCGGTTTAGACAGACGTATATCAGCCAAAACAAAACTACCTGTACACGTTGCCGAAGACCCGCTACGCGCCGTAGTACGTGGTACCGGTACCGCGTTAAAAAATATTGGTAACTTTAAGTTCTTAATGCAATAATTCTTAGAAACAAGAATCAAGAGCCAGGAATCAAGAAGTTTTATTACTTCGATTGTCTTGACTCTTGGTTCTTGATTCTTGACTCTAACATCAACCCAAGGAATGCGCAACCTGTTAATCTTCATCAGCAAGTACAACGCGTTTTTTCTGTTTATCATTTTTGAGGTTAGCGCGCTGGTTGTTTATATCAAATACAACACTTTCCAGAAGGCCAGCTTTATAAACAGCACCAACCAGGTTACCGGGGCGCTGTACACCCAATACGATCAACTGCGTAGCTACATATTTTTGCGCGAGGTTAATGATAGCCTGTCGAGAGAGAATGCTCGTCTGCGCAATCAGCTTAAAACATCGTTTTACATTGATTCTGTAGCTCGCCATAATGTCACCGACAGTGTTTACAAGCAGCAGTACCAGTATATTGATGCTGCCGTTATTAACAATTCTACCAATCGGCGCAATAACTATTTAACCCTTAACAAGGGCAGCCGCGCAGGTATTGCCAAGGGCATGGGTGTTATCAGTTCGCAAGGTGTGGTGGGTAAGGTTATTGTCGTTGGCGAATATATGTCTGTAGTACAATCATTACTCCATAAAGAAACCATTATCAGCGCAGCACTGGCCGGCAGTAACGAGTTGGGGTCGTTCACCTGGGGCGAAAACCTTGACCCGCATGTGGGCTTGCTGTATGATGTATCAAACAACGCTACGCCAAAAGTTGGCGATCTGGTGGTAACGTCAGACCGCTCGCTCTTCCCTACCGGTGTCCCGATAGGTAAAGTATCAAACCTTAAATCAAAAACCGCTAAAGGCTCATTCCTGAATATGGATGTTACCATTGCTGTTGATTTTGGCAAACTGCAATACGTTTACGTAATAAACAACAAATTAGCGGCAGAACAATTGGGACTGGAGGCCCAGGAGAAAAAAGATGAGTAGGACGATCATAATCAACCTTATCAGGTTTATCTCGCTGGTATTTATACAGGTTTTTTTGTTGAAAAACATCACGTTGTATAACCTGTCTACCCCATATTTATACATACTGTTTATCATGTTGCTGCCTTTTGAAACACCTAACCTGGTGCTTTTCATACTGGCATTTTTAACAGGTTTAACGGTAGATGCTTTTTACGACACACCCGGTTTGCACACCAGCGCAACAGTGTTGTTGGCATTGGTGCGCATACTCTTTATCAGCATTACGGTGCAAAAAGACGGATTCGATAACGAGCCTGAGCCAACGCTGAGTTTAATGGGTTTCCGCTGGTTTTTTACTTATGCTTTAATATTAACGGTCATCCATCACCTGTTTTTATTTAACATGGAGGTGTTTAGGCTTGATGAGCTGGAATATACGCTTAGCCGTGTTGCATTGAGTTCGATATTTACTGTATTTTTGATAATGGTTTCGGGCCTTTTATTCTTTAAACGTAAAGAGCGTTAGATGAATCAGTTTTTTGAGCGGAGATATGTTATTGGGGGGATTTTTATTGCGCTGATATTAATTCTGATTGGCCGCCTTTTTTACATCCAGATCATTGACGACAGGTACGAGCTTTATGCACACAAAAATGTTATACGCCAGGTAATACAATACCCTGCCCGCGGCCCCATACTTGACCGTAACGGCATTGTAATGGTAACCAACGCGCTGGTTTACGATGTTAGTGTTATCCCCCGCGAGGTTAAGCCCTTTGATACGCTTGAATTTTGCAAACTACTGGGCATAGACACTGCCGACTTTAACAAACGCTTAATCAAAGCCAAAAAATATTCGCCTAACCTGCAGTCGCCTTTTTACAAGCAAATCTCGCCGCAGCTATTTGCGTCGTTGCAAGAGAGATTGTCAGAATTTCCGGGCTTTAGGGTCGATCCTCACCCTATCCGCGTTTATCCAGATTCAACCGCTGCGCAGTTTTTAGGGTACATTGGCGAGATAACACAGGCGAAACTGGAAAAACTGGGCAACGCTTATCACCTGGGCGACTATATTGGCATTACCGGTGTAGAAGCATCATACGAAAAAGAGCTTCGCGGCCAGCGCGGTATTCAAAATAAGATCGTCGATTCGCGCGGCATACCCAAAGGCTCGTACGCCGACGGTGCTTACGATACGTTAGCCGTTCCGGGCGAGCGTTTAACATCATCTTTAGACTCGCGCATACAAAAGCTTGGCGAAAAACTGATGACCAACAAGGTAGGCAGCATTGTAGCCATTGAACCATCAACCGGCGAAATACTGTGCTTTGTAAGCAGCCCCACGTATGACCCAAACTTAATGATTGGAGGGCCAGACCGTGGTACCAATTACAAAATACTGCACAACAATCCGTACGATCCGTTTAACGTAAGGCCTATTATGGGTACTTATCCGCCGGGGTCGTCGTTTAAGCCGCTAAGCGCACTTATTGCCTTGCAGGAAGGAATTATTACCCCGCAAACAACGTATTTATGCCCCGGCAGATATTTGGCTAATCGTGGCAAGCCTAAGTGCACACACGTACACGGACTGGTAAATTTGAGCAGCGCCATTGCCGAATCGTGCAACGGGTATTTTGCCATGGTGTTTGAAAAATTGATAAACGCGGGCGGCTACAAAAATACCGAAGCCAACTACACCAAATGGCGCAAAAGCGTTATGAATTTTGGCCTTGCTCAAAAACTTCATCTTGATTTACCCGGCGAGCGTGCAGGTGGTTTACCTGTGGCCGAGTTTTATGACAAGTATTACCGCAAAGGCGGTTGGCGCTCAAGCACTATTTTATCATTAGCCATTGGACAGGGCGAGGTGGATGCAACGCCGCTGCAAATGGCCAACATGGAATGTATTATTGCCAACCATGGCTTTTACTATAAACCGCACCTGATTAAAAGTATAGGCGCCAAGAAAATTATCAAAGACGAATATCTGGTAAAAAACAACGTAGGCATTAACCCCGAATATTTTGAACCGGTAATTAACGGTATGCAAAGCGTGGTTGATTATGGTACGGCGCACGGCTCAAAAATCCCGGGCATTACCATGGTGGGTAAAACCGGTACGGCGCAAAAGGTTGGTCAGGCTAAAAACAACTCGGTATTTGTGGCTTATGCCCCGCGCGAAAACCCTAAGATAGCCATTTGCGTAGTGGTTGAAAACTCTGGCGACGGTGGTACCTGGGCTGCACCTATTGCCAGCTTTATTGTAGAGAAATATCTGAAGGATAGCATAACCCGCCGCGAATCGGGTATTTTTCCTGAATATTATATAAACGCTAACCACTTACCAGAAGTTAAGGTAAAGGATAAAGCTAAAGCGGCAAAGGCCGACAGTATCCGCAAGGTAAAAGCCGATTCTGTAAAAAAGATAAAGCTAAAATCGGCACAAACGCCGGCGCGTAAAACCGGTAATATGGCTAAAGTTTTTGCCATGCTGCCTAATCAAAAAGACGATGAATAGTAACCAGCAACGCAGCTTCTTTTTTAATGTCGATTGGCTAACGGTATTGATTTACCTGCTGCTTTGCGCTATTGGTTTATTTAGTATCCACTCTGCTGTATATGATCCTAATAACGCATCAATTATAGATCTTGATACCAACTACGGCAAGCAATTTGTATTTGTGATAGTGGCTGTTGTGTTGGGGATATTTATACTATTGCTGGAGAGTCGTTTCCTGTCTGCCCTGGCCCCTACCATGTATGTGGTAACCACCATATTGCTTTTGTTAGTTTTGGTAGTTGGTATAAACCGGGGCGGCAATCAAGCCTGGATACCTTTACCGGGCGGCTTTAGGTTGCAACCCTCAGAGTTTGCCAAGTTTGCTACCTGTTTGTTGCTGGCGCGATACTTAAGCGGCGCCAACGTTAAGGTAAGCGAACCAAAATCATTTGCTATTGCGGCAAGCATTATATTTTTCCCGATGATGCTGATATTACTGCAACCGGATGCCGGCTCAACGCTGGTATTTAGTTCATTGCTTTTTGTGCTATACCGCGAGGGCTTATCGCCATACTTCCTGATATTAGAAGGCCTTTTTATACTGCTGTTTGTATTAACACTTAAGGTTGCTAATTTACCCTTGATTATCGGTGGTATTATTGCTGTAGCAGCCCTGCTAACATGGCTATACCGCCGCAACCGCAAGATGATGCTTACCATGCTAATTGGCGCGGGCATATTGGTAACTTTCGTGTTTAGCGTGCAATTTTTATATACCAAGGTGCTTAAATCGCACCAAAAATCGCGTATAGATATTGTACTGGGCCTTACCAGCGATCCGCGGGGCGACGGTTATAATGTTAACCAATCTAAAATAGCCATTGGGTCTGGCAAGCTTTGGGGTAAGGGTTATATGCAGGGTACGCAAACCAAGTATCAGTTTGTGCCAGAGCAAAGTACAGATTTTATTTTTTGTACCGTTGGCGAGGAGTTTGGCTTTGCCGGCACTACGGCGGTATTAGCCTTGTACCTGTTGCTTGTATTACGCATCATCTATATTGCAGAGCGACAACGATCGCCTTTCTCCCGTATATATGCCTACGGGGTGGCATCTATCATCTTCTTCCACGTATTCATCAACATCAGCATGACTATTGGTTTTATGCCGGTAATAGGTATTCCACTGCCATTGATAAGCTATGGCGGGTCGTCACTCATCAGTTTTACTATTATGCTGTTTATCCTGATTAAGCTTGACTCAAATAGGATGGGTATGATATACGCATAAAGCCTATAGAATTGCGGTAATTAGTGATAGGTCAGTCATTTATCAGCATTTCGGTTTCCCTGTATATGTTGTTCATATTCAATAAGATGTTGTTTGTCGATAAACGGCGCGCCTTAATGCGCTTTACCTTTAAAATGGCTATTTTTAGAGGCTAAAATCAACACCCTATCTACAAATGTTATTGAGGATATCGCTCATTTTACTATCACTGATGTGCCAAAACGCTTTTGGTAAAAATCCGGGTATTTCAGGGGTATTTCTGCAAAAATCTATATCGGGCCAAAAAACATTGCGGCAACACTCATTAGCATCAGATTCAAACAGCATCGCACTAAAAAAAAGCCTGGCAAAAAGGGGAATAAAATTTACCGATAGTTTGATCTATCTCAAGCAAATCATTCCGGATAAAATAAAAGCCAGAGACGCTAAATCTTTTTTTACGTTAAACCAGGAACTGAAAAAACAAGCTGCCGCAATAAACAGCAATTACTTTTTGGCCTACTACTATGCTTACGATGGCCATTTCAAAAAAAGGCAACGTAAACTGGGCGCGGCAGTAGCATCATTGATTAAGGCGGTTGATTTGTCAGAGAAATTAACCACCGATGACGAGAAGGTAAAATATTACACCTTGCTATCTCAACTGTTTTTTGAGCTGCGCGACAGCAAACGCCTTAAATACTATGCAGACAAACGGAATGAATTGCTAAAAGATAAAGATGGCATTCACGCGATAGCAGAATTTGATCCAATTGTATCAGACATTATTGGTGGCAATTTAGAGAAAGCACGATTAATGCTTGAGCGTAAAGAAACCGACCCCAAAATGAGACTGCCGGTTTACGCGTTTTCGGTTTACTTTTACCAGGGGCATACCTATTACAAATTAGGTAAATATGAATTAGCCGTAGCCCTTTTTAAAAAGGCTGAAAAATTAGAGCACAGCGTAGAAGCGCACTTGCCGCGTATATCAGTACACCGCAAGCATGGGCTTTTGCTTGTGCTTGTGGCAATGAAAAACTACCAGCAGGCTAAATCTTTATTTGAGCAAAGCATAGCCGAGATAAGCGCTCAGATGGATTGGGACGACCGGCGCGAGGCATTTGAAGCAGGTGCTAAATTATATGAGGCTTTAGGCGACGATAAAAAGGCTTTAAAGTATTTTAAAAAGTTTGAGCGGTATAAAGACTCTATAAACAATCTGGCTACCAAAAAACTGGTTAACGATATTGAGATTAAATACCAGACATCATTAAAAGAAAAAGCCATTGCCAACCAAAAGGTACAGCTGGTAGAAAAAGACAACCAACTGCAAACAAACGAAAGGCACATTAAAACCATACTTTCTATACTTATTCTGCTAATACTTTGCGCTATTATTTACTATCTGGTAACTAAAAATAAAGTACAGGCTATACAGCTCAATCAGCTTAAATCGCAGATACATCCGCACTTTTTGTTTAACGCATTGAATAGTCTTTATTCTTTGAGCATGAATAAATCAGACGATGCGCCGGGTGTTGTGATAGGCATATCTAACATCCTCAGGTATATTCTTTATGAATGCAACGGCTCGTCAGTTAGCCTTGAGAAAGAAATGGATGTGATAAAGGAATACGTAAAGCTGGAAAAAATGCGCAAGAAAGACAACGTAGAAGTTAACGTCAATATAGCGCCCAACCTGGATAATTATATGATAGCCCCGCTATTATTATTGCCACTGGTTGAAAACGCCTACAAACACGGTGTAAACAAACTTATGGATGATGCCTGGGTAAATATTGATGCCAAAGTAGTTAATGGAAGATGTATCTTCAAAATATCAAACAACAAACCAGTTGAAGAAGCGGCTAAACACGATAAAACCCGCTATGGCAATATCGGTTTGCAAAATATAGAAAAACGCCTGCGGATACTTTACCCCAAAAAGCATAAACTGGAAATACTACAGTCTGAAGACGTTTTTATAGTATCTGTAGAAGTTTGCGTCACCGCTATCAACTAATCTCCAATCACTATATCTAACTATATCGTCTTTTCAACAGCGCAAAAAACTTGTCAGTAGTTTCGGGCTTGCTGTCCCAGTTATTTTTGGTGGTGTAGTTTTTATTTAGAAAACGATTTGCCTCTTCAAAAGTGTTAAAACGGTTCAGTATCTCAATAGCTTCGCTGTAGGCAAGGCTGTAACCATTAAACAGGTCTTTAATATAAAGCAGTTTATCGTTTAAAGTAATGGCTTGTTTAAGGTTAGTTACCGACTGGGTATTGCTCTGTTCGCTTACGTTATTGCTGCTGCCTAACTGTGCAGATATCCGTTGGTTAATGGTAAATACCTCTTCCTTCTCTTTAACAGGCTCTTCTGCTTTGGGGGCGGGCTTAAGCTCAGTAACTTCAGGGGCTGGCACCATCACCGGCTCTTTACCTAACTCAATAGCAATGCGTTCTTCGGCATCCTGGCTTACTTCAGGGATTTCAATTACCGGCGGCCCTTCCTGAACGGCTTCGCTTTCGTTGATCATCTCTTCTGTATCTTCAATTTCTTCGTCCACCAAATCCTCATCTTCGTACAGCTCATTAGTTTCATCAACTACTAATTCGTGGCGTATTATTTCTGGTTCTTCTATCTCGAACGAAAAAGAATCTTTTTCCTCAGCGGGTGTAATATCAATCGTAGCAAGCTCTTCATCAACTTCGGGTTCAGCCGGTTTGGCTTCGCGTTTTGGCTGTTGTACAACAGGCTCAAAAAACTTCTCGGCCGTTAAGGCTTTTATTTTTTCAAGGGCGCGCTGCACCTGCTCGGCATTTTTCTTTAATG
>JAZKET010000042.1:3889-29533 GCA_040386815.1 Bacteroidota bacterium | reverse complement strand
TTGGTGCCGGGGCTTGCGGTAAAGCAGGGGTTACATGCGGCGGTAATTGCTGGATGATTTTTTCCTGGGCTTGGGCATTTTCGGCTTTGGTACGCTGGCTAAGCTTGTTCAGTATTTCGGCATGGTCTTTTAAAAAGTGCGCGTTGGCTACAAACAGCTCTAACTCCAGGTCGTTAATATTCTCCGGATCGTTGGTTTCTATATATTTATATTGCTCATGCAGCTCAGCTATGATTCCGCCTATCTTTTTAAATACTTCCAGTTGCTTCATTATATTATAAAGGAAAAATGCTTACCAAAATTAAGCATTAAATTCTGATATTAGGCCTTTACAAAAAGTTTGCCATGCAGCTTACCGAGGAGTTATTTAAGCGAAAGAATGAAAGCGGCGGGGGCATCGAAGTTATTTGCGGCTCTATGTTCTCTGGTAAAACAGAAGAGTTGATACGCCGTATAAACCGGGCCCGTTATGCCAAACTAAGCGTAATAATATTTAAACCCAAGCTTGATGTGCGTTATGACGAGAACGATGTCGTATCGCACAACGCCACTGCGGTAAACTCAACCCCGGTAGGTAAATCATCAGATATTTTATTACTTGCAGGCCATGCCCAGGTGGTTGGTATTGACGAAGCACAATTTTTTGACAACAAACTGCCCGAAATTTGCACCACCCTGGCCAACAAAGGCATACGTGTGGTTATAGCAGGCCTTGATATGGATTTTAAGGGCCGTCCCTTTGGTCCTATGCCTACACTAATGGCCATTGCCGAATCTGTTACCAAAGTACATGCTGTATGCGTGCGCTGTGGTAACCCCGCCCTATACTCGTACCGCTTAGTACCCGGCAAAGACAAGGTGTTATTGGGCGAAAAGGAAAGCTACGAACCGCGTTGCCGTGTTTGCTACAATAGCAAAACTTTTTAAGCGGGGCAAAGCTTGCTGTCTTATTGGTCATGATATGATGAAAAATTTTGCTTTATAGTAAAACAAAAACCCCACCCCTGCTTGTTATAAGTATACATTTACCTGTACTACAATGGCAAAAAAGATATTAGTAATTGAGGATGACAAAGACATTAGAGACTCTATTGTTTATGTTTTAGAAGAGGAAGGTTATGAGGTTGTCTCTTCTGAAAATTCTAAAATTCTGAAATCTATCCATGAAATTAAGCCCGATATATTGTTGCTTGACAATTGGCTTACCGAATGGAAAAGCGATGCTAACGGCGAGCAAATAAGCCGCGAACTAAAAAGTAATGCTGCTACCAGCCACATCCCTATTATTATCATATCAGCAGTAAGCAATATCAAAGAAATTGCCGAAGCCGGTTTGGCTGACGATTATCTGCGTAAGCCGTTTGATCTGTCGGCACTTACAGAGATTGTGCAAAAGCATATTAAATAGCTTTCTTTTGGTTGACAATGGTATATGGCAAAACTATGTCCTAAACGCACCTTGGCAATTCAGGCACGCAGGTGCATCCCTGAAACTTCATTTCGCCTTGAAATCATGCTATAAACATGGTTATTGTCAACCTTGTATCACAATCTGTAAAAAGCGTACATTTATAAACCTTTAGGCAACCTGCCCAAAGATTTTTTACGTTAGTTAGGTATGATAAAGAAAATATTATGTTTTACAATGCTGGCACTGTTTAGTGCCCCGGCATTATTCGCCAATGCGAAAAGCATTACCATAAAACCTGCCGTTGCTGTAGATACCGCTACCTTTGCTACCGGCTGTTTTTGGTGTACCGAAGCTAAGTTTCAGCAACTGAAAGGGGTTAAAAAAGTAATGTCGGGCTATACGGGCGGAACGGTTAAAAACCCGTCGTACGAACAGGTTTGCACCGGTAACACCGGCCATGCCGAAGCTTGTAATATTGTGTACGACCCCAAAGTAATAAGCTACGACGACCTGCTTGAAGCTTTTTTTGTAGCACATGACCCTACCCAGCTTAACCGCCAGGGCAATGATGTGGGCACGCAATACCGGTCGGCAGTGTTTTACCACAACGTAGCACAAAAAGACAAAGCCAACTATTACATCAGCAAGTTAAATGCAGCTAAAGCTTATAAAGATAAAATAGTTACCCAGGTGGTACCGGCCGTAGCTTTTTACAAGGCAGAAAACTATCATCAGAATTATTATAACCTTAATGGCAGCCAGCCGTATTGCAAGTACGTGATACAGCCCGAGCTGGAGAAATTTAAAAAAGTATTTGCTAAAAAATTGAAATAAAAAAATGAGATCAGCAATCATCATATTCGCTATTATATTCGGGGCCATGTCGGCAGCACTGGCACAAAATATTAAAACAGATGCCGGGCACGAAAATAACCCCTACTACTCAAACACCGATACCAGGCATTTAAACGTAAGTAATGCCGAGTGGAAAAAGGTGCTATCGCCCAAACTGTATGCTACCGCGCGCGAGGCGGCTACAGAAGCGGCTTTTACCGGCAAACTATGGAATGCAACCACCAAAGGCACTTACTATTGCGCGGCCTGCGGCAATAAGCTTTTTCGCTCTGACGCCAAATTTGCAAGCGATTGCGGCTGGCCCAGTTTTTTTGAACCTGTACGCAAAAACAGCGTGGTTTATAAGCCAGACAATAGCTACAACATGGTACGTGTAGAAGTGCTATGCGCCCGTTGCGACGGACACCTGGGCCATATTTTTGACGATGGCCCCGCGCCAACCTACAAACGCTTTTGTATGAACGCTGTTTCTTTAGATTTTAAGCCCGACGGTAAATAATCAATAGCATACGTTTATATTTGGATAACCAATAACCAGATAAGCGCATGTCATTTCAAGCATATTTAGATAATATCCAGGCTAAAACAGGTAAATCGCCTGACGACCTGAAACAACTGGCCGAGCAAAAAGGCTTTACCCAAGGTGGCAAATTAACCGCCACCACCAAAGCCGGCGACGTTGTTAAATGGCTAAAAGAAGATTTTGATTTAGGGCACGGCCACGCTATGGCTATATTTGCCCTGCTAAAAGGCATAAAAAAAGAGGGCGATAAATAAGCCCTCTTTTTTTGTTTATCATTAGCGTTAGCGTTAATAGCTTTTAATATTGGCATCTATCCAGGCTACACGCTTGGTCATAAAATCTTTTAAATAGGCAACCTCTTTATCATAATCGCCCAATACTACCGCGTTAGGGTAAACATATTGGTCAAGTATAGGCCAGCGTTTAAAGTTTTGCGCTGCAGATAGTTTCAAATATTTGGCATTGTAGTCTATATCGGCAAATATTTGCTGTACCTCTTTTGTACGCATGGCTGCCCATTTGGCGCGCCATTTAAAATTCCAGGCAGGGTCTTGCGCCAGGCGTATCATCCAAAGCCCGTTACGGCTGTACCAGTTCTCAGGGTTTTCAGATACCGAATAATCGCAATTACCCATGCTGATATCAAAGTCCCATATTGGGCCCATGCCTAACTTACCGCCTGCATTTTTATAGTAAAATATACTGCTAAAATCCCACGAATCTTGGTTTTTAAGCGTTTCCTGCACAGCATACCAGCGCATAAAAGAGTCAGGGTCAATATACTTCGCGTACCCGTCGGTTGGGTCTGTCCAGTTGGTTGAGTATAGTGCGTCTTCGGTATCCTGTATATATTTTTTTATGTAAGCCAGTTGATCTGCGGCTAATACATCCGGATCTTTCATCGTAAAAGGCAAATTCTTGGTAGTGCGCCATTGGGTTACAGATGCATATTTGTAATCTAACTCTAACAAATAACCGCCGGTAATATCGCCAGCCTTTAGTTCTGTTATATTAACACGATTTTCATGAATCTCAACATTGGTAGTCAGCTGATAATTGCCCCAATATTGCCCGTTTAACACCACTTCAACAAAACGGCTTTCAGGCGTAAAATCAGCCCCTATGCGTTTGCCCAAATCAAAGGCAATTTTATTACGCATCATGGTTTTGTCGTTATAGTTGGCCAGCAGGTTCCAATCTTTAGCGGCCGGCATACCTAGCATGGCGGTTTTGCTGTTCAATTTTATCTTGTACGGCTTTTTAGGATATAGCGCCCAGGTTGAATTACCGCGGCCGCGTATCTGCATTGGTAAAGTAGTAACCGTTTGCTCAAAGCCGTTGTTTGGGTCAACCACTATGCTGCCATTAATATAGGTTTCCTTTGAGGTAACATCGGCATTAGTACTGGTGGTAATGTACAGTATGGGCAAGCCTGTAAATACCCTGATAATTACGCGGTAAGTTTTTTTATTGCCTTTCGGCGATGTAAGATTATATAAAACTGTTTTTGAAAAGTCTGAAACGGTGTTGCCGCTTACAATGGTGGTATCGCCAACTTTAAGGGTGCTGCCGGCAGTTTGTGGGGTGAAAGTCAGCACCAGTTTTTTGCTGGCTAACCTATCCGGAACTATGGCTACTATCGAGTCGCCGGCTATGGTGCAGGTAACATCAGCAGTTACCTTGCCGGCATTGTTTTTTGCTTCTATTTTAACTTCCGAAAGTGTAGCGTCGTCTAAAGTACCGGTTGATGGGTTATTGGTATTGGGGGCGGTTACGCTATTTTTACAACCATAAATTGTGGCCAAAACTAATAGCATTATCAGTACAACTCTCTTCATCGTCAACAAATTATTCGGGGTGTGCAAATATAACTAATTAATTATAAAGCACTAACCTAATTTATTAACCGTTATCTTAACTAATAATTCATTTATATCATCACACAAAAATGTCCAGGTAAGTAACGCTTTCGCTCACTGGCATTATACCATGCTTTTGCAAGGCACTGAAATACAAGCTATCGCCGGGCTTAAGTACGTATTCTATCTCGCCTACGGTCATTTTCATTTCGCCATCTATCACCAGCACAAACTCCTCCCCTTCGTGCGATACACGATGCGGTATCACATCATCCCGCTTTGCGGTAAACAAAAAGGGCTGCATTAGCTTTTCATGAAAATTAGCAGCGTATGGGTAAACACCATAACCTTTTTCTGTTAGGGTGATGTTTTTTCGCGCCTCTTCCTGCGTGGTAAACACGGTACGTGCCCAACCATCCTGCTCTAACAGGTTTGATATGTTGGTACCCAGTGTTTTGGCAATTTTCACCAACGCCGCTACAGATGGCACGGCTTTGTTGTTCTCTATTTTAGAGATCATGCTTTTTGACAGGTCGCTGGCATCGGCTATTTCCTGCAAAGTGCGGCTTTGGTTAATGCGCAGCGCCTTTATCCGGTCGCCAATCTGCAGAAAGTTTTCGGTGATGTCTGTTTCCTCGTTTAATATCTCACTCATCAAGCTAACTATTTATTGCCAATAACTTTAAACTGCCCCTTAAGGCGAATATCTTCAGACGAGCTGCCCACCATCACATCAATAGGCTGCGTTTCAACCCTGAAATCATGAATCTTCTCATCATAAAAAGCCAGCTTACCACCCGGGATATTGATGCTTACCTTCTTTGTTTGGCCGGGCGCCAGGGTAATACGCTCAAAACCGCGCAGTTCTTTCATAGGCCGTTTCAGGCTTGGGGCTACATCGTGGATGTATAATTGCACTACTTCATCGCCGGCTGTTTTTCCGGTATTTTTCACATCAATGGTGGCCGTTATGCTGCCATCGGCATTAATTTGCTTGGCCGATAGTTTTAAATTGCTGTAAGCAAAAGTAGTATAGCTTAACCCATGCCCAAACGGAAACAGCGGCTTGCCATTAATATACATATAGGTAAAGCCCTTGGTTACATCATACTCATCCTGCGACGGCACCTGCTCTTCAGACGCGTAAACCGTTAAGGGCATTTTGCCGCCAGGGTTAATGTTACCAAACAGCGCGTCGGCAATGGCGTTACCGCCTTGCTCGCCCGGCCACCAGGCTTCTAAAATTGCCGGGGCATTATCTTTTAAATAAGGCACAGTAAGCGGACCAGCATTCATCAACACCACAATAGTCTTAGGGTTTACAGCCAATACTGCTTTAACTAATTCTTCCTGGTTACCCGGTAATGATAATGATGTACGGTCTTTACCCTCTGCCTCAACATCAAGCGTTGTGCCTATGTAAAGTATAGCCACATCCGCTTTTTTGGCTATCTCGACAGCTTTTGCCAATTCTTCTTCCTTGTTAAAAGCAGGTTGGTTGCGGCGTGGCGCAGTAATTTCGGCACCGGCGGCATAAAGCACTTCGGTACCCGGCGCCATGCGGTTTTTAATGCCTTGCAACGGGTTTACCGCTTCTACCGGCTTACCACTATAACCACCTGCTGTAAACATATTAGCATGCGGACCAATAACCGCTATGGTTTTCACCTTGGTTTTATCCAAAGGCAGTATCTTATTTTTATTGGTCAATAACACCATTGATTGCTGCGCTACTTTAAGTGCTAGTGCCACATGTTCTGTATTACCAATAACACTTACCGGTATATTGCTGTAAGGCACACGTTCCCGCGGATCAAACTCGCCCAACAGGAAACGGTCGCGCATTACGCGGGCTAATGATTCGTTTAGTTTAGCTTCGGTTAGCAGGCCTTTATTTACCGCTATGGGGATATATTGCATAAACTCTTTGTCAGAGAAATCGCAACCGGCGTTGATGGATTGCGCTACAGCTTCCTCATAGCTCATTTTACCCTTTTCGTGCCCGGTTACCATAGTGTTTACCCCACCCAGATCAGACACCACAAAACCTTTAAAACCCCAACGGTTCTTCAGTATATCAGTAAGCATCAATTTATTGATATTATTAGGGACGCCATTAATTGCGTTATACGATGCCATGATAGATTGCGCGTTGCCCTCAACAATACAATCTTTAAAATGCGGCAGCCAGTACTCGTGCAACATGCGTTCGCTTACGGTAGCGGTGCGGCTAAAGCGGTCTTTCTCGACATTATTTACCGCGTAATGTTTTAGGGTTGATACCAGCTTCAGATATTTCGGGTCATCGCCCTGCAAACCTTTAACATAAGCAACACCTACCCTACCGGTAAGAAACGGATCTTCGCCAAAACACTCGTTAATACGCCCCCAATACGGGTTACGGCTAATGTTTATCACCGGTGCACGGTATATCAAACCTTTCTTTTCGCCCTGAAAGTTTGGGTCGGTATGCCAGCCGTTGTAAATGGCGCGTGCTTCGTCTGATATGGCTGTAGCTTCCTGATTTATCAATTTGGTATTCCAGGTTGCCGCCAGGGCAATAGATACCGGGAACATGGTTGTCGGCCTTGTCCAAACCACGCCGTGCAAGGCTTGGTTCCATCTGTCTGATTTGATGGCAAAGCGCGGTATCTCGGGCCCTACGTGGTTAAGGTATTGGGCCTTTTCTTCCAGTGTCATACGGCCAATAAGGTCCTTCACCCTTGCATCTACTGGTTGGTTATAGTCCAGATATAGCGGCTTATCACCGCCTTGCGCATGCAAGCTGCCGGCACTTAATGCCATGAGGGTTACCAATAGCGCGGCTTTACGGGCGCCATTAGCAAAATGGTAAGCTTTCATTCAGATTTAATTAGGACAAAGGGATAATTGGTTAACAGCGTTTACAATTATTCAACACTGTTGAACAAATATATTTAATTAATAATCAGAGCCAAGCATTTACGAATATTTATTTTGATGGAGATAGCGCAGGTAAATTTCGGTTAGAGGAGGCTCCTATGGAGCCGAAACAATGCCTATTGTTTTCTACAAACAGGAAACTCCTACAGAGTTAGTGCATCTGATAATTGACTCCTTTAGGACTCACCTGTTTATAGCTATCGCATTGATGAAGTTCGAGGCTCAGTAGGTGCCGCCTTTTATGAAATCTACATTTATCCCGAAAGGTAGACAGTAAGGGATAGTGTCTAAAACGCAAAGCCCTATATTAGCCAATACCAATTAGCTCCTGCGGCAAAACCTATGAATAAAAAAACGCTTTTAACATATTTGTTAGCGACAACCACCCTGTGCGCTAATGCCCAAAATATCACCAACCCAAAAACTGCTGCATTAAAGGCCGGGTTCGTTAATCCGCCAAACTCGGCTAAACCGGGCGTGTACTGGTATTTTATGGATGGCAACATGAACAAGCGCTCTATGACCGCCGATTTGGAAGCCATGAAGAAAGCCGGTATTGGCAACCTTGTATTTTTAGAGGTAAATGTAGGCGTGCCCCGTGGCAAGGTTGATTTTTTGAGCGATGAATGGCAAGACTTGTTTAAACATGCCGTACGCGAAAGCGAACGATTGGGCATAGAAATTACCCTTGGCATTGGCCCGGGCTGGACAGGCAGCGGCGGCCCATGGGTTAAACCGGCACAGTCTATGCTGCACCTGGTGTCAAGCAGTGTATTGGTTAGTGGTGGCGAGAAGAATATAAAGCTGCCTGTACCCAAACCTAAAAACCCCTATTTTGGCGAAGGAGCTTTTACCCCTGAACTGAAAAAAGAGTGGAATGATTATTATGAAGATGTAGCCGTACTGGCCTACCCCACTCCAAGTGGTAATGAAAAGATAACTGATACAGATGAGAAAGCCTTGTATACCCGTGCGCCGTATTCGTCAGCACCGGGGGTAAAACAATATTTGCCGGCCGTGGCTGATTTTCCGGCGACCGCACCCGGCAACGCTATCGACAAAACAAAGATCATTGACCTTACTAAAAACCTGCAAGCCGACGGGGCCCTGAACTGGACAGCACCCGCCGGCAACTGGACCGTTATGCGCTTTGGCAGCCGTAACAATGGGGCCATTACCCGCCCTGCACCGGTACCTGGTTTAGGTTTTGAGGCCGATAAGTTTGATACTACCGCCCTAAGTGTACACATGGATAATTATGTGGGTAAGCTACTGCGTAAAATCGGCGTCCCCAATAAAACAACAGTGGGCGGCTTAAAGCGCCTGCATATGGATAGCTGGGAAATGGGTGCGCAAAACTGGACACCACGTTTCCGTGCCGAGTTTATTAAACGCCGCGGGTACGATCCGTTGCCTTATTACCCTGTTTACGCGGGCAATATTGTAGGTAGCCGGGAGGTGAGCGAGCGCTTTTTGTGGGACCTGCGCCAAACATCGCAGGAACTGGTTTTAGACAACCATGCTATCGCCACAAAAAAATATGCGCATAAAAACGGCATGGAGCTTTCCATTGAACCATACGACATGAACCCCACTGCCGACCTGGAGCTGGGTGCCATTGCCGATGTACCCATGAGCGAGTTTTGGAGCAAAGGACTTGGTTTTAATTCGTCGTTCAGTGTGGTTGAGGCTACTTCAATAGCTCATGTTAATGGCCGCGCATTAACTCCTGCCGAGGCTTTTACCGCACAAAACGATGAGGGTTGGAAACAATATCCCGGTGCCATGAAAAATCAAGGCGACTGGGCCTTTGCCGCAGGTGTTAACCGCTTTGTGTATCATACTTTCCAGAACCAATTTTTGCCGGACAGTCTGCGCCCCGGCGCTACCATGGGCCCATACGGTGTACATTGGGACCGAAACCAAACCTGGTGGCCAATGGTGGGTAGTTACCATCAATACATTAGCAGGTGCAGTTATTTGCTGCAGCAGGGCAATACTGTGGCAGATGTGCTGTATCTAAATCCCGAAGGTTCGCCGCATGTGTTCAGACCGCCGTTTTCGGCTATGAAGGGCAATGACACTATTCCTGATAGAAAGGGCTATAATTTTGACGGCTGTGCACCAAGCTTACTGTTTAAAGCATCAGTAGTAAACGGCAATTTGGTTTTCCCGGGTGGGGCAAGTTATAAATTGCTGGTATTACCATCGGTACCGACAATGACACCTGCACTGCTTAATAAAATTGCAGCCCTGGTAAAAGCGGGGGTTACGGTTGTTGGTCCGCCGCCTTCAAAATCACCCAGCTTGGTTGGTTACCCGGCTTGCGATGAGCAGATCGCATCATTGGTACAACAGGTTTGGGGCAACGCCAACGGCACAACACAACAAACACATCCATATGGTAAGGGCAAGGTTATTTTTAGTGGCGATGTTTACAGCCGCTTAGATAATCTGTATCCGCATTACGATGTTACAGCGGCGATTTTGAAGGAGATGGGCGTGGCCGAAGACTTTACCGCCGATGGGCCGCTGCGTTACACCCACCGCGCGTCATTAAACTGGGATGCTTACTTTGTTGCTAACAACTCTGTCGAAGCGACTATCAGCAATATCAGCCTGCGTGCAAATAAAGGCACACCGCAGCTTTGGGACCCGCTGACAGGCAAAATATCTGCCCTACCACAGTTTAAAAAAGAGGGGGCGCTTACTAGTTTATCGTTGCAATTTGCGCCTTACCAGAGCTATTTTATTGTATTTGCTAAAGATGTGACGGCAAACATCGCGACAGCAAAAAATAAAAACTACAGCACACCTGCTATAGTTAAAACCTTAACCGGCGATTGGAGCTTAGCCTTTGACCCTAAATGGGGTGGGCCAAAAAGCATTACGTTTGATGCTCTTACAGATTGGACCAAACGCCCCGAAGATGGCATTAAACATTACTCGGGCACGGCCACCTACACCAAAACATTTGATATGCCTGCGGTAAGTGCCAATGGTAAATATTATATTGATTTAGGGCAGGTAAAAAACCTGGCCCGCGTTAAACTAAATGGTAAGGATTTGGGGATACTGTGGACGGCCCCATGGCGCAAAGAGATACCAACAGGCTTACTAAAAAGCAAAAACACGCTGGAGGTTGAAGTAGTAAACCTGTGGCTTAACCGCCTGATAGGCGACGACAGCACCCCTGACGATGGCATCAGAAACGGGCGCTGGCCCGAGTGGTTGCTAAAAGGGGAAGCGCGACCGGGTAAGCGATATACTTTTGCCACGCATAGATTTTACAATAAAAATTCGCCGCTGTCGCCTTCGGGGATGACGGGGCCGGTGAGAATTGTGGAAGAGAAATAGAAACATAGTTGGTCGAATAACACTTGTGAAAGGACGCTCCGATGGAGCGCTGTGACGGTTTGTCAATTTCTATAAACAGGATACTCCTATGGAGCTTTGAATTTTTACATCCCGTAGGGATAACCTGTTTATAGCTAATAATTAAAAAAAACATATTTGCTCCATAGGAGCGTCCTGAAACTGATAAATAGAAGTGTGGCAGATAAAACAACACCGTTAAAATTGGCCTTTTCGGCACTGGCTTAGACACTTATTGGGACCAATTTGATGGTTTAGCGATACGAAATAAATGATTAAATGTGCCGTAGGTACATAACTTATGCGCCGGAAAGTTTCGCACCTACAGCGCGAATAAATTGGTTGTAAATGATTCTACCAACCTTTTGCCCCTCCGGAGCTGGTAAGGTTTAACAAAAGAAAACTATGACATCAACACATAAAAATACTACCGTAAAAATTGGCCTGTTTGGCATTGGGCTTGATACTTACTGGCCCCAGTTTGAAGGCCTGGAAGCCCGCCTGCACAACTACGTTGAACAGGTAAGCCAAAAACTAAACGGTTACGGTGCCCATGTGGTAAACTTGGGTTTGATAGATAGCGCTCAAAAAGCATTTGAAGCCGGCAGCCGTTTTAAACGCGAGGATGTGGAACTGATATTTCTGTATGTTACCACCTATGCCCTATCGGCAACGGTTTTGCCGGTTGTTAAAAAGGCCAAAGTGCCGGTTATTGTACTCAACCTTGCGCCCGAAGCAGCTATTGACTATACCAGGTTTAATAACCTGAACAATCGTACGGCCATGACAGGCGAATGGCTGGCCTACTGCTCGGCTTGCCCGGTGCCAGAGATAGCTAATGTTTTTAAACGCTCAGGCATTGCGTTTCACCAGATAACCGGGACGTTGAATGATGACCCGCAAGTTTGGAACGAGATTGAAGACTGGATTGCCGCCGCAAAAGTTGCGCACACCATGTACAATAATACCCTGGGTGTAATGGGCAACTACTATGGCGGCATGCTGGATATTTATACCGACCTAACCCTGCAATGCGCCACTTTTGGCGGGCATATTGAGGTGATAGAGGTTGATGAATTATCGGGTATCCGTACAGGGGTAAGTGATACTGAAATAAATAATAAGCTAAACACGATCCATCAGCAATTTGATGTACAGGATGATTGCCCTGTGGATGAATTGCATCGCGCAGCACGTACCGCAGTTGCACTGGATAAACTGGTAGCAAAATACAATCTTGGCTCATTGGCATATTATCATAAAGGCAGCGGTAATGCGGTTAATGAAGATACCATGACCTCTATTATCCTTGGCGCATCGTTACAAACAGGCAGTAATGTGCCAGTGGCCGGCGAGTATGAGATAAAGAACGCCCAGGCCATGAAGATAATGGACAGCTTTGGCGCAGGCGGATCGTTCACCGAATACTATGCCATGGATTTTAATGATGATGTGGTTCTGATGGGGCACGATGGACCCTGCCATACCGCTATCGCCGAAGGCAAAATAAAAGTTAAACCATTACAGGTATATCATGGCAAGGTGGGTAAAGGTTTGTCTGTCGAGATGTCTGTAAAACACGGCCCGGTTACACTGCTCTCTGTTGTTGAAACGGGCGATGGCAAACTGATGCTGCTGGTTGCAGAGGCCGAATCTGTGCCCGGCCCTATACTGGAAATTGGCAATACCAACAGCCGCTATAAATTCAGTATCGGCGCGCGTGCATTTACCGAAAGCTGGAACGCTCATGGCCCGGCTCATCATTGCGCCATCGGCAAGGGCCATGTTGCCTCAAAAATTGATAAACTGGGTAAACTACTGGGCATTAACTGCATAAAGGTGTGTTAAAAGCACATTAACACAACATTGTTACGCCATTCGCATCAATTTTTAATAATTGATGTGAATGCTATGTTTTACATTTGTGGTACTACCCCTATCACATGAAAAATGAAAAACAAATATCTGCTTTGCGGGCTGTTATGTGCATTAACATTTACTGCCTGCAAAAAAGAAATTTCAGATAATATTAACGTTACGCCCATACCCGGCGGTAAAAGCCCCGACACCTATAAACCCATTGAAGTTTCTGAGCTGCCTAAGCTGAAAAATTTGAGGATAAATGGTGCCACCTGCGGGTATGATATGCTAAATAAGCTTTACTATTTTCCGGTAAGTTCAGGCACATCGTTAAATAGCTATACGGTTAACTTTGATAGTACCGCTGCTGCCGCGGTTATTATTGACGGGCAAAGGGTGCTAAGTGGTGGGACCGTTAAATTTCCGCTGACTGCAAATAACAATATAACCGTTAGGGTAATAAACAGCTTTAACACACCCGAAGATTACAACCTGTTTATAACCAATTTACCCATAGTACACCTTGGCGTAAGCGACAAGATAGAAGATGAGTATGTGCATGCATATTTTGAACTGATTGATCCGGATTATGCGGCGCACCAGGGTAAACTTAGCGTTAGGTCTGACATTAACATACGCCTGCGTGGTGTAACCGCACGTAACTTGCCAAAAAAATCGTACGCTGTGCATATTACCGATGCCGGCGGCAACGACAAAGACGCTTCTTTATTAGGCTTGCGTAACGATAACAACTGGATTTTAGACGCCATGTATATTGACGAGGCACGCATGCGTAACCGCCTTTGTACCGACATTTGGAACAGCTTTAATAATGTACCATACAAAGCGCAGGAACCCGAAGCTTTGAACGGTACACGCGGCTATATGGTTGAGGTGTTTTATAATAACTTTTATAACGGCGTATATTGTTTAACAGAGAAGCTTGACCGCAAACAGTTAAAAATCAAAAAGCAATACGGCGATATGTATAAAGCCGATGATGTTACCGACCAAAGCAACTTTTTAGATGTTATACCCTACGACAATTTGAGCAAAATGTGGGGCGGCTGGGAACTGGAATATCCTGACCTGGGTGACACACCATCGCCAGAATGGGGATACCTGTATGACGAGATAAACTTTGTTGCAAAAAGCACCGATGCTGAGTTTTTGGCAGATATTGAAAACAAGGTAGATATAGATAACATGGTTGATTATTTCATTTTTATGAATGTTATTTACGCAACTGATAATAATGCTAAAAACCTTTTTTTTAGTTTTTACGACAAACGTACGGCACCGGCCTTTTTTTATTCGCCATGGGATTTAGATGGTAGCATGGGGCGCAACTGGGCAGGCTTAAAAGTGAACAACATTATAATTGGCGCGGGCACAAATAACTTACTTAAACGTTTGGTGAACTTAAATGCAGGCAATTTTATCAGTCGTGTTAAAAAGCGTTGGGGCGAATTAAAAATAAATCAGCTAAGCGCCGGCGCTGTAGCGGGCCGTATAGAAGGTTATAAAAAAGTATTGCTTGCAGCCGGGGCGTTTGACCGCGAAATAAAATTTACCTACGGCATTGATAAAAACCTTATTACCGAAGCTGGATATATGAATAGCTGGTACGCAGCGCAGCTTGACGCGTTTGATACCTACGTAAACAAACTATAGACACCTATATCGCTTTGATAAATAAACTTTAATTTTGCCACCCGATGATGATAAGGAAACTACGCAGACACGTACGCACGGCAAAATACATTTTTTACAAAGAAACGCTTGTTGATTTCAAAGAGCATTTCTGGACTTTCCTGGGGTCGTTCTTCGGCATAGGTTTGATAGGTGTTATCAGCAGCAAACACTTTACCGCGTCTGATAATTTGTTTCTTATCGGCTCTTTTGGTGCTTCTTCGGTTTTAATTTATGGGGTTATTAACAGCCCGTTGGCGCAACCACGTAATTTAATCGGCGGGCATGTTATCTGCGCGCTGGTTGGGGTTACCATCTACAAGTTAATACCAGACCAGATATGGCTGTCAGCCGCGCTGTCGGTATCGCTATCCATTGTAGCCATGCAAATTACCAAAACGCTGCATCCGCCGGGTGGGGCTACGGCGCTGATAGCCAATATTGGATCGCCAAAAATACATGCGCTGGGCTACTTTTATGTACTAAACCCTGTACTTGCGGGCTGTATCATACTGCTGTGCGTTGCCATCATTTTTAATAACAGCACCAGCCACAGGCAATATCCAAATAATAAAAATTGGTATAAAGTATGGCGCCGCTATAAACGCACACCACGTAATTAAAAGCCGCTATACTCCGCTAAATACCGAGAAACCACCATCTACGTTAATAACCGTACCGGTAACAAATTTCGAGGCATCGCTTAGTAACCATATCAATGCCCCTATCAGTTCGTCGGGCTTGCCAAAACGTTTAAATGGTGTTTGCCTTATTACCAGGTTGCCGCGGTCTGTATAACTACCGTCGGGCTGGGTAAGCAGTGTGCGGTTTTGCTCAGTCAGGAAAAAGCCTGGCGCAATAGCGTTCATGCGTAACTTATCGCCGTAGCGGTTAGCCATTTCTACAGCAAACCACTCGGTATATGTATCAATAGCTGCCTTAGCCAATGAGTAGCCCAACACCTTAGTAATAGCCCGCTGCGATGCCATGGACGATATGTTGATAATGCTACCCCGCCCGCCCTTAGCCATAGCCTCGCCAAAGATCTGGGTAGGCATTAGGGTACCCCAAAGGTTAAGCTCCATTACCTGGCGCAGGCCGTCCATGTTTAGTTTAAAAACGTCTTGCTCTGGTTGTACCACGCCGCCGGGCATGTTGCCACCGGCACCATTTACCAGGCCGTCAATGCGGCCAAATTTGTTAAGCATGAGGTTGCGGGCTGCAATTAGCTCATCTTCTTTCATTACATCGGCAATTAGCGCTATTGCCTGACCGCCGTTGGCTATAACGGCCTCAGTACGGACCTGCGCAACCTCTTGGTTACGACCTAATATGCCTACTACACCGCCTGCGGCTGCAATGCCTTTTATAAAAGCATCGCCCAAAACGCCGGTGCCGCCGGTAACTATAATTACTTTGTTTGTTAATGAAAACTGTTCCATATTTTAGGTGCCGATGAAATTGTTAGCTTAGACAAACATCTGTGTTTTGATCCGTACCATCAACTTAAACACAGCTAAATCAACAATATTTTTAAAATAAAAACCTTGCACAAACATTAAGGCGGGTTTAAAGTTATTTGTAATTAAAGCTGAAATAAAGCAAGTAATGAGCTCGCCATACCAACCTATAAGCAACTTCAAGGTGCTCGACGCGTTGTCGACATCAAGCAATGCCATTGCCATACACGTAACCCGCAATTTCAATATACAATTTGCTACCGATGCCATGCTGGCCATTTGGGGTAAAGGTAAGGATATCATGGGTTTGCCTTTAGAAGAAGCGCTGCCCGAGCTTGAAGGGCAACCTTTCATTGATCTGTTTAGAAAAGTATGGGACGAATGCACCACCATATCGGGAACAGATGCTTTAGCCAGGCTTGAAATTGACGGCGTATTGCAGGATTTTTATTTCGATTTTGAATACCGAGCCATACCAGACGCCACAGGTAAAACCTACTGTATCATTCACAGTGCTACCGATGTTACGCAGCGCGTATTGAGCCGAATAAAGGAGCAAAACCTCGCTGAAGAACTATCTGCAATGAACGAAGAGCTCTATTCGGCTAACGAAGAATTGACCTCATCAAACGAAGAACTGCTTGAATCGCAAAAAGCGTTGCAGGCTACGTATGAAGAGTTGATGGAGAGCGATACACGCTTCAGAAATATGGTTAGGCAGGCCCCTATTGGCATATGCATTATTGCTGCCGAAGACCTGATGATACAGGAAGTTAATGATGCCTACCTGGAATTAGTAGGCAAAAAACGTGAAGATTTTGAAGGCCTTACCATTTGGCAGGTTGTAGCAGAAGCCGCTGAGGTTTACGCGCCTATTATGAACGAGGTGATATCATCTGGCAAAGCCTTTATTGCCCGCGAGCATGAGGTAATGCTTATTCGCCATGGCGTTGAAGAAAACGTAGTGTTGGATTTTGTTTATGAGCCAATTAGTTACGGCGACGGCGCTGTAAACGCCATCATGGTATTGGCTATTGACGTTACCGATAAGATCAAAGCGCGCCGCAGTATTGAAGAGGTTGAAGAGCGTATCCGTATGTCTGTTGAAGCTGCTGATATTGGTACTTTTGATGTAGACCTGGTTAATAACATTACCAAAAGCTCTGACAGGTTTAAGCAAATTTTTGGCTTTGATAAGGAAGCAACCCAAGCCGATTATGTTGCAGCAATACACCCCGACGACCAGGAAATACGTACCAATGCTTACAAAACAGCTACAGAAAACCTGGGAAACAAACTGTTTTATGAAGCACGAATAATTCATCCCGACCAAACCATACATTGGATGAGGGCGCAGGGAAAGATATTTTATGACGAGGCGCTAAAGCCGGTGCGTATACTGGGCACTGTGCTTGACATTACCCAGGTAAAACGCCTTGAACGCCAGAAGGATGACTTTATAAGTATTGCCAGCCATGAGCTAAAAACGCCTATCACCAGTTTAAAAGCATCGTTACAGTTACTGGACAGGATGAAAGATAACCCTACGCAGGGCATGTTTCAGAAACTGATAGATCAGTCAAACCGCAGCATGCAGAAAGTAAGCTCATTAATTGACAAATTATTAAGCGTAGGCCGGGCTAACGACCCGCAGATGAAACTGCATAAAACAACCTTTATAATAGCCGATCTGCTGAAAAACTGCTGCAGCCATATCCGTATTGGTGATAAATATATATTGAATGTTATGGGCGATGAAACCCTGCAGGTTAACGCCGATGAGCACGCTACTGACCAGGTAGTAGTTAACCTGGTGAACAACGCTGTTAAGTATGCGCCAGATTCCGTCAATATAGATATGACCATAGAAAAGCTAGGCGACATGGCCAAAGTATCTATAAAAGATTACGGGCCAGGCATACCCGAAGCTAAACAGCCGCACCTGTTTGACCGTTATTACCAGGCAGATGCTACAGGCTTTCAAAACTCTGGCCTTGGTTTGGGTTTGTACATTAGTGCCGAGATCATCAAACGTCACCAGGGCAAGATTGGTGTTGAAAGTAAACTTGGCGAGGGCAGTACATTTTGGTTTACTTTGCCATTGGCTTAAATTTAAAACAAATCTTATCAAACAATATGTCAAAACTGCTTTATATCATCGCTGTAATTTTGGTAATCATCTGGATAATTCGGGTGTTTTTCTATGCCGTTAGCGGATTGATACACATCCTTATCGTACTGGCTATCATTTCTTTTTTGATAGGCATTATCAGACGGTCCTGATCGGCGTAAAAACCGCCCCTATCTCCCTTCCACAACTTAAGTCATCAACCTACAAAAAGTAAAAGGGCGCTCCTATGGAGCGTGCCTTGGTAACTTTGGTTTTTCTATAAACAGGTTTACTCCTGACGGAGTAGACCGCACGCCCACAATTCTGTAGAGATAACCTGCATATAGCAACAATTAATATTCCCACATTAAGTAGATACGCCCTGCCTGGTACGGTCAATGAGTTTATCAATGCTATAAACCTATATTAATTAATCGATTGATTAATTTTTTATATCTGATTATCAACAACTTATAAAATTAACATAAAAATAATTTTACACTAATCAATCGTTTGATTAATTTTGTGGCGTTAAATTAGATCATACAGATCATGGACAAAGATAAAATAGATAAAAAGGACCACATACTGGACGTTGCCGAGCGCGTGTTTTCAGACAAAGGGTTCGATGGTGCTTCTACCCGATTGATATCTGGCGAAGCCGGTGTTAACATGGCGATGCTTAACTATTACTTCGGTTCAAAAGAAGGGTTGTTTTTGGCGGTATTTCAGCGCAAAATAGCATCATTCCAAAACATACTGCACAACCTTGGTAATGATGGCAGCATGAGCGCCTGGACCAAAATGGAAAAATACATAGAAATGTATGGCGATAAGGTGGTAAACAACAACTGTTTCCAGAAACTGCTGTACCAGGAAATGGGCATGAACCGCGGTAACGACCTGTCAAACAACCTGCGCGACATGTTGCTAAAAAACGTGGCCGAATTGGAGAAGATCCTGAAAGATGGTATCACCGCCGGCGAGTTTAAAGAGGATATTGATATCCCCATGGTAATAGCAACCCTTTATGGCACCAAAAACTACATCATCAATACACCCATGATGTCGTCGGCCCTGCTGGGTTTTGATATCAACGATGAAGAGTCTATTGAAACAAAGCTTAAGCCGCAGATAAAAAGCTACATGAAAAACCTGTTAAAAGCATATCTACTAAAATAAAATGAATACACAATTGAATACCACTCACAAACAACACCTTTACCAGATACCCTTATTGGCCATTCTGATAGCGCTGCTGCTGATGACCTTAGCAAACAACGTATCGGCACAGGATAAGGACCTAAAGCTTGAAGAAGCCATAAAATTAGGGCTTGAAAACAGCAAGGTTTTAAAACTTTCGCAGTCAAAGATTGATCAGGCCATATCGCAATACAACCAGGCTAAAGACAGCGC
The DNA here is from genome assembly GCA_040386815.1 of Bacteroidota bacterium. GTDB lineage: Bacteria > Bacteroidota > Bacteroidia > Sphingobacteriales > Sphingobacteriaceae > Mucilaginibacter. Next base: position 10,050 of record JAZKET010000042.1, on the reverse strand, counting down.
CCTGCCAACCGGCGACGTAAGCTTTACCTATAACCGTGCGCAAATACCTGCCAACAGGCTTGCTTTTGGTGCAGAGAGCATTTCGCTGCCAAAAGAGGCTAACGCCTGGTTAGGCATAGCATCTGTTAAGCAAACCATTTTTGCTGGCGGCAGATTGAAGTATGCCAAAGAATCAACCGACCTGTTAACCAATGTTGCCCGCTTAGACGCGGTTAGGGATAAGGACGAAATTACTTACCAGATCATTAACGGTTACTACACGCTGTACAAAGTATTGCAAAGCCAAAAAGTAGTTAAACAAAATCTGGAAAGCATTGACGCGCAGATTCACCAATCGCAACGCTTTTTTGAGCAGGGCCTGGTTACCAAGAATGATGTGTTGCGTTTTCAACTGCAACGCTCAAACATTGAGTTAACCGGTATCGATCTGGAAAGCAACCGCAAGATCATTAACCATAATCTGGATATTCTGTTAGGCCTGCCAGAGCAAACCCGCCTAACCATTGCAGAAATACCTATGGCAAAACGTAGTGTAGGCACGCTTACAGATTACATTGACAGCGCGATGCTTAACCGCCAGGAATTGAGACAGCTTGACCTGCGCACCCGCGTCGCCGAAACCAACATTAAAAGCATCAACGCTAACACCACGCCTACCCTGTCGGCATCGGCAGCGGCTTATTATGTTGACGTTGCAGCTAACCCGCTACCCAAATCAGGCAGCTTTATTACGCCTATAACTGTGGGTGTAACCGCCGCCTGGAACTTTGGTGCCTTGTGGACCAACAAAAACAAACTGAGCGAGGCCCGCATCCAGAAAGATGAAGTGGCTATAAACAAAAGTATCACGCTGGATAACGTAAAGAACGAGGTTAACCAGGAATACCAAAACTATGTAAGGGCTATGGATAAGATACAGCTGTTGCAAACCTCTATTGAACAAGCAGGCGAGAACAACAACATACTGGCATCAAAATATAAAAGCAACATCGCATCGGCAACAGACAGAGTTGATGCCGAGACGCTGTTATACCAAGCCCAGATCAATTTGGAATTAGCTAAAGCTGATGCAGGACTGGCTTACTATACACTAATGAAATCAACCGGAAAACTTAATAAATAATACACAACACAAAATGGCAAAGAAAGACACTCACGAAAACGAACCAGCAAAAAAACCTAATAAAGTATTACCTATAATTTTAGGGGTTGTGCTTTTAGGCGGTATCATTTTCGGTATAAAAGAATACATATATTTTAGCAAACACGTAGATACCGACGACGCGCAAATTGACGCCGACATAAGCCCGGTTGTTGCGCGTGTAGGCGGCTATGTGGACAGCATCAACTTTGAAGAAAACGTGCATGTTGACAAAGGTCAAATATTGGTTAAGATTGACCCGCGCGATTACAAGATAAAGTTAGAGCAGGCGCAGGCGGCACAGGTTGGTGCAAGCGCGGGCGTTAACGTTGGCCAGTCAGAAATTTTTACCAGTTCATCAAACTCGGCTGTAGCTAAAGCAAATGTTGCATCGGCACAGGCCCGTTTAGATAAGGTTAAAAAAGACTACGAGCGTTATGCTAACCTGGTTAAAGATGGTTCTATTACCCAGCAACAATTTGACCAGGCAAAATCTGACCTGGAAGTAGCGCAGGCAAACTTTGTGGCTGCTAAAGATCAATATAAAGCTGCCCAGCAACAAATTAATACTACCCGCAGCCAGTTACAGGTAACCAACACGGGTGTTAGCCAAAAGCAAGTTGATATTGATTATGCTAACCTGCAATTAAGCTACACCAGCGTTAAAGCGCCTGCAAGCGGTATAGCATCAAAAAAGAATGTACAACTGGGCCAGCTTGTACAAGCCGGGCAAACCTTGTTCAACATTGTTAACGATAACAGCCTGTTTATTACTGCCAACTTTAAAGAAACGCAGTTAGAGCATATTAAAAACGGCCAAAAAGTTGAACTTGAGGTTGACGCTTTCCCTGACATGAAGGTTGAAGGTGTGGTTTACAACTTCTCGCCTGCTACCGGCGCTAAATTTTCATTACTGCCGCCAGATAACGCTACCGGTAACTTTGTTAAGGTTGTACAACGCGTGCCGGTTAAAATTAAAATAAACGGCAGTAAAGAAGATCTGGCCAAACTACGCGCAGGTATGAGTGTAAATGTGTCTGTGCTTATAAAAGACTGATTTAGTTGATGGGTGTTTAGTGATTGGTAATTAGTTAGCAACGCCTTTATAGCAAACTTGCTAACGCCTATTCGCTGTTCGCCTTCATAATAATATTTAAACAAAATCATGGCTGAAACCGGATTTAAAAAATGGATCATTACTATTACGGTTATCGTGGCCTCCTTACTGGAGCTTATTGATACCACTATAGTAAACGTTGCCTTGCCACACATGCAGGGTAACCTGGGCGCTACCCTGGAGGATGTGGCCTGGGTGGTAACCGGGTATGCGGTAGCCAACGTAATTATATTACCCATGTCGGGCTGGTTAGGCGGGCGCTTTGGCCGTAAACAGTACTTCATGGCCTCTATCATCATATTTACCATAGTATCGTTTTTATGCGGTAACGCCGGTAACATGGATGAACTCATCATCTTCAGGATACTGCAAGGTTTAGCCGGTGGTGGTTTAATATCAACATCGCAAGCTATATTGATTGAAACCTGGCCGCGCGAGCAAATTGGTACCGCTACTGCCCTGTTTGGTTTAGGCGCGGTGGTAGGCCCTACAGTTGGCCCAACCATTGGCGGCTGGATAGTTGAGCAATTTTCATGGCCATGGATATTTTATGTAAACATACCCATAGGGGCGCTGGCCGCCTTTTGTGCCTACACGTTTATTCCGGAAACACCCAAGGAAACTAAACGGCCTGTGGATTGGTGGGGCATCATTCTGCTGGCTATTGCTGTTGGTAGTTTACAAACCGTATTAGAGAAAGGCGAGAGTGAAGACTGGTTCTCTAAAACTTACATCCTGGTATTAACCGTAACCGCCGTGTTAGGTATATTATTTTTTATCTGGCGCGAAATGAGTACCGACCACCCGATAGTAAACTTCAGCATATTACGGCACCGTAGTTTTGCTGTGGGGATGTTTACCTCATTTGTGCTGGGCTTTGGTTTATACGGGTCTATGTTTGTGTTCCCGGTGTTTTGTCAAAACCTGTTGGGGTTTGACGCGCAGCAAACCGGCGAGTTATTATTCCCGGGTGGGCTTTGTACCATTATGATGATGCCATTCATCGGTAAAATGCTAAACAAAGGCATACCGGCCCAATTTATGGCCACAGCGGGCATGATACTGTTCTTTGTGTTTGCCAATATGCTAAGCCACTCAACACTAGCTACGGGGCAGAAAGACGTGCTGGTGCCATTACTGGTGCGCGGCGTAGGTATGGCGCTGCTATTTGTACCGCTTACTACTTTGGCTATGGCCGATTTGAAAGGGATAGAAATTGGACAAGGATCAGGCTTAAACAATATGATGCGCCAACTGGGCGGATCATTTGGTATAGCGGTTTTAACTACCGTGATACATAATCGCCAGGGCTTTCACCGTAATAACCTGCTCACAAATATTAACGCTTATAACCCGGCGTTCCTTGAGCGCTTTAACGCCTACGTCCACACTTTTATGGGCAAAGGCAAATCAATAGTTGATGCCACCGCTATGGCTTACAAAGCTATGGAAGGTGTAGTTACCCGCCAGACCCTGCTACTTACCTATGATGACGCTTACTGGCTATCGGGTATGGTAATGTTATGTTCTATACCGTTGCTTTATTTGCAACCGTTTAAAAAGAAGATGAAAGTGCCAACCGACATTCATTAAAAAAGAAAAGCCGTTCTCCTATGAAAAGAACGGCTTTTTTACAAAAAAAATTAACAATTAAATCAGCATTTTGTCCCCGATTGCGGCTTTCCTCACAACAAAAAAGTATCCTCGCAGGACGTGTTTAAATCTTAGGCATAAATTTAAAAGTTTTTAATTAACAAATCCTATTTTTATTTGCCTTAAATGAAAATTTCTTCATTTAGTTTAAAACTTTAAGTTGAAACTAATACAGGCTTAACATAAGTCAACAAAACGCTTCTCAAAAAAAGTCGCCTGTTCAAGTGTCCACACTTGAACAAATAGCACTGCAAGCGTCCACGCTTGCGAAACTATGTAAGCGTGGACGCTTACCATTGTTTTAATTCAAGTGTGGACACTTGAATTGGCGGATTGACAGATTTACAAGGTCGTTTTTTTATATTTGGCTAATGGGACTTACAGCGGCATTGCACGACTGGTGGCAACACCAAACCTGGTTAGAAATAACCGGTGTAATTACAGGCTTGTTATGCGTTTACCTGGCCGCTAAAAACATTATCTGGAACTGGCCCTTTGCCATTGTAAGCGTTACTATCTATATTTTTATTTTTTGGGATGCACACCTGTTTGCCGATATGGGCCTGCAGGTGTACTTTTTGGTGGTAAACATATATGGCTGGTACTACTGGAGCCAAAAGGCAGCTAACGAAGATAAAGTGCCGGTGATTCGCATCACCAAAAAAGAAATTTTATTGGCAGCAATAGCGGTTGCCGCCTTTACATTTATATTAGGATCGCTGCTGCACTACACATCGGCATCTTTCCCCTATCTTGATAGTTTTTGCGCCGCCTGTAGTGTGGTAGCACAAATATTAATGGCCCGCAAGGTGGTAGAGAATTGGCTGATATGGATCTTTGTTGACATTGTATACGTAGGCGTATACCTGTTTAAAGATTTGCATCTAACAGCGGCCATGTACGCTATTTATGTAGTTTTAGCTACCATAGGGTATATTGATTGGAAACGGGATTGGAAGAAACAAAAAATTTAATTTGTCATTGCGAGGTACGAAGCAATCGCACGCATTCAAAGTTCGCGATTGCTTCGTACCTCGCAATGACAACTAAAAGATGAATGAGTAACGAAATAAAAAAGATCGCCGTCGTCGGCCCTGAGTCAACGGGCAAATCAACCATGTCTGCCTATTTGGCGCGGCACTATGATACCGTTTGGGTGCCCGAGTATGCCCGTGGTTATTGCGAAAAGCTAACTGCCCCCCCTACCTGGCAAGATGAGATCAATATGTTTTACGGGCAGCTGGCTTTAGAGGATGAGATGCTGCCACTGGCAAAAAACAACCTGCTAATTTGCGACACCACCTTTATTACGGTTAAGATATGGAGCGATGAAATGTTTGGCAGCTCGCCGCAGGAAGTTATTGATGAATTGCCTAAACACCCGTACGACCTTTATCTGCTATTGGACATTGATATGCCCTGGGAGGAAGACCCGCTGCGTGATTTCCCCCACAAGCGAGCGCATTTTATGGATATTTGGTATAAAGAATTAGATGCGCTGAATGCTAATTATGTGCTGATAAGCGGCGCCGGGCAGGTTAGGTATGATAATGCGGTGAGGGCTGTGGATGGGTTTCTGAACCATGATTTGTAGGATTTTAGGATTGGCTTGATGCTTGTCTGGTTTGATATTGATGTTGATCAAAATCCTACAACACTTAGATCCTAAACGCCCGTTCAAGTGTCCACACTTGAACGAAACAGAGTGGCAAGCGTCCACGCTTGAGTTGGCAGAGGGTTTAGGGGTTGCCGTGTGCTAATCAAATCCTTTAATCCACAAATCCTACGAATCATGGTTCAGACAAAATTTTGCGTTAGCGATAGCAGCGGATACCGGCCTTGCGCCTAAGGCCTGCAGGCGTATGAGCGTATAGCGCAGGCCGAAGGTAACGCACTGTTAGTGATTAGTTTAATAGGTGACTAAAGATTAGCAAGAACTTGCCTATTTTTACTAAACATCAACCTAACTAATCACTAATCAACTAACCTCCAATCACTATTTTATAAAAATTCCATCCATCCATGCAACATCCCAAAATAACCGCTGTCTTATAACCAGAAAGCTTTAAGAAACTTGGACACCACCTTATTCATAGACAAACATTACAACCTTGTGGTTGAGTGTAAGCAGGGCAGCAAACGGGCTTGCCATGAGCTGTATAAACTGTATGCTAAAGCCATGCTAAACGTGGCCTTTAGGATAGTGGGTAATGTTGCCGAAGCTGAGGATGTATTGCAAGAGTCGTTTTT
>JAZKET010000042.1:0-3879 GCA_040386815.1 Bacteroidota bacterium | reverse complement strand
GCATACATGATTTTAGGCAGGAAACCACTTTTGGCCTGTGGTTAAAGCAAATTGTAGTAAGCCGGTCAATTAACCTGTTGCGCAAGCGGAAGGTTGAACTGGTTGAACTTGGCGATGATGCCGACAATTTAATTGACGAGCAGCCGCAAAACGACGACGAGGTACAATATAAAGTGGCGCAAGTTAAGCAAGCTATAACAGAACTGCCCGATGGCTACAAAACAGTGATATCGTTATACCTGATTGAGGGGTACGACCATGAAGAGATAGGACAAATATTGGGCATAACAGAAAACACATCAAGAACACAATTTTTAAGAGCTAAAAGAAAGTTGAGCGAGATTTTAGTAAGAAAGGGAATAACACAATGAGCAAGCGATTAGAAGATTTTATACATAATAACCGTGAAGAGTTTGACGACCTTGAGCCAGGGGCCAATCTTTGGGGACGCATTGAGGCGGGGCTGCCTGAGCAGTTTCAGGAAAAGAAAAAACAAGCTAAGACATTTTCTTTAGGCTTTGTGCTAAGCGTAGCAGCCATTGTTTTTGTAGTAATGGGTGCCTGCTTTTTTGCTTACATCTACAATCAAAAACCGGCAGCCATCAATTTCGCCGCTATAAACCCCGAGTACGCTAAGCAGCAGGTGCAATACGCATCTTTGATTGCTACCAGGCGTACCGAACTTAAAAGTATTGCCAAAACCGACCCGCAACTTTACAAAGAGTTTACCGGCGAGTTGGCAAAAATGGACCAGACCTATAAAAAACTGAATAAAGATTTAGCTACCAGCCCTAATCAGGAAGCTGTACTGCGTGCAATGATCCGGAACTTGCAGATGCAGACAGAGGTACTTAATCAACAATTAAATGTAATACAACAATTTAACGAATTTAAAGATCAACAGAACAATGAAATTAAAAGTATATAAATCAATTGCTGTAGCCATTATAACCCTGGCGGTTAGCGGCATGGCTACGGCGCAGGTTGCACCTGTAGCCCCGGTTGCTCCGGTAGCTCCTATTGCTCCGATGGCACCCGTGGCGCCTTTTGAAGAAACTGTAGTTTATACAAGATCTTTGCAAGATAGTACTGCTACCAAAATGCGCAGATTACAGAACCAAATGCGTGCTTTGAGCAAAGAAATAAGCGACCTTGCCCGCGAGCAAAGTCGTAAGGCCACTACCTTAGTTAAAGAAAAAACAGAGGCATTACGCAAAACACAGGCCTTGCGTTTCGATTCGGACTTTAACCGTAACCAAAATCGTGTTTTTTCAAACAACCAGCACTTCAATTTTGATGGCGACGCTAATCTGCAAAAGCAGGTTGCCAGCGGCGATGTAAAAGAAAAAAGCAAAACATTTACCCAAAGCTACCCGGTTGATGCAAATGACAAGTTGCAGATAGATAACCGCTACGGTAAGATCACCATAAACACCTGGGCCAAAAATGAGATCAAAGTTGATGCGGATATTAAAGCGTATGCTTTAGCTGACGATGACGCGCAAAAGCTGCTGGATCAAACCACGGTAGTAGCCAGTAAAGATGGTAACGGTGTAAGCCTTAACACCAACATTGAGCAGAACAGTAACTCATGGTGGGGCAGTAGTACAAACAATGGCAAAATTACCAAACTGCGTAAGGTGATCATTAACTACACGGTGTACATGCCTGCTAAAAACGCGCTTACGATAACCAACAAGTACGGCGCAATTTCGTTACCGGATATGAGCGGTAAAGTAACCATTAATAATACCTACGGCAGCCTAATAGCAAAAGATACGGTGATGCCGATATTACCAACCTTAAAGGCAGTAACCTTGACCTGGCTTACGGCACCCTAAAGCTGGAGTCGGCAGACAAGCTTACGGCTAAAATAAGTTACAGTACAGCAAAAATTGGTAAGGTTAATACATCAGCAGATATCAATTTGCGCTACGGCGACGGCCTTGCTATAGATGACCTTGGCAAGCAACTAAAAAACTTAACCATCAATTCGTCTTATGCCTCGGTTAAGGTAGGCTCAACAGCCAACGTTGATGCTGATTTTGATGTAACGGTACATTACACCGAGTTTATGCACAACACCGCGACTAAAATTACCAGCCAGACGCCTGATAAAGAAAGAGGCAGCAATAACACCAAAAACTACAAGGGCCAGTTAGGCAAAGGCAACAGCGATAAAAATATTACCATCAACGCCAAATACGGCGGCGGTGTGAAGTTTGATTAGGGAGAGAGACAAGAAGCAAGAGACAAGAATCAAGATTCAAGAATCAAGATTTCTTTGAAATAATAAAGAGCCGATAGGAAGCAAATGCTTCCTATCGGCTCTTATAATTGTGATATAGATTTTTCAAGATTTTTATCTAAAACACACGGCACAATAAGCCCTTTAAATACTCCCCCTCGGGGAAAGATGACCTCACCGGATGATCTTCGGGCTGGCAAAACTGGCCTATGAACTGTACCTGCTTGCCGGCATCTAAAGCGGCCCAGGCAAGCACCTGTTTAAAGGTTTCCAGATCCATAGCACCCGAGCAGGAGAAGGTAGCCAGTAAGCCGCCTTTGTTAAGCAGCAACATCCCAATACGATTCAAATCTTTATATGCCCTTGAAGCCCTGTCTAAAGCCGAACGCGATGGCGCGTATTTAGGCGGATCGAGTACAATAATATCAAAAGTATCGCCGGCATCTTTAAAAGCGCGCAATTGTTTGTTTACGTCTGATTGTATGGTGCTGTGTTTGCCAGCGTCAAGCTTGTTTAGTTTGATGTTTTCTTTAAGCGTTTCAATAGCTAAGGCCGAGCTATCAACACTGGTTACAGATGCCGCGCCGTTTTGCAGGGCGTTAAGCGTGAAGCCACCGGTATAGCTAAAGCAATCTAACACCTTTTTGCCTTTGGCATGGTTGGCAACCAGCAGGCGGTTATCGCGCTGATCGCAGTAAAAGCCAGACTTTTGGCCTTCGGCGATGTTGATGTTGTAAAGTATGTTGTTTTCTTTAACCTCAACAAAATCAGGCGGAGCATCGCCAAACAAAACCACATTGTCTGTAGCCATACCCTCGTGCTGGCGCGACGAAGCGTCGCTTTTATCAAAAATACTTTTCGGATTCAACAGCTTGCGCAGCTCGTCAATAATTACCGGCATCATGCTTTCAATGCCCGATGTTAGCACCTGCACCGCTAAATGATCGCCATATTTATCTACAATCAAACCCGGCAGATAATCGGCCTCGCTAAAAATTAAACGGCAGGTATTGGTGTTGCCTGCGCTTAACAGTTCAGCACGGCCATCAACAGCCTCGGCAACTTTACGACGAAACCAACTATCATCAACCTGTACATCCTCGTTCCATTCCAGCAAACGTATAGCTACGCGCGATTGATCGTTATAAAAACCATAAGCCATAAAATCGCCTTTGGCATTAACCAGCCGCACAATATCGCCATTGGCAGGTTTGCCCTTTACATGCGCAATAGCCCCCGAAAATACCCAGGGATGGCGCTGCAGCACCGCTTTCTCTTTGCCTTTGTTTAATATAACATCAATCATGGCGCAAAGGTAATAATTTGCGGCGGGTTAGGCAGAGGCTTGTGTAATGGGCGGGCTTTCGCCGCATGGCGGGGACTCATCCGCCCATTGCTTCGCTCGGGCACCCTCTCTGTGCAAGCGCAAAGAAGGGTTTAAATAGTCTAAATATATATCAAAAAACCCCACCCTCTTTTGCGCAGCAAGAGAGGGTGGCGCAGCGAAGCGTCCGCCGGGTGAGTTATCACCGCCACGCCCGCCACCCAATCAACCCAAAAACAAAAAAGCCCCGATAAATGCACTGCCCCCAAAAAGTTAGACACTTATTGGGGGCATTTTTATGGCAAAA
>JAZKET010000041.1:22452-23771 GCA_040386815.1 Bacteroidota bacterium | reverse complement strand
GGCACCGGCAATAATGGCGGCGATGGTTTGGCGATAGCCCGAATGTTGTATGATCATAAGTATTTTAATATCGACGTTAAGGTTGCCCGCTATACTGACAAGGCTACTGATGACTTTAACACCAACCTTGACCGCATTAAAAACATGGGGTTGGATCTGCGCGAGCTTAAGCCAGATTCGGCCTTCCCGACAGAAAATGCGACTATCATCATAGACGCCTTACTTGGCAGCGGCCTCAACAAACCTTTAAGCGGCGATTATGAGCGCTTGGCTAAACATATTAATCAGTTAAATAAAACAGTTGTAGCCGTTGATGTACCTACCGGTTTTTTTGCCGATGGCGAAATGGCGGCTGACGCCACAGTGGTTAAGGCTGACCTTGTGATTACCTTCCAGCAGCCTAAGATCAATTTCCTGCTGCCCGAGTCGGCGCCACATATAGATTGCTGGGAAGTGGTGAATATAGGGATTAATGAGGGCTTTATACAATCGCTTGAATCGCCCTACCAGTTTGTAAGCGAAAAGGATATCAAAGCTTTACTTAAACCACGCAAACACTTTAGCAATAAAGGCACCTATGGACATGCACTTATCATTGCCGGACAGGCTAAAACTATGGGTGCCGCTTTACTAAGCAGTGCCGGTTGCGCCTACGCCGGGGCGGGGCTAACAACAGCGTGCATACCCGAAAGCGGACTAACCGCATTAAATACCTATATGCCCGAAATAATGGCGATAATTAGAAAGGCCGACACCCTGCCCGAAATTAACTGGGAACAATTTAGCGCCATTGCCATAGGCCCGGGCTTGGGTAAAGATGAAGCCGCGCTAACCTTGCTGACCGCTGTTTTCGACAACTATAAAAAGCCTGTGGTTATTGATGCCGACGCGTTAAACTTACTTGCTGAAAATACATCACTTTGGAAAAAAGTACCCGAAGGCAGCGTGCTTACCCCACACATGAAAGAGTTTGACCGTCTGTTTGGCAAGCACAATAGCTGGTGGCAGCGTTTACAAACGGCTATGCAAATAGCATCAAAACACAACATCTGCATTGTACTAAAAAATGACTATACTATAGTGGCCACACCGCAGGGGAAAGCTTACTTTAACGCTACAGGCAATCCGGCAATGGCTACCGGTGGTATGGGCGATGTATTAACAGGGATTATCACATCTTTATTAGCTCAAAAATATTTACCGCAGGATGCTTGCATTGCCGGTATATATGTACATGGAAAAGCTGGCGATGAATTAGCGGCGCCTAATCGTTTAAATGTTTTGTTGCCCGGCCGCCTGGCGCAGCAACTGCCAATAAC
>JAZKET010000041.1:22182-22393 GCA_040386815.1 Bacteroidota bacterium | reverse complement strand
AAAAAAACGGCCGCAAGTATTATACGGCCGTTTTATTATACTTATTAACTGATCTTATAAAGAACGAATACTCTTGGGTTATCTATAAGACGACGTCGGTTAATATATGTTACAGTAAAACTGATTTTTATTATAAATTTTTTGTAGCAGGTATTTCAAACTGCCCAATAACCATCATTTCGCTCATGGTTGGGTTAACACTACCGCCCCT
>JAZKET010000041.1:15586-22153 GCA_040386815.1 Bacteroidota bacterium | reverse complement strand
GCTCGCGGGTTACCGCAAACGCCTGGGCGTTGGCAACTGATTTCATTTCCTTCATGCTCACTGTGTCACCAGCAATTTTATCAAATACACCCAAATCAACCGGTTTGCCATTAACCAAGGCCCAAAGCTGATATTGGTGATCTTTATCATTAACCGGCATGTCTAATGATTTCAGGTCTATCATTACTTTCTGCTTAGCAGGGTTCCAGGCCACTAACAAGTTTCCGTTAGGTAAATTATCTGTTCCTTTTAGCCTGATAACTTTATAACTGCTGTCTCTAAACACGTCCAGCTCGCTATCCATATAATCTACAGTTTTGCTAAATTTTTGATTCTGTAAAGACGCGGCAACCAATTGCTCATCCTTTTGCTGTAGTTTACTATTTAAACTATATATAGCAATAACACTGGCAATTAACAGGGCCACGCTTGCTGCAAAAGCATATTTGTAAAAGTTACTTGTTTTTGCTGTCGCGATAGGTAGCTCAACTACATTAGCTTCTGTAGTTTTAGTTTTAAAGGTAGTATCATCGGCCAGGTTGGTAACCAGGCTATTTAATATTTTGTCGCGATGAGCGGCCGATGGCTTAATAGCATTGTCTGATGCATAAAATTCAAGAGCCCTCTCCACCTCATTTAACTCTGCTTTCACAGCAGGATGTTTTTGAATCATGGCTTCAACCTGCGCCCGCTCTGCAGCAGATACATCCCCCAAAACATATAGTTCAAGGATACCAGATTCAATAAATGATTTTACGTCTTCCACTTTCGGCTTCAATTAAAATTCTTCCTGAGTTCAATAATTGCCATGCGTAACCTGGTTTTAATGGTTCCAAGTGGTATGCCAAGTTCGTCGGCGGCCTCTACATGGGTGTAACCTTTAAAATAAACCAGGTCTAATATTGACTGTTGCTCGGGCTTAAGCTTTTGTACCAGCTCTTTTATACCCATTAACTCAGGCTTGTAAACAGTGTTTCTTTGTTCGTCAATGAAAGTTACGTTATTTTCAAGCTCTTGGTTTTTGCTATTGTTCTTAAAATCTTTTGATCTTAATTTATCTATTGATAGGTTACGCGCTATGTTAACCATCCAGGTAAACAGGCGGCCCTTATCGGCACTATAACTTGGGAAAGAGTGCCATATTTTTACGAAAGTTTCCTGTAGTACATCCTCGGCGGTAGCCTCGTCAATAACTATACGTGAAATAACACCAAACAGCGATGCCGAGTACATATCGTACAAAGCCTCGACAGCTATTTTTTCGCGGTTCTGTAAGGCAGAAACCAGCTCTTCTTCTGTTAGCGTTATTTTTTTCTTACTCAAGTTGGTGAAGATATAAAGGAAATGTTAGATTTCAAACAAGTGTTTCTCAGCATGATAAGACGACCGTACCAGCGGACCGCTCTCAACATATCTAAAACCTTTATCTAAGCCAATTTGTTTGTAAAAAGCAAATTGATCCGGATGTATCCAGTCAACCACCGGGTGATGGCTGCGCGTTGGCTGTAAATATTGACCAAGGGTCAATATCTGCACACCTGCTGCTAAAAGATCATCCATAGCTTCTAAAACATCCTCTTCCTTTTCGCCCAAGCCCAGCATAATGCCCGATTTGGTGCGTAAACCTGCAGCCGATACCTGGCTTAATGCCTCAAGACTGCGGTCGTATTTTGCCTGTATGCGCACCTCTTTGGTAAGGCGACGCACGGTTTCCAGGTTATGCGATACCACCTCTGGGCGCGTTTCAAGCACACGGGCCAGGTTATCCCATTGTCCCCTAAAATCAGGCAGTAAAGTTTCTAAAGTAGTATCAGGGCTTTCTCTGCGTATAGCATTAATGGTTTCGGCCCAGATAATAGAGCCGCCATCTTTCAGATCGTCACGGTCAACCGAAGTAATAACACAGTGTTTTACCTGCATTAATTTAACTGACGTTGCTACGCGATTAGGCTCATCCATATCAACCGCCAATGGCCTGCCTGTTGCAACGGCGCAGAACGAGCATGAGCGGGTGCAAATATTACCCAATATCATAAAAGTGGCAGTACCTGCGCCCCAGCACTCGCCCATGTTGGGGCAATTGCCGCTTTCGCAAATAGTGTGCAGCTTATGGGTATCAACCAATCCACGTACATGAGCATACTCTTTCCCCACTGGCAACTTAACCCTAAGCCAATCAGGCTTGCGCTGTTTTTGTTCAACTGGAACTACCGGCAATTCGATCATAACAACAAAAGTAGATAAAAAGCCGCTAATCAGGTTAACAGCTTAAATAAATATTACAGTGGATTGATAGAGCTTAAGTTGATAAAGATTTTAAATTTGCTCAGAAATAAATCGAAAATCCGAAATCCGAAATAAAAAAAATGGCAACTATACACACAACCTACCTTGGCGGCTTACGTACCGAGGCTACACACTTACAATCGGGTACAAAAATTATTACCGATGCCCCAACCGACAATAAAGGCAAAGGCGAAGCATTTTCGCCAACCGATTTGCTGGCCGAATCGTTAGCCGGCTGCATGTTAACCACCATGGCCATAGCTGCTGATGTGCACGGCATTGAAATAGAAGGCACCGAAGCTGAAGTAACCAAAGTAATGGCTGCTAACCCACGCCGTGTTGCCGAGGTGATAACTACTTTCAAATTCCCGAAAGAATATACTGATAAAGAAAAAGAGATATTAAAGAAAGCCGCATTGGGCTGCCCTGTAGCAGTAAGCCTGCACCCGGATGTGTTGAAGACGGTGGATTTTGGCTTCTAAAAATTAGTGGTTGAAGATTAAAGATTAGTCTTATCGCTTTAAGACAAAGGGCCCGGCAAATTACTGCCAGGCCCTTTTCTGTTTTTATAAATTGATATTGAACCTTGCAAGCCCAATCTTCAATCATTAATCTTCAACAATTATTGAATCTCAGACAAGGTCTCCTCCACAGATATACCTCCATGAGATTGATCAAGAATACACTCGCCATCCTTGATCAGCAATAGCTGCGGCGACTCGTGATGTACCTGGAAAACATCGGCTATTTGACTGGATATGTCGCGGTACTGTATCAGGTCTAAAAAGTAAAGGGGCATATCCTTTGGCAGGGTATCCCAATCTAACTCAAAGCGCCTTTTTGCCATCATGCTGATAGAGCAACGGGTGCTGTGCTTAAAAATTAAACTATAACCTGTTTGTTGTTTGATATTATTCAGCTGCTCGGCCGATTGTAGTTGTATCCACGTCATATATTACAAAGGTAAGAATGCTAAAAGCGTTCTAAGTAATTACAACGTCAAACCTTTGATTGTTTTAAAAGATACAGATTAGCGGCGTCCTTTTGGATAAGACGCGTAAGCCGGGCAAATTTTGCTTGAGCACGATGATACGATGCTACCCACGGTTAATGCCATTAATGCTATAAATATTGCTCTTTTCATTGTACTAATATCTGTAATATATCCTTAATACGAAAATTATGCTTGTAAAGTTTTAGCAAGGTCGGCCATTTTTATAGCTGTTATTGCTGCTTCGTCGCCTTTGTTACCATGTTTACCACCAGCTCTGTCTAAAGCTTGCTGCTGATTATCGGTGGTTAACACACCAAAAATAACAGGTTTTGAGTATTTGATAGATACGTTGCTCACACCGTTGGCTACGGCATCGCAAATAAAATCAAAATGCCTGGTTTCTCCCTGTATAACGCATCCCAGGCAAATTATTGCATCAAAGTCTTTATTTTTCAGTAAAAGCTCGGCACCTGCAGTTAATTCAAAGCTACCCGGAACCGGATAAGTTTCAATATTATTTGCAGAAGCTCCATTAGCAATTAAGCTATTGTAAGCGCCCTGGTATAAAGCGTTGGTTATCTCGGCGTTCCACTCGGCAACCACAATGCCAAAACGATATGGCGCAGCCGAAGGTATTTGTGTCTGAGAAAAATCTGAGAGGTTTTTTAGCTGGGTAGCCATTTCTTGGGTGATTAGAGATTGGTGATTAGAGATTAGTTACTATCAACCGGGCGATTTGCCTAATCTCTAATCACTAACCTCTAATCACTAACTTACAATTTCGCTTCTAAACGAGCAATGTACTCGTCAATGCTTTGTGCTTCTGTGCTTGTAGCGTAATCAGTTTTGATGCTTTTGTAAGCATCAAGGGCCGATTTGTTATCGTTTTGAGCTTCGTAAACCAAGCCTAATTTTTTCAAATACAATGGCGACAAGAAGTTATTGCTTGCTTTATCAACCGCTTTTTTGAAATAAGTTGCCGCATTGCTGTAGTCTTTCAATTCAACATAAGCATCGCCTGTAGTGCCAAAAGCCTGGGCAGCTATCATAACGTCATCGCCACGGTAGTTGTTCAAGTTGTCAATAGCTTTGCGGTACTCGCCTTTATTTAAGTAAGCAACACCTAAATAATAGCAAGCCAGGTTAGCGGCTTTGGTATTGCTGTAATCATTAATAATTTTTTCAAAGCCAGGGTAGCTCGCGTCGCCTTTAATGGCTTTGTCCCATTCTTTTCTGGCCCAAAAATCCTGAGCAACGTGCATTTGGTCTGCTGCTTTTGATTCTCTTGGAGCAAGATATAGTTTCTGGTAAAGCACATAAACCAATATCATGGCCACTATAGCCGCGGCTATAAAGATTAAGCTTTTCTGGTTGTCGCGTGTAAATTTACTTACCTGTACAATTTTTTCTTCTTTCGGTTGTACAGTTGTAGTATCCTGGTTTGTTGACATTTTTATTCTAATCTAAATTAAAGGTTGCAAAACTACATTATTTAAAAAGTTTTATCAATACCTTTTTATTTTAATCGTAAGCGATATTTTTTAAATCATCAACAAACCCCTAAACCACCTAGGTAATTGCTAAATTTGAGCCGCGATATGTATCTCAAACAGCTATCAATATTAAACTTTAAAAACTACGACCAGGCCGAAATGACCTTTAGCGAAGGCGTAAACGCTTTTTTGGGTAACAACGGCGCAGGCAAAACCAATTTGCTTGATGCTATACATTACCTGTCGTTATGCAAAAGTTATTTTAACCCAATTGATAGCCAGCAGATAAAGCAGGGTGCCGATTTTTTTATAATAACCGGCACCTTTGACAAGAACGAACAGAACGAAGCCGTAGCCTGCTCTGTTAAACGGAATCAAAAAAAACAATTCAAGCGTAATAAAAAAGATTATCAACGCCTGGCAGACCATATAGGCTTGTTGCCGCTGGTAATGGTATCGCCTTATGATATCAGTATTATTATAGAAGGTAGCGAGGAAAGACGAAAGTTTGTAGATAACGTAATATCGCAAACAGATAACCAGTATCTTGATGAGTTGATTACCTATAATAAGGTATTAACCAACCGCAACGCACTGCTAAAGCAAATTGCCGATACGGGGCGATATGACCCAACATTGTTGGAGATTATGGATGACCAGCTCATAGCATCGGGCACGCGCATATTTGATAAACGCCGCGCTTTTATGCAATCATTCACAGAGGTATTTAATAGGCATTATAGCTTTATTAGCGATGGGGCCGAGCAGGTAGAACTTAATTACGAGTCGCAGTTATTAAATGAAAATTTCGAGAAGTTGTTAAAAAAGACGCTTGAGAAAGATCGCATATTGGAGCGTACCACTGCTGGTATTCATAAAGACGAATTACAGTTTACCATCCATGGCATGCCTATGAAGAAGTTTGGATCGCAAGGGCAGCAAAAATCGTTTCTAATTGCCCTTAAATTAGCGCAGTATAGCTTCCTGCATCAGCAAAAAGGATTTAAACCACTATTGTTGTTAGATGATATATTTGATAAGCTTGACGACCTGCGTGTTACCAAACTAATGCAAATGGTATCAAATAATGATTTTGGGCAGGTTTTTATCACAGATACCAGCCAGGCGCGTGTTACCAGTGTATTTGATAAAATACAGGTGGCCGTGCGTATATTTAATGTTAAAGAGGGAGCTATTGATGCGTAAGGCAAACGACAAATCGCTTAAAGAAGCGTTGGAGCAAATGATGCAGGTTTACAAGATCAAGCGCAAGTTTGACGAGACTGCCATTATTGCACACTGGCCCAACCTGGTAGGTAAATCTGTAGCTAACCGTACTAAAGAAATTTTTGTGCACGACAAAAAGCTATACCTGCGCATAGAATCATCAGTAATAAAAAATGAATTGATGATGATCAGATCGCAAATCATCGAAAAGATCAATACCGAAGCTAAAACCGACTTGATAAGCGATATTATCTTTCTCTAGCCCAACGCATGGTAGGCTTTCTGTACAAATCGTCTCTGATAATAGAGTAAGCAACTAAAGTGATGCCCGGCGTTAAAAACGCTAATTGTACTTCTGGTGGGTGGTGAATAAAAAACAGGGCATGAACCAGCACCACTACGCCTACTATAAGTATGTAAAGCAATATTCTGAGGATGGGTTTCATATCTATTTAATTTGATACATTAATTGCATAACAACTATCAAGCCACAAATGCTATGCTGTATCGTGAGGTAAATTTAGAAATTAAATAGATAGATAACAAGCTTTTAACAAAAAAAGTCCT
>JAZKET010000041.1:0-15576 GCA_040386815.1 Bacteroidota bacterium | reverse complement strand
TTTCCATCAATTAATAAGAGCAAAAAAATAAGATTTGAAAATTAGAAGAAAAAATAACCGCTTTCCTAAGGAGAAGGAAGGAATAGCGGGAAACAGTTTTGTGTTTTTAGACCTAAGAAATGTCAACTTGTGCATAGTCAAATAAAATTCCGAAAAATCGAAACCTTTAAGGACCGTTTTACGTAAGGGTTAAATTTTAAACTCTCTCGAAAGCCGAAAAGAAGAAATTTCCTTCAATTTGAGCATTCTCGTCAGAGTCTGAACCGTGTACCGCGTTTGCGTCAATTGATTTTGCAAACAGGTTACGAATAGTGCCTGGCTCTGCCTTAGTTGGGTCTGTAGCACCAATTAGTTTTCTGAAATCTTCAATAGCGTTATCTTTTTCTAAAATAGCTGCTACAATAGGGCCAGATGACATAAAGCCAACCAAGTCATTAAAGAAACCACGCTCTTTGTGCACTGCGTAAAACTCGCCCGCTTTTTCTGCACTTAAAGCGGTAAGTTTTAAAGCAACTATTTTAAAGCCGCTTTTAGTTATCTTATCCAAAATTGCACCGATGTGGCCATTGGCAACAGCATCGGGCTTAATCATTGTAAATGTTTTGTTAGTTGCCATTTTTCTCTTTTCTTTGGGTTAACTGCAGGCTTTTCTGCACATTAATTTTTGCCCCCTGTAAATAATGGCGCAAAAGTAGGGTTTTGTAACCGAACGCTAAAGCTTTTTTAATTTAATTATGAATGCTTTAATATTTATTTACATAGCTTTGCAACTCTTTTTTTAAAACGGATGTTAGATACTGCGTCGCTTAAAAACCTGTTAGACCAACCTAAGAAAATTGTCATCACCACGCATCATAAGCCGGATGGCGATGCTATGGGTTCGTCATTGGGTTTATATAATTATTTAATACAACAGGGCCACCACACTACTGTTATTACACCTACAGATTATCCGGATTTTTTAACCTGGATGCCCGGCAACGAAGAGGTTATTATCTACACAGAAAATACAGAACGCTCTGCCCAATTAATTGCCGAAGCGGATATTATTTTTTGCCTTGATTTTAACAACCTTACCCGTATTAATGATATGGGCGAGTTAGTTAGAGCAGCCGGCGCAAAAAAAATAATGATAGACCATCACCTGGAGCCTGAGGATTTTGACGATTTTCGTCATTGGGATATCAATGCATGCGCGGCCGCCCAACTGGTACACAGCTTTATTACTGATGTGCTTGATAATAAAAAACTGATCAATAAAGATGTGGCTACCTGCCTGTACACCGGTATCATGACAGATTCTGGCTCGTTCAGGTTACCTAACACCACATCGGCAGTACACCGTTCTGTAGCCGATTTAATTGATGCAGGCGCCGTTAACTATCGCATACATGAGCTGGTTTATAACAGCGCGTCAGAAAACCGACTGCGTTTTTTGGGCCATTGCTTAAGTAATTGCCTTGAAATATTGCCCGAGTTTAATACGGCCTTAATTGTTGTAAACAAACAAGATTTACAGAAATACGACGTTAATACCGGCGATACCGAAGGCGTTGTTAACTATGCTTTATCTATTGCCAGCATACGTTTAGCAGCCTTTATAGTTGAGCGCGATGATAAAGTAAAACTTTCATTAAGATCAAAAGGAGATTTTCCTGCAAATGAGATTTGTAAATTGTACTTTAGCGGCGGCGGTCACAGAAATGCGGCTGGCGGAGCATCGTCTGCAAGTTTGCAAGAGGTTGTTAATCAATTAAAATCAATTTTACCCGAATACAAAAAACTACTAATTCAATAAATTTAAAATGAAAAAAAATCTGATGTTTTTAGCACTTGCCGCTATTGGACTGGCAAGCTGTAATGGTGGATACAAGAAGGGAAATAACGGCATGTTATATAATATATATACCGAAAAATCTGGCCCTAGAATTAAAGAAGGCGATTTTGTATTAGCCAACCTTATCATCAAAAATGATGCTGACTCTGTTTTATTAAGCACTTATGACCAAGGCCGCCCAAGCCCAATGATTTTGCCTAAAGCACAATTTAAAGGCGATATTTATGAGGCAATAACTTTGTTAACCGAAGGCGATAGCGCCAGCATCAAATTATCAGCAGATAGTATTTTTAAAACCGCTCAACGTCCGCCTAACTTTAAAGGTAAATCTGTTATTTACGATTTGAAAATTGTAAAAGTTATACCTAAAGGCACCATGACCGACCAGGTATTTCAAACAACCGTTACAAAATATATGTCTGATTTAACCGAGGCTGAAAAAACTAAAGAGCCTGCAAAAATCAAAGCATACATTGCCGACAAAAAACTTAACGTAACTAAAACCGACTCTGGTTTATACTACATTATAACCAAACCAGGTGCTGGCGCTAACGTTGCAGCCGGCGATACTGCCGTTATTAACTATGTTGGCCACCTTGTTAATGGCAAAGTATTTGACACCAGCATTAAAGAAGAAGCTGTTAAAGCAAAATTACCTGGTGCAGACCAGCGCGAATTTAAGCCTATCCGTGTTGCTGTTGGTCAGCACGCTGTTATTGCCGGCTGGGACCAAGGTTTACAATTGTTGAACAAAGGCGCTAAAGCTACCTTCGTTATTCCATCATCATTAGGTTATGGCGCGCAAGGTGCAGGCCCAATTGCAGGTTACACACCAATTGTGTTTGAAGTCGAAATTATAGATATTGTTAAAGCGTCTGCAGCACCTGCTACAGCGAAAAAATAATTATTCACTTATAGCATATAGCCTTCCTTGATTGCAAGGAAGGCTTTTTTAATTTATGAAAAAGTATCTTTTATATGTTTTGCTAACAGCATTTGCTGTTAAAGCTAACGCGCAAGACGGATTTCAGAAATCTACAAGAGGAGTTCGTTTTAAAATCATCACCAACAACCAGGGCCCCCGAATAAAAGAGGGCGAAGTTGTTACCTTTAACCTGGTACAGCGTAATGATAAAGACTCGATACTAAACAGTACATATAAACTTGGCGCACCTGCCCAAACCGAGGTAAAAGGTGGCGAGGACCTGATGGCTATATTACCGTTGCTTACGGTTAAAGACAGCGTATGGATAAAAGTACCTACCGATACAGTTTTTAAAGGCCATGAAGAAAACCGCCCGCCGTTTTTACCCAAGGGTAGCGATTTGAACATTTTTGTAAAGGTTGAAAAAGTGCAGTCAATGGCCGAAGCTATGGCCGAGGCTACCGCAGCCCGCGCTAAAGCAGAAGCTGAAGCTTCGGCAAAAGCTGCTAAAGCAGAAGCTGAAGAAAGCGACGCGATGGTAAAATACGTAGCTGATAAAAGCATTGTGTTTACCGTTACTGCCTCTGGTTTACAGTACAAGATTAATCAACCGGGTAACGGCATTAAACCAACAGCTGGCGACAGCGTGTTTGTAAACTATACAGGCCGTACTTTAGATGGCAAGGTTTTCGACTCAAGTATTGAGGCTAACGCTAAAGCGGCAGGTTTACAGCAACCCGGCCGTACTTATGAGCCAATAGCTTTTATTGTAGGCAGAGGCATGGTTATACCAGGTTGGGATGAAGGCTTGATGCTGTTAAACGCAGGCAGCAAGGCAACGTTACTAATACCATCAAAACTGGCTTACGGAGCAAATGGCGCCGGACAGGACATTAAGCCGTTTAGCCCTTTGGTGTTTGATGTAGAGCTGGTTAAGGTTAAAAAAGCGCCGGTAGCGAAAGTAGCACTAAAGAAAACCACCGCTAAGCCAACAGTTAAAAAACCGACGGCCAAAACAACCACGGTTAAAAAAACAACCACAACGGTTACCAAAAAGAAACAATAGCATGAAGAAAGCCTTTCGGATAAACCGAAAGGCTTTTTTACTTTTGTAGCATGATATTGACCGACACGCATACCCACTTATATTACCAGGACGATAACGAGAAACGCGCCGCGCTTGTGCAACGCTGTGTAGACAATAACATCAGCCGCTTGTTTTTACCCAATGTTGATGTTGAATCTATTGCGCAGATAAACCGCCTGGTGGTAGAATATCCGGATATGTGCTACCCTATGCTGGGCATGCACCCTTGCTCTGTGAAAGAAGGCTGGGAAGCAGAACTGGCCATTATCCGCGACAGCGAAAAAAACAACACCATATATGCCATTGGCGAAATAGGCATTGACCTTTACTGGGACAAAACCACGCTTGCTATACAAGTGCAAGCCTTTAAACAACAAATTGCCTGGGCGAAGGAATTAAAGCTACCTATAGTAATACATTGTCGCGAGGCCTTTGACGAAGTATTTGCTGTTTTAGAAGAAGAGAAAGGCGACGATTTGTTTGGCGTATTTCACTGCTTTACCGGGAATGCAGAGCAAGCCAAACACGCCATAAGCTTAGGTTTTTACCTGGGTATAGGCGGCGTAGTTACCTATAAGAATGGCGGATTGGATAAAATATTACCACAATTTGATTTAAGCCATATCGTTTTAGAGACCGATTCTCCGTATCTTGCCCCCGTTCCGCATAGAGGTAAGCCTAACGAGAGTTCATATTTAACCTATATTGCTCAAAAGGTGGCAGAGATATATCAAACCGATATACAAACCGTTGCCGATATAACTACCGCTAACTCCCAAAAAGTATTTGGAGTGTGACGGATAAACTTTTTTACGACTAATACCCATTTTAATGAGCCAGATACTCATCATATATACCGGTGGTACTATAGGCATGATGACCGACCCCGTTACCAAAACGCTTAAGCCTATTAACTTTGAGCAGATAATGGATAACGTGCCCGAGTTGGAAAAATTGAACTGTAAAATCAAGGTACATTCGTTCGAAGAGATCATCGACTCATCAAACATGAACCCCGAGATATGGAGCGAACTGGCTGGACTGATCGAGTCGCATTATGACGAGGTGGATGGTTTTGTAATTTTGCATGGCTCTGATACTATGTCGTACACCGCATCGGCGCTTAGCTTTATGCTGGAGAATTTGGCTAAACCGGTCATCTTTACAGGCTCGCAATTACCTATCAGCGCTATCCGTACTGATGCTAAGGAGAATTTGATGACAGCCATCGAGATAGCTAAATCAAAAAAGAATGACCGTGCCCGCGTCCCTGAGGTTTGTATCTATTTTGATTATAAATTGTTCCGTGGTAACCGCTCGTTCAAATATAACTCATCAAAGTTTGAAGCTTTCCGATCGCCCAACTACCCAATTTTGGCCGAGTCGGGCGTGCATTTGCGCTTTAGCGTAAACGACATTAGGCAGCCTGTTGATGCCCCTTTAACACTGCATAAAAACCTGGTGAACGAGGTATCTGTTTTAAAGCTTTACCCTGGAATTAGCCCAGGCGTTGTAGAAGCGGTGCTTAACGCCCCTGTGCGTGGCATTGTAATGGAAAGCTTTGGCGCCGGCAATACAACAACCGACCAATGGTTTACCGACCTGCTTAAAAATGCTATAGCCAGCGGCAAGGTAATACTGGATATATCGCAATGTAAAGTAGGCACGGTTGAGCTTGGCCGATACGACACCAGCAAGCAACTAAAAGATATTGGGGTAGCCAATGGTTACGACATGACCTTTGAAGCCGCTGTTACCAAAATGATGTACCTGCTTGGCCAGCATACTGACCCTAAAGAAGTTAAACGCTTGTTAGAGATTGATTTAAGGGGCGAGATTACCGTATCATAATGCGTTTTGTTTCATGAGTGTGTGACACAGATGAAACAAAGGAAACAGGACTTTGACCTAACGCATTGTTTTATAGCTAGTTGAAAAAAAATCAGTGAAACAAAATGAAACAAGATTTTGCTATAAAAAACTGATATTCAATTAGTTTTAAATTCTCTGGATTTCTTGATCCGGCAACAACTTTGCTTTGGCTTTTTAGGATAAAATCTGGATTTTTCTTTGTTTTTTTTGGGGATTTAAATTCTGATTAGCTCAATATTTCATCATTTGTAACATTAGCGCGCAATGCAAGTCAAATCCAAAACCTAAACAAATGCGCAATCTTGAAGACATCCTGCTTATACTGACACTTAGCTTGCCTACCTACTTTTTTTGGCGATGGCTTTATAAAAAATTCATTAAAAACAGGCTCAAATATCACGCGGCGACATGGGGCTCGACGATATTTATAACGCCGTTTGTTTACGCCGCAGCCGTACACACCCTTTTGTTTTGGATGTGCTATTATCCAAACAGAAATTTTGAAACTCAACAATGGATTGAGCGGCCCGAAAAGCGGTATGAAATGGGTAGCAACATCGTTGAAAGCCACATCTTGATAGGAAATACAGAAGAACAGGTTAAAGCGCAGTTAGGCAACAAAGACAGGTTTGATGGCCCCAATGTGTGGTGTTATTATTTAGGATTGAGACCCGGCTTTGATATAGATGGAGAAATACTATTAATTGAATTTAAAAACGCCAAAGTGATCAAAGTAACTAAAGTTCAAGGCTAAACGCGCTACCTCCAGCTATCTTTCAATAAGAAAATAACGCTTAATTATTCGGGCCTATGCAGATACACATCCTGCTGAGGGAAAGGAATAGCGATATCATTTTTCCTGAATTGGCTTGTGATAGTCATAATCAGATCGCTTCGTGTAGCATACGAATCACGCAGGTGTTTGGTCCAAAAGAAAACTTTAACATCAATACTACTGCTGCTAAACTGTTCATACTGAACAACAGGCGCCGGATTTTTAACCAGGCGGTCTTCTGCATTCAGAATATCCATTAGCAAATGACGCGTTTTTTCAAGGTCCGCATCATAAGCGATGCCGATAACGATGGACATACGCCTGCGGTTACCCCCCGAAGACCAATTAATGAGGTGAGAGTTTAACAGATCGCCGTTAGGCATAACCATATCTGCGCCTTCTGTAGTGGCGATAACACTGCTGCGGAAACCGATGGATTTCATGGTTCCGCCCTGGCCATCAATATCAACAAAATCGCCTACGTTAACCGGCTTTTCAAAAGCAATGATCAACCCGCTCACCAGGTTATTAACTAAGGTTTGCAAGCCAAAACCAATGCCTACGCCCAGCGCGCCTAAAACAATGGTGATACGATCTAACGGTATTCCGGCAGCGGCTATTGCTACAAATAAGCCGATGCTTAGTATAGAGATCCTGATCAATAATAGCCAGCTGCCCAAACCCGGCCCTGTATTTTTAGTATCTTTGTCTGCAAGCTGGCGCCTGTCTGAAGCAAAATAGGAGACTATCTTTGAGACGATTACAGCTATGCTCATAATAACTATAAAGAGCAAAAGCTTATTAATGCTGAAGTCGTAATCGCCAATGGTGCGTTCGGCAGCAAAAAAAGCGCGCAGCGGCCCGGCTATATATTCAAATCCTGCAAAATTGCGTCCAAATAAAATAACCCAGCCTAAAACCAGCAGCACATAAAATAAGGCCGGAGCCTTCTTTCCAACCTTCTCAAAATTTAAATAGAATAGTTTTGGGTCCTGGTGCGTATAAACATTGAAGGCCAGGTACAAGCCTTCATTAATAAGGCGGATAGTCCATAAAAAAAGTATGCCTATAACCACATTTAAGTAACCACTTATCAGTAGTGTTTTGGCCAGGTTATATCTTCCAAAAACGTTAGCCATAGTGGCGCCAAACTCAAGCACCGCCATAAAGCCGATGGCAATTAAAATTAGCTTTTCCCTTAATTCTTCTTTTTTTCCCTTAAAGATAATTGATATGCCAGCAATGCAACCCAGTGCAGATATGATGAGCATAAACCAACGTTCTGACCTTGACGCCTGTAATACCAGGTTATCAAAAGCGGTAATTAAAAACAAGCTCACCATAACCAGCCATACCTTCATCCAATACCTGGTAATAAAGCTTTTAAACAGTATGGTAAGACTAACGCTGGCTATAGTCCAGAAAATAACGTTAAGGATAAAGGGTGGCGAAAAGAAAATAAACTGAAACAGGTTGACAATAATAACAGCGGCCGACAATAGCGGATAACGAAATATTAATTGACCCTCATAATCGGGCGTAGTTAACTGCTGTTCTGTATAAATCTGTTTAAGCGACCGGATGTAAACGTATGAGGCAATAAAAAGCAGTAAAAATATAACCAGCTTACCGGCATTATCTTGCATGTAAAACAGCAATGTAAGCGCAGCTTTAGCTTTGGCCTGGGTTAAAATCTGGCTAAAGGGCCGGTAATGCCCGGCGCTTTCCCAAATATTTTCAAACTCTCTATCAAAGGTATTTTTTGCCATACCACGTTGATATGATTCAATTTCTTCCAGGCTGGTTTGCAGTTTAAAAACCTGCCCGTTAACCTGGTTAAGTAAGCCCTGAACGTTAATGTTGGCTTGTTTTAAAGCACTATCTACCGGATGGATTTCACGTGCCACTACCAAAATTTGTTGCAGATATTTAGAAAGAACAAGCGAGTCTGTCGGGAATTTAAAAAGCGACGGCATGCTCAATAATGAATCAAGCTGATAGCGAAACCCGGTAAGATCTTGCTGATGCCGGTCAAGCCTTGCTTTACCGGCAGTTGCTTTACTTAAAAGCTCAGTAAGTATTTTTGCGGTAGTGGTTAAGTTACGAAAAGTTTGCGCTGTGCCCTTGTTTACCAGCACACCATCGCCGGCGGTTAAATAGTCTTTCTCAATCAGATCATACTGCTTCCTTGTGCCAACGGTGTCAACACCGGTTTTCAAATAGATCTTTGCTTTTTGCATTGTCTTTTTGATCTGCTCAAAAATGCTATTTTGAGCTAATATGGCTTTATCGGCCGCAAATTCATCCGCGCTGTTACGGGCAGACTGCCTGGCAAAGGCCTGCATTTTGGCCACAAAACCAATCCTGGTACTGTCTTTAGCCGGTGCCGCAACCGTGTCTTTATGTTGAGCGTAAAGTGAAGTATTGACACACAAGCACGCAGTAATGATAAACAGCAACCGGGATAAAAATTTCGCCATTCATAAAAGTAAGCGTTATAAATATTTTTTACAGCAAAAAAGTTATATTTGATAACCCGATCAAGCTACTGATTAAAATAATGTCTTTCAACCAGGCATGGCTTTTTAACTTCAATAATCAGATTTATAACTTTAACTTCAGAACTATGAAAGCAATTAAAACACTTTCGCTATTAGCATTTTTTGTTACCGCTTCTTTTGGTGCATTTTCACAATCAAAAACCGGCCAGGTTTATTTGATCCGATCTACAGGCTATACCGGTTCTGCCGTCAATTATTCATTTTATGTTGATGGTGAACTTATCTGTAAGATGAAAAACAAACTTTTTTCGATACACGATCTTCCGGTAGGCGACCACACGGTGAGTGTAGTTAGCGGAGGCATATCAAACGGAAAAAAATCAACGCCCTTAAAAATTACAGTAGCCGAAGGGAAAGTAAATTACGTTAGTGTAGTAAGCACGCAAGCAGGATACGTAAATAAAATTACCTGCCAGGAAATTACTCAAAATTCGGCAGATCCGATCATGGCGAAAATTAAGCAAAAGACGGATTGCCTTAAATAAAAAGACTATCCCCTAAACGCTACCGGCGCAACCGTAGTCTGTTTCTTAAAGAAATTTGAGAAGTGGGCAATATCATCAAAGCCAAGCGTGTAGGCAATTTCGGCGATGTTCCAGTTGGTTTGTTTGAGCAGGATCTTTGCTTCCTGTATAATGCGGTTGGCGATGATCTGCGTGGTGGTATTGCCGGTTACTTCTTTCAGTACTTTATTGAGGTGATTTACATGCACTGCTAACCTATCCGCATAGTCTTTAGCTGTACGCAGGTTAAGCCGTTGGTGTTGCGAGTCTACCGGAAACTGCCTTTCCAACAACTCCATAAATAGGGAGGAGATGCGCTCCGAAGCATTATGCACCGACTCTAACGCGGTTACCGGCTGCAGCTTTTGGCCATAATGCACCAGCTCTAACACAAGGTTACGCAGCAGGTCATACTTAAAACGATAGTCGGTAGCTATTTCCTTGTGCATTTTTTTAAAAATGTATTCTACCTCATTAACCTCATCGGGGTTTAGCTGAAAAACCGGCACTTGCCCTGGCTGCAACAAGGGCAGATCATCCAAGTCAACACCAACTTTGTTGGGCGCTAAAAAATCAGCCGTAAAAATGCAGAACATGCCGGTTTGGTTACCCGTTTCGGGCACCCAGTTATAGGGGATCTTCGGGGTAGCAAAAAGCAGGGCGCTTTCGGGGATATCAATGGTTTTATCCGCATACTCGGCCCTGCTTTTTCCTCTTATCCAGCTTATTTTATAATAGTCGCGGCGGCTGTAAGGCATCTCGCGCCCCGCGCCGGTTTTTTTATCAAACAGCGTTTCAGTAACAAATACGTTAAAATGGCCAATCTCTTTGGCTATGCCGCTGGGTAGCGGTGCCGAGCTTTCTTTGTAGAAGCCTTCTAAAGAGGTTTTGGTGATCATGATAACGTATTTGTAAAATCCAAAGTTAGCGAATTAGCATTACAGGTTCATGCCCCCTGATATTTCAATGCGCTGTCCGTTGATCCAGCGGGCATCGTCGCTACATAAAAAGGCTACCACACCGCCAATGTCTTCCGCTTCGCCCGGGCGACCCAATGCCGTCATGCTGCTCACAGCTTTGTTCATTTGCTCATCGTCGCGCACGCGGCCACCACCAAAATCAGTAGCTATGGCGCCCGGCGCTACGATATTGGCACGGATACCTTTAGCGCCCAACTCTTTTGCCAGGTAGCGGGTAAACACCTCGATAGCACCTTTCATAGATGCGTAGGCAGATGCGCCCGGCAAGCTAAACCGCGACAAGCCAGATGAGATATTGATAATGCCACCACCATCATTCAAAATTGGCAACGACTTTTGAGTTAAAAAGTAAACGCCTTTAAAGTGAACATTTAACAGGTTGTCAAAAGCATCTTCGGTCGTTTCGGCAATTGGTGCATGGTGACCAAAACCGGCGTTATTGATTAAGTAATCAAAACGATCTGTACCGAAAGTTTCGCTTAGTACACCTTTGATATTTTCGATAAATGCGTCAAAGCTCTTAATATCGCCGGTATTTAATTGCAAGGCAACGGCTTTTTGGCCGGCTTGCTCTATTTGTTTAACCACTTCCTTAGCATCCTCTGTCTGGCTGTTGTAGGTTAGTATAACGTTGATACCTTTTTCGGCCAGCTTAAGGGCCATGTCTTTGCCTAATCCGCGGCTGCCGCCGGTTACCAGGGCTATTTTATTTTTGCTTTCCATTTTTCTTATTTGAATTTGATGGTACAAAGATCGCTCCGATGTTGCCACAGGTGTTTGGATAAATCAATCGGGTATTTGCGAAATTCAAATAATGGGGATGTGGGGATGTGCAAATATGCAGATGTGCAGATGTGCAGATGTGCAGATGCGACAATCATCATAGCGATGGGTTTGAAACCCATCGCTATGAAAAGAACTTTGCTAAACGAAAAAAAGGCTGACGATCCTCTAGATCACCGGCTTTATATTCCGGTCTCGACTAATTATTCAACCGATTTTTTCGTCGGTAATTTTCCCTCTCTCGTTTATAATTAACGCCAGATGGAGATATTTCTCCCCGTGTGATAGTCATAGGTCCGCCGGTATTAAACGTTTGGAAAGGCACCTGTCTTCTAAAATTTGCTTCAAGCGTTTTATAATCAATTAATCTATCGATCTCTTCAATAAATGCTGTCATTATTTTTGCTTCCTGCACTCTTATATGAGATGGTGTCCAATATTCTTTAAAATGATATTGTTCAGGAGTCGAATACTCAAAACAATAAATTACGCCATCAAGGCCGTTTACATCACCCCAGCCTTTTATATGTTCTTCTGAAGGTATCTTATTAATTTCAGTTTTTTGAATAAGATCTCTTATGCATTTAGATATAGAGTCAGTCAGGGGTATTCGATAAAAGAACACTCTATTGGTGGGCTTCTCTTTAGCTTCGTCTACATACTCTTCGGTATAAAATGTTGCAAATGCAGCCCTTGCTTCATTCAAGTTCTCAATATCTATTACATATGAGATAATTTGTCCACGGTACCACATCCTCCAATAAGAAGTATCTCTTCGGTTAATCAAATTTGGTAATTGAAGTCTGTCGGATCTGTCCTTCGTCAATTTGTACCAAAAATCTTTTTTGGGAATCTCGATACTTTTAGATTGCGCCATCGCCGGTTTAGGGGTATTTAATAAGAGCAATGCTATAACAAATATTAATCGGACTTTCATTTATGGTGACTAGGTATTTTCAAATATAACAAAAAACAAAAAAGGCTGACGATCCCCAGATCGTCAGCCTTCATATATCTCATCTGCACATATGCATCCCGATAGCTATCGGGACCACGCATCTGCACATCAATTATCACGTTCCAAATTCAGGCGTGGTTACTTCGCTTTCTTCCAACTCGTAGTCGCTTAGTGGCGGGCATGAGCAAATCAGCGTGCGGTCGCCGTAGGTGTCGTTAACACGGCCTACAGATGGCCAGAATTTATAAGCAGCTACATAAGGCAGCGGGAAGGCTGCTTTTTGGCGACTGTATGGGCGATCCCAGGCATCGGCAGTAATAACTGCGGCAGTGTGTGGGGCGTTTTTAAGTGGGTTGTTAGCTTTGTCTAAAGACCCGCTTTCTATAGCTGAAATCTCCAAACGAATGGCGATCATCGCGTCGCAGAAGCGGTCGAGCTCATGCTTAGGCTCAGATTCGGTTGGCTCAACCATTACCGTACCCGCAACCGGGAACGATACTGT
This sequence comes from Bacteroidota bacterium, assembly GCA_040386815.1. GTDB lineage: Bacteria > Bacteroidota > Bacteroidia > Sphingobacteriales > Sphingobacteriaceae > Mucilaginibacter. The sequence goes on along the minus strand of JAZKET010000041.1, from coordinate 2,793 downwards.
TGGCGCGTGGAAACCGTAATCCATTAAACGTTTAGCAATGTCAACCACTTCGATACCGGCTGCTTTAAATGAACGGCAATCTAAGATCATCTCGTGCGCGCAACGGCCTTGTGAGCCACTGTACAATACCGGGTAATGGTTCTCTAATCTTGCTTTGATATAGTTAGCGTTCAATATGGCGTAACGGGTAGCATTGGTCAATCCCTCGCCGCCCATCATAGCGATGTACGCGTGCGATATGATCAAAATTGAGGCAGAACCCCAAGGCGCTGCAGATACCGCGTGGATAGCTTTGCCATTATCAATATCAACCACAGGGTGACCCGGCAGGTAAGGCACTAAGTGCTTAGCCACACCAATTGGGCCCATACCCGGACCACCACCACCGTGAGGGATACAGAAGGTTTTGTGTAAGTTTAAGTGGCAAACGTCAGCACCAATAGTAGCCGGACTGGTTAAACCAACCTGGGCATTCATGTTTGCACCGTCCATATAAACCTGGCCGCCATTGTCATGGATGATCTGGCAGATGTCAATGATCGACTCCTCGAACACACCATGGGTTGACGGGTAAGTCACCATTAAACAAGACAGATCGTCTTTATGCTCTTCGGCTTTGGCTTTCATATCGGCAACGTCAATGTTGCCATTGTCATCGCATTTTACAATCACGATCTTCATACCGGCCATAGCTGCCGATGCAGGGTTTGTACCGTGTGCCGATGCCGGGATCAATACCACGTTACGGTGCGCGTCGCCACGATCGATGTGGTAAGCACGGATAACCATCAAACCAGCGTATTCGCCTTGTGCACCAGAGTTTGGCTGGAAGCTCATCGACGCAAAGCCGGTGATCTCGCTCAGCCAACGGTTAAGCTCATCAAACAGCTGCATGTAACCACCAACCTGGTCAACCGGTGCAAAAGGGTGCATACGGCTAAACTCGGCCCAGGTTACCGGTATCATCTCGGTAGTAGCGTTTAGTTTCATAGTGCATGAACCCAAAGCGATCATCGAGTGGCAAAGCGAAAGATCTTTAGTCTCTAAAGATTTGATATAACGCAGCATTTCATGTTCTGAATGGTGCGAGTTAAATATGGAGTGCGTTAAGTAAGCCGATGTACGCTGTAATTCGGTTGGGATAACCGTTTCAACATTAGCTTGCAAACCGTCAAAATCAACATCATTAATAGTTTTGCCTTTTACTTTGGCAAAAATGCGTACCAGGGTTTTGATATCTTCCGGTGATGTGGTTTCATCAACAGAAATAGTGATAACCGAACCTTTGTAGTTTAAGTTAAGCTCGTTGTTCAGTGTTTCAGAGTGGATGGCACCAACCAATTCGCCAACATCAAACTTAACCGTATCAAAATAGCTGTCGTTTAGTTGTTTGTAACCTAAAGTTTCAAGGCTTTGGCTTAGCAGGATAGATAAACCGTGGATACGCTCGGCAATCAGCTTTAAGCCTTGCGGGCCATGGTAAACGGCATACATACCGGCCATAATAGCCAATAGCGCCTGCGCGGTACAGATGTTTGAAGTAGCTTTATCTCTGCGGATATGCTGCTCGCGGGTTTGCAAAGCCATACGCAGGGCATAGTTGCCTGCGCTATCAATAGTTACACCGATGATACGGCCCGGCATAGAGCGTTTGTATTCTTCTTTAGTAGCAAAGTAAGCAGCATGCGGACCGCCAAAGCCCATTGGTACACCAAAACGCTGGGTGGTACCCACCACAATGTCAGCACCCCACTCGCCCGGAGGCGTTAGTAGTACTAAGCTCATTAAGTCGGCAACTACGGTGGTTTTAATACCTTTATCGTGGCCCTTAGCTACAAAGTCGGCATAGTTATAAACCTGGCCATTGCCGGCAGGATATTGTATAATAGCGCCAAACATATCGTCGGTTAATTCAACAGTACTGTGGTCGCCAATTTGCAGGGTAATGCCATAAGGCTCTGCACGGGTTTTTAAAATATCTATGGTTTGGGCAAATACCTCTTCAGATACAAAGAAGGTTTTAGCAGCATCGTTTTTACGCAGGGTATATTGTAAAAACATGGCTTCGGCAGCGGCGGTACCCTCGTCTAATAGCGACGCGTTGGCAATTTGCATACCGGTAAGGTCAAGCACCATGGTCTGGAAATTTAACAGCGCCTGTAAACGGCCCTGCGCAATCTCTGCCTGGTAAGGCGTGTACTGCGTGTACCATCCCGGGTTTTCAAGAATGTTACGTTGGATAACACCCGGCACAATAACATCATAATACCCCTGGCCAATATAGCTGCGGTAAACTTTGTTTTTTGACGCGGTTTGTTTAAGGTTGTTCAGGTAAGCGTATTCGCTTTTTGCGGCCGGCAGGTTCAACGGGCTTTTCAACCTGATCTTTGCCGGAACAGTTTGGTCAATCAGCTCATCAAGCGTTGCCGCGCCGGTGGCTTTAAGCATTGCTGCGGTGTCTGCCTGGCTTGGCGCAATGTGCCTGCCCTCAAATTTTTCCTCGTACTGTGTGTTTAATTTCATGCTTTGCTGCTAAATTAGTATCCCCGTCAAAGTTAAGTATAAAAGATTTTTTATTTAATTGCGATGCTTGTATTGGTAAATTTTTCTGCAAAAGATGCTATTTTTATAAAAAATATCTTTTACAGACAGCGTTTAATTAATGTAAGCAGAAAATTTATCCTGATGGAAACCATAGACGAAATTGACAGAAACATTTTGCGCGAATTGCAGCGCAACGCCAAGATCACAACTAAAGAACTGGCATCAAAACTAAATCTTACCATATCGCCT
>JAZKET010000040.1:0-35717 GCA_040386815.1 Bacteroidota bacterium | reverse complement strand
CAAAATCCATTTCGGGCTGGTAATTAAAAATACGATTACGGGTATCTAATATATCAACCTGTTCAATGGTTTTCCTGAAAAGATTTTCGGGCTGGCCTGTTTTGTTTGTAGAATCAATATACAATAAGGCCGAATTGATAACCGCTATATATACCTTTTTCTCAAGGTTATTGGTATCCAGACGCTGATCCATCGTTATCTTCATGATACTGTCGATGGACTTTTTGGCATTGGTCAAAAACCGCAGTTCTTTACGCTCTTTGTAATATGCAAGGTGATTCACTACCACCTTTAGCACTTCAGACTGGCTGAAGGCTAAAGGTGCAGTAAATGACATTAATAAAACCGATAAAACTATTTTACGGCCTATCTTCATAAATTATTCAGTTGGTTCGTCAGAAGCCGGTTCAGCAGCGTCAGTTTCAGGAGTTGCTGGCTTTTCGCCTTCGTTTTCTCCTTCTACTTCTGTTACCTCTTCTTCTTCTTCCTCATGTTCAATTTTTGCTACCGACGCAATCTCGTCATTACCTTTTAAGGTTATCAGCCTTACGCCTTGTGTGGCACGGCCCATTACCCTTAATTCGCTAACGGCTATACGTATAATAACGCCCGATTTGTTGATGATCATCAGATCCTCATCATCAGTAACACCTTTTATGGCAACAAGGTTTCCGGTTTTTTCAGTTATACTAAGTGTCTTAACACCCTTGCCGCCTCTGTTAGTAACGCGATAATCGTCAATATCAGTACGTTTGCCATAACCTTTTTCTGATACCACTAGTACGGTAGTGTCAGGGTTATCAATACTGATCATACCTACAACCTCGTCATTGTCGCTATCTAAGCTGATACCACGTACGCCGGTAGCGGTACGGCCCATAGGGCGTACAGTACTTTCATTGAAGCGTATAGCGCGGCCTGATTGCAGGGCCATTACTATTTCGCTTGTGCCGGTTGTTAAGGTTGCTTCTAATAACGAATCGCCATCATTTACATTAATAGCATTGATACCATTAGCACGCGGACGAGAGTAAGCCTCAAGCGAGGTTTTCTTGATAACACCTTTCTTGGTACACATAATAATGAAGTTGTTCTCCAGGTATTCTCTATCCTTCAGATTAACAACTTTAATGTATGCCTTGATCTTTTCTTCTTTTGGTATGTTGATGATGTTTTGGATAGCGCGACCTTTAGATGTACGCGAGCCTTCAGGTATCTCAAACACACGCAGCCAGAAACATTGTCCAGACTCTGTGAAGAACAGCATATAGTTGTGGTTAGACGCTATCAGCAAGTGCTCTATAAAGTCCTCATCGCGACTATTGCTGCCTATTGAGCCTTTACCACCCCTGCCCTGTCTGCGGTATTCTGTCAGCGAAGTACGTTTCATGTAGCCTTCGCGAGAGATGGTAATTACCACATTCTCATCCTCAATAAAGTCTTCGGTTTGCATTTCTGCCGATGAGTGAACCATTTCGGTTCTGCGCTCATCACCGTATTTTTCTTTTATCTCTAATAGCTCATCTTTGATGATCTGCATGCGCAAACCTTCATCAGCCAGGATGCTGTTTAAATGATCTATTAATTTCATAAGAGCTTCGTACTCGTCTTTGATCTTGTCGCGCTCCAGTCCAGTTAACCTTCTTAGGGTCATGTCCAGAATGGCACGTGCCTGCAGATCGCTCAAGCCAAACTTGCTCATTAAGCCTTCGCGGGCCTCATCAGGTGTTTGCGATGCGCGAATCAGTTTAATAACTTCATCCAAATGATCTAAAGCTATCAATAAACCTTCCAGTATGTGGGCACGTTTTTGTGCTTCGGCCAATTCAAATTTGGTACGGCGTACAATTACTTCGTGGCGGTGTTCAACAAAATGATGAATCAGATCCTTCAAATTAAGCATCATTGGACGGCCATGTACCAGCGCAATGTTGTTTACACTAAAGGATGTTTGTAACGATGTGTATTTGAATAAGTTATTTAATACTATAGCAGCATTAGCTTCGCGTTTTATCTCATAAACAATACGGATACCTTCACGGTTAGATTCGTCTCGGATAGCCGATATGCCTTCCAGTTTCTTTTCGTTAACCAGGTCGGCGGTACGCTCAATCATCAGGCCTTTGTTAACCTGGTAAGGTATCTCGGTAACAATGATACGTTCGCGTTCGCTACCATAGGTTTCAATTTCTGCACGGGCGCGTAATACAACACGGCCACGGCCGGTTTCAAGCGCTTCGCGCGGGCCTTCGTAACCATAGATGATACCACCTGTAGGGAAATCGGGGCCTTTTACATAGGTCATTAACTCGGCAACCTCAATGTCGCGGTTATCAATTAAGGCAATGGTGGCATCAACAACTTCGCTTAAATTATGTGGCGCCATATTGGTAGCCATACCTACCGCAATACCCGAAGCTCCGTTAACTAACAGGTTAGGAAACTTAGCCGGTAATACCGTCGGCTCTTGCAAAGAGTCATCAAAGTTTAATTGAAAATCGATGGTGTCTTTGTTAATGTCGGCCAACATCTCTTCGGCAATTTTTTCAAGCCTTGCCTCAGTATAACGCATTGCTGCGGGGTTATCACCATCTATAGAACCGTAGTTACCCTGGCCCTCAACAAGCGGGTAGCGTAAGCTCCACTCCTGCGCCATACGCACCATGGTATCATACACAGACGAGTCGCCGTGTGGGTGATACTTACCCATAACCTCGCCCACAATACGGGCAGATTTTTTATAAGGTTTGTTACTTGCCAAACCCAGGTCAAGCATGCCAAAAAGCACGCGCCTGTGTACGGGTTTTAAACCGTCGCGCACGTCAGGCAGGGCACGCGATACGATAACCGACATTGAATAATCAATGTAAGCCGATCGCATTTCTTCATCAATATTTATAGAAATAATTCTGTCTTCTTTGTTTGGATCGTTCTCTGTTCCTTCAGCCATTTGGTATTAATTTGTAGATATTTTGCTTTATAATCGGTAGTTCCGAAAAGGTCTTTTTACAATGACCTGCGAAGTTAAACAATTACTTCATTTATCATCCCATATTTACCAACAAAATAGCGTGTCTTGCCGCATGTCAAGCATCTGTTTTTTAGTGGTTTTTTTCCACAATTAGCGCGTATTCCACAGCGTATGATATACCCAAAAAAATGGCGAACTTAAGGGTATGAAAATCAGCCGGATAATCTTTGCTATAGTCGCCCTTGAATTAAGTGTAAATTATGCTTTTAGGCTCGCCGATGCTACTTTAAAGGATGCATTTAAAAATGATTTTGATATAGGTGTGGCTCTTAATGCCAGGCAGTTTAGCGGGCTTGACCCAAAGGCGCAGGCGTTGATCAGGCAGCAATTTAATTCTATCAGCCCAGAGGATGCTTTGAAATGGCGGTCTGTGCATCCGGCCAGGGGGAAATATACTTTTGACGTGGCTGATAAGTATGTGGAGTTTGGGGTAAAAAACGGTTTAGACATTGTTGGTCACACGTTGATCTGGCATTCGCATACCGACCCATGGATCTCTGTTAATGAAAAAGGCGAACAGCTAAACCGGGACGAGATGCTACACGTAATGAAAGACCATATAACTACCGTAATGGGCCGCTACAGGGGCAAAATTAAAGGCTGGGACGTGGTGAATGAAGCTTTTAATGAGGACGGTACCTACAGAAAGTCAAAATGGCACGAGATCATCGGTGAGGATTTTATTGAGAAAGCCTATGAATACGCGCATGAGGCCGACCCATCTGCCGAACTTTACTATAACGATTATAACCTGTTTAAACCGGCCAAGCGCGCCGCTGTTGTTAGGCTGCTTAAGAAACTAAAAGAGAAAAATATCCCCTTAAAAGGTGTGGGCGAGCAGGGGCATTATTATCTGCAAACCCCAACCGTTGCCGAGGTAGAAGCCGCTGTGTTAGATCTGGCGAGTACAGGCTACCCGGTTAGTATTACTGAGCTGGATGTAAATGTATTACCAAAGCCGGCCGGGCAATTAACTGCCGAAGTATCGGCCACATTGGCTTACGACGAAAAATGGAATCCCTATGTAAAAGGCCTGCCAGACACCACGGCCCGTAAATTGGCCCATAAGTACAGTACGCTATTTGCCATGTTTCATAAACATCGTGATAAAATTGCCCGCGTAACTTTTTGGGGCCTTACAGATGGCGACTCGTGGTTAAATGGATACCCAATTAAGGGCCGCACTAATTATCCCTTATTGTTTGATCGTAATTATCAGCCTAAGCGGCCGGTGTTTGGTGATGTGGTGAGGGTGGTTGGGAAGTAAACCCAAAATGCTATATCTGCAACTTTTTAACGACTATTGCGAGTGGCAACGGTATTGAAATTTTTTACAAATATTTGAACTTTTTCTTACCATCCTGCACCTCAATACTCTTAACGTTAGTAAGTGAAATTTTTTCTTTTATGTTAGGTACAAACCTCGATTTAACCCCTAACACTGTGTCTTGATAAATTGACATTAAGTCAAAATAAAATACCGTCTTTTTGTTGTCGTTAGTGGTAAATCTAATTTCAATTGAAGGTCCGTTTTTTAACGCCGTTTCTGATCCGTTTTTATCGATACACTTGATGAAGGCGATTGGATATGTATCATAACTCTGTTTGCTGCCCAGAGGGGTTTGTGTGGTTACATATTTAGAGCGTTCCAATCCTTTAAACTGTTGCCTGAAGCTGTCGACAGGAATGTAATAAGTTTTGCAGGAACATAGTAACAAAATTGTAGCCGCAAATAGGGCATGATTTAGTTTGATTACCATCGTTTTGTTTTAAGGAGTTGGTTTATAATCGTTTTTAACTAATCGGAACTTCTTATCTAATTTTCTTCCAATAATCCTCAATAACAGCCCCGTTAGGCAGTTTGCCGTTCAATATCAATGTATCGTTTCGTATCAGGTAATGATATTTCACAGTAACATAAATCAAATCTTGCGATTGCAGGCAGTAGGTTTGGGTTTCTGCGCAGGTATCGGCGGTAAGGGCGTAATTGCCGCTTTCGTATTTCAGGTCGGGTTGCCCCTTCTCAATAGCAAAAGCCTGGAAACTGTTTTTAGTATACCGGCGATGCTGATCATAGGCTGTTGGGGCAGGCGATACTTTGCCGTTAACTATACCGCCGCAATATTGCCAGGTACCTTTTAGTGTCGGTGGTTCGTCGGCTTTGAAGGCTATAGTGGCCAGTACTATCAAAAATGCTATTGGCTTGTACATTTTAAACCCAATTAATTCCTTTTTTAAGTAATGATAAGGTACGCTCCTCTTCGCCCCCGGCCGTTGGTTGAAAGTTGTATATCCATTTGGCGGTTGGCGGCAGGCTCATCAGTATAGATTCAATCCGTCCGTTAGTTTCTAAGCCAAACTTTGTACCGGCATCATATACCAAATTAAACTCGGCATAACGGCTGCGGCGCAGGTATTGCCATTGCTGCTGGTTGGCGGTAAAAGTTTCATTTTTATGGCGATTTACCAATTCTGAATATATGGGCGCGAATGAGCGGCCCAGGGCTTTTGAAAATTCAAAGATCTGCTCCCAGCTCATATCATCGCTGGCGGTTAAACGATCATAAAAAATACCGCCAATACCTCGTGTCTCGTCACGGTGTTTGATAAAGAAATAATCATCGGCCCATTTTTTAAATCGGGTATAAAATTCGGCGTTAAAACGGTCGCACACGGCTTTCAGGCCATTGTGGAAGTATTTAGCGTCTTCATCATAAATGTAATGCGGTGTAAGGTCAATACCCCCTCCAAACCAGCGTACCGGCTCTTTACCGTCGCCAAAGGTCGATGGCAGTTCAAAATACCGGATATTCATGTGGATAATAGGCACCAACGGGTGGTTAGGATGTATCACGATAGACACACCGGTAGCAAAGAAATCATCGCTATCGATTTTTAGACCTTTCTTAACTGCTTCGGGCAATTGGCCACCCACAGCCGAAAAGTTTACGCCGCCTTTCTCGAATATACTGCCATCCTGAATAACCCGGGTACGGCCTCCGCCACCGCCATCGCGCTCCCACAATTCCTGCTCAAATTTGGCTTTACCATCAAGGGTTTCTAAAGCTTGACATATCTCGTCCTGTATCTGCTGGTAGTCGGCAGCTATTTGTTCCTTAGTGATCATTGGGCGCAAAGGTAACAATTGCTTAATTAAGTTGGGAAGGTTGATTTATGAGTTGTTATTGAGGCTTGGAACCTGAATAGCGGTGGGTTTCAAGCCCAGTGCAACGGCAAAATTATGCCAATATCATTAGTCAACCGGTTCGCGTATCACAAAATTATCTGGCGAAATGATCATGGCTGGCCGGCCTTCATATACAAATACTTTACCGTACCCGCCAATTGAACTGCCGCGCGGTGGTTTATTAGAAACCTCTTTTCCGGATATTTTTTTAAACTCATCGGCTATCTTGCGTTGAAGCTTGTCTTTCAGATTGAGTTTGTGGGTAATCAGTGTAAATTGTGAAGGCTTGCCCAAGTGTATAATTACCATGGCCGAATCTGGATATTGTTTATTGGGCCGGTATTCGTATTGATAATCATAGTCGTAAACAATTACGGTACTGCCAACATGCTTCCAGGCTTCTTTGGATAGCACTTCCTCCGTGGGGGTATCCTGTGCTGATGCTCTGGAAACTATAAAAACCAATAAAATGATTTTAAGGAAAGTCTTCATTTAAAAAACGTTAACTAATCACCATTAACTAATTGCTAACTACGTCGTCATATTTAATTCTTCATCCTCCACATAATCCAGATCCTTTTCAAAAGTTTCCTGCAATTGGCTTACAGCAAACAGTGCAATACCGGTTAACAGTATCATCATAAAATAACCGGCGGTGATACGGCCAAACTGGGCCATCAATGCTGTAAATGCAAAGTTGATAGGTATCAGTGAGCCACGCACAAAGTTTGGCGCCGTGGTAGTAACGGTCGACCTTATATTGGTGCCAAACTGTTCTGATGCAATAGTAACAAACGTCGCCCAGTAGCCTACCGCAAAGCCCATAAAGAAAGCCAGCCAGGTAAATTGCGACGTGGTAATGCCTTTGCTGCTCAAATAAAACATCACACTAATTAACGACAGCAGCAAGAATATAAACATGGTGTTTTTACGCGAGCGGCTATATTGTGCCAATAAACCGGCAAAAACGCCACCTACCGAAATACCGATGTAAGTATACATAATACCATCGCCGGCGCTAAGTGTTACCGGTGCGCCAAGCGCTTTGCCAAACTCTGGTGCTTTGGTAACCAAAACCCCTACTACGTACCACAACGGCGCACCGATAAGGATGCAGTATAAATATTTTAAGAAACGTTTACGGTTATTAAACAACATCATGATGTTGCCTTTTGATACATCCTTATCATGAATGTTTTGAAACATACCTGATTCGAACGTGCCCATGCGTAGCAGCAACAGTAATATACCTAAACCTCCGCCTACAAAATATGCGGTTTTCCAGTCGTATTTGCCAACAAAGGCAGCGGCTACCGCGCCTAAAAGGCCTATCATAGCTACAATAGTGGTACCGTATCCCCTACGCTCTTTGCTCAAAGTTTCGCTAACTAATGTAATGCCTGCGCCTAATTCGCCGGCCAAACCAATACCTGTTACAAAACGAATCATCGCGTAGCTATCAACATCTTTTACAAAGCCGTTAATGATATTACCTACAGAGTATAAAAATATGGACCCAAATAATACTTTGATACGGCCCAGCTTATCGCCCATAACGCCCCAAATAATACCCCCAAGCAGCAAGCCGCCCATTTGCATATTGATCACATACTCGCCTTGTTTTTCAATATCAGCGGCAGCTACACCAATGTCCTGCAAACTGCGTACGCGAACGATGGAAAATATCACAAGGTCATATATATCAACAAAATAGCCCAATGAAGCAACAATTACCAGGAAAAATGCATTGCGTTTGGCTTTGGGCGATACGGTATTGGTCATAAAAAAAATATCAAAAAAGGGTATTAAATAAATGGTAGGCCTAAAGTAATTTAATTAGGCAGATTTTTAAATTTTTTAGCAAAAAAAAACCTCTGCATGTACAGAGGTTCTTTTAGTTTTTAGTTCAGTTTAGTAAATTATACTTTTTTTACATTTACTGCCTGTAAGCCTTTTCTGCCTTCTTCCACATCGTACTCAACGCTATCGTTGTCTTTGATAGCATTTACGCCACCTTGTACATCTTTAAAGTGTACAAAAAGATCTTTACCTTCTTCAGTAACGATAAAGCCGAAGCCTTTTTGTGTGTTAAACCATTTTACTTTTCCAGTTTTCATAATAATAATAAGTATTAATAATTGTGTTATAGTATACGATAAACCGGTCTGAATAGTAAAATGGCATTAATAATCAGCGGAATAAAATACACCCTGCTTCACCAAATATATAAAATTATTTAAATATCCAAATAAAATTATTTGTTAGGTTGCGGTGTAAGGCGTAAGTATGGCTTAACCTCTGTAAAACCTTTCGGAAATTTTGCAGGGATATCTTCTGTCTTTATAGCCGGTACAACTACTACATCATCGCCGTCTTTCCAGTCGGCCGGCGTAGCTACGCTGTGGTAAGCAGTAAGTTGCAGAGAATCAAGCACGCGCAGTACTTCCTGGAAATTACGGCCTGTTGATGCCGGATAGGTGATGATTAATTTAATGGCTTTATCGGGGCCAATAATAAACAACGAACGTACGGTAGCGTTAACCGAAGCATTTGGATGGATCATGTCATAAGCCTCTGCTATTTTACGGTCCTCGTCTGCTACAATCGGAAACTCAACTTCAACGTTCTGTGTTTCGTTGATGTCTTTGATCCAGCTGCGATGCGATTCGGCCGAGTCAACGCTTAGCGCCAATACTTTGGTGTTGCGTTTTGCAAACTCGTCTTTTAAAGCTGCTGTGCGGCCAAGCTCTGTGGTACAAACCGGCGTGTAATCTGCCGGGTGCGAAAATAATACACCCCAGCCTTCGCCAAGGTAGTCATATAGTGTTATCTCTCCTAAAGAGGTGTCTGCTGTGAAATTTGGGGCTTTATCGCCTAATCTTAAACTCATAATGCAAATGTTTTTTTTGTATTTATTTTTAAAGTTACGCCGATTGTTTTAAAAATCAATAGCGCAATTAAAAATAATCTACTATTTACATAGACATTACATAATTTAAGTTAAATGCACAAAAAAGGCCCACGCTAAAAGCGTGGGCCTGATTAAACTAAACTAAACTAAAAGAAACTTATTATATTTTTTCGATGTTTTTTACTTCGCCGTTATAAGCGGTTACAGTTAAAACAAGTGTTTGTGCTGCGTTTTTTACGTTGATAAAGTATACAGCCGGATCTTCGTTTTGAGAATCAAATCTGGTAATGCTTTGAACGTCATAACCTGCGTAGTTTTTAGCTAAACCAGTTTTAACTGCTTTCTCAACGTTATTTAAAGTAACATCGTGAGCAAGACCCCAGTATTCGCCTACCGCGTCATAATATGCGGTGTAAGTAGTATTGTTTTGAGTGAACGTAGCTTTTTGGCTGGTTTTTGATACCGACCAGTTTACATTACTTACGTTTTCGAAATCAGATTTGAATTGAGTAAGCGCGGTGTATGATACATTTTCTTCACCGTTATCGGTAGATGATTTTTTAATGCCATCGGCAAATGCAGTGATACTGATTGTGGTTGCTATAACTGCAGAAAGAATGAACTTTTTCATAGTATTTTTACTTTTTAATTATTGGCAACAAAGGTAAGTCCGTTTTATCTTTTTCGCTAATAAGTGACAATTTTTGTGAGTTTTTTATAATTTGTATCATATTTTAATATCAAATTATAATTTTTTTAATTTACTTAGTGTACTTTATACAATATCGTTAATTTAGTTAGTGTATTTTGTACAATAAGTGGGTGTTTTATTTCCCCCAAAAGGGCCAAATTTGTGTTGTAACGGCGTTTTTACACAAATGTGACGATGATAAAGAACAATTTGCAGCGCTTTCAGGCACCCGCTGCGGGTATTTATTTTGTGATCACGGCCGGCCATGGCGGCAAGTTTTTTATATCGGCAGTAAAACAACCAACCGCGGCGCTTACAACCCGACGCTGGTTAATGCTTTTTTGTGTGCTGATATTTTTTAAACCGATTGCCATAACAAACTTTAAATATTGTGTTGTTTTATAGCATAGATACAATTGAGGTACCATGGTTTAATCATGGTTTATTGTATATCTTGTTTGTTACATAGCTGATTATTAAACCCTTATAAATTTTGTTGATGCTATGTATTTGTTACACAAAGGTGGGGTGTGTTTGACAGCCCTTATCTGAAAGTAAACGTAGGTTAGACAGGACGCTCCTATGGAGCGCGATGGTTCTTTTATTTTTTCTATAAACAGGATATCCCTACGGGATAATAAATAGTTAGGCAAAAGCAATCTGTTATAGCTTAAATAAACTAAGGGTTTGTTTTTTATAGGTTTCCCATAAGCAAGTTGTTATCCAGTAGGGATATCCTGTTTATAGCTTTAGTAATTAATAATTTAACGCTACATAGGAGCGACCTGTTATTAGGTTATTAAGCTTTTAAGCCCAAAGTTATGAGTGTTGTAAATGAGATGTGCAGCAAAGCAGGCATGATGGGCTACCTATCCGTGTATAGATCTCTCCTATCGTTGAGATGACAATTCGTGTAAATGGAGGTTGTGTATTACAACGCCTTTATGTAGTCAAGGAAAAGATGGAGAGCCTTATGCTTATCGTCAGTCAGCTCGAAGTCGAGTTTGTGCATCAGGTAATCTTCCAGATCAAAGTCGGGGTGTGTTGGCAGGGTTTTAAGCAATTCTGCGCGGTTGTCTAAACCTTTTTTGAGGGAAATGTTAAACTCTGCAATAAAATTGGCTGGTATGGGCTTATTAGCTATCCAGGCGGCAAATACAAACGGCAGGCTGGTAAACTTATGCCATTCTTCGGCAAGGTCATACACGTACTTAAACTGGTCTTTTTTGCCAAAGGTACGGTCGCCTATTTGTACAAAGGCAGTAGTTGGGTATGGGCTGGTGGTATAATCGGCCGCGTCAACGATCAGTTCGGGGCTGATCTTCCAGAAATTTTTAATCAACACCCTTGCCAGGTTATTTGATGAGCGCGATTGCGGATCAAGCTGTAAATGTGTAACCTCGCTAATAGGGCGATTACTAAATATAAATACCGAGTTTACAGCGCCTATTGCCCCAATACAATAGTCAGATACAATTTCCCAATGTGGCAGGCTTAAAGTTGCGGCAACCGGTATCAAACCAATATCAACCTTATCATCAATCAGCTTTTGGGCGCAGTCTGCGGGCATATCCAGGCTCAAATCAATTTTATTGATGATGTCTGTATGTTCTAAGCCGTATATAAAGGGTTTGGTATTGGTGTAGCTTACAGCTGATATCCTGATCTTATCCACAGTAGGTGTTTAGTCGTGTTTTAAATGGTCGGCGTTATTGAAACTCTCAATGGCATAATGTTCGCCGTCAAATGTTACTTTATATAACACCAGGTTTTGGTGCGGAAAGGTATCCATTTCGGTAAGTGGCTTGCCGGTAAGTATGCATAATAACAAACGCATGGCCCTGCCGTGCATACAGATCAAAACCTGCTGCTCTTCGGTATGGCTCATAATAATTTGCAGGGCTTCTATCTGCCTTAACCTTACTTCGTTGGGGCTTTCGCCGTTATCAAACTTACTATCCAGATTTCCGCCTACCCAATCGCGCATTAATTGTAAAAAGGCCGCTTTAGTATCTGGGGTGCTTTCGGCTCCCTCATAAATACCCCAGGCTAATTCATCAAGCCCGGATAGTTTCTGGTACGGAATACCCAAGTCAATAAATTGTTGGATGCTTTGCTGTGTACGTTTGAGTTCTGATATATAGATCTTATCGAACGCAACACCTTTATAGGCTTCAAAAAACTGGTTTGCCTGTTTGCGGCCCTCATCGTTAAGGTCGGTGTTTTTACCCCGGCCCTGCACTATGCCTTGTTTATTCAGATCAGTCTGTCCGTGGCGGACGATGTATAGCGTTTTCATTTATTTTGTCATTGGGTCATTGGGTCATTGAGTCATTATCATAGTCATCAAAATGACGCAATAACTCAATGATATAATGACTAATTTATAACCGGCAGCTTATAATACTGCGGTTTGGGTGTTTCTGTAAACTGGTAATCATTGTAGTCGGTCACCACATTATAAAGCGTGTCGCGCTCAATAGGGTAACGGCCAACCTGTTTTATCAGTTCAACCAGTTGCTGCGTGCTCATGGCCGGGGTTTGCTCTTCGGCGCCCGCCATTGAGTATATTTTAGTAGTATCGTCCAGCGTACCGTCTATATCATCAACGCCAAAGTTTAATGATAGTTGCGCGGTGTCGCGGCTTATCATTGCCCAATAGGCTTTTATATGATCAAAATTATCCAGATAGATGCGCGATATGGCGTAATTGCGCAGATCCTCAATTACCGGCACCTCAGGTACATTTGACATCTGGTTATCTTTATTACGGAATTTTAACGGAATAAAGGTTTGAAATCCCCCTGTCCTATCTTGCAATTGACGCAGTTGTTCCATGTGGTCAATACGATGTCTGTATTGTTCTATATGGCCGTAAAGCATGGTAGCGTTTGAGCGCATGCCCAGTTTATGCCATTCTTCGTGTATGGCCAGCCATTGGTCGCCGGTACATTTATCTTTAGCTATCTGATCCCTGATCTCAGGATCAAAGATCTCTGCGCCGCCACCGGGGATAGACTCAAGACCAGCATCTTTCATCATCTTCATACCGGTAGCGTAATCAATTTTAGCTTTTTTGAAAATGTAATGGTACTCAACCGGCGTTAAGGCCTTAACATGCAGATCTGGCCGATGCGCTTTTATACGGCTGAATAACTCAGCATAAAAAGGCACATCATATTGTGGTAACACACCACCAACTATGTGTACTTCGGTAACCGGTTCGTTATCATATTTTGTTACGATATCGAACATTTCGTCCATAGTATACTCCCAGCCTTCGGCCTTTTGCTTTAACAAACGCGAGTATGAGCAGAATTTACAATCGTAAACACAAAGGTTGGTAGGTTCGATGTGGAAGTTCCGGTTGAAATAGGTTTTATCGCCATGGCGCTTTTCACGGATGTAGTTAGCTAATATGCCCAGGTACCCAAGTTCACCTTTCTCATAAAGTAAGACACCTTCGTCGAAAGTTATACGTTGATTATTGAGTACTTTTTCGGCAATCTGTTTTAAATCAGCAGCTAAACCCGCGTCTTGCAATAATACCTGTAACCTATTCTCAGCGCTCATTAAAATTTCTTTTCGCAAAAATAAGAAATGTTAATGTAATGGTGGCGTAACATTTAATATCTGTTGGGCCAAAACGCTACAGCTTAGTTATGGATGTAATGTATATACCATCAAAACCGTCGGCTATAGTTTTTAATTCGTGCCCAACCCATGATATGATCCCAGCATTATTAGTTTCGAAACGTATGTTGTATTTTTTACTATCGACCGGCAACCAATAATTCTTTGCACGATCATAAACCTGATCCATAGTATAAGCATCAAAGCCTTCTTTATGCGATCCAAGATTGGCAGTAGTTTCTTTCCATTTTAATACAGTAATTTTATTTGGACGGAGGGTGCCGTTTTGAGAAGGTTCGTAGTCAAATTTGTAATAATCACGGTTAGTTACCTTGCCATTTGTTATTGTTATGCGTGTAGAATCGTCTATCCAATTCGGCGCTTTAGTGCTGTAAACGTAAGAGTTATCAGCGCTGGCCTTAAACGTTTGCCAGGTTTGTAAGCTGGCTTCAAATTCGGTTTTATAAACTTCTTTTTTGCATGATGTTGCAAAAAATGCAAATAGGGTTGCGATAAATAATGCAGTTTTTTTCATAGATAATTACAATGCTTATAGGTTTGATTACGTAAAAGTAAAAAACTTAAACTGTTATTTATTAATAAATGCGGTAATTTGAACTATGATGAAAACAGAAACCATCGCCATACACGCGGGTAACAATACCGACCAAACAACCGGTGCGGTTATTCAACCCATAACCATGTCAACTACGTTTGAGCGCATGGAGGATGAAAGTTTTAGGGAGGGATATATCTACAGCCGATCTGCCAACCCCAACCGCAGATCTTTAGAGCATGTGCTTGCCGCGTTAGAGGGTGGTGTTGATGCTGCCGCGTTTTCATCAGGAAATGCTGCTGGTATGGCTGTTTTTCAGTCGCTGCCGCCAGGCACTCACATTATTGCGCCTGATGACATGTACCATGGTTTACGTAACCAATTAAAGCAATTGTTTGCCGGCATATTAGAGTTTGATTTTATTGATATTGACAATGCGGATATATTAAATGCGCACATCAAACCCAACACCGGCTTAATATGGATTGAGACGCCGTCCAATCCTCTATTGAAGGTCACAGATCTTAAAAAGATCATCGCGATAGCAAAAAAACATAACCTAAAAGTAGTGTGCGATAATACATTTGCTACGCCGATATGCCAGCAACCCTTAGCAATAGGCGCCGATTTGGTAATGCACTCTACCACCAAATATTTCGGTGGTCATAGCGACCTGATGGGCGGCGCGTTAATTACTGCTGATAAAAATGACTGGTGGCAAAAGATACGCCAGGTGCAGGAAATGGGCGGTGCTATCCCCTCGCCTATGGATTGTTATTACCTGGTGCGCAGTATTAAAACCTTGCCGTACCGTGTAAAGGGGCATGTACAAAACGCGCAGCTATTGGCTGAGTTTTTAGACGCCCATCCGGCTGTAGAGCAAGTACTCTACCCCGGTTTGCCATCGCACCCTAATCATGATATAGCCAAGCAACAGATGAGTAGCTTTGGAGGGGTATTATCGTTTTGTTTGAAAGGTGGCCGCGACGAAGCGCACCGTGTTATCAATAAGCTTAATTTATTTACAAAGGCAACCAGTCTGGGTGGTATAGAGAGTTTGATAGAACATCGTGCCACAGTTGAAGGCCCCGACACCAAAACACCACTTAACTTATTAAGGGTTTCTGTAGGATTAGAGCATATTGATGATTTAATTGCTGATTTAGAACAGGCGCTTTCTTAAGGTAAAAGGCAAAAGGTTAAAGGTAAAAGGGTGCTTGAAAAATCTTTTACCTTTCGGCTTTTACCTTTAACCTTTAAAATAAATTTGTCATTTTAAAAATTATCCCCTTTATTTGCAGCCATAAACGGTAGCAATACCGATGATCAATGCCTCTCTTCTGTTAGGTTTTGATTTATAAAGAAGCGGCGAGAGATCAGGCTCAATGACCCGCTGGCAACCCTCTAAGGTTAGAGAAGGTGCCAATTCCTGGCCCGGTAAATATCCCGGGAAATATAAATTAACAACATGGAAAATTTAAAAAACACCACCAGTTTAAAAAGTTCTGTTAAAGCCGCTCAAGGCCCTGTTTCTGCTTGCATTTCTATGTATTGCATGCAACGCTATTGCTAAACACGTCTGTTCGCTTACCGAAAACACGTAAAACTAACGACAACCATATCGTTTAGGAGCATTGAACTATCAAACCAAATACATGAGTACACAATTATATACATACAATAAACCTTTTGAGCTTGAGTCGGGCGCTGTTTTGCCCGGGCTGGAATTGGGCTACCATACTTTTGGTAAGCTCAACGCCAATAAAGACAACGTAGTTTGGGTATGCCACGCGTTTACCGCAAACTCTGATGTGCTGGATTGGTGGAAAGGTTTATTTGGCACGGGATACTATTTTAACCCAGAAGACCATTATATCATTTGTGTAAATATGCTGGGCTCTGCTTATGGTTCAAGCGGTCCGTTGAGTATTAACCCTGCAAGCGGCCAGCCTTACTATTTAACCTTTCCGCAGGTTACTACGCGCGATATGGTTAAGGCACAGCAATTGCTAGCCAAACATTTAGAAATAGACAATATCCATACTTTAATAGGTGGTTCATTAGGTGGCCAGCAGGCATCTGAGTGGGCGATTATGGAACCTGATTTTATAAAAAACCTTATTTTGATCGCCTCAAACGCCAAGCATTCACCCTGGGGTATTGCTTTCAATGAGTCGCAACGGTTAGCCATACTAGCTGATCCTACTTTTGAATTAGGTAGTCCTACCGGTGGCGCAAATGGTTTAAAAGCCGCACGCGCTATGGCGCTACTATCTTACCGAGGTTATAAAACTTATGGCATTAGCCAGCACGAAGATAATGAGAATGTGGTTGACAACTACAAAGCCTCAAGCTATCAAAATTACCAGGGCGATAAGTTGGTTAAACGTTTTAACGCTTACAGTTATTGGTATTTAACCAAATCAATGGACTCGCACAATGTGGGCCGTAATAGAGAGAGTATTGAGAGCGCGCTGAGTAAAATTACCGCGCGTACTTTGGTTATCGCCATTGATTCAGACTTGCTTTTTCCGGTGGAAGAGCAAAAGTATTTAGCTGAAAATATTATAGATGCCGAGTATGCCGAATTCGACTCGTACTACGGACACGATGGCTTTTTGATAGAGACAGAAGCATTAACAAAAATTATAAAAAAATTTCTTACCTCAGAGGTTAGAGAACGAGTACTATCTAAATACAAAATCGCAGAATGAGTAAAAAACTAAATATCGGCCTGTTTGGCTTCGGCGTTGTAGGCCAGGGACTATACGATATCGTCAGAACTAAAAACCTGAACATAGAAATAAAGAAAATAGCTATTAAAGATGCCAGCAAAAAACGTTCACTACCTGAGCATTATTTTACTACTGATAAAGACGAGCTATTAAACAACCCCGAGATCAATACCATCATCGAGTTGATAAATGATACCGAAGCCGCTTACGAAATTGTTTCTACAGCACTTAAAACCGGTAAAAACGTTGTATCGGCAAGTAAGAAAATGATAGCCAAATATTTGGACGAGCTTATTGCTTTGCAAACCGAGTATGGTACGTCTTTATTGTATGAGGGCGCGGTTTGTGGTAGTATCCCTATCATCCGTAACCTTGAGGAGTATTATGATAATGAGTTACTGCACTCTATCAGTGGTATCTTTAATGGTTCATCAAACTATATACTTTCAAAAGGCTTTTTAGAGGGACTTGATTACGATTCGGCTTTGAAACAAGCACAAGATCTTGGTTTTGCAGAAACTGATCCTATTAGCGACGTTGGTGGTTTTGATTCAAAATATAAACTGATCATTGCTGCCGCGCATGCTTACGGCGTGGTAATTGATCCGGATAAAGTTTTCAACTTAGGTATTCAGAATTTAGGAGCCAGCGATATCCAATACGCCCGCGAAAAGAACCTGAAAATTAAACTGGTACCGGTTGCTAAAGAGCTGGACGATGAACACGTAACGCTGTTTGTATTGCCAAAATTTGTTACCGAAAGCGAGTTTTTATATAATGTTGAGTATGAATATAATGGTGTAACCGTACAAGCTGCTTTTGCCGATCAGCAATTTTTCTTCGGCAAAGGCGCTGGTGGTCACCCAACCGGTTCGGCGGTATTGTCAGACATTGCTGCCCTGCGTTACGATTATCAATACGAGTATAAGAAAATTAAAGGTGCTACAGGCCTTAACTTTACCAATGATATTGAATTATGCATTTACCTCCGTTATGACAACGAGGATTTGGTAGAGCTGTTAGACTTTAAAGAGATCAAAGAGCGCTATTATTCTGGTACCTATAAATACGTTATCGGAAAAGTAAATCTGCAAAAACTGATAGAAAATGAATCACGTATATCGTCAGATAAAGCATTTATTGCTTTTGCCGACCAGCTAACAGGGGTCAGTTTAGCTACGGCATAACAACATATTTCAGTATGATGTTAAAGGGTTCTGCTTTTTGCAGAACCCTTTTTTGTTACTCCTTCCCTGCGTCAGCCGCTGTGTTAGCTAAGTTTTACTTTTTTTACCTATTTTTGCCAACCAAAAACGCCCCTTGTGTAATGCATAAACTTGCCGCTTTTTTTACAAGTAAACCTTTTGTATATATTTTTTGGTTTGGCTTAAGCTTGTTTGCGGTAGGTAAAAGTGTGGTGTTGGGCCATAGCCATATCCACAACAACTACTTTGTTTACAAGTATAATTTCATCCACGTACTGGAGCAGCGCAATCTTTACCTGCATGACCCGGCGCATTATTTTGATCTGAACCATTACGGGCCAATATTTTCATACATCATTGCCCCATTCGCTTTAATGCCCGATGCTGTAGGCGTAGTTTTATGGGTGATGTTTACCGCTGCATTGTTATTATTTGCTATAAAGCAATTACCCATAAAAGAAAACCATTACCTCATTATCCTTTTGCTTTGCGCACATGAGTTGATGACATCTGCGGCTAACGTGCAAATCAATCCGCTGATAGCAGCTTTGATCATCCTGAGTTTTACATTCATTAAAAAAGAACAAGATTTTTGGGCAGCTTTAATGATAGCCCTTGGCACATTTATTAAGCTGTATGGCATTGTAGGCCTGGCTTTCTTCTTCTTTTCAAATAATAAGATCAAGCTGGTTGGCTCATTTATATTCTGGTCGATAATATTGTTTGTGTTGCCCATGGCATTATCGTCGCCAACATTCATCATCCAAACTTATCACGACTGGTATGCTGACCTTGTGCATAAAAACGTAGACAACATCGCTTCAACCCGTGAAGATGTGTCTGTAATGGGTATGGTGCGTAAAATAGCTTTACCAAACCTGTCAAACCTGTTGGTGTTGTTGCCGGGTGTGGTTTTGTTTGGTTTATCATACCTGCGTATCAGTCTGTTTAAAAATCTTAATTTCCAGTTACTAATTGTAGCGTCGACATTAATTTTTCCGGTGATATTTAGTACCGGGTCTGAGTCGCCTACTTACATCATTGCTTTTGTTGGCGTGGCTATCTGGTATATTAATAGCGAGCGGCCAGTTTCAAAATTAGATGTTGGTTTATTGATCTTCGCGTTGATATTGACCAGTTTGTCACCGTCCGACCTATTTCCAAGATATTTGAAGGAGCATTATGTTGATCCGTACGCTTTAAAAGCGTTGCCATGCTTTTTAATATGGCTTAAAATAGTTTATGAAACCCTGTTCAGAAAGTTTACAGATAAAGATTTAAAAGCGGTTGCTGCATGAAGAAATTATCAATAGTTATCCCGGCTTTTAACGAAGAAAAGAACATCAGCCATTTGGTTGCCGAGCTTGATAAATCGCTCACAGAAACCGGCTATGATTTTGAGTACATTTTTGTAAATGATGGTAGCAAGGATAACACGCTGGCCGAGCTTAAGGCCCAAGCCGAAACGCGTCCTAACGTATTCTATATCGACCTGTCAAAAAACTTTGGTAAAGACTACGCCCTTAAAGCCGGTATAGATCTGGCCAAAGGTGATGCCATCATCACGATGGACGCCGATTTGCAGCATCCCCCCCACCTATTACCACAGATGTTAAAGTATTGGGAGGAGGGTTACGATATTGTTTACACTTATCGCAAAGACGCTAACCCACATGTTAGCCGCTTTCAAAAGTATGCGTCTAAGAAATTTTACAAGTTCATTAACGCTATATCTGACATCACGTTAGAGAATGGTATATCTGATTTTCGCTTGCTGGATGAAAAAGTGGTTTACGAGTTGAAACAGATCAACGAGTACGAGATATTTTTCCGTGGGATGGTTAAATGGGTGGGCTTTTTGCAAATGGGGATACCCTACACGCCTGCCGCACGCCATACCGGCGAAGCCAGCTATTCGTTTTGGAAATTAGTTAAACTGGCAGTCGGCAGTATCATGGCGTTTAGTGTAAAGCCATTGTATATCGCAACGGGTTTGGGTATTTTCTTTTCGTGCGCTGCGCTTTTATATATTCCGTACATTCTAATTAGTGTATACTACGGATTTGATGACCTTTCAGGCTGGGCATCATTAATTGCTACTGTGGCATTTTTCGGCGGTTTACAGCTTATGGTATTAGGCATTATAGGCTCATATCTGGGTAAAATATTTATGCAAACCAAGCATCGCCCTAATTACATTATCCGTTCAACCAACTTACCACGCGCAAGGAAATGATATTGTTAGGTTTTGATGTTGAAGAGTTTGACATGCCTTTGGAGTATGGCAAGGATTTGGCTTTCGACGAGCAATTATCAATTTCAACTGATGGTACTTTAAAGATATTGACGCTGCTAAAAGAGTGTGGCATAAAAGCTACCTTTTTTTGTACCGCTAATTACGCTAACCACAAGCCGGACATCATCGCTAAAATGGTTTCCGATGGCCACGAAATCGCATCGCACGGGTATTATCATTCTGATTTTAAAGTAGAGCATTTACTCCAATCAAAGTTAGCTTTAGAGGAAGTATCTGGCACACCTGTTACGGGTTTCCGCATGGCGAGAATGATGCCGGTGGATGAGGGCGAAATAGCCAAAGCGGGATACGCTTATAATACTTCAATGAATCCGACCTTTATACCGGGCCGTTACAATAACCTAAAGAAACCGCGTAAATGGTTCTTTGATCATGATGTGTTGCAGATCCCAGCTTCGGTATCGCCATTGGTGCGTTTCCCGTTGTTTTGGCTGACATTTCATAATGTGGGTCTGTCGATGATCAAGTTTATGAGTGCCGCCGCGCATCGTAAAGATGGTTACCTGAATTTATACTTCCACCCCTGGGAGTTTACCGATTTAAAACAGAAGCGTTTTGGTTTCCCAGGTTATGTGAGTAAAAATTCCGGTGATGCATATGTGGCTAAGATAAAAGCATTTATTAAATGGGCGCAGGCTAAAGGTTATGGTTTTATGCGGACGGATGAATTTGCAAGGGAGATAATCAAGAACAACAAAAAGTGATGAGCGGCGGCTGTCATGCTGAGGCACTCGAAGCATGTGGGCAAAGGCCCTACGCGCACCCTTCGAGTGCCTCAGGGTGACACCCATTAAAATGCGAAAAGCGAACCGATTGGTTCGCTTTTCTCGTTATCAATAGCGATGGGTTTCAAACCCATCGCTATGTGATGTTAATTCTCATTCGTATTCAAAAACACAAACTGATTATCAAACATATCCAGTTTGATCTTACTGTCTTTGTCTACTTTGCCGGCGAGGATCTGCTTAGATAATTCGTTCAGTATCCTTTTCTGAATAACACGTTTTAACGGGCGTGCACCAAATTGAGGGTCGTAACCCAGCTGGGCAAGCCAATCTAATGCTTCGTCAGATGCTTCTATCGCCACACCCATTTCGGCAAGGGTTTGCTGTACACCTCTGAATTGTAACTTCACAATATCCCCTATCTCATTACGGCTAAGCGGCGTAAACATAATGATCTCATCAATCCTGTTCAAAAACTCTGGGCGGATGGTTTGTCTTAACACATCAAACAACTGGCCCTTGGTTTTAGCTATTACCTCATCTTTATCGCTTTCCTCAAAATCCTGGAAGTTTTCCTGGATAATGTTTGAGCCAATGTTTGATGTCATGATGATGATGGTGTTTTTAAAGTTTACCAATCGGCCTTTGTTATCTGTTAAACGGCCATCATCTAAAACCTGTAGCAAAATATTAAACACATCCGGATGCGCTTTTTCGATCTCATCCAGCAGGATAACACTGTATGGTCTGCGGCGAACGGCCTCCGTTAATTGGCCGCCTTCATCATAGCCTACATAACCCGGAGGCGCTCCTATCAATCGTGATACCGCGTGGCGTTCCTGGTACTCGCTCATGTCAATACGTACCATAGCGTGCTCGTCGTTAAACAGGTATTCTGCTAAGGCTTTAGCCAACTCTGTTTTACCAACACCCGTTGTACCCAAAAATATGAAGGACCCAATTGGTTTACGTTTATCCTGCAAACCTGCGCGGCTGCGGCGTATTGCATCGCTGATAGCCTCGATAGCTTCATGCTGACCGGCTACACGCTTGTGCAATTCATCTTCCAGGCTCAATAATTTCTCGCGCTCACTCTGGATCATTTTTGATACCGGGATACCTGTCCAGCGCGAAACCACACCGGCTATGTCCTCAGAAGTAACTTCCTCTTTTAGCATTCGGCTATCCGACTGGTTAGTCAATAATGCTTCTTTGAGTTTTTCAACCTCTTCCTGCGCTTCGCGGATGCGGCCGTAGCGTAATTCAGCTACTTTGCCGTAGTCGCCTGCACGTTCTGCCTGGTCGGCCTCAAGCTTAAAGTTTTCTATCTGCTCAACTTTGGCATTTATGCCATCAACCACATCTTTTTCACCTTGCCATTTGGCACGTAACGAGTCGCGCTCTGATGAAAGATTAGCTATTTCTTCGCTCAGTTCTTTTACCTTCTTATCGTCTTTCTCACGTTTAATCGCTTCGCGCTCTATCTCCAGCTGCATAATCTTGCGATCCAATTCATCCACAGCTTCGGGCACCGAATCCATTTCGATGCGCAATTTTGAAGCAGCTTCATCCATCAAATCGATAGCCTTATCCGGCAGGAAACGATCAGAGATATAACGTTGCGACATCTCGACAGCGGCAATAATAGCTTCATCTTTAATGCGCACTTTATGGTGTGCCTCATAGCGTTCTTTCAATCCGCGTAGGATGGATATCGCGTCTGCAGTATCAGGTTCGTCAACCAGCACGGTTTGAAAGCGGCGTTCTAGGGCTTTATCCTTCTCAACATATTTCTGATACTCATTAAGCGTCGTTGCGCCAATGGCTCTTAGTTCGCCGCGTGCAAGGGCTGGTTTTAAAATATTGGCCGCGTCCATAGCACCCTCGCCGCCACCGGCACCAACCAACGTATGGATCTCGTCAATAAAGAGAATGATCTCTCCGTCGGCTTGGGTAACTTCTTTTATAACTGCTTTTAAGCGTTCTTCAAACTCACCTTTGTATTTAGCACCCGCTATTAAAGCGCCCATATCCAAAGAAAAAACGGTTTTAGTTTTCAGGCTCTCGGGTACATCGCCTTTCAATATTCTGAATGCGATACCTTCGGCTATAGCAGTTTTACCCACACCCGGCTCACCCACCAATATCGGGTTGTTTTTTGTACGGCGCGATAAAATCTGTATGGTACGACGGATCTCGTCATCGCGGCCGATAACCGGATCAAGTTTGCCGGATTCGGCGTACTCATTCAGGTTACGGGCGTATTTATTTAGCGCATTGTAAGTAGCTTCTGCGTTTTGGTCGGTAACCTTGTTATCGCCACGCAAACCAACGATTGCTTTTTTTAGATCTTTTTCATTTACGCCGAAATCTTTAAGCGCGCTGCTGGTTTTATCGCTTATGCTTAATATACCTAAAAGAATATGTTCTACCGATACAAACTCATCTTTAAACTCTTTTAAATAGCCGCTTGCTTTTTGCAAAGCCGAATTAGCGTTTGAAGATAAATATACGTTGCTGCCGCTAACTTTTGGGAACGACGCTATTTGCTCGTCCAAAATATCGTTTAGGCGGTTAATATTTACGTTAAGTTTTTTTAATAAATAAGATATAACATTCTCATCAACCAGTAATAAACCTTTTAACAGGTGGGCCGTTTCTATGGCCTGCTGCTGATTACCGGCTGTAATTTCTGAAGCTTTTTGTACAGCTTCCTGGGCTTTTATGGTAAAATTATTAAAGTTCATATCTATGCTTTATCAAAACTGTTGCCACAAGCCCGATTATGAAATTATGGCATTAAAAATCAAGTCGATGTGTCGTTTTGTCGCTATAGATTAAATATAACCGACACAATTACAACAAATTACTCTTAAAAAAGTTAAATCAATCTAGATAAACGTTACCCATCTTACCTAAATTTTGATATTTTTGGCCTACCCTATTAATAGCGCGTGGAAACCCATTATTTTAAAAGTTTAAATAATAAATATCGCATAGCTTTTCGCAACTATTATACGTTGCAAAACTTGCTTTCTATACGTAACTGCTCGCTTATATTTTTTATCATCAATTTTACGCTTCGGATATTGATGATAGCTTTACCCATAAGCGTTACCAAAGCACAAAACTTTCCTGAATTTGACTTAGCCAACTGGATAAATTTGTTGTTTACCCCGTTTTTTTATATCGGATCTACTTTGCTAATCAAAAGCATAAACAAAACCAAGAAGGCAAGTTCGGGGATGATGTTGTTTGTGTTTGGGTTTGCTATATACATTATACTGTGCGGCATGTACTCGGCCTTTATCTCAACCGGCGATCCGCGAAATTCGTTAACTGTCTACCTCATCGCGCTGATTGTTGTAAGTGTAATGTGTGTGTTCGAGTACGATGAGATCATCGCGCTGATTGTTATTACAGAGCTGGCCTATTCGGCATTATTATTTTACGCCCGTGTTGATGCTACCAGTATGCTGTATGATCAGCTGATATCGGTAGTATTGTTATCGGGCTTCTATCTGATATCGCGATATTTCTTCTCATACAAAGCCAGTTATTACCAGCAGATTTTAGAAATTCGCAGTAAAAATATTGAGATTGAGAAAGCGGGCGAGTTTAAGAACCAGGTATTAGGCATGGTAGCGCACGATTTACGCAACCCTATTGGCGCTGTTGAATCCATAGCTATGATGATGGAACTGGATGAGATTGACGAAGACACGCAGGATAACGTAAACATGATCAAAGAATCGTGCAGCAAAGCCCGTGGTATTTTGGATGACTTATTAGAGGCAGCCAAGAACGAGAATATTAACGTTATTGAAACCAACAAAATTGAGCTTAACCTATACCTTAAAAGCATTGTTGACGCCTGGAAAATACAGAACCGCTTCAATGTGGTAGTAATGAGCAACGTTAAGGAATTGTACGCGCAGTTAAACAAAGAAAAGTTTACCCGTGTAATGGATAATCTGATTAGCAACGCGTTGAAATTTTCTAAGGATACCGATAACGTTGAGCTGCATTTAAACAAGAAAGATAACGTCATAAGTATTGAGGTGAAAGACCACGGGTTAGGAATCCCTCAGGATATGATCCCTCATATTTTTGAGCGTTTCAGCAAAGCTGGCCGTACGGGTTTAAAAGGCGAAAAATCAACCGGATTGGGTTTAAGTATTGTTAAGCAGATCATTGAAAGTCATAACGGCAAAATCAGTGTGAGCAGCATTGAGGGTAAGGGTACTACATTTTTAATACAGTTGCCCGTTAGCGCTTAATCAGTTGGCAGGGTGTAGATAACTCACCCGGCGGACGCTACGCTGCGCCACCCTATCTTGCTGCGCAAAAGAGGGTATCAAAAGTCTAAGAAATTTTAATTTTTTTTTTATTTCAAGTCCCTCTTTCCGCCGAAGGCGAAGAGAGGGTGCCCGAGCGAAGCAATGGGCGGGTGAGTCCACACGTAGAACAGGCTGTTTAAGACTGGTTTAAAACGCTTCGTTTGCCGTCCCTCCGTAAAACTTATCGCTAAAATTTACTAAAAATAACTCTTTTGTGGCCCTGGTACAGGCAGTGTAAAACCAGCGCAGAAAATCCATGTTCACCATGTCATCAGTCAAATACCCCTGATCAACAAATACGGCATCCCATTGGCCGCCTTGTGCTTTATGGCAGGTTATAGCGTAGCCAAATTTTATCTGCAAGGCGTTGTAATAAGGGTTTAGCTTTAACTCCTGGTGCTTGGCGCGTTTGTTGGGGATGTGGTCATAATCCTTCATCGCTTCTGTGTACAAGCGTTTTTGATCATCTTGGGGCAAGGCCGGCGATTCGGTGTATAGTGTATCCATCAAGATCTTACAATCCAATATGGGGTCCTCGGCGTAGTCAATAAACTCTATTTGTACATCAGCAAACCTAAAGCCGTACATATCTTCTATTTTGCGCACTTTGCGTATACGGGCAATATCGCCATTAGCTATAAAAGCGGTGCTTTGCTCCTGTTCGCCCTGCATCCAGAAATAGTTATTTTTCACCACCATGATCTGGTCGCCGCCGGTTAACTCTTCTTCGCGCCACAGCAGCCGGGCACGAATCTGTTGATTATACACGTTGGCGTTTTTGTTTGATCTGCAAATCACTAAGGCGTTTTCATTCCCGTATTTATTGTAGGCGTATTCCAATCCTTCCTGCAACCGCTCGCCCGTCATCCTGAAAACATCCTTATAGCCTTTTGTTGTTATTTGTGGGATGACCTCCATCTCCTGACGAATCATTTCGCGGATACGGGTAGCATTAAACAATATCCCCGAGTCTTTCTGCTGGCGCAGAACGTCTGTCAACTCGTAACTGAAAACAGTAAGGCCAAAACTGGCTTTAATCAATGCCTCATTTAATGCCGGGCTATCGTCAGAACCTACCGGTGGTAATTGGGCCGTATCTCCTACCAATAATAACTTGCAATTTTTATCATTGTAAACATATTTTACCAGGTCGGCCAGTAGCGTGTCCCGATTATTTCCACTTAATTGGTCCGATATCATAGAGGCTTCATCCACTATAAAAATAGTGTTGGTAGCCATGTTATCTGCCAGCGAAAACGAATCGTCGACATTCAAAGCCGTTTTTTTTCGGTAAATGCGTTTATGAATGGTAAAGGCCTTGCGGCCAGAATATGCGGTGATTACCTTAGCAGCCCGACCCGTGGGTGCTAACAATACGGACTTGTAATTGTATGTGCGCAAAGCCTTTACCAATGCGCCTACAATGGTTGTTTTACCTGTGCCGGCGTATCCTTTTAATATAAAACATTCCTCGCCTTCATCACTCAATAGAAACTGATCAAGCAGGCCAAACAGTTGCTGCTGCTGATCTGTGGGTTGATGCGGAAAGGCCTGTCTGATTTGATTGATTGCGGACACAGTGCAAAAATGCGGATAAGTAACAAACTAATTCAAAAAATATTACTTTTGTTATAGCATGAGCGAACAAATTTACACTTTCCGCGATCCGTCGTTCAATATCAATCAGGCCTACTATTATACCTTGCTAATGCAAATTAGCGGTGGTTATTTCTCGTACGGCATAACCTATAAAAAGCAACTAATAGCCTGGGATACCAACTGTAACCTGGCCGAGCTAAGCAACCCGCAAGAGCTTGCCGAAGAGCTTAACGCTACTTATAAAAAAGTGGTTGTAGGTTTACCCTCTGATGGTTTTACTTTGATACCATCGGCGCTATTTGTTAAAGATCAGGTAGCAAATTACGCGCGTTTGCTCGATGTACGCCCGGAAGACAGAGTTTTAGCACAATCATTAGACAGCAAGAACTTTATTATTTATAAGGTTAATGAAAAGATTATATCAGATGTGCAGCGCTTTGATTTAAACAACGCAGTTTACAGCAATAAAGGTTGGATAGCTGCCGCCGCTCAAAGCAATCCAAACAGCCAGGATATTTACCTGCATGCAGAAAACGGTAAGGCCGAGTTTTTGAACTTTAAAAATGGCGGTATACGCTATTACAACAACTTTGAATATAAAAACGAGCAGGATTTGGCTTATTACGCTTCGTTTGTGTTAGAAGAATTGGGAGTATATGCTCACAATGTGCATTTAAAATTGAGCGGGAGCATAAAGCCCGAAGATAAATACAGCAGCAGACTAGCAGACTTTTTTCAGCATGTTACCTTTTTTAACCCGCAATTGTTAGAGGTGCCAGAGCAAATAAATCCTGCCCAGATACTAACCCTTGCAGCATTGTCGCTATGCGGATCATTGGAGGTACTTTAAAGGGTTTAAGGCTTAATCCGCCTAAAAACTTACCCGTACGCCCTACTACAGATCTTGCTAAAGAGGCACTGTTCAATATTCTGCAAAATCAAATTGAGTTTGACAACATCAAGGTGCTTGACCTTTTTTGCGGTACAGGTAATATTACCTATGAGTTTGCATCGCGCGGTGCAAGTATGGTTGTTGGGGTTGATAGAAGCATTCATTGCCTCAATTATGTTAAAGACACAGCCCGTCAGCATGGTTTAACGCAAATAAAAACCTTTAAGGCTGATATTTTTAAATACCTGCAACTGGAAACAGATAAGTACGACCTGATATTTGCCGACCCGCCGTATGACATGAACCATATACCAGAAATACCTAAGATCATCTTTGAGAAGGGTTTGCTATCGCCAGGTGGTTTGTTAATAGTAGAGCATCAGTCAATGCAAAATTTGAGCAATCATCCCGCGTTTACAGAGCAGCGCAAATACGGGCATTCGTCATTCTCGTTTTTTAAAAATTAGTAAATTAGCGTCTCTATTCATTCTGTTGAATTAATTATAACCCATGAAAAAGAATTTCCTTTTTAGCATTTTAGCTGTTATTGTGTTTGCTGTTGTTATACAAAGTTGCGGCAGTGGGAATGACAGCACAATAAACACCTGGGCAAACGATAAAATAGATACTGAGATTAAAAAGCAAGTTGGCCAACTTAACGACAAACTTTTTAAAGCCATTATGGCAAGCGATGTAAACACTGTCAGGGCAATGCTGTCTGACCAGTTACTTGAAAAAGGCGCCGAAAAAATTGATACACTTGTTAACTCTGCAGGTAAATCATTCAGCGCTAAAACTTATGATGTTATGGATGAATATTACACCAAACATCACATAAAAAAAGATCCCGATACGTTGGCCATACAAAATGGTACTGATAATGACTATTTGGTTGCTTACAAGGCTATGAACGAAGAGATGTATGCCTCTGTTTTGGTTTCTAAAAATTTGCCTGTAAACTGCCTGATATTGGTTGTGTACGGTAAATATGGTAACGAATGGAAGGTTAACATTCTCCAGATTGGTGAATTTACGATAGATGGTAAAAACTCGCAGGAATTTTATAAGCTGGCGAGGAAATATTATGATCAGGGCGATTTGCTTGATGCTGCTAATATGATGGTTCTAACTTCGCAGTTAGCTACCCCCGCCGGCGATTTCTTTAAATATCAGAACGAAGACACGTTAAAGAATTTTTATTTTAAAGTAACAGAAGATGCTAACAAAATTTATAGTTTTCCATATCCGGTAAAAGATATTAAAACTATTCCGCAGATATTTTCCATAACGCCACAGTTTGTTGCAGATCAAGGCCAACAAGGTATTTATCCGATGATCAAATATCGCAGCGCTATTAAACTTACTGACGTAGATGCTATAAAAACAGAAAACAAGGCTTTGCAGGATATTATTGGTAAGGTGTTTCCAGGAATTATACAGAATAATAAATTTATCTTGTATAAAGCCTACAATTCAACACCAGATGGCAAAGTGCCCGGCGACAACTACAATTTCATTCAAAAAACATCAAAGTAATAAGTACCACGGCTATCTTTACTTATAAATACGCATACTATGAAAATAGCACTTTTTCCAGGATCTTTTGATCCGGTTACCAAAGCTCACGTTGATATTGTAAAACGTTCTGTAGGTTTATTTGATAAGATATACATAGGTATAGGCGCCAATAGCACCAAAGCAGGATTTTTGAGCGTTGAAAAGCGCGAACAAATGCTAAGGGCTGTGTTTGAAACTGAACCCAAGATCCACATTGTAGCTTACGACGGGCTAACCGTAAATTTCTGCAAAAGCATAGGTGCAAATTACATGATACGCGGCATACGTACGGTATCAGATTTTGAGTACGAAAAAGGCATCGCCCAAATGAACCACTCGCTTGCGCCTGATATTGAGAGTATATTTATTGTGAGCAAACCCGGCTATTCATCAGTAAGCTCAACCATTGTACGCGAGATACTAAAGTACAATGGGGATGTATCTCAATTTATTCCGAAAGAAGCTTTGGCCTTTCTGTAATCAGTTCTTTTTTCTCTAAAACATCTAAAATAGACGGAAACGTATTTGTCAGTATCGCGTCTATATCGTTAGGCCTAAACCATCTTACATCGGTTATCCCTTCTTCGGTTTGGGGTTTTAATTTGTTCTGACCTTTGGCACTCATATCATACCAGTGCGTTTTTTTCAACACTACCTGGTCTTTGTATATATAGGTGTGATAGGTTTTGCAGATTTTCTTATCGCGCTTAGCCACAACTATGTTGCACTCCTCTTCTACCTCGCGCACAGATGCTTCTTTAGGGGTTTCGCCTTTTTCAATTTTGCCTTTTGGCAGGTCCCATTTATCGTTGCGGTAGATAAACAACAGTTCATTATACTCATTGCGTACCAAGCCGCCGGCCGCTTCAATAACGCCTACATCTTTCTTAATACCTTTTAAAAAAGCTTTTGCGTTTAAGCATAAAACATAAAACAAATCTTTTTTATGTGCCAACACCCGGTTATAAATTATTGATAGATCAAAGTCCTGACTGTCAATCTTTTGATATTCAGAAAGGTTCTCTGGTTCTGATTCTGTTAATAAGATAACTTTCTGGTTAATATAAATTCTGTATTTTTGAGCCATGTTTAATACTACTGAAACCGAACAACAGGTAGCGGAATTTCTGTTGCAAATTAAAGCAATTAAATTGCAACCTAATAATCCTTTTACATGGGCATCAGGCTGGAAATCGCCAATTTATTGCGATAACCGCATTACGCTTTCGCATCCACCTATACGTACTTACATCAGACAGCAATTAACCAAAGCTATCCAGGAAAAATTTGGAGCCGTTGGTTGTATTGCCGGAGTTGCTACTGCTGGCATACCGCAAGGTGCTTTGGTAGCCCAGGAACTTGGCTTACCATTTATATACGTACGCTCAAAACCAAAAGAGCATGGCCGTGGTAACATGATTGAAGGTGATGACGCGCTTACCGGCAAACGTGTGGTAGTTATTGAAGATTTGATATCAACCGGTATGAGCAGTTTACAAGCCGTTGCAGCTTTGCGCGAAGCAGGTTATGATGTTGCCGGTTTGGCTGCCATTTTTAGCTATGGTTTTGATATCGCTGCAGAAAATTTTAAAGCGGCTAACTGTCCGTTCGTAACGTTGTCAAACTACTCTGCCCTGTTAAATTATGCTGAAGAGCATCAATATATTACCCGCAAGGATGTTGATGTTTTAAGAAACTGGCGCGAAAGCCCATCAACCTGGGGTAAAGAAGACGCTGAATAATTATGGCAATATTTCAAGGCAAAATCAATATCAGCCGTTCTGTTACTGATGTTTATCAGTTTTTGGCTGATTTTAATAATCAACAGCAATTGATGCCTGACAACATACAAAACTGGACCTCGACCTATAACGAGGCTAGTTTTGGTATTCAAAATATGGTGCAGCTATCGCTACAAATAGCTGAGCGAATTGAAAATAGCAGCATAAAGATCATAGCTACCGGTAACCCACCTTTCCCGGTAAAAATAAGTTGGGATATGCAGTCGTCCGGCGATGGTACAGCAGTTACTTTCACTATTGACGCTGAATTGAACATGATGATGAAAATGATGGCATCGGGCCCGTTGCAAAAGCTGGCTAATCATGAAGTGGAGCGATTAGCGGTGGTGTTAAAAGGTTAAAGATGGCAGCGTAAAGATTAATGCCTTGCTCCATGAGTTCCAATCTTTAATAACCAATCTCTAATCTTTACCCTCCAATCTCTCAAAAAACACTACCTTTGCGCCAAATTACAGGTGCAGTATGATCTCGGTATCCAATCTATCTTTACGCTATGGTAAGCGTACCCTTTTTGAAGACGTTAACTTAAAATTTACCAGTGGTAACTGTTATGGCATTATTGGTGCCAACGGTGCGGGTAAATCAACTTTCTTAAAAATTCTTTCTGGTGAAGTTGACCCTACCAGTGGGCAGGTAAGTTTTACTCCGGGCGAACGTATGGCGGTTTTAAGCCAAAACCACTACGCTTTTGACGAATTTACAGTTTTAGAAACTGTGATGATGGGCCATAAGGAGATGTATGCCGTTATGAAAGAGAAAGACGCCATCTACCTAAAAGAAGATTTTACCGATGCTGATGGCGAACGTGCAGGCGAACTGGAAAACCTTTTTGCAGAAATGGACGGCTGGAATGCTGAAAGCAACGCCGCTACCCTATTAAGCAACTTGGGTATCAAAGAAGAGTTTCATTACCAACTGGTGAAAGATCTGGACAACACACAGAAAGTGCGTGTATTATTGGCCCAGGCACTTTTTGGTAACCCTGACATTTTGATACTGGATGAGCCTACCAACGATTTGGACCTTAAAACAGTAACCTGGTTAGAGGATTTCCTGGCGGGATACGAAGCCATCGTATTGGTAGTATCGCACGACAGGCACTTCCTGGATACGGTTTGTACCCACGTAGTGGATATTGACTTTGCTAAAATGAGTATCTATACGGGTAACTATACATTCTGGTATGAATCAAGCCAACTAGCTTTAAAGCAACGTTCTGATCAAAATAAAAAGACAGAAGATAGGATTAAAGAGTTGCAGGAGTTTATCCGCAGGTTTAGCGCCAACGCTTCAAAATCAAAACAAGCAACCAGTCGTAAAAAAGCCTTGGATAAGATCAATATTGACGAGATTCAGGCATCTAACCGTAAATACCCGGGTATTATATTTAATAACCTGGGCCGCGAGGCAGGTGACCAGATTTTACAAATAGAAGGTTTATCTAAAAAACTAAACGGCGAGACTTTATTTAAAGACATCCGTTTAATGGTTAACAAGGGCGATAAAATTGCTGTGTTGTCTAACAATAGTTTGGCTACCACTGCATTTTATAACATACTAACCGGTAGAGACACAGACTTTAAAGGCGAGTTTAAATGGGGCGTAACCATTAATCAGGCCGATATACCGATGGACAACACCGAGTATTTTGAAGGCAAGAACGACAACCTTATTGATTGGTTGCGCGAGTATTCGCCGGGCGAAAAGGATGATCAGTTTATCCGTGGTTTCCTTGGCAGAATGCTATTTTCCGGCGAAGAAGTATTAAAGAAAAGTAGTGTACTATCAGGTGGAGAGAAAATGCGTTGCATGTTTAGCCGCATGATGCTGCAATCGGCCAATTTGTTGATGTTTGATGAGCCTACCAACCACTTGGATCTGGAATCTATCACCGCGCTTAACAACGGTATGAAAGATTTCCGTGGTACTATCCTATTTACTTCTCGAGATCATGAATTGGTGGAAACAGTGGCTAACCGCATTATTGAGATAACCCCGGGTGGCGTTATTGATAAGCTGATGACTTATGATGAATACATGAACAGCGAAACGGTGCAAAAATTAAGAGAGGAATATTACGGTAAAGCGTAATAATAATGTATAAGACGGTGCTTGCCATTTGTATTGCCTTGATATGTAGCACAGCTACATACGCGCAATTAGTGACGGGCACCGTTAAAGATGCTAAAACCAAGCAGCCTCTCTCCTTTGTAAACGTTGGTGTTGTAGGTAAAGGCTTGGGTACAGTAACTAATGATGCCGGCACTTTTAGCCTGGCTTTGGAAAAGTATACTAAAGACTCACTCCGAGTTTCTATCTTGGGCTATAAATCACAGTCATTTTTAGTTGCCGATATTCTGAAAAATCCGGATGTCTTAGCAATCACCCTCTTACCTGATGCTATCAGCCTTAAAGAGGTTAAGATAAAAAGCCATAAATGGAAAGGTATAGTGTTGGGCAATACCACAAAATCGCAAGGTGTAGCGGCCGAACTCAAAGGCCCAATGCTGGGGTTTGAAATTGGTGTGGTTATCCCTGTAAAGAAGTCGCCTGCGTGGCTTAAGCGCTTTAATTGCAGTATCATCAATAATATGCAGGGCGATTCTGTAAGGCTACGCCTTAATGTTTATAGTGTTAAGGATGGTATGCCAGATAAAAATATCCTCCAGCAAAATATCTACACTACTGTGTTTAAAGGCGATAAAGAGATCATCATTGACCTTGAGCCGTACAATATTAAGGTTGACGGCGATTTCTTTGTTAGTCTTGAAACTATACAAAGTATGATAGATGTTGATCTAAGGTTGTCGGCAAGCGTATATAAACGTGCTCCCTCTATTGTTCGTAGTGCCAGTCAAAGCAGTTGGGGAAACCTTATACGAATAGGCGTTGGATTTAACGTTTTGATTGATTATTAAATCTCCTACTTCTTAGCAGCTACTATTGTTGTATGATAAATAAACTTAGGCGAGTCTGTCCCTCTGGTTGCCCTGTCATACGATAAGCCATAGCAGCCTTTAGTTGCTACTGATGTAATGCTGATGGTATACTTTTTACCAGAAACAACCCTTACCCCCGACTTTACCACGACATTGGTTGGCGA
Source organism: Bacteroidota bacterium (assembly GCA_040386815.1). Classification (GTDB taxonomy): domain Bacteria; phylum Bacteroidota; class Bacteroidia; order Sphingobacteriales; family Sphingobacteriaceae; genus Mucilaginibacter. The sequence continues at coordinate 1,433 of JAZKET010000040.1, read as the reverse complement.
CCAGCTCAATCTGCTCGATTCTAAAGTAATGGTTGATAAGGTCTTACCGCTATTTGCTTCATTTATCTCAATTTGTAACTCAGCGTCAGGATAAGCGGCTTTGAATAGCGATATACTTACACTACTTAACACACCCGTTTTAGAAGCTGTGAAGGTTTGCGAACGCTTAACGCCGTTATTGATGTCGCAACCCGGGGCATAGTTGTGGTTCTCCTTCTTGCCCGGTGTGTTAGGCACGGCGACGGTGTTTTGACATTCAATAGGATTGATCGATCCATCCGCAGCAAAAGTTAACGGTGCCCAATAGTAATTGGCCAGCGACTCATTCTTAGCGGCATTGTTCCACAGATCACTGCCATATAAAAACACATCACCTGTCTTTAGCTTGATAGTTGATACAAACGACGGCTGCCCGCCGCAAGAGTTATCGCTGATCTTGATTGCCTCTGACCATGGCCCCAGCGGCGATTTAGCAGTTTTATAAGACGACCCCGTGCCTGAGCAATACCCGCAGTTAGGATCAGAATATACTACATAGTAAATACCTTTACGCTTAAACATGCCCGGCGCTTCGGTTTTGGTAGCGGTTACGGCTTTGGCTATCTTGCCGGTACCTGTTAGGTAGTCATCGCTTAATTGTTCAATGGCTATGGCGCCGCCTGAACGCCAGTCGGTGTAGGCTAAGTAGGCTTTGCCGTCATCGTCTATAAAGGTGTCATGGTCGCCGTTATTTAGGCCGGCTACGGGCATTTCGGTGTTAAGGGCAAGTGTGGGTTCGGCCTTTTCTATGAATGGGCCCACAGGCGTTTTACTGGTGAATACCCGATAGCCTACCCTGTTATCATAAACATTGATCCACAGCACGTATAGCCTGGTTTTGGCATTGTAAATAACATGCGGCCGGAAACAGCCGTAAGTATTACCGTTACAACGGCTTTGCCATAGCTGTGTGGTGGCATCAAACAGCGCACCGCGGTCTGTCCAGGTAACCATGTCTTTTGATGAGTATACCTTAAACCCGCAGAACGGCGCATCTTTGTGGCCCCATTCAAAGCCGCAGCCGTAGCTGGTACCGTACAGGTAATAGGTGCCATTGAAGTAAGCCACCTCGCCGTCGTGCGCATCGACGGCATCGCCAAGTTTGCTGAATTTGGTAACCTGTTCGCCTTTAGCGTTAAAGTTGTTGTAGCTGGCGTTTTGAGCTTGCAGCGCAAGGGGTAAAATACTGATAACAAGTACCTTTAAAGCAGCAGATAGCGATATTTTCATAAAACTGGTTATATTGGCGTGTAGGTAAATATATCTATTTGAAACTAAATTGACGTATATTACATTATATTTGAAGCCCAGCCATCATCAGACTTGGTAGCTCAGCCGGTAGAGCAACTGACTCTTAATCAGTGGGTCGAGAGTTCGATCCTCTCCCAGGTCAC
>JAZKET010000039.1:0-24893 GCA_040386815.1 Bacteroidota bacterium | reverse complement strand
ATACACCTGCTTACTGAGGCTTTACACATTCAAAAAAAGCGTAAAGCAACTAAGCCCAGCAGAGCTTCAAAGGCCGCGAGGATGGACAGCAAGAAAATCCAGTCGACGAAAAAAGAAAGCCGCAGAAAAAATTTCGACGATTAATTAAAACGGTACAACACGGTAATAGACCCCCATTGGTGCCTGCGGTAAATTGGTTTATCAACTTCTTTGCTACGAAAAGTGGCCGCAAAGTCAAACACCCAACGGTTAGTTGTATAAGTTATGCCGGCTACGCTACTGGCCACAATGTTTTTTGGTGTATGTCTTATTTCCAAGCCTGTAGGGTCTTCTGCCTGAAACAGGCCGCCTTGTATAGTAGCGTCATAAGCAATTACATTGATCATGGGTTTTAAGTACACAAAAAACTCATTCTTATTATCAGGCGTATAGCTCTTGTCGGCAATAGCGTTGCTTTGTGTACTGGCCGAATTAAATAACTGATTTACTTTACCTGCTCTTAATAAAGCGCCAATGCCTGCACCGTTAAAGCCTGTGCCCAGGTTAGCGTAAGTTGCCAACGTAGCATCGGCTTTGGTGTTTTTAATAAAGAAATTGCTACGGCCCAGCAGCTTGTTATATTCTGCCGATAAGTTTATCTGTGCGTTATTTCTTATTTGGTGCTCCCAGCCTGAGGGGGTGTAAAAACCGAAGTTTTTATGTACCCATGTTTGCGCTTCTTCAGCACCCGACGCCGGGCCTATTATACCAACTTGTGCGCCTAATTTTAAATTACTCTCGTTTTTATACAGAAAATTAAGATTAGCGCCGCCAAACAGATATCCCGCAAAAGGTCTGTCAACTTGCGAAACTACTACAATATTACCACCGTAAGGATTAAATATTTTCTGGCCAATTTCAAACCCCAGAACTTTATTTTTTAAGGTTGTGCTGTTTTTAATAGCAAGCGCGTGGCGATAAAAAAAGAATAAACCGTCGGTATAATATCTGTCAGAACCTCCGGCAAGGTATGAGTCGTTGTCAGATTGTGCGCCAAACTCGCTGCTGCGGGTCTGTGCAAAAAGGGTTGTTGATACTGTAGTTAATATCAGCAATAAAAATATTTTAACTTTCATTTAGGGCTATACAGAGGTGCTAAAATAAAACAAAACGTTTAATTAAGGCCATATTTATTTAAAACGACACCGCGTTGACCGTGTTAAACAAAAAAGCACTTTTCGTTTTCCGGAAAAGTGCTTTTTACAATATTTATATAAAATTAAGCTTCAGTTTTTGCAGCTTCAACTTTAATACTTAAATCAATTGGGTTTTTAACCTTTTCGTCAAGCAGGGCAAGGCTAATCACTTCGCTCATTTGGGTTACATAATGAAAGTTCAAATCTGTAATGTAACTTTCCTTAATCTCCAAAATATCCTTTTGGTTTGATTTGCAAAGAATGATCTCCTTGATATTGGCACGTTTAGCTGCAAGTATTTTTTCTTTGATGCCACCTACAGGCAATACACGTCCACGCAGGGTTATCTCGCCTGTCATGGCCAAATTGGGTTTAACCTTGCGTTGTGTAAAGGCTGATGTTAAGGCGGTTAACATGGTAATACCTGCCGATGGGCCGTCTTTAGGCGTAGCGCCGGCCGGTACGTGTACGTGGATATCCCATTGATCAAACAAACGCTGATCGATATTAAAATCGGCGGCATGCGCGCGCAAATAAGCAAGCGCTATTGTAGCCGATTCTTTCATCACATCGCCCAAACTACCCGTAAGCGTTAAGCGGCCTTTGCCCGGGCTTAAGCTGGCTTCAATAAACAAAATATCGCCGCCTACCTGTGTCCAGGCCAGCCCTGTTACTACGCCGGCAACGTTGTTATCTTCGTACAGGTCCTTATCAAAAATTGGTGCACCCAGTATCTTCTCAATGTCTTTTTTAGATAGGGTAGGGTTGTAAGGCTCATCCATAGCGATATTTTTGGCAGTGCCACGTACTACAGAGCCTATCTTTTTCTCTAAACCACGCACGCCCGACTCGCGGGTGTAATCCTCAATAACCTTCTCAATAATATCAGGCTTAAGCGTAATGTCTTTGGTTTTTAAACCATGTGCTTCGCGTTGTTTAGGTACAAGGTGTTGTTTGGCTATCTCAATTTTTTCTTCAATGGTATAGCCGTTAACCTCAATAATTTCCATACGGTCAAGCAAAGCAGGTTGTATAGTACTTAGTGAGTTTGCTGTCGCGATGAACATCACGTTCGACAGATCGAAATCCATCTCGACATAATGATCATAAAAACTGCTGTTCTGTTCAGGATCAAGCACCTCTAACAGTGCCGATGACGGATCGCCACGAAAATCATTGCCTACTTTATCTATCTCATCTAAAATAAACACAGGGTTAGCTGCACCGGCTTTTTTTACTGATTGAATGATACGGCCCGGCATAGCGCCAATGTAAGTTTTACGATGACCACGGATCTCGGCCTCGTCGCGGATACCGCCCAAAGCCATACGCACATATTTACGGCCCAAGGCTTTTGCTATTGATTTACCCAACGAAGTTTTACCAACTCCCGGAGGGCCAACCAAACAAAGTATAGGCGCTTTCATGTTGTGCTTAAGTTTTAGCACAGCCAGGTATTCAATAATGCGGTGCTTAACTTTATCTAAACCAAAATGATCTTTATCTAACACCTTTTGGGCGCGTTTAAGGTCAAAATTGTCTTTAGTAAACTCGTTCCATGGCAAATCAAGCAACAGCTCAAGGTAATTCATTTGTACAGAGTAGTCGGCAGCGGCAGGGTTAGTGCGGGCCAGTTTTTCTATCTCTTTGTCAAAATGTTTTTTAACCTCAGCGGCCCATTTCTTTTTGGTGGCACGCTGACGCAGATTTTCAATTTCCAGGTCGGGGGTGCTGCCGCCTAATTCTTCCTGTATGGTTTTTATTTGCTGATTAAGGAAATAATCGCGCTGTTGTTTATCCAGATCAACACGCACGCGGGTTTGTATCTGGTTTTTAAGCTCCAATAATTGCAGCTCTGTAGTTAAGTGCAGCAATACGGTATTAGCCATATCGCGGCGGTTAGTAATTTCAAGCAATTGTTGCTTGGCCGCCATGTCGGCATTCATGTTTGATGATATAAAATTCATCAAAAACGATGTGCTTTCAATATTACGGATAGCTATGCCTGCCTCGCTCGGGATGTTTGGCGATAGCTGGATAATGTTCATAGCCATATCCTTAATAGAGGATATCATGGCTTTAAACTCTTTATCTTCTTTAGCTTTTTTAACTTCTTTAAAAGGATCAATAGTAGCTTTTATGTAAGGTTCGCTTTGTACCTCTTCTTTTAAGTAGAAACGCTTTTTGCCTTGTAAAATAACGGTAGTGTTACCGTCGGGCATTTGCAACATTTTTATAATTAGCGCTACCGTGCCCACTTTATTTAGCTGAGTAAAGGTAGGGTCTTCAATTGCAACATCCTTTTGCGATACAACGCCTATCATGCGGCTGCCTTTATTAGCATCGCGTATCAGCTTTATAGATTTATCGCGCCCAACTGTAATAGGTATAACAACCCCCGGAAACAGTACTGTATTACGCAACGGCAGTATAGGTAAAATATCCGGTACCAATTCGTTATTCATCTCTTCTTCATCCTCTGACGACATCAGCGGGAAAAATTCAGAATCTTCATTAATTACGGGTAGTGTATTCTTAAAATCAAACGGGTCAAAACTCATCAATACCTTTTTTTATAAAAAAATAAACGCCATGTTGTCAGTTCCCAATATAAAACGGGGGATAAACATGCCTTAAATAGCGGCTACTACTTACTTGCAGTAATGTTTCAAGACTTATGCCAACATAGGCTAATACCGATATATCAATAGATGTGGTCAGGTATCAGGTTGATTTATTGGTGATTACAAATTTACGGGCTTTTTTGTTAAATGTGGTTAAAATTATTGCTAAAGATGAAAAAAAGTCATAGTCTTGCCATGTACCGGTGCGGTTAATAATTTTTTAACAATTGCGCTGTAAGGCATAATAAATTACACTTAACAGAGTTAATTAAATACTTACTTGTTAACGTATTAAACTTTTGATGAGGTTATCAGTCTTAGTCTCTTTCCTGGTTTTAACATCTGCCGAGCGTGCAGTATCACAGAATGCCTACTTCAAGTTGGGGCAGCAAGCTCTTATTGACGGAAATTTTAAGGCTGCCATAAAACAGTTGGAACGGGGGCGTTTAATAGATTCGACCGATGCTAATGCCTTATACATGCTGGGGTACTCTTATTATCACAGCGATAACTACCTAAAATCAATAGCTGTTTTTACCAAAGAGTTAGCTGTAGAACCAGCCGACGCGCATGCTTATTATTATCGCGGCCGCGCACAGTTTAGGTTAGGGATGGAAAGCCAAATACCTGCCGAAAAGGAAAAGTATTTATTAGGGGCTATTATTGATTTAACTAAAGCCATCAGAATAAATCCGTCAAATACAAAGCTTTCTGTTTTTTATCAAAACCGCGCGATAGCTTACTGCGAATACGGCTCTTTCAGGCTGCAAAATACCCCTAAGTTTTTTGATAGGGCACGCGCCATAGACGCGTTAAAGGCATCTATAGCAGACCTGCAAAAAATATATGACGCCGACCATACCCGCTCTGATATAGTGACGCTGTTAGAAATTTCGAAACAAAAATTAGCTGTCGCAAACGCTACTGCAAGCGTTTCGCACTAACGTAAGTATCCTTTGATCAAGTAATTATTGGCTCCCAAAAGGCGTACTTTCTGGTATTTTTGTATGATATATAACGAGTCTGGAAAATAGCTTAGCTTCTCATTAGTTTCATACAGGTAGTTTTTACTGCTGTTATACAGCATCACCCACTTTATTTTATCGCCCTGTTTATTAATAACGATGAGTTGCGTTTTTAGGTCGAGTGTTTTGGCGCGATAAATAAGGCCCGTTGCACCGCTGTCTACATTATAACTCTCGCGCCAGGCCGGTTTGTTAATGTCCGATTGAATAAATAGGTTCAGTTCTGCCCCCCAATTATCAATATGCAACTTTTTGGTTTCTGTAACGCCGTTATGGGTAGCAGTTTTGGTTATGAGCGGGTTTAATTTTGTCAGGCGCGCGGTATCGGCTTCAAAATACCCTTTAATGTCAAAGTATTTTGAAGGTGTTTCAGTTTGCAGGTTGCCCGGTTTGCAGGCTGGGAGCAGGGTAGCTATAAACAGTATAATGAAAACAATGGCGAAAGAGCTGGCGCCAAACTCCCCTCTTGAGAGGGGGCGCGAAGGTCTGTGCGGCTGCAGGGGTGTGTTATACGCCATGTTGTTCAATTATGTAAGTTTCAATTGTTGTTAACACGTTTATCATGTTAGTTTTTACTTCCTGTTCGGTAAAACGCAAAATAGCAAGACCATATTCTTTCAAATCATTTTCTCTTAGTAAATCAAGATTATATTGCTCTTCATAACTATGGTAAATGCCGTCAACCTCAATGATCAAACCTAATTCGTAACAGTAAAAATCCGCAATATAATTTAACAGAGGTTTTTGACGATGGAAATCATAACCATACAATTGCTTATTGTTTAATTGTTTCCAAAGCAAAATCTCTCCTAAGGTACTATCATTTCGGAGTCGTCTCGCTAGTTGTTTAAGGTTTGTATTGTAAGGAATAATCTTACGTTTCATGGTTAATTGACCAGAGGACACACCCCTTCCCCCTCTCAAGAGGGGAATTGCACAGGGCCATTGCTTTTATCATTTTATAAAAAAAGGACATACTCAAACTCCCTTCTGTCAGGGAATTGTATATGTCCTTTTTCTGAGATCTTAGTGCTTATACCAACACATTGCCACTCATAGCCTGTGGTATGTCAACACCTATTAAGTGTAATATGGTTGGTGCAACGTCGCCCAATTTGCCGTCTTTTACGCTGGTAACGTCCTTGTCAATTACAATACAAGGTACCAGGTTGGTAGTATGGGCTGTGTTTGGTGATCCATCTTCGTTGATCATAAAATCAGCATTGCCATGGTCGGCAAGGATGATGAACGAGTAGCCATTAGCTAAACCGGTTTCAACAACAGCCTGGGTACATCTGTCAACTGTTTCGGCAGCTTTAACTACAGCTTCAAATACGCCGGTGTGGCCAACCATATCTGTATTGGCAAAGTTAAGTACCACAACATCAGGCCAGCCGCTTTGCAGTTCAGGGATAATAGCATCGCGGATACCTTCGGCACTCATTTCCGGTTGCAAATCATAAGTAGCAACTTTTGGCGATGGCACCATCAGGCGTTTCTCGTTAGCAAATTCTTTTTCGCGGCCACCAGAGAAGAAGAAAGTTACGTGCGGATACTTCTCAGTTTCGGCAATACGTATCTGGTTTTTGCCGGCATCCTGTAAAATCTCGCCCAGGGTTTTGGTCAGATCATCTTTAGTGAACACTACCTGAACGTTGTTAAACGTCTCATCATAAGTGGTCATGGTAACATAATGCACATTTAGCGGATGCATATTGTATTCAGGGAAAGCCTTTTGTGTAAGGGCCAAACTAATCTCGCGACCGCGGTCTGTACGGAAGTTAAAGCAAATTACCACATCGCCTTCCTTAATGGTAGCTACCGGGCGGCCATCAATAGTATTGATGATTGGCTCAATAAACTCATCAGTAACATCACGCAGGTACGATTCTTTGATAGATTGGGTTACGCTTGTAGTAGCTTCGCCAATACCGTTAACCATTACGTCATATGCTTTTTTAACACGCTCCCAACGGTTGTCGCGGTCCATAGCGAAGTAGCGGCCAATAGCCGATGCCAGTTTAACCGGAGTGTTAGCAATATGATTTTCCAGTTCGGTAATAAAACCAAGGCCTGATTTTGGGTCGGTATCGCGTCCGTCTAAAAAAGCGTGAACAAATACGTTGCTCAAGCCAGAATTAACCGCGGCATCGCACAAACCTTTTAAATGTTTTATATGAGAGTGTACACCACCGTCAGACACCAGGCCGATGAAGTGTACATCTTTTCCGTTTTGTTTGGCATACGCAAAAGCGCCTGCAAGGGTAGGGTTGCTTATCAGTTCGTTATCATCAACCGCTTTGTTTATACGGCCCAGTTCCTGGTACACGGTGCGGCCGGCGCCAAGGTTCATGTGGCCAACTTCAGAGTTGCCCATTTGACCGTCTGGCAAACCAACAGCCATGCCCGATGCCTCGAGCTTTGAGTTTGGATAATTAGCTACAAGCGAATCAAAAAACGGAGTTTTTGCTGCCAAAATAGCGTTCGAATTGTCGTTACGGCCGTAACCCCAGCCGTCTAATATCAATAATGCAAGTTTCTTTTTATTTTCCACAAGGCAAATATAAACGGGATGGCCGATAGATTATAATTAAATTATTAGTAAACGCTTGTGTACTATCAACTATGGTTGATAATCGTTTTACGGTTTTTTGCAGTTTTTCAATATCATTTACAAAAAATTAACTCCATGTTGTAGCACAAAGGTGTTTATAGGCGTTTTATCACTAAAACAAACAGTTTACACATTTAAATTACTATGAAACATTTAAAACTATTAGCTGCAGCCGGATTATTGTTGTTAGGCGCTGCGGGTTGTAAAAAAGAAGTTCAGAATGATCCGCTGCCTGCTATAGCAGCATTGTCGGTATTTAACGCCGTGCCAGACGCGCCACCATTAAGTATTTATTTAAACACCAATAAAATCGAAGAAGATTCGCTTTTGTATAAAGGTGATATTCCTTACATCACCGCATACGCCGGCCCCAGACAGTTAATTGCATACAAAAGTGGTGCTAAAGTAATTGATAAGGCTATCACGCTTAGTCAAGGTAAATTTTACTCGGCTTTTTTAACCGGTAATTACAGTACCGCAGACGTAACCCTGCTACAGGATAGCTTATTTGCCCCGGCAGTAGGTAAGGTAAACCTTAGGTTTGTAAACATGAGTAACGGCTCACCATCGCTTGATCTGGCTATAAACACCGGTGCTAATGTTATTACTGGCCGTACTTATAAAGCTAATAGTGCATTTATATCTATCGAGGGTAATAAGCAATATAATTTTGTAATAAGAGAAACCGGATCGACAGTTAATAAAGTAGTTATACCGGCTGTGAATTTGGTTGCAGGCCATAACTACACTATCTGGACACGTGGCATTCATACAGGTACAGATGGTGCCGCTTTAGGTGCAGAGGTTATATTAAACTACTAAACCATCATCGCAACAAATTAATTATTAGGTAAATAACGGTAGTTTTGCTTTTGATGAGCAGGCTACAATGCTGCCGCGATAATTAACATATCAATACTGATAACCATTGCCCATACCAGGGGCAATGGTTAATAATTTACTACAGGTGCTAAAAAAAGAGCCGTCTTTAAAACAACTTATTGAGGGGTGTGCAAAAAGGGACTATAAGTGCGAGGAGCGCTTATACAAAACCTTTTATGGCTATCTGTGCGGGGTTGCTTTTAGATATGTTAAAGACCGCAACACCATTAACGATGTAGTAAATGACGCTTTTGTAAAAATTTTTAGAAAGATAGGCGATTTTGCTTTTGACGGCCCGGTGGATGAATTACCCCGCGTTTTTAAAGGCTGGATTGGCCGTGTAGCGGCAAATGCGGCTATTGATAATATTAGGGCCAAAAAGGTAATGTTATATGTTGATGATATTGGCGACGAAATATCAATGAATATAGCTGTTGAAAGCCCCGACAATTTATCATACCACGATATTTTAAAGCTGTTGGATGAGTTGCCGCCCATACAGCAAACAATTTTTAATATGCACCAAATTGAAGGCTTTTCGCACGAGGAGATAGCTCAGAAGTTTGAGATACCTGCAAGTACAAGCAGGGTGTATTTAACAAGGGCAAGGGTAAAGCTGGTTGAACTTTATCAAAAAAGCATGATGACGTATTATGAAAAATGAGAAGGAGTTTTTTAGGGAGATAGAGGATACGCTGCACGCCTATGAAGACGCGTACGTACCCGGCGCCTGGGAAGCGTTTCAGCAGAAACGCGATACTAAGCCAACGGGTATGCTGTTTCTGAAAATTGGCAGCGCCGCAGCTATTTTGCTATTGGCGGCATATGCCACTTTTATGTTTTGGGTTAAAACCCCGGTAACTGTTGAGTTTGCCGGTAATAACCCACCAATGCAACAACCGGTAGTTAAACCTGCGCCGTCATCTGTGCTACAAAGTGCGCAACCATCTGCTATTGATTCTGTAACGTCATCAACACCTCAATCGCAAATTGCTACAGCTAATCAACCATATAAACAACAATCGTCAATTAATAACAGTCAAATAGTTAAATCAGCTAATTCAATCATCGCGACAGCAAAACAAAAGCCTGCCGCAAATAATAATAATACACCGCTTACTAACCCATTTACAGTAAAGCCCGATACAACATTGATTGCTAACAACAATATCGCGATAGCAAAAAATAACCCGGTAAGTAATGATATTCAAAATCCGGTTACTCAAAATAGTCAAACAGTTAACGCTAACCCTGCACCTGCCACAAACCAGGCTATCGCTAATAATAATATCAGCAAACAAACCGGCGCTGATAAGCCCAGCTACGATAACCTGGTAAACAGTAAATCGAGCAAGGCAGTTGTTGCAAAGCCAAAAAGCGCCGATGAGAAAGCGCTAAGCTATTCTGTTGTGGTACAGCCAGGCATTGGTAATCAAAAAATAAATATGGGTACCGGCGTACAGGTGGCTTATAAGTTAAGCGACAGAATTTCTGTTACCAGCGGTATATCATACTCATCGGTAAGCGCAACAGGATCTGGCAGTGTGGCAGCAGGCAGAATAGGTGGTGTACAAAATGTAAATGTGGCCGTGGCCGGTGTTGAGGTGCCACTTGGTATTCAATACAAAACAGATAAGGGCTATTATGTATCGGCCGCGGTAATGGGCATGTCGGTAACAAGTAACAGCATGCAGTATAATTATATTGCCCAAAGCACGCTGGCATCTACCGCGTACGACAAACAGGGATTATCCTACAGCGCCTTAAGCGTTGTGTCAGAAAATAAAACCGAAGAAAGTAAAGAGAAAGTAGCTAACTACCTTGGTTTCTACATCCTATCGGCGGGCAGAAAGTACCCGGTGGGTAAAAAGAATAATCTGATCTTGGGGCCGTTTTTACGTGTCCCATTCGGCGCGGTATCGTCAGAGAAAGTACGTTTGCTGCAGGGTGGGGTAACGGTTGGATTTGGGTTTTAGGTTTTTTATGAATTGCACATCTCAGCGCTTGGCGACAACTCACCCAAGCATTGCTTCGCTCGCTTTGCCCTCTCTTCGCCTTCGGCGGAAAGAGGGCTTTTTTATTTCGGGTAAAATAAATTAATAAAATCCCAAACCCCTCTTTCCGCCGAAGGCGAAGAGAGGGTGGCCGAGCGAAGCAATGGCCGGGTGAGTTCTCTTGAAGCGACATTAACGCCAATGCCCATCGCTATAAATAAACATCCACGCATCCACACATCCGCACATCTGCATATTTGCACATCAAAACCATCACATCTAAAAAATGTTATTACTTTTGAAGCTTCAAAACTGACAACTGATTTGGATAAAGAACTACTGCGCCCATTTATAGATAATTCCCTTGCGGAAGATGTAGGTGACGGCGACCATACATCATTAGCCACCATACCAGCGGGTACCACAGGCAAAGCAAAACTTTTAGTTAAAGATACCGGTATTATAGCCGGGGTTGAGCTGGCTCAATACATTTTTGAGCGTGTTGACCCTAAGCTTAAGGTTGAGGTATTTATACAAGATGGTACCGAAGTTAAACCTAAAGACATTGTTTTTGAGGTGGAGGGCGATGCCATTAGCATACTCACTGCCGAGCGTTTGGTGCTTAACTGCATGCAGCGCATGTCTGGCATAGCTACCAATACAGACCATGTGGTTGATTTATTGAAAGGTACCAACACCCAGGTTTTAGATACCCGCAAAACCACACCGGGCATGCGTTATTTAGAAAAATGGGCGGTACGTATAGGTGGCGGCGTTAACCATAGGTTTGGTTTGTATGATATGATATTGATAAAGGATAATCATGTCGATTATTCGGGCGGTATTACAAATGCTATACAGAACGCGCATCAATACTTGCAAACCACCGGTAAAAAGCTGGCCATAGAGATTGAGGTACGTAATTTTGACGAATTGGAAGATGTTATACGCACCGGTGGCGTCGACCGTATTTTGCTGGATAATTTCAATTTTGCTGATTTGAAACAGGCCGTAAATATTGTAGACAGCAGGTACATTACAGAAGCATCGGGCGGTATAACCGTTGAAAATGTGCGCGATTACGCCAACTGCGGTGTTGACTATGTGTCGATAGGCGCCTTAACGCACTCTGTTAACTGTTTAGATTTAAGTTTAAAGGCAATAAAGTAATACAATATGTCATTGCGAGGTACGAAGCAATCGCAAGGAGAAAAGTGGCAAACCTTGCAGTGTGCGATTGCTTCGTACCTCGCAATGACAAAGTAGGACGGCAATCGCAATTTAACATGCGCAGCCTGAGTTAATTAATATAGCTAATAGTGTTTATATGGTATTAAACTTGTTAGTACAACAATCAATCTTTAATATTGCGTTGATATGATAACCCCCTATTCAATTGCAGCGCTTATTGTGGCTTACCTGTGCGGTTCAATACCTACCGCAGTTTGGATAGGTCAGGCGTTTTATGGGGTAGATGTTAGGGAGTATGGCAGTGGTAACGCCGGCGCCACCAATACCTTTAGGGTGTTGGGTAAAAAAGCCGGTATACCTGTTATGCTGCTTGATATTTTAAAAGGATGGACAGCCACTAACTTAGCCTTTTTTATAGGCGTAACTACTACGGGTGGTGTCAATTCTATCCCTTACACCAATTACATGCTGGCTTTAGGTATTGCCGCGGTTATGGGGCACCTGTTCCCAATATTTGCCGGTTTTAGGGGCGGCAAGGGCATTGCTACCTTGTTTGGTATGGTGCTGGCTATACATTTGCATGCGGCATTGCTTTGCGTGTGTGTATTTATTGCAGTGCTGCTGGTGTTTAAATACGTGTCGCTGGGTTCTATCAGTGCCGGTTTTACTTATCTTATTGGTGTTTCTTTTGTTTACCCCAGCAACCGCTCGGTTGTGATATATGGTATGTGTATGTTTTTGCTGATACTGGTTACCCACCAAAAAAATATTGAGCGCCTGTTAAAAGGCACCGAATCGAAGGTTAATCTCTTCAAGAAAAAAACTGCCTGATACCTGCGTAAACATTTTTGCGCCTTGCAGGTTATGTAGTTATAATATTTTTTTGTACCCCTTTTTGAAATTATATATTTTATGAAACTCACAAAACCATTAATCGCAGTATCGGCTATAGTGTTAGCCATATATTCGTGCGCTACAGTGCCGTTAACAGGCCGCAGGCAGTTAAGCCTTGTTGGCGATGCAGAGATCAATCAATCGGCAGCGGCCAGTTACTCGCAGCTATTGTCTGACCCTAAAACCAAAGTTATATCAAGCGGCACAGACGCGCAACGTGTAAAAAACATTGGCAATAAATTAGCTGTTGTAATTGAACGATATTTACAGCAAAACGGCTACGCCAACCAGTACCAGTTTAAATGGGAATTTAACCTGATACAGAGCCCCGAGGTTAACGCCTGGTGTATGCCGGGTGGTAAAGTGGCCATATATTCTGGCATACTACCAGTTACCGCTACCGACGCTGGTTTAGCTGTAGTAATGGGCCATGAAATTGCCCACGCTATTGCTAAACACTCGGCCGAACGTATGTCTCAGCAGTTAGCTGCACAGGCAGGCAGCGCGGCGGTGGGTGCTGCAACCAGCGGCAAATCTGCAACTACGCAAGCTATATTTAGCCAGTTATACGGCGTTGGCGGTCAGCTGGCTATGTTAAAATATTCGCGCGATCAGGAATCTGAAGCAGACCGTTTAGGTTTAACTTTTATGGCCATGGCCGGTTATAATCCAAGCGAAGCGGTTACCTTTTGGCAACGTATGTCTGCACAGAAACAAGGTGGCGCCCCGCCCGAGTTTTTGAGCACGCACCCTGCTGATGCTACCCGTATAGCTAACATACAAAAGCTATTGCCAGAGGCTATGAAGTATTATCAGAAATAATACGTGGCTAAAGGAAGATTTTTGACAGCCGAATGGAACAACCTTGTAATGTTAAATTACGGGGTTGATCCGGAGGTTTTAAAACCATACATACCCGCCGGCACCACGCTTGATCTTTACGAAGGCAAAGCATTGGTAAGCATGGTGGGTTTTATGTTTAATAACACCAGTGTTTTAGGTGTTAAATGGCCGTTCCATATAAACTTCGAAGAGGTTAACCTTCGATTTTATGTGCAATATGACAATGGTGTGCAGGTTAAGCGCGGCGCGGTTTTTATTAGTGAGATAGTGCCTAAACACATTATTGCTTATGTAGCTAATGCGCTTTATAAAGAACATTACAGGCGTATGCCCATGCGCCATTCTTTCACTATGGATGATGCCAACCACACCCAATATCTTTATGAGTGGAAACTTAACGGCAAGTGGAACAAACTAAGTGCTACTGCCGATAACAAATTAACAACTATACAACCCGGCAGCGCCGAGGAATTTATATTTGAGCATTACTGGGGATATAACCCCTGGAGCGACACCGTAACCATGGAGTACCAGGTTGAACACCCCAGCTGGCAGATAGGTAAGGTGCGCGATTATGTTTTTGATGCTGATATTGCCGCGCTTTATGGCGATGATTTTGTACCTTATTTAAGTGCAGAGCCGGTGTCGGCCTTCTACGCCCGCGGATCTGAAATAGCGGTGCGGATAGGAGATAAGTTATCTTTCCCGCCCGGCGGTAACAAATAGCTACTTGCCATGTCAAAGAAGTAAAATATTGATAATGAAACATATTTACTTGCTTTTCCTCATTTCTGTATTGATGTTTTCCTGCAATACAAATCTGGGTCAAACCACGTCAGATAAAATAGATTATATAGTAAAAAGTGCTTATAAGGATGGCGACTTTACAGGTGCTGTATTAGTGACCGATAAAGGTAAAGTGGTTTATAAAAATAGTTTCGGCATGGCCGATGCCGGGCATAATGTACCGGTAACAGATTCGACCAAATTTCTGATAGCATCATTATCCAAACCTTTAACAGCAGTGCTGATATTGCGGCTTGCCGAGCAAGGTAAGCTGGGCTTGCATGATAAGGTATCAAAGTATATCACATCTTTAGATGGTTATAAGTCGGGCAATATAACCATCCATCAATTATTAACCCATACATCGGGCATTGCAGAGGTTATTGGCGAAAAACATCCATTTAATAAATGGGACCTACTGAATAATAAGTTTGATTTTGAACCGGGAACAGACTTTAAATATTCCAATTCGGGCTATGTTATTTTGAAAGAAATAGCGCAGGTAGCATCAGGCAAAAGTTATCCCGAATTAATGAGCAAAGAAATTTTTATCCCTGCGGGGATGAGTTCATCCGGTATAGCGCGTGATATTAAACAGATCAAAAATTTGGCATCAGGCTATAAAACACCACATCAAACCGACGCGGCACCGATAAATTATTCGCTTGAAATTGTAGACGGCGCTGGTTCTGTTTACGCTACCGCTATGGATCTGTATAAGTTTGACAGGGCCCTGGCCTCGGGCGAGTTATTGTCGCCACAATCTGTTAACCTGATGTTGCAGCAACATGTTAAAGAGAAATATGGCTACGGTTGGTTTCTGCGCGAAAGAGGCGGCGACTGGAACACGTCTTACCATAAAGGCAACCTGCTCGGTTATACGGCCTACATCAGCCGGCAAAAAACCAAGCATCAATGCATTATTTTGTTGGCAAATGCCGAAAATATGGAGCTTGACGATATGGAAAGGGATATAGCTAAAGTACTTAAAAGTAGTAACGAGTAACAGCGTAGCGGCCGGTGGGGATATCGCACTTTAATGTGCGATGAAACAATTTTTAGCGTTTTTTTTGGTGGCATCAATTTGTCAGTAAATTGATCCAAATTGCTAAAAAAACAGCCTGAAACTGGCCTGATTATTCAAAGATTTATACCGACAAAATATAGATTTTCAATGATTTATAAGGAATTTCAGAGGCGGTTTATCCAAGTGATCCAAAGTTGACACCCATTTATGTTGGATCACTTGTGTTATAAAGTCTGCCCAAGAACCTCCAGGATAGCCTTAGCTTTTAGCAGGCACTCATCGTATTCCTTCTCAGCATCTGCATAATAGGTAATAGCACCACCGGTATGGAAGGAAAGGTACTCATCCACAGCATTGTAAAGCAGTGTCCTTATCACTACGTTAAAATCAAAATCACCATCAGGGCTAAAGTACCCAATAGCTCCAGAGTATATGCCGCGTTTGCTATGCTCATACTGCTCCATTAGCCGCATAGCGCTAATTTTAGGCGCACCAGTCATGCTACCCATAGGGAAAGTGTTACGGATAGCTTCGATAGGCGATAGTCCTTCCTGAAGCTCGCAAACCACCGTCGATATCATTTGATGCACCTGGTTAAAGGTGTATATGCCAAATAATTCCTCCGTCTTCACTGTACCCGGTTTGGCCGAGTGGGTAAGATCATTCCGCACCAGGTCGACAATCATTACGTTTTCTTGTAATTCTTTGGTGCTGGTGTGCAGTTGCTCCTTTATGGCCTCATCTTCAGCTGTAGTAGCACCACGCTTGGCTGTACCCTTTATGGGCTGCGATATCAGCTTTTCGCCCCGCTTAGCCAAAAAGCGCTCAGGCGATGCACAGATAATGTAGTTATCCTGCCACTTATAAAACGTTCCAAACGGCGTTGGTGACACCCGGTTAAGCTGTAAAAAGGTAGCCACGGGGTCAATAGATGCCCCATCAGCATAGAACTCCTGGCAAAAGTTGGTTACGTAGATATCGCCACGGGTAATGTGGTTTTTGATCTTGTTAACGCTGTCGATATAGTCACCCTTACTAATGCGCGATTGCAGGTTGATATCGTTAGGTTGATAGTCAGCAATGACCTGTTCTTCGATGGCTGCTATAACAGAGTTTGCATCATCAGAAATGATCTCAACCTTATCACCATTGATCAGAATCAGATGCTCTGGCGCAAAGAAGTAAAGGTCAGGGAAGTGCAGATAGTCAGGATTATCGGATGATAGCTGCTCAATCTCATTCTTCAAATCATAGCTAAAAAAACCTGTCAACCAACCTGGATTGTTGTTGCGAAATTGTTCAAGCGCCTCAAACGCATGGCCTGTACTGGATGTAACCTCGGCTTTGGCGCCGGCGGCTATCAGGGTATCAAACTTAGAGTAGGGGTCTTGATAACTGTTAGAGTCAAGGTAACAGCATGCGTTAAATGTTGTAGCCCATTGCAGAGCCTTTTGCTTAAATAAATGCAGATCTGGTACCGTTATTATCACCCTGTAAAGTTAAAACAAAAGGCCCCGTTTAACCGGAGCCTTTGAATTTATTTTGTTGTATCGATGCTTAGTGTAAAACTAAGGTTTGCTTTCTGTCAGGGCCAACTGATAACCATTTAATTGGTACACCCAGCTCTTGCTCAAGGTAATCGATGTATGATTGTAGTTTAGCCGGGATCTGGTCAAGTTCGGTAATACCGGTGATGTCCTCGTTCCAGCCGTCAATTTCTTTCAATATGGGTACGGCATCAACAGAGCATATATCGTAAGGCATATAGTCAATGGTCTCGCCTAAGTAATTGTAGTGTGTGCAGGCATAGATCTTGTCAAAACCACTCAATACATCAGCTTTAGTCATTACCATTTGGGTAACTCCGTTAAGCATAATAGCGTATTTCAAAGCAGGCAGATCTATCCAGCCGGTACGGCGTGGCCTGCCGGTAGTAGCGCCAAACTCGTGGCCTATTTTACGTAACTCTTCGCCGGTTTCGTTATCTAATTCAGTAGGGAAGGGGCCGCCACCAACACGGGTGCAATAAGCTTTAAAAATACCTATTACATCACCAATGGTTTTGGGGGCAATACCTAAACCGGTACAAGCGCCGGCGGCAGTAGTGTTTGATGAAGTTACAAATGGATATGAACCAAAGTCGATATCAAGCATGGCGCCTTGTGCACCTTCGGCTAATACTTTTTTACCTTCTTTAAGATAGTTGTTCACTAAATGCTCAGAGTCAACCAATTCAAACTGTTTTATCAGATCAACAGCCTCAAAGAATGCAGCTTCGCGCTCGCTAAAATCAGGCACCTCACCATACAATGATTGCAACATTGAAGTATGCTTATCAACCAATTTCTGATAACGTTCTTTAAAGTCAGGCAAAGTAATGTCGCCAATACGCAAACCGTTACGGCCTGTTTTGTCCATATAAGTTGGGCCAATACCTTTTAAGGTTGAACCAATTTTGCCGTCGCCCATTTTCTTTTCGTTTGCAGCGTCAAGCAATTGGTGGGTTGGCAATATCAGGTGCGCTTTTTTAGCTATCACCAAATTCTTTTTAGCTAAAAGGTCGTGTCCGGCATCTTTTAACTTGTCAAGCTCTTTTTTAAGGGTGATGGGATCAATAACCACACCGTTGCCAATAAGGTTAAGGGTGTTGTCAAAAAATATTCCCGAAGGGATGGTGTTTAGTACAAACTTCTTGCCGTCAAACTCTAAAGTATGACCAGCGTTCGGTCCGCCCTGAAAACGGGCAATCAGGTCGTAACCTGCGCTTAGTACGTCAACAATTTTTCCTTTACCTTCGTCGCCCCACTGGAGGCCTAATAATACGTCAACTGTCATTATGAAGTTACTATGATTAACAAGGGCGCAAAGTTATATTTTTCTGTCACAAAAACCTGCCTTAAGTTTTTCACAATTACCATAAAGATTCAACGAATGGTGTTTGATGTCAAATTTTAGCAATTCGCCCATCATGCTTTGTATCTGTTGGATACGCGGATCGCAAAACTCAACAACCTTACCGCAATCAAGACAAATAATATGGTCGTGCTGCTTGTAGCCGTATGATTTTTCAAACTGAGCCATGTTTTTACCAAACTGATGTTTGGTAACCAAATCGCACGATACCAGCAGCTCCAGGGTATTATAAACCGTGGCGCGGCTAACGCGATACTTTTTATTTTTCATGTGGATATATAATGACTCCACATCAAAATGGTCAGTTCTTGAATAGATCTCTTCTAAAATAGCAAAGCGTTCAGGAGTTTTCCGTAGGTTCTTGTTTTCAAGGTACGCCTCAAAAATCTTTTTAACCATTGCTATCGTTTCCTGTTGGGACATAGTTTTTTATTAAAGTATCAAAGGTAGTATATTAGCGTCAAGAAGCAATAGTCAAGAAACAAGACCAATAGCTTCGAAAATCAAATATTACATCCTTATGTTATTAACTCACTCTTGATTTTACGTTAGTATTCACAAGAAAAGTCATTTTAGTTTACTGTTTATATCTTGCTTCTTGTCTCTTGATTCTTGGCTCTATCTCACGACGCTTTCTCAACCGCCGTATCAAAGCGCGTTACCGCGGTTACGCCGTTTACAGTTTTTAATCGTTTTATCAGGTTTTCTAAATGTTGGGTATCGTTAACATACACCATTATCGATCCTTCAAAAATACCGTTGTCACTATCTACTGTGATAGATCGCATGTTCACCTTAAAATCATGAGAGATAACTGTGGTGAGTTTATTTATCAAACCAACATCATCAATACCTGTAATGCGTAAGCCGGTCAGGAAAGCCAGCTCCTGCTGATTTGTCCAACGTGCCTTAACCACCCGGTAACCATAATTAGCCATTAACTTAGCGGCATTAGGGCAGTTGGTTCTGTGAATCTTGATGCCATCACCAACGGTAACAAAGCCAAATACATCGTCACCCGGTATTGGATTACAGCAGTTTGAAAGCTTGTAGTCTATCTTTTGCATATCATCGCCAATAAGCAGCATGTCGCTGTCTTTAGCTTTGATGTTGCGTAGCAGGCCTTGTAGCTGTTCATTTTCAATACGTTCCTGAGGTTTGTTCTCAACTACTTTTTCAGACAGCTGATACTCCTTCAGATCCTTCATATCAATAATGCCCCTGGCAATGTTGAAAAACAGGTCCTGCGTTGAGCCTAGCTTGAAATAGTAGCTCAGTTTATGTATATTTTCAGAATTGTAAGTGATCTTGAGCGATTTCATTTTACGCTCTAAAATTTCCTTACCGTCTTCGGCAATTTTTCGTTTTTCTTCTTTCAGCGCCGATTTTATTTTGGCTTTGGCTTTTGCAGTCACCACAAAGCTCAACCAATCTTCTTTAGGCACTTGTTTGCTTGACGTGATGATCTCTACCTGGTCGCCGTTTTGCAGTTTATAGCTTAGCGGTACCAGTTTATGGTTAACCTTTGCGCCAATACAGCTTGCACCCACATCGGTATGTATCTCAAAAGCAAAATCGAGCGCGGTTGCATTTAGCGGTAGCTGTATTAAGGCGCCTTTTGGCGTGAAAATGAAGATCTCGTCAGAGAATAAATTCATTTTAAAATCATCCAAAAACTCCAGCGCGTTTGAATCAGGGTTCTTCAGCATTTCGCGCACTTTTTGTACCCATTGGTCCAGCCCGCTATCGGTTGATGATTCTTTGTATTTCCAATGCGCCGCAAATCCTTTTTCGGCAATTTCGTTCATACGCTTGGTACGTATCTGTACCTCAACCCATTGTCCGCGAGGGCCCATTACCGTGGTGTGTAAAGATTCATAGCCATTTGCCTTAGGCGATGATATCCAGTCGCGCAAACGATCTGGGTTGGGGCGATACAAATCAGTAACAATTGAGTAAGCTTTCCAACAGTCTGATTTTTCACTTTCAGGGGTGCTGTCTAATATTACCCTAATAGCAAACAGATCATACACCTCTTCAAACGGAACAGACTTTTTCTTCATCTTGTTCCAAATGGAGTGGATGGATTTTGGCCTGCCAAACAAATCGGCGTCTAAACCCTGGCCATGTAAAACTTTTTTTACCGGCTCAATAAAGTCGCGTATAAACTTCTCGCGCTCTGTCTTTTTTTCGTTGAGTTTATTTTTGATAAACTGATAGGTTTCGCGCTCCATGTATTTCATGGATAGATCTTCCATTTCAGATTTTATCGCGTATAAACCCAACCTGTGTGCCAGTGGGGCATACAGATACACCGTTTCTGACGAAATTTTCAGCTGCTTATCGCGCGGCATCGACTCCAGCGTACGCATATTATGCAGTCGGTCGGCCAATTTTATCAGTATCACCCTAACATCATCAGCCAGGGTAAGTAACATCTTTCTAAAGTTTTCGGCCTGTAAAGAGCTGTTGGTATCAAATACGCCCGATATTTTGGTAAGCCCGTCAATTATCCTGGCTACCTTTTTGCCAAATTCCTGTTCAATATCATCAAGCGTAACATCCGTATCCTCAACCACATCATGCAGTAAAGCGCATACAATAGAGGTAGTGCCCAGGCCAATCTCCTCGGCGGCAATTTGTGCCACCGCTATAGGGTGATAAATATAAGGTTCGCCAGATTTGCGGCGCATATCTTTATGGCTTTCTAAAGCCATATCAAAAGCCTTGCGTATCATGCGTTTATCACCCTTTTGCAGGGTTGATTTACTTGCACGCAGCAAAGCCCGATACCTTTTTAATATCTCGTTTTTCTCAACTTCCAGATCAATAACTAATTCTTTCATTCTTAGGGTCTACGGTATTATTATGTTAACATGCAATAAACATTTAAATTGCGTGTTATAATGAAATACCAAAAAAAAATGCATTAATTTTGCATAGGTAAATTTATGAAATTTTTTGCGTTTTTGATAGTGTTTAGCTGCTTTTTGGGTGCCGCGAGTGCTCAAACAGATCGTCCTGCGCTGCCTAAGCTTGGCAAAAACGATACCATTAAAACTTACCTGACAGAACTTGATGGCGAATTGGTACCCTGGATAGTGATGCCCGATGTTGTAATTAGTGCCACCCGCATATTCAAAAGCGAGGCAGACAGGCGCGCTTATAGCATGCTTAAATACAACGTACGTAAGGTTATACCTTATGCTCACTTTGCTGGTGATAGGTACCGTCAGTTGCAACGGGATTTGGCTTTAACCGGCGATAAAAAGAAGCAAAAACAACTAATTGAAGCCTGTAATACACAGGTGAAAGATATGTTTAAAAAAGAGGTAATGAACCTGACAATCAGTCAGGGAGAGATACTTATAAAATTGATTAACCGCGAAACTGAATTAACTACTTATGATGTGGTTAAGGAGTTGAAGGGCGGGTTTAACGCCTTCGTATTCCAATCGGCAGCTAAACTATTTGGCCATAACCTTAAACAAACGTACGATTTTAGCGAACAGCGCGATATTGAAGCCATACTTCAGGAAGCTGGATACGACACGTACCGAAACTAATAATGAACAACAGCA
Organism: Bacteroidota bacterium; assembly: GCA_040386815.1. Classification (GTDB taxonomy): domain Bacteria; phylum Bacteroidota; class Bacteroidia; order Sphingobacteriales; family Sphingobacteriaceae; genus Mucilaginibacter. The sequence continues at coordinate 3,344 of JAZKET010000039.1, read as the reverse complement.
TTTACCAATTTGATGTCCTGAAAATATCAGGGCAGCAAATAAACCTATCCGATTATAAAAACAAGGTATTATTAATTGTAAACACCGCCTCGCAGTGTGGTTTTACACCCCAGCTTAAAGAACTTGTAGCATTAAAAGCTGAATATTTCGGTAAAGACTTTGAGATATTAAGTTTCCCATCCAATGATTTTGGCGGGCAAGAACCGTTAGAAGGTGAGGCCATCAATGCATTTTGCGAGAACTATGGTGCTAACTTCCCCATCTTTGATAAGATACGCGTAAGAGGCCCATATGCTGATCCTTTGTATAAATTTCTTTCCGATAAAAAGCAGAATGGTAAACTAAGCTCTGTGCCCCGTTGGAACTTTCATAAATACCTGATAGACAAAGAAGGCAAGGTGACCGATTTTTATTATCCCTTTACAAAGCCTACGTCATCAAAAATTAAAAAAAAGATAAACAAGCTGCTGGCAGCCGGCTAATAAATACCTTTGCACCATGCTTAAGTTAGATATTTTAGTTTTAGCCGTACACCCTGACGATGCCGAATTAGGCTGCTCTGGTACGATATTAAAACACATTGCCATGGGCAAAAAGGTTGGTATTGTAGATCTTACCCGCGGCGAATTAGGTACCCGTGGCTCGGCCGAGATCCGCGACAAAGAAGCTGCTGCTGCTGCTCAAATACTAGGATTAGCGGTTAGAGAGAACCTGGCTATACCTGATGGCTTTTTTGAGAATACAAAAGAATACCAGCTAAAGGTTATTGCGGCCATACGCAAGTTTCAGCCCGAGATCATTATCACCAATGCTTATTATGACAGGCATCCTGATCATAAACGTGCCTGTGATTTGGTTAACGATGCATCGTTTTTATCTGGCTTAAGGAAAATCGAAACCCTGGAGGATGGCAAACAGCAAGAACCATGGCGCGCTAACCTGTTGCTGCATTTTATACAGGATGTTTACATCAAACCTGATATCATTATTGATGTTACAAACCATTGGGATAAAAAGATAGAAAGCATTTACGCATACGGTTCGCAATTTCATAACCCTGAGTGGGAAGACGAACCACAAACTTATATTTCAACACCCGAGTTTGTAGCTGTAGTTGAAGCCCGCGCCCGCGAGTACGGTAAATCCATTGGCGTAAAATTTGGCGAGGGCTTTACATCGCGCAAAATTTTAGGTGTAGATAGTTTGTTTGATCTGCGTTAGTTTAGCTTATAGCTAATGGTTCATGGCTGATAGCCAAATTACATGCCTTTAACCATGAACCATTATCTATAGGCTATCAGCAAACTACGCTACCACGTACTCAAACCTGTTGTTGTCGTCGTTGCGCTGGCGTTTAAGCTTGTTTTCTTTTGCTAGTTTTAGTAATATGCCCGATAGCTCTGATGTTTTAAATTCTGAGTTGAATTTATCTTTACAATACTCGGCTATACTTGATATAGAGTGTGGCGACTTGAAAAAATCAGTATTTAATAACTGATTTAAAATTTTAGTGGCCCCCGGTTTTTTACGATTAGAATTGTCTACGTTATCGGCTTTTGTTTTTGGTGATTTTTTAGCCAGAAACTCGTGACCTTCTGCATCGCCACGCTCAAATTCTATCATCGCGTCAAGTAGCTTATCAACAACTTTAACTTGTACGGCTTCTGATTGAAATGCATTAACAACTTCTGAAATTTCTATTAGCTGCTTCTTTAATTTTTCTATAGGTCTGCTCATGATATTTAATAGGCTTCAGTAATATTATTCCTGTGGGTTTCTCAGCTAAGAATTAGGGGTTTTTATCCAGCTGACAGCAATAATTGGTATATAGATGTAACGCAAACATACGATTATAGTATTCTGAACCACAAAAAAAGTAGTGCTGTAAATACTCAAAATGTCATGTTGTAGCAAAAAAATTACACTTATTACAAGTCTCGCGCTATTTTTTGCAAAATGCGTAGCCCTTCGTCGATATTATTTTTCTCAATAATAAGTGCAGGCCTAAAGCGAATGGTACTGGCGCCACAACCCAAAAACATAACATTATTGGCCAATCCGTGCTGTATAAATTTATCGCGGCGGGCCTTGTCTGGGAAATCAAAGGCAGTAAGCAAACCCTTTCCACGCACATTTTGTACAACTGGCGTGCTTTGGGCTATTTGCTGCAGTTGCTGTTGAAGATACAGCCCATTTTCCGCAGCCTTATCACAAAGATTATCTTCTTCAATAATCTCTAATATCTTAGTTGCCCTAACCATATCAACCAAACTGCCGCCCCAGGTTGAGTTTATGCGCGATGGTACGTTAAAAACATTATGCTCCACCTCGTCAATACGTTTACCTGCAAGTATGCCACATATTTGCATTTTTTTGCCAAAGGCAATAATATCCGGGCGGGCATTGGCGCCAAAATGTTCATGGCACCAAAACTTGCCGCTTAGTGCTACGCCGGCCTGTACTTCGTCATAGATCAGCAGTGCTTCGTTTTCGTCAGCCAGAACGCGTAGCTGCTCCATAAACTCCTTACGGGTGTGGTTGTCGCCGCCTTCGGCTTGTACAGGCTCAACTATAATGGCACAGATATCGTCTTTATTATCGGCAAAAGCTTTCTTTATTTGAGCGATAGATAATTGTTCGCGTTTGATAACATCGGCAAGGTTTTCTTCTGTTAGCGGGAATTTGATTGCCGGAAAGGACACCCGCGGCCAATCAAACTTGGCATACCATTTTGTTTTAACGGGTAACGTATTAGTAAGGCTTAACGTATAGCCAGACCGCCCATGAAAGGCATGTTCAAAGTGCAGCACCTTGTGGCCTTTCTCGGTTTTATAACCCCTGGCGAAGTTTTTTTGCACTTTCCAGTCCATAGCTGTTTTAAGGGCGTTTTCGATAGCTAAAGTACCCCCTGAAATAAAGAAAGCATGCGGAAGGTAATCCGGTATCCCCATCCGTGCGAAAGTTTCTACAAACTGCGCGTATTGCTCTGTGTAGATATCAGAGTTTGATGGGTTGGTTAATGCCGCTAACATTAAGCTTTTTTTGAAAGCCTCGTCGTTTAGCATTTTGGGGTGATTGTAACCTAAGGGTACAGACGCAAAACAAGTAAAAAAATCAAGCAGTGTGCGTTTGTTCTTTGAATCGTAGATATGCACACCCTGGCTTTTCTCCATATCAAAGGTTAGATCAAAGCCATCGGCAAGTACATATTTGCCTAAAGTATCGGCAACATTTTCGGGAGCAACAGATAGGTTATACATAGGTAGGTGCTTTAGTCAAATTTACTAAATGATGTGCAGATGTGAGCGTATGCAGATGTGCAAATATTTAGTTTATATCGTATA
>JAZKET010000038.1:4950-11843 GCA_040386815.1 Bacteroidota bacterium | reverse complement strand
CGCCGAGACCGGGACTATGTTCATCTCGCAAACTTTCAAGGTTGTTAAGTGCTGCTATACTGCTGGTTAAATTGTTGAGTTGTTTTGTTGCGTAAAGTTTTAGCCCCGTAAGTTGGCCCAGGTTTTTTAAAATACTTGCATCTGTAAGGTTGAAAAGCCCTATATCGAGCATACGTAGTGATTTTACCTTAGCTAAATTGAGTAAGGCTTTCTGGTCATCGCCATTATCGACAAAGCGTTTGTTAATGGCTGTTTGCTGTCCTTGCAATAAGTAAACGGTTTTCCACGGTGCTTCGGCAAGATTCATATCACGTATGTTAAGCGTGTTGATTCTTATCTCTTCAATTTGTTTTAAATAGGTTAACTCGTTCGGTATCGGATGATAGTATCCTGTGATGGCCAAACTGTTCAATTTTTTTAGAGGGATGAGCTTTTTAAACGCATCAGCCATATCTAAATTGTCGGTAAAAGCCAATTCAATGCCTTTAAGGCCCTGTAGCCGGGTGATATTGCCAGGTAGTTGGTATGGCTTGTTGTCTGACGATGCACGCTGATGACCACTTATGGTGATATATTGCAGGTTCGGTAACTGAAACAACTTATCAAATATCGCAGTCATATCAGGGCTGTATATAGTAATGATTTCAACAGCGTACACACGGCTATGTAGGCTGCCGTCAATGATTTTTTGAACGCTACCCGCATCGCCAACCTGCAACTTCATGCTATCAGGCAGATGCTGTGCCTCGTGATAAACGGGGTTCAGGTATGTCTCGACGGCTTTATGTTCATTGAAGCCTTCATTACGTAACCATTTAGCTTGCTGTGCTTGCAAACTTAACGGCATAAGTAATAAAATAAACAGACGAATGAAGATGTGCTTAGGCATCCCTAAATTTAAACATCTTTTTAAAAACAATCTGTATTTTTTAATGTACACGCTGCTTTTAATCCAACACACAACGCTTTGTCATACAGTCGTAAACAGATGGTCATCAATTAATCAAATGATTGAAAACGTAACAATGGGGTAACAATTACATCTATTTTTGTATATAAAATTGTAAAGGCAATAACTAGGCACAACAATTGAATATACATTACCATGAAACGCTTAACGCACACCAAAAGACACATCCACTCGGCACTTGTCGATCTGGTACTATTTAGAGTACCAGAGTTGTTTGTAACTATCTACGGACGCTAAAAAATTCTAACTTTGCAACTTCATTATGGAGTTACAAAGCATACTACACGAATATTATCAATTTGCCACCGCCTGGCTTTTAACTAAAGGGATAAAAGTATTTATTGCCCTTGCCGTACTGGCAATAGGTTTAAAACTTATTAAATACATAAGTACCCGCATCCGTTTCCGGATGAGCCAAAGGGCGGTTCACTCATCATTACAACCATTCTTCCTTAGCCTGGCAATAACTGCCATGTATGTAATGCTCATTATTTATGTGTTGAGTATTGTCGATGTTCCGTTTAGTTCCTTTGCTACTATACTTGGTGGCTTTACTGTTGCGGTTGGTTTAGCATTGTCGGGCACGTTTCAAAACTTTGCAGGTGGGGTGTTGATACTGCTGCTTAAACCATTTGAATTGGATGACAGTATTATTGCCCAGGGGCAAGACGGCAAGGTAACATCTATACAGATATTTTATACTGTATTGCTTACTGCCGATAATAAAACAGTGATCATTCCTAATGGTAAGCTGTTTAACGAGGTAATTACCAACGTAACCCGTGAGGGTAAACGCCGCCTTGATTTTGAAGTGAAGCTAGGGTATTACGTAGATGTAGATGAGGCCAAAGAAATAATGCTTAAAGCCATACAAGCTAACGGTAAGGTGATTAAAAGAGAGGTGATTAGGGTAGGGGTGATAGGTTTTGAGGTTGAGCACGTGCGTTACACCATAAATGTATGGGTATTACCGGGCGATTTTTTAAATACTAAGATAGCACTACAAGAAAGCATCATAAAAAATCTTAAAGCTGCCGGCATCAGATTGCTGGGTACCTAAAATTAACAACATTATAATAACCTTCCCTGTGTAATTACGGTGTTTTAGCTGTAAATTAGCGCTATGCAACGCGAACAACTTTCTGTATTTGATATGTTTAAAATTGGCATTGGCCCGTCAAGCTCACATACGCTTGGCCCATGGCGTGCCGCGCAGCAATTTGTGCAGATGCTTGAACAGCAGAGTGTGTTGCAACAGGTTACAGGTGTAAAGATATTACTATACGGATCATTAGCAAAGACTGGCCGTGGCCACGGTACAGATATAGCCGTATTATTAGGTTTAAGTGGTGATGACCCGGTTACTTTCGCGGTTGATGAGGTTACGCCTAAAATTAGCCATATCTCTACATCGCATAAAATAACACTTGGCGGCAAGCACGAGGTTGATTTTAAGGTGATTGATGATCTGTTATTTTTATTTAATGAGAGCCTGCCTTTTCATCCTAATGCCGTTACTTTTCAGGCATTTTTAAATACAGGCAAAGCCTTATCAGAAACTTATTATTCCATTGGCGGTGGTTTTGTGGTTAAAGAGGGCGGCGCAAACCAGCAAAAAGCCGAAGTAGACCTGCCTTTTCCGATTGAAACCGCTGGCGACCTGTTACACTGGTGCCGTAAAACCGGTTTGAAAATATCTGAAGTAGTACAAGAGAACGAACTGGCCTGGCGTACCGAGCAGGAAACCCGCACAGGAGTGTTAAATATCTTTAACACTATGGCCGAGTGTATGTATCGCGGCAGCCATGTTTATGGTAAGCTACCTGGCGGATTAAACGTGGCGCGTCGTGCAGCTGCTTTAAATAAAAGGCTTTTGGTTAATCGCACTTATAGCAGTTATAAGGAGTGGGTTGCGGCGATCAGAGAAACCGGCACCGGTTTTCAAAATATACTGGATTGGGTAAGCTGTTTCGCATTGGCAGTAAACGAAGAGAACGCGTCTTTTGGTCGGGTGGTAACTGCACCAACTAACGGTGCTGCAGGCGTTATCCCGGCGGTGCTACAATACTTTATTGCATTTTGCGATGGTTATGACGATAAGCGCATCGTTCAGTTTCTGTACACCGCCTCAGAGATAGGTTGTATCTTTAAAAAAGGAGCAACTATATCAGCTGCTATGGGCGGTTGCCAGGCAGAGATTGGCGTATCATCGGCAATGGCCGCAGCGGCACTTACAGAGTGCCTGGGAGGCTCGCAAAGGCAGGTAATGATGGCGGCCGAGATTGCTATGGAACATCATCTTGGCTTAACTTGCGACCCGATAGGCGGGCTTGTACAGGTGCCATGCATTGAGCGCAACACTATGGGCGCTATTAAAGCCATAACGGCATCGCAATTGGCCCTACAAACCAACCCCGATAATGCTAAAGTAAGTTTAGATGCGGTGGTTAAAACCATGTGGCAAACCGCTCAGGATATGAACTTTAAGTATAAAGAAACTGCCGACGGCGGCTTGGCCATTAATGTGCCGATAAGCTTGCCTGAGTGTTAAGTTGATCTTACTTTCTGAACAACCGCACATCAAAAACAAAAGGCTCAACGTTTTTGATTTTTACATTATTAAATTCAGGATGCCTTGGGTTGATCAGGTAGTTAAAATCACCCGGCACACTTGCCGAAGGGACTTTCAGCACCAGGTAATTGTTTGCCCTGATTAAGTTATTACCTACGTTTTGTGTATGGATGGTAAAGGGATTGGTTGCCCAGTTTTTAGGCAGGGTACTTAAATTTGCTTCTATCACCTCCTCGTCGGGGACTTCGATAGTAGCTAAATAATAATCAATAGGGATAATACCAACCGGAACGTGTACTGCCACCTCAACAACTGCAAGCGCTCTTGATGCTGCAGTATAAAGTACGGCTACACCTTTGCTGTTCCATCGGCCTCCGGTTTTTTCGGCACCCATACCTGTTAGATCATTAATAAAGGATTGCCTGCTAAGCCTGAAAACGATCATGCAAATATGCCATGCTCAATACGTCCCAACTCGTCATAAACAGCATCAATGCCGAAAGAAGTATCCAGCAGTTGTTTGGGTTTAACATTCCCCAATGGGATGCTAACGGTATCCATCCAGGTATGAAAGTTATCGGCTACGCCAAAAACATCAATGCCTTTTTTGTAAAGCAACTCAATTTGTAATATGCGCTCAGAATAAAGCGGATCAAAAGATTTGTTTTCTTTTTTATAGCGCTGTATAGTACGCTCAGACAAATGCAGGTACGACGACCAATCCTCAAACTCAAAATGGATTTGGTTAGACAATTTGGTGAAATAAGGAAACGGTACCCCCTCCCTAACCATGTTGGTTAGTTCAAATGAATCCTCTTCGGGAAACTGGTATGGTTTTGATTTAGCCATTACTTATTTTACTGACATCTGTCATCAAATTTACGACACTTGTCTCGGATTAACAAATATTTTATCATTCAGTTTTAAAACTAAACCAATATAGTAAGCTGAAAATGTAATGGTTATGCAGATGTTTCCATCTCAAACAGCGCGGTGATATGATGCTGAAGGACTTTTTGAACCCTTTTTATATCTACCTCTTTGCCCAGTTCGTGCTGCATAGAGGTTACCGCTTTATCATCAATACCGCACGGTATGATATTTTTAAAGTAAGAAAGATCATTATTTACGTTAAACGCCAGACCGTGCATGGTAACCCAGCGGCTACAGCGTACGCCCATAGCGCTTATTTTTCGGGCGCGCTCATTATCGGCATCTATCCATACACCGGTGTAGCCCGGGTAGCGCCCGGCTGTTATTCCATAATCGGCAAGGGTAAGTATTACCGCCTCTTCAAGGGTGCGCAGGTATAGGTGTATGTCTGTAAAGAAATTATCCAGATCCAATATCGGGTAGCCCACTATTTGGCCAGGGCCGTGGTAAGTAATATCGCCACCGCGATTGATGTGGTAGTATGTAGCATCTTTGTCTTCAAGGCCCTTTTCATCCAGCAATAAATGCTCGGGTTTGCCGCTGTTGCCAAGAGTGTAAACGTGCGGATGCTCGCAAAAAACAAGATAGTTAGGGGTGATGATCTCTTCTGGCTGCTCATCGCCTACAAGGGCCAGCTGCCGGTTGCGGATCTCCATTTTAAGGGCAATGGTGGCGTTAAAAAGTTCTTCCTGTTTTGCCCAGGCTTGTTTATAGTCAATCAGTCCCCAGTCTTGTACCTCAACCTGCTTATTCTTCATCATTATCCCTTAACGTAACCTATCATGTAATCTTCGTACTGCAAATATCCAACAGTATAATCTTTTTTAATATCGCCTTTGCTTAAAATGGCATTTACCTGACCGGTACTGGTGTACTCAAACGGCGACAGCGCTATATCATCCATAAATGATACTTCTTTTTGGCCATAGCATTTGTAAACGGCCTCTTTTGCACACCAGCAGGCATAAAGTTGATTGATCTTTTTACCGTCGTCAATAAAAGCCAGCTCTTTCGGCGATAAAAAGCGCGCGGCAATACGCTCTACTTTTTGTTTTACCTGTTCAATATCAATACCTACCGGGCTTTTTTTACTGATCATCACCGCCGCATAATCAAACGAATGGCTTAGCGAAATATGGTATGGCAGGGTAACCAGGTATGGCTTGCCATGCTCATCAACTTTGCAGTCAATGTATTCTTCTGTATTTAACATCCGGCGCAACAATACGCGTGTACCAAGCCAATGCAGGTGACGTTTGCCATTGCTGATGTTTTCAACAAATGCTTTTTCGTCGTCATTTAATTGTAGCTGATTGTACAGGTTGTCTGCCTGCTCTTCAATTTTCCAGAGCGCAAATTCTGTATCCTCATCAACACGTTGCCTGTAAGCTATGGCCATATTGGTAAAATGCAAATAGTAACGCAAACTTAGAGCAAATTATTCTAATTTTAGCCAAAATAGTACCCGGTATTTATGATATTGTCTGATAAGCGCATTCTGGAAGAAATTGATAAAGGTCACATCATTATTGAACCCTTTAAGCGCGAATGTTTAGGCACAAATTCATACGACGTGCATTTGGGCAAATACCTGGCAACTTACAAAAACCGTGTGCTTGATGCCAGGTTGCATAATGAGATAGATCATTTCGAAATACCTAAGGATGGCTTTGTATTACAACCTAACACTTTGTACTTAGGTGTAACTGTTGAGTATACAGAAACGCATCGCCACGTGCCTTTTCTGGAAGGCAAATCAAGCACCGGCCGTTTAGGTATTGATATCCATGCTACAGCAGGCAAGGGCGATGTAGGTTTTTGCAATACCTGGACACTGGAGATATCGTGCGCGCAGCCGGTAAAAATTTATCCCGGCATGCCTATTGGGCAGCTGATATATTTTGTTGTTGAGGGCGATGTAGAAACCTTGTATAACACCAAGGGCAACGCCAAGTATAACAATAAAACTACCCGCCCGGTTGAAAGTATGATGTTTAAAAACAAGTTTTAGCCTTAAAAGACATTGAAAATCATGTTTTTTAAGTAATTTTGTGGGTACAGATGTCGACTACAGAAACACAAGAACAAACCTTTACGCTTGAGGAGCTATTGGCGGGATTTAAGGAGCTACACCGTCTGATATTATGGAACGATGATCATAACACCTTCGATCATGTTATACACTGCATGATAAAGTATCTTGATTACAACGAACCGCAAGCAGAACGTATTGCCTGGAAAGTACATAATGAAGGCAAGTGTGCCGTACTTGAAGGCTCATTTACCGAAGTTGAGGTTTATCGTAAGATACTTCAGCAAGAAGGTTTGACGGTTAGCGTGGAGTAGGTTTTAAAGATTTGAGACTAGAGATTGGTGATTAGTTGTTTGCTAATTGAAAATATAAAAGGCTTCCGAATA
>JAZKET010000038.1:0-4843 GCA_040386815.1 Bacteroidota bacterium | reverse complement strand
TCGGAAGCCTTTCTTTTTGTTAGGACAGGCCTAATCTTTAATCTTCAGTAATCAATCTTTAAAGTCTATCCCACAAAATAGTTCCACCCGTGTACATCCGGGCCGTTACCGTAGCGGATAGCATCAAGCGTTTTCAATACTTTTTGTGAGAACTCTCTTTGCGATGGATCTATCAGTTTGTATTCTTCGCCTTCATAGCTGATAGAGCCAACAGGGGCAATAGTTGCAGCGGTGCCGGCGCCAAAGGCATCAGTTAATTTGCCGCTTTTTGCACCTGCAATTAGTTCGTCAACAGATACATTGCGTTCTTCAACCGGGAAACCCCAATCGTGCGCCAATGTAATTACGGTATCACGCGTTACGCCGTCAAGGATGGTGTCCTGCGTTAATGGGGTAACTAACTTGCCATCTAACACAAACATCGCGTTAGCGGCACCCATTTCTTCAATGTATTTATGCTCTTTAGCGTCCGTCCAAATCAATTGGTCGAAACCTTCTTCGGCAGCTTTTTTGGCAGGGTACATTGAGCCACCATAGTTACCTGATGATTTTGCATAACCCATACCACCTGCCGCAGAGCGGGTGTAATGTGTTTCAATCTTTGTTCTTAGCGGCTTGGTAAAGTAAGGGCCAACAGGGCAAAGCAAAACCATGTATTTATAGGTTTGTGACGGCGCTACACCTAAATATTGATCTGTAGCAAACATAAACGGACGGATGTATAATGAGTGGCCCGGTGCGGTTGGTATCCAATCGCGGTCAATATCAACAATAGCCGAAAGGCTTTGTAATAACACATCTTCAGGAATGGTAGGCATGCACAAACGTTCTGCCGATTTATTAAAGCGTTGCGCGTTTTTGTCGGGGCGGAAAATAGCCACCCTGCCATCAGCATGTTTGTAAGCTTTTATGCCTTCAAAAAACGATTGTCCGTAGTGAAGTGAAGAAATACCAGGGCTGACGGAAATTTCTCCGTAAGGAATAATCTCAAAATTTTTCCATTCGCCATCGCTGTAATCAGCAATAAGCATGTGGTCTGTAAAAGTGCGCCCGAAAACCAAATTATCGAAATCAGTTTCGGCTAAACGCGATTTTTGTGTCTTTGTGATCTTAATGTCCAGCGTCTCAGTCATTTCTTTGCATATTTTATTCGGTTGGCAATTTACCTAATTCCCAATATCATTAGCGAAAGAAATTGATAATTTATTATGCATGCACAGTAATTTTTTGCAGAAGCCTGACATTGATTTGCCGGTGGGCGGGATACTACCTGAAAGAAAGCGCCTTTTTCCTGACATCAGCAGTGTAAACACCTGTAGGAAATTTCTGTAAATAAGCACTAATTAAAGCTTTAGTCTGGGCAGGGTCGCCGTTATAAAACGCACGTGTTATTAACTGATAACCAAATTGTTGTGCAATATCTGCCGTTAAATATTTAACAGCGCTTTGCCAGCGCCCGGTAAGCAAGTTTTGTTTGCCGGTGGTTCTTTTTTCCGCCTCTTGCAGATAGTTGTTTACAAATATGTAATACTGCGGCCCCGCGGGCATAACTTCGGGTTTTATGGGGGCTTTGCTATAGATATCGGCTACCAGCTTGTTCAATGCAGCAGGGTTCTCTGCGCTCAAATCTGTTAACTCGTGCAGATAGTTATAGGCAATATATCTAAGTTCGGCTGCAATCATTTTTTTATCTGCAGCGCTTACGGTTGATTTGTTTACCAGGGCTATCTTCCTATCGCGGGCAGCTAAATAAGGTTTAAGTAATTGGATGTTAAGCGCGTTTAAATCAAGTCGGGTATATTTGTCGTCCTGTAAAAATATCGGATACTCGCTAGGGTTTGTGCTATGTAGCAAAGTATTCTCTGGCAAAGCCGAACCGGTTATAAATTTTAACCCTTTAGTATTGGCATCCAGATTAACTGTAAGTGTCTTATTGCTGTTTAATAATAGTGGATAATTATCAGCATTAAAAAATAGGTGCCCAAATTTTTGGCTTTTTATGGGCAGCGTGATACTGAAAGAGCCATCTTTAGTTACCGGGATACGTATGGAGTTTTGATCAAAGAAGCCACATACTACAGGTATATTGATCCTCACATCGGCACCACCGGTATAGTGTGTTATTTTACCATTTAATTTAAACTGGGCAAAGGCAGCGGTTTGGACAGCCATTAACAGCAGTAAAAAATATCTTTTCATTAGATATATATAGGTCAGGCTAAAATAGCAAGCAACTCATTCAGCTCATCAACCTTTTCGGCCGAACCAAGATGCTCATACGCGCTGATAAGATTGCGCAGTACCCGTTTAATAATTTCGGCGTTTGAACAGGGCTCATAAAACTGTTTGTCAAAAGTTAGGTTAAGCTGCTTTAAAAACATGTCCACATCGCGGCGGCCAAAAATGAAACCTTTGTTAAAGGCGTTTATATAAAATAAAATACCGCTTTCAAATTCGTCCTCCTGGCTTTCATCAACGTAGGCCAGTATAAAGTGCTGCGGCAGGTTAACGCCATACACAGGTATATCTAATTTTTGGGCTATAATGGAGTAAATGATGGCCAGTGTTATTTGGTTGCCTTTTTTTGTCTCCATTACCTGGCTTAGGTAACTATTTTGCGGATCTTGATGATTAGTGGTGTTGCCGCCGAAGCCATACATGTGGTAAAATACATGATTAATAAGCTTAACCTGCTCAACCGGGCTTGCGTCGTTCATCATTTGTATCCAAATATCGCGCTTAATAGATTCTAATTGATTGATGATTTTTTGTTCATCAAGATCAGGGTATTGGTACCGGTTAATGGTTAATATGCCCTGCAACAAATCAAAAGCTCCACCTTGATACCACAGTTTCAGGTCGTTTTTTATTACACCGAATTGGATCTCATGCACCAGGCCGGCAATGCGGTCTTGTTGTATAGGGTCAAACGCCTGCTCAAAGGCCGACTCAAGATAGGTCACCGCCTCAGGGCCGTAGGATAGCAGTTTGTCATGAACATGGGTGTATATCTCCGGATCGGGGTCGTCCAGCAGGCTAATCAAGGAGTTTACTTCGGTCAGATTTATCATTATGTACTGCTAAAATACAAAGGTTTGTATAATTTTACAACCATGTTTAATTTAAGGTTTGCGGCTAGTTATCTGCTGTACCGTCTACGGGCCAACACCAGGCATGGCACACACTCGCCTTTTGTATATCGGCTGGTTGATAAAGTTATTTACGATTTCCGTGCCAAAAAAGTATATCTGGAGGTAGAAGAAAATTATGAAAAGGCAGGTAGTGTTGAAGGTAAATCGCTGTCGCCCAAATTAAAGCAATTAATATATCGCCTCGTGGCAGACTGGCAGCCTGCAAATATCGCAATTGTACGTACGTTAGATGATGTTACCAGGGCCTACTTACAAAAAGCGGCATCAAATGCGTCTTTGCAAACTTTAGAAGACAGCCCTGAAAAAACGGACATTATTTTTATAAATGATACAGATGATCTTTACAAAACCTATCAGCTATGCCTGTCAAAAGCATATGAGCGGACGATGTTGATTATTACTAATATCTACAGCGACAAAGATACCTGGGTCAAGATCAAAGCAGATTCACGCGTAACAGTAACCATCGATTTGTTTGCTGTTGGACTTGTGTATTTTAGAAAAGGGCAGGTGAAAGAGGATTTTACGATACGGTTTTAAATGTGCAGGTATCAAATGTGGGATGTGCAAATGATTTAGAGTTTTGTAATGATTGGTGATTTTTTCACCTGCACATCTGCATATCCACGCATCTGCACATTAGAACGATTGCCCCAATCCCACATATAATCCACTCAACCGCTTTTCGCCTACCGGTTGCTGGCCAACGCCGTAATCTATACGTACTGCCAGCCCTTTTTGCACATCAAAGAAGTAACGTATCCCCCCACCGTAGTTGGGTTTTAGAGCTGATAATTTGAATGTCGATTGGAACACTTCGCCGCCACCGGCAAAGGCTGCCAGGCCTATGCGTTCGCTTAAACGGTAACGTAGTTCGGCTTGTCCGGCCAACAGGTTACGGTCGCGGAAACGGCCTTCGTAATAGCCGCGCATTACTTCGTCATTACCCATTAAAGGCAATAAATAAAACGGCGATCGGCCGCCGGTTAGGCTTTGCTCTTGTATGTCTATCCCCAGTACTAACTTTTTACTAAGCGAAAAAAACTGGGTGTATTCTATATTGAAAAACCCGCCCTGGTAGCTGTTGTTGCTAAAAACGCCCTGCATTAAATTGTAGTACGCATTTACATAGATGCCTTTGGTGGTATAGGTGTTATTGTCCCGATTATCAAAACTAAAACTTGGGCCAATGTAAACGAAGGAGCCTCCGGTTCTATCCGCAGATGGTATTGCTGTGTTTAGTGTGCCGGTGGTTTTATCGCTGCTAAAATCATATTTATAGCCACCACCTACTAAGCCCATGTAAAAATTACCGCCCAGGTTTTTAAGAGCGCTTAAGTTTAAGCGGTAGCGCTTTTGTTGAATGTAATCTTCGTTGGTCTTTACAGTGTTGTTGCCTACCCCATAAAAATTTACAGGGAAATCTATGCGGCCTAGTTGCGCGGTTAAATGATATTTGTTTTGTGGCAGCCAATAGCTGGTGCTGACGTTTAAGCGATTTTGCCCTTTAGTGGTTAGCGTAGCGTAAGCGTATATGTTTGATACACGGGTTTCGCCATGGATGGTATCAGTATAAAAAGAATACAATGCTGCGCCGCCTGCTTCAACGCCTGTTTCGGGCGCAGATGATAGCACAGGTAACACTACAAAGCTGCCGCGTTTGCTGGTATCTTTTTCAAAATACATTTTGC
>JAZKET010000037.1:12976-34082 GCA_040386815.1 Bacteroidota bacterium | reverse complement strand
GAAGATTTATGGCCTGGTTGATATGAGTATGGCCGAAAAAGATTGGGCTACCTGGAATTTTTTACAATGGTTTGTAAAAGAGCAAACCGAAGAAGAAACCATGGCCATGGAATTACTTGACCGTATTAAAATTGCCGGCGGACCGAATGCTAAAGATGATGCTTTATACAATCTTGATGTTGATTTAAAAAAAACACCAGATGATGCTACACTGGCGCAAGATACCAGTGTAGACAATCCATAATTAGAAAATTAAATTGTAATGTTTTGTTAAGGGCGGGTGGCTTAGGCTGTCCGCCCTTGTTTTTGTGGCGATGTTTATAGTTTAGCCATTGGCAGATCAAAACCAAATGTTGAACCCTGGCCCAGCTCACTTTCTACCCATAAGTTGCCCTTATGCCTGTCAATAATTTCGTAACAGATATATAAACCAATACCCAGGCCAGACATGTGCGATGCCAGGTTTTCAACCCTGTAAAATCTTGAGAAAATTCTATCCTGCTGATCTTCGGCTATACCGATACCAAAATCGCGCACAGAGACACGGAGTTTTTCGCTTGTAACTTCTGCTTTGATGATGATACGATTAGCCCCCGGAGAATATTTAACCGCGTTGGTAATCAGGTTGATAATTACCTGTTCAATACGCTGATAATCGGCAATGGTTATAATAGGTTCTGCCGGATAATCTAACTCAATTTTATGACTGGCATAATTTTGCTGCATCATTTCGGTAACCTCATTGAGCAAGTCTTTGATATTAAATGTGGTATAAGTGAAAGGCAGCTTACCGGTTTGTATTTTAGATACGTCTAACAGATCAGATATCAATGAAGTTAGCTTATTTACTTGCGATAGTGCCTTGCCTATAAAGCTTTTATGCTTGTCGTTGCTGGGCAAACCGCGCTCTATAATTTGCAGATAGCCGTTTATACTGGTTACCGGGGTTTTTAATTCGTGGCTGGCCAGGCCTATAAATTCGTCTTTCTTTTCATTCAGAATTTTTATTTGGTCGTACAATCGCGCGTTTTCTAACGCTACCGATGCCTGGGCTGCCACGCCAGCTACCAACTGTTCATGCTCTTTACGAAACATGGCCGGTTTAGGATGGCCAAAAAATAAGCCGCCAAGTACCTTGCCATTTTTAGCTGTTACGGGCACAGCTAAATAGCTTACTACCGGCAGGTGGCCATGCGGCATACCCTTGTGCGGTGCGTTATGCCCGTAGCGTGGGTCTTGAGTTATATCATCAACCCTTACAATTCCCTCGCCGTTAAATGTTGGCGAGAAGATTTGAGTGTTACGTGGCATGCCAAATTTCTCAAACGCCTCGCGCGGAGCGCCTGATAAGGTATATAGCATGTACGACTCGCCTTTTTCATTAACCTGGTTATGAAAGAAAGCTCCAAAAGCGGCGCCTGTTAGCTGTGTGGTAGCATCGGTTACCTTTTGCAAAATGCCTTGCGTATCCAAATCGGCAGATATTGTTTGCCCTATGGAGTTTAGTATCTCCATATGCTCTGCATAATTCTGCAATTGCTCTTCGGCTTGTTTTTGTTTGCTGATGTCGCGGGCAATTTTTGAAGCACCAACTACCTGCCCCAAATCATTCAATATGGGCGATACAGTAATAGACAGGGGGATTTCTCCGCCAGATTTTGTCCTGCGCAAAGTTTCAAAATGCTCAACACGCTGGCCACTATGTATTTTGCTGATAATGAGTGTTTCCTCGCTTAAGCGGTCGTCGGGTATAATAATGGTGATATGGCTGCCAATGGCCTCATATTCGGTCCAGCCAAAAAGGTTTACTGCGGCCGGGTTCCAGCTGGTAATTACACCATCAAGTGTTTTACTGATAATAGCATCGTCTGATGACTCTACTAAGGCGGCCATCATAGCCTGTTTACCCTTGGTTTCGGTTAATTGTTGTATAGAAAACTCAAGGTCTTTTTGAATTACAGCCAGCTTTTCATTGGCAAAAGTTAATTCTGTATTGTAATGTTCTAGCAGCTTAGCGTTTTGTTGTTCGGTATGTAGTTCATTTTTTGTTTGCGTTAGATGTTCAAAGGCGTTTAAATGCCCTGCTATTATATCAACAAAAAGCCTGAACATGCTCATAACGGCAGGGGTGCTTAACTTAGCTGGTTTTGGGTCGATAGCGCAAAGGGTGCCAAAAAAGTTACCGTCTTTCAAAAAAATAGGGAAGGATATGTAGCTTTCAAACCCATACATGGCTGGCGTATGGTGATTTTTAAATTTTTCGTCGGCAGATACCTGATCAATAATAACTTCGGTACCGTTATTTCTTATTTCGTTACAAATAGTAGTTTCAAGCTTAAGCTCATCGCCGGGCAAAAGGCCAAAGTTTATTTCGTCGCGTACGCTGCAGGCTACCCACTGGGTATCGGTTACGCGCGCTATGGCAGCAAAGCCCATACCTGTTGTGCAGCAAATAACCTCTAACAGGTTATTAACCATAGGTATATGGCTAACCGCGTCAATATCGGCTTGAATATTTTTTACCATCGGGGTTTGGGGGTAGGCAAATTGTAATAAGTTATTTATACCATGTAAACAACATCGTATCGGGCAAGGATTGTTAATACCGGAATCGTCTCAATATATTGTTATTAGCTTACAACAATAATGTTTATTTATGGTTTGTACCAATAGTAATTAATTTGCCGCTTTATGGAAAAGTTTGAAATATCAGTAGCTGTTGATAACCAGCATCAGCATTTTGAGATACGCGACTATATGCATCACCACGATGAAAAATGCAAGTACGAAATATTTAAAGATGGCCAGTTTATAGGCAGTCTTGAGCCTGATAATCATAAAGAACTACACATTTGTAAAGATGCCGGTGTGGTGCCGGTAAGTACGTTACACCTGATAGCTGATCAGTTAGAAGGGTATAATATTTAGTAGTCAGCCATTATAGCGATGGGTTTCAAACCCCTCGCTATAGTTGGTCTATTTAAAAGTCAAACTCTCTTTTACCATCGCATCTGTTAACGCTTGCAAGGCTTTTTTACCTATGCCGTGCAACTGCATAAATTCTTTTTGAGTTAGTTTTTCAAGATCCTTAAGAGAGGTTATGCCAGCGCCTGCCAATGCCCGTTGTGCAGGTTTCGCCAGTTTATCAAAGGGCTGGTGTAAGCGGTCATGTTTCATGTTTTAAATATCGTGTAGTTTTATAATACTTTTATAACATGAAAAAGTATTATATCCTTTTGGTCCTGTTTTTTTTAGGATTATTAATATCAGCAATTAACCCACACGACTATTTTACCTGGGCACTTGAGGTGTTTCCGGCGGTAATTGGTGTGCTGGTGTTATTGTTTACCTTTAAAAGTTTCAGTTTTACAACATTAGCCTATATTTTTATACTAATACACTGCTACGTGCTTTTTATAGGTGGGCATTATACTTATGCACAGGTGCCGCTGTTTAACTGGCTGCGCGATGTATTGCATCAGTCAAGAAATAATTACGACAAAATAGGCCATTTTATGCAGGGCTTTGTACCTGCTATGATAGTGCGCGAGTTATTTGTGCGTAAAGATGTTGTAAAAAGCAAAGGCTGGTTAGCGGTGCTTACGGTATCGGTTTGTATGAGTATTAGTGTGATATATGAGTTTTTAGAATGGTTTGTAGCGATATTCTCAGGCGAGTCGGGCGACGCGTTTTTGGGCACACAAGGATATATTTGGGATACTCAGTCTGACATGTTGTTTGCCACAATCGGCGCTATAGCTATGGTTGTGTTACTTGCAAAGTATCATGATAAGCAAATTAGCGATTTAGTTGTCTAATTAAGCTGCCTCATTATCAGTATTTTATTTGCATTTTATAGCTTTTTTGTTTAGTATTAAACATCCTTTAATGCTAAAACATCACAGCCATGCCCAACCACCTTTCATTACTCGGAATTGTCCACACCGTAATAAGCCTGTTAGCTCTTTTTGCCGCGGCCTACACTTTGTATCGCGATGGTAAAATTATACCCAAAGCAACCTGGGGTAAGTACTACATTTGGTTAACGGTAATAACCTGTATAACCGGTTTCCCTATTATGAAAACCGGTCAGCCAACACAAGCCCATGCATTGGGTGTTATGGTGTTGATATTATTGCCGCTGGGTGCTTATGCAAAGCAAGCCCGGTTTTTTGGCAAATTTGCAGCATATGTGCAAGTGTTTATTTTATCTTTTACTGTATTCCTGTCTTGTATACCGGCTGTTGTAGAAACGCTTACAGGGTTGCCCATTTCAACCCCTTTGGCAAGCGGCCCTAATGACCCTTTGGTACAAACTTCTTTAGGTATAGTGTTTGTTTGTTTTTTGGCAGGAGTTATCTATCAGTGCTATAAATTAAAATCAACTTCGAAAAACATACAGACACCCGACAGCAGCATTGGGTTAAGTTAACGGATAATATATGTCCTAACTAACCCTTAAAATGTCTCGTTTACCCCCGACTTGTAGATTTGGTTAAACAAAAAACGCAGATCATGAGCAAGATAACCCCATTTTTATGGTTCGATAGTAATCTTAACGAAGTAGTGAAATTTTATACTTCCATTTTTAACAATCATAAGGTAAGCGACATTATATCTTATGATGAAATTAGCGAAGGCCCTGCAGAAGAGATAACCACCGCCACCTTTGAGCTGGAAGGTCAAAAATTTATGGCTCTTAACGGAGGCCCTATGTTTAAGTTTACAGAAGCTGTATCATTTTTTGTAAACTGTACATCGCAGGATGAGGTAGATTACTATTGGGAGAAATTATCAGAAGGCGGCGAAACCAGTCGCTGCGGCTGGCTTAAAGACCGTTACGGACTGTCATGGCAAATTATACCCGACAACCTGGGTAGGCTGTTAGGCAATCAAGATCCGCAGAAAGCAAAAAAAGCAATGAGTGCCATGCTTAAAATGGAGAAACTGGATATTGCAGCTTTGGAAGCATCGGTGGCTTAAAATAATAAAAGCATATAACGGCTGTTAGTTGCCGTTATATGCTTTTGTATAATACTGTTAGTTTTCTGTTAGTTTTTCACTTGGTCGCCAAGGCTAAAGCTTGGTTCGGTACCGTTATAAGCGCTAACAGCAACGTAGTCAAAGTTATCCCAGGCATCGTTATCAAGCGTGCGCAAGGCAAGTTTTGATGACGACTTTGCGGGTACCGAATACCCAACACTATTATCGTCTTGCATGCCATTTATAGTTTTGCCATCATTCCAAAAGGCTAGCGTGCGCCAGTTTTTGGTTATTTTGCCGTTGGTAGATTTTATTATCGGTACAGATTTCAGATTATTCAGGCTGGCCCAATTATGCAACATTAGCCAGTTGGTGCCAGTGCCGTCGGTTTCGGTATGGTCGCCAAAACAGAAAAAATGATTCCAGCCGCCAATGCCCGCTGCTGTCCAGTGTTCATCGCCACCCTCGCGCTGGTAACGCGCCCTGATGATCATCTTACCGGTAACCTCAAAATTAGCGGTAATAATGCCTATCTGCCCATCAGTCTCTTTCAGCTTTAATATACCATCTCTTTGTTGTACATCGCCAATAGAAACGTTGGTCCATTTTTTAGCATAGTCGCTGCTTCCAAAATCGTCAAAAAATAAAAAAGTAGCCTCGCCATTACTTTGTGCTTTAGCTTCGGTATTGCCGTAGCGCATGTAAATGATGTTGTCGCCTTTTTTTAGCTTCGATATTTTTATCCAAAGGGTAGATGTGCCTGTCGTATTCCACTCTTCTATCCAATATGATAAGCCATTGTCGCCGGTATCGCCCTGCTTAGTGCTAAAACGCACATCGGCGCCATTTGCGGCCGCTTTACTGTAATCGAAATTGGCTGTATATAACTGTACTTTTACTACCGCATTTGCTGTTGCGCTACCATTGTTATCAATAGTTACAACGCGAGAGTAGTTCCATTTAGCTAATGATGCATGGGCAGTAAATATTAATACCCATGCTGTAAAAGTTAATCTAATTAAAAAACGTTTTGCAGTCATAGCCATTAACCTTTTAAAGCCTGCTCTGCAAAATCGCGACATTTTTTAACCTCGGCAACGGCGTTTGATCCTTGCGGGGTATTGTACTCATACTCAATAGTAACCGGAAATTTATATTTCTTCTTTTTAACCAGCTGCAGCAGGTCTTTTATCGGTGTTTCGCCTTCGCCCCAAGGGGTGTTAGGGCCGTTGTTAAACTTGCGGTCTTTAAGGTGCATGCTAACAATGCGTTCATGGTTTTTCTCAATAAATTCAGCCGGGCTGATGTTGGTGCCTGCTATGTAATGGCCGGCGTCAAGGTTAATGCAGTTGTATTTAGATTGTGCCATGGCAGCATCCCAAAGGGTAGGGGTAGCCTGCGCGTGCGCGTGATAACCTATTTTAAATTGATGCTTGGTGCCCAAATCGCCAAGGCGTTTGGTTTGTGCTTCATTAGGTAACTCAACAGTACAGTGGCTTGCCCCTAAAGCTTTGCCGGCGTTAAAAGCGTAAACAATTTCCTCGTCGGTATTGCGTGCTTCAAGTGCGCTGGGTTTCCAGGCGTAAATAGTTACACCGGCATCATTATACATTTTACGTATCTCTTTAAACTTATCCATAGCCACTGTAGCGCGCCATTGGGCTACTACTTTAGCGCGGTCTGGCCCGCTTTGGCCCTGCTCGCGTTTTGGCAAGCCGGCGTAGGCTTCGGCAGCTTCGCCCATTAACTCAATGGCGTTAATGTTGCACTCAATGCAGTATTTCAACAAGTCTTCAATAGTGCCCGGCATACTGCGGAAAGAGTAGGTAATAACGCCAATTTGCACGCCGCTTATTATAGAGTTTGGCTTATCGGCAGCCAAATCCCAAACCGCTTTGGCAAATGATGTTTTTGACAGCAGCATAGCGCCTGCTACACCTAAAGCGCCCGTGCCAATAAAGCGACGCCTTGATATTTGGTTATTGTTCATGAAAAATGTCTTTTTAGTTTATGTTTTTTGGTGATACCAAATTTATAATTTTTGGCGTAAAGGCCTAAGCTGTAGTAAAACTTTTACGATGAGGCAGTTGAAATTAAATAGCCATTTGTCATATTAATTATTTTAACAAATAATATTTAACTTAGTATTAACCAATTATAACCTAAATTTAATTTACCTACATGAAAACTAAACTCTTTATCGCATCAGTAGCCGCATTTTGCCTGATTTTTTCCGCCTGCTCAAAAAAAGCTGATACAGCCCCTACGCCGGCAACGAAAAAGAAATACCTAACAAAGGTAATAAGGGTGGAAACCAGTTCGCCGTCTAGCGGTAGTGTTGTGTCAAACCATATTATTGATTACACATACGATAGTAACAAAAGATTAAGTTCAAGCAAAAGTGGTACTAATATTTCAACATACGCCTATTATGATAATGGCGACTTGTATACCATCACCAACGGCTCGGGTGCAAATCGTATTGTTTATGAATTTACTTATGCAGAAGGTAAATTAAAATCATATACACTTAAAAGCTATCAAAACAATATACTGGTTTCAAGCAAGCTTTATGAGTATGTGTATGATGGTGATAAAGTATCAGAAATACACTTTGAAGTATACTATGTCAAATATACTTACGACAGTAATGGCAACGTTACCAGGATATTTAATTATGGTAGCCCGCAGTTTACTACTGTATATGAGTATGATAATAAGAAAAATAAGATTGTTGACTCGCGCTTTAAGTACCCAACAGTGGGCGATATAGCTGGGGACGGTTATAACCCGAATAACCGAACCGTTAGGACAACTGAAGGGCTTAATCAAAACGTTAAGTCGACAACAATTTATACGTATGATAGTGATGGATATCCAACAGCGGGTACAGAAAGTGCTGATTATGCTGCCAGTAGCACTTATAAGTTTACCTTCGTTTATAGCACACTAGATTGATTTGCTAACAGTAATAAGCTGACAAACAACAAAAAAGGCTGCACCTAATGCGGCCTTTTTTGTTGTTTGTTTTTTTTGTATAAATAAGACAAAACATCATACGGCACCAGTATTGTAACCCGGCTGGCCGGAAAATAATAATCCCCGACTCAATATCCTGATCATACTGCAATCGATTGCTCTGAAAAAATTTGTTACAAACCAGATTATTTTGACAATATTTTGCAGATTTAACGGATAATACCAATTAACAACAAAAACACACATCAACATGAAATTTACTAAAAACGGACTTCTGTTTGTTTTATGCGCCACCTTGTTCTCAAGCTTTGCATCGGCACAAACTAAAGATTATTATAAAAAAGAGATGCAGTCGTTACACACCGCTATCCAAAACAATTTTTACGATAAAGCCTCGGGCAACTACCTTGTAGTACTTGATCCGGCCAAACGCGAAACCAAGAACGGTTACCTGCGCGAGTATACTTACCTGTGGTCTTATTGTGCTTTGTACCAGGCTTATAACGAGATGGAAAAGCTTGATCCGAAAGCGAAATTAATGGCGCCGTTGCTAAAGTTAATGTATACCTATTATAACCCGGCACCGCCGCATGGTGGGTTTACAGATTATATTATGAAACTTAAACCGGGCGAGCGTTATTTTGACGATAACCAGTGGATAGGCATAACGTCTCTTGACGCATACGAGCGTACAAAAGATAAAAAGCATTTTGATTTGGGTAAGGATATGTATGATTTCCAGATGACCGGTTACGACCAGGTTTTAGGTGGTGGCATATACTGGAAAGAGGGCGATGTAAGCACAAAAAACACCTGCTCAAACGGCCCGGGTGCTTTGGTGGCGCTACAAATGTACAAAGCCACCAAGCAGAAGTTTTATCTGGACACAGCTATTAAGTTGGTTAAATGGACAGACTCAAAACTACGCACGCCTGCGAATTTGTACTGGGATAACATTCGTGTTAAAGACGGTAGTATTGGTAAAGCTACTTTTTCATACAACACCGGTACGATGTTAGAATCATATATCTATCTATATGAGTTTACCGGTAAGAAAGAGTACCTTGATCAGGCTAATATTATTGCTGATGCTTCTTTAAGCTATTTTTATGGCAGCGGTAAATTTAGAGACGAGTATTGGTTCAACGTTGTATTGCTGCGCGCCTATCAGCATTTCCTGAAAGTTAATAAGGATACAAAATATATTATGGCGTTTAAAAAATGCCTGGATAATTCATTGCAAAACGAGAAAAATGCAAAAGGCCTTTTTGATACCATAAAACGCAATGGCACCAAAGAAGCCCGTGACTTGGTAGCAATTGGCGGTATGTTAGAGATACTGGCCCGCTACGCATGGTTAGAAACAAAGTACGATCTATCTAAATCATAATCAGTCATGAACGCCCTTGCCCCATATAAAAATGCCTTTGGTTTAGCTACTGTTGCCGCCGGCTTGTTGCTTGGTAATAATGCAATGGCACAAACCAAAAAACTAGCCATTGTTAAAGAGAAAACAACTTTTCAAACCAGTGCTGCATGGAGGCCTACCACAGACTCGCGCGCTGATGTAGCCATTGTTTATGGACACGGCGACGGGCGCAGGGAAACCTTTGCCCAGCGCATAAAATCATGGACAGACAGGGGCTATAAAGCTGCTTTTATGACTGGCATGGCATGGGGCGGATATCAGGATTATTTTACGGGCAAGTGGGATGGAAAACCCCATTTTGACGAGGGGCAGCGAATGATGAACGGCGATACCGTTTGGCATGGCCGTAATACCCCATACGTGGTGCCCACCATGAACTTTTTAAAGTATTTTAAAGAGCAGGTGGTGAAAAAAGCTATCGACAATGGTATTGATGCTATTTATTTGGAAGAGCCGGAGTTTTGGAATAAGTCTGGCTATAGCGAGGCTTTTAAACGCGAATGGAAAGACTATTACGGCTTTGATTGGCGCCCGCAGCACGAGTCGGCAGAGAATACTTATTTGTCTAATAAACTAAAGTATTTTCTGTTTTATCGTGCCTTGAAAGAGTCGTTCACTTACGCTAAAGAGTACGGTAAAAGCAAGGGCCTGAATGTACGCTGCTATGTGCCTACACATTCGTTGATCAATTACGCCATGTGGCAAATTGTAAGCCCAGAGGCAAGTTTGGCTTCGCTGGATTGTGTGGACGGCTATATTGTACAATCATGGACAGGTACCGCTCGCGAACCTAATTATTATAACGGTATTGCCAAAGAGCGTTCATTCGAGACCGCTTTTCTGGAGTATTGTAGCATGAAATCAATGACAGCGCCTACCGGTAGAAAATTGTTTTTTGAAAATGATCCGGTTGAAGATACCCGCCGCGATTGGAGCGATTATAAAAAGAATTACCAAACTACGTTTACTGCCGAGCTATTCTTTCCGGATATTGACAACTACGAGGTAATGCCCTGGCCTGATCGTATTTTTGACGGCAAGTACTTTACCAGCCGCACCAGTAATGAGCGTTCGGGTATGCCACGGTCATACTCTACCCAAATGATGGTGATGATCAATTCGTTGAATGATATCAAAACATCAACCAACAGAACATCCGGCACGCAAGGCATCAGCGTATTGATGGGTAACTCCATGATGTTTCAGCGCCTGCCAACGCATGATGATGGCAAAGCCTGGGCCGACCCATACTTCTCTAACTTTTACGAAACATCAGGCATGTTTAACCGCGTGCCTACCAACAATAAGCTGATGGACCCGCAGCTGTCAAACTTTTTTGGCGAAGCTATGCCTTTTCTGAAAAGAGGCGTGCCGGTTGATATTGTGCATATTGAGAATGTAGGTTATGAAAAAGCGTTGAAGGATACCAAAGTATTGATGATGAGCTATGCTAATATGAAGCCGTTGGAAGAGTCGGCACACAAACATCTGGCTCAATGGGTGCGCAATGGTGGGGTGATAGTTTATTCGGGCCGCGATGATGATGCTTTTCAATCGGTACAGGAATGGTGGAATAAAGACGGTAAAAAATATAAATGCCCTGCTGATGATTTGTTTGAAAAGTTAGGCATCGGTACAAACCCTAAGGCTGCTACTTACACTGTTGGTAAAGGTAAAATCAGCATCATTCGCCGCGACCCTAAAGAATTTGTTATGGAAGCCGACCGCGACGGCGAGCTGCGCGAAAAAGTAGAGGAGCTTTATCAACAGACTACCGGTCAAAAAGTGGAATACAAAAATAACTTTTACCTAAACCGTGGCCCGTATGAGATTGTGTCGGTAATGGACGAAGGCGTAAGCAATGACTCTTACACCATAAAAGGAAAACTGATAGACCTGTATGACCCAACACTACCGGTATTAAGCGAGAAGAAGATCAATGTAGGCGAGCAGGGTTATTTTTACAATATCGACAAAGTATCAAACCCGCAAACCCCGCAAGTGCTGGCAACAGCAGCCCGTGTTTACGATGAAAAGGTAAGCGGCAAAAGCTACACCTTTCTAACTAAAAGTCCATTAAATACCACTAACGCTATGCGTGTGCTGCTACCATCGCAACCAAAAAAAATTACGGTTACCGATGTTAAAGGAGTTGCCATTACTGAGTTTAAAAATGAATGGGATAACGGTAGCAAAACAGTTTTGCTGGGTTTTGAGAATAATCCGGATGGGGTTAAGGTGAAGATACAGTGGTAGAATTACAACCCCACCATGTCATTTCGATAGAGCCGCTTGGATAAGCGCGATGGCGCGAAAGAGAAATCTTATACAGGCGAACAACAAGGCGTATAAGATTTCTCACTCGTTCCTTGTTTCGAAATGACAGCTTTTTAAGTGCATTCGCTTTTATTTCTGATCTATCAGAAATAATTCAGTATCAATAATCTTAGTTTCAAATTCTGTAATAGGGTACTTGCTTTCAATAAGTTTTAACAACATCTCTACAGCTATTTGTCCCATCTCGAAAGCTTTTTGGCGAACGTAGGATATTGACGGGTGAAGCAGATCTACTACGTCTGAATTGGAGAAACCAGCAATGGCGATTTCATTAGGATCAAAATCCAGATTTTTCAAAGCACGCACACATGATATGCTAATACGGTCGCTGCTTATAAAAATGGCGTCAGGTTTTTCATGCAAAGCTAGTAGTCCCTTCACGGCATCTTCAACTTCTTCATAATCATTTCCACCTTTGCTGCAGTTGCGTATCAGCTCTGGTCTGAAAGGGATATGATAATCAGCCAGGGCCTTCATGTAGCCGGATAGCCGCTCGTTTGTAATGGATAATTGCGGCGCATTTGATAGCAACGCTATTTTTTTACGGCCTTTTTTTATCAATGATTCGGTGGCATTGTAAGCGCCTTTAAAGTTGTCTGATGTTACTTTAAACGTATCTATATCGTCTATCACACGGTCAAAAAATACTATTGGCAGGCCGTCATTATGTAAGGTTTTTAAAAAGCCATAATCAGATGTGCCGGCAGACATAGATATCAGCAATCCATCGACAGAACGTTGGGCCAAATGGTTAACATTGGTACGCTCACGCTCAGACGAATCATGAGTTTGTGTGATAATAGTATGGTAACCTTTCTCGTAAGCGATTGATTCGATGCCGGCTATCGCTTGCGAAAAAAAGCTGTTAGCCAATTTAGGCACCACAATACCAATAGAGTAAGTGCGGCGGTTTTTTAGGCTTAGTGCAATTGGGTTAGATTTGTAATTAACTTTCTGCGCATATTCCATCACCAGCTTTTTGGTCTCGGCGCTAATTTCATACCCATCACGCAACGCGCGCGACACGGTTGATGGCGAGAGTTTTAAAGCCAGTGCTATATCTTTTATGGTTGCCGGTTTATACATGTTTCAGAATCAGTACATACAAACTGAGTTACAATAATACGGTTTATTAAAGTGACTATTGCTAAAAGTTAAAAATGGTAACGTTTGCATAAATTTTTAGTTGTCAATTGGCATATTACTGACAATTTTAGTGCTAAGTATGCCAAAATTGTATAGTATTTTAGCGATAAAGTATCGCTTTTTAACGGTTAATCTGCTTTCTTTGCTATAACCAAATTATAAAACCAAGCTCAATTTTCTGTCATGTCGAAAAATAAATACCTGTTGCCGTTAATTCTGGTAACGTCATTGTTTTTTTTATGGGCGTTTTTACACAACATTAACCCCATACTGATACCGCATTTAAAAAAGGCCTGCCAGCTAACAGATACCCAGTCGTCATTTATTGATTCGGCGGTATATTTAGGATATTTCCTGGTGGCTATCCCCGCAGGTTTGTATGTGCATAAGTACAGCTATAAATCGGGTATTATTGTGGGTTTAATATTGTATGCTTTAGGTTCGCTATTGTTTATCCCGGCGGCAAACGCGCATAGCTATACCTTCTTTTTGGTAGCGCTGTTTATCATTGCCAGCGGTGCTACGTTTTTAGAAACCATTGCCAACCCATATATCACTTTACTGGGCGATAAGGAAACATCAGCACAGCGCTTAAACTTCGCGCAATCATTTAACGGTGTGGGGGCTTTTGTAGCGCCAATCGTGGGCGGACAGATCATCCTGTCGGGCATTGAGCATACAGAAGCAGAGATCAAAAATATGTCGCCCAACCAGTTGGCCGCTTATATGCAATCAGAAGCCAATACCGTAAAACTGCCTTACATGGTTATTGGCGGGTTGGTAATATTGCTGATATTGCTGTTTGTGTTTACCCGTTTGCCTGATGTTAAAGAGGACGACAGCGCTTTAGAAAGCCACGGCCCGGGTACTGATTTTTCGGCCCGTGTGTTAAAACATAGCCACGTGGCCTGGTCGGTTGTGGCGCAATTTTTTTATGTCGGTGCTCAGGTTGGTGTGGGTAGTTTCTTCATTCGCTACGCCAAATATGTAGCTGATATTGGTGAAAAGGACGCTGCTTTCCTGTTTGGGTCAATAGCTATGGTAGGCTTTATGGCCGGCCGTTTTGCAGGCACTTTCTTTATGAAGTTTATCGACGCGGCAAAACTGCTAAGTATTTATGCAGCTATAAGTGTTTTGCTGCTGATAATAGCTATGGCTACAAAAGGTGATGTAGCTTTATATTCAGTAATGGCGGTACCGTTCTTTATGTCTATCATGTTCCCAACCATATTTGCCCTGGGTATAAAAGGCTTGGGCGAAGAGACCAAAATAGCTTCGTCGTTTTTGGTGATGGCTATTATTGGCGGTGGCGTAGCGCCATTATTTATGGGGATGATATCAGACAAAACAGGTAGCATACAGCTGGCCTACGTTGTTCCAATGATATGTTTTTTAGTGATATTGTATTTTGGTGTTAAAGGACATAAAGTAATAAAAAAAGCAATTTAAGATGGCCCGCTATTGTTTAGCTTTAGATTTAAAAGACGACCAGCAACTTATTGCCGAGTACGAAAAATATCACGAGCAGATATGGCCCGAGATACACGACAGCATAACCGGCAGCGGCATAACCGGGCTGGAGATTTACCGAGTATTTAATCGCCTTTTTATGATCATGGACACCGACGGAACCTTTAGCTTTGAACGTAAAGACGCCATGGACGCCGCTAACCAAAAAGTGCAGCAATGGGAGGATCTGATGTGGAAATACCAGCAGGCCCTGCCCGGTGCCAAGCCGGGTGAAAAATGGGTGCTGATGAATAAAATTTTTGACCTATAATAGAAAGACATGTTTAGTTTACAAGGAAAATCGGCAGTGATAACCGGTGGTGGCAGTGGGATAGGCCGCGCCATATCGGTGCTGTTTGGCAAGCAGGGGGCAACCGTACACATTATGGAACTTAACGCCGATGCCGCGCAGGAAACTGTTGACGAAATAGTAGCGGCCGGTGGCAAAGCCATAGCCTATAGTTGCAACGTGAGCAACCAGCAGCAGGTTGTAGAGATATACAATGGTATTGGTACTATCGATATTTTAGTGAACAATGCCGGCATTGCTCACATTGGCGTGGCCGATAATACCAGCGAAGAAGATTTTACCCGCATATTTAACGTAAATGTAAAGGGCGTATATAATTCACTTTTCGCGGCCATTCCGCTGATGCAAAAACAGGGTAAGGGCGTAATATTAAACATGGCATCGATAGCGGCTATGGTAGGTATAACCAGCAGGTTTGCTTATACCATGAGCAAGGGCGCGGTTGCTGCAATGACATTATCTGTAGCGCGCGATTATATTGATCAGAACATCCGTTGCAACGCCATTTCACCGGCCAGGGTGCACACGCCTTTTGTTGACGGCTTCATAGCCAAAAACTATGCGGGGCAAGAGCAAGAGATGTTTGAGAAACTATCAAAAAGCCAACCGATAGGCCGCATGGGTAAGCCGGAGGAAATAGCCACTATGGCCCTATACCTGTGCAGCGACGAAGCTGGTTTTATAACCGGCGTTGATTATGCGGTTGATGGCGGGTTTGTGAAATTGAATAATTGATACATAGCGATGGGTTTGAAACCCATCGCTATGATAGCAATATTGTTGAGTATGGCGGCGTGGACTCACCCGACCATCGCTACGCTCGGCCACCCTCTCTTCGCCTTCGGCGGAAAGAGGGATGAAAGGTGAAGAGAAAAAGTAATTAAAATCAACAACCCTCTTTCCGCGCAGCGAAGAGAGGGTCGGCGAGCGAAGCAATGCCGGGGGTGAGTCCACCGGCGGAAAGATAAAAGCGCGACTGGTAACCCAATCGCAAATAAAACAACACTACACATGAAACTAATCAGATGGGGAAATCCCGGACAAGAGAAAACCGGCGTAATTATTAACGATACCAAGTACAATACTTCTGCTTTTGGCGAAGACTATAACGAAGCTTTTTTTGCCAATGATGGACTGAACAGGCTTTCAAAATTTGTTACCGATAACGAAGGTAAACTACTACAAATTGCCGATGGCGAGCGTTTGGGCAGTCCGTTTGCCAGACCATCAAAAATACTTTGTATCGGCTTGAATTTTGCTGATCATGCTAAAGAAAGCGGCGCTACACCACCTGCCGAGCCGGTGATTTTCATGAAATCAACCACCTCATTGGTTGGTCCTAATGACGATGTCACTATCCCGCGCGATTCGGTTAAAACGGATTGGGAGGTTGAGCTAGCTATAGTTATCGGCAAAAAAGCAAGCTATGTTGAGCACGATGAGGCATTGGATTACGTTGCCGGATATGTATTGCACAATGATGTTTCTGAACGCGAGTTTCAGTTAGAGCGCGGCGGCACCTGGGATAAAGGTAAGGGCTGCGACACCTTTGCGCCAATGGGCCCATTTATGGCTACGCCTGATGAATTGGGTGATATTAACAACCTGCGCTTATGGTTAAAAGTTAACGGACAAACCATGCAGGATGGCAATACCAGCAATTTTATTTTTGATGTACCGACGGTTATCTCTTACGTAAGTAAGTTCATGACTTTATTGCCAGGCGATGTTATTTCTACCGGTACGCCTGCGGGTGTTGGTTTAGGCTTTAAACCGCCGGTGTACCTGAAACCCGGCGATGTGATGGAGTTAGGCATTGATGGTTTAGGCGAAGCCAGGCAAGTGTTAAAAGCGTATGCAAAAAATTGATTCGCACCAGCACTTTTGGAATTATGATGCCGGCACGCATGGCTGGATAACGGATGATATGGAAATCATCAGGCATGATTTTTCGCCCGAGGATTTGGAACCCATATTGCACGAATACGGATTTGCCGGCTGCGTAAGCGTTCAGGCAGATCAAACCGAGACCGAAAATCATATGCTGATTGAGCATGCCATGCGCCATGATTTTATAAAAGGCGTTGTTGGTTGGGTTGATTTCAAGTTGGCAAACGTTGAAGACAGATTGGCTTACTATAAGCAGTTTGACAAAGTAAAAGGCTTTCGCCACATATTACAGGGTGAGGCCGACCGTGCTTACATGCTGAACGATGATTTTAAGCGAGGTATAAGCAAGTTAAAACAATTCGGTTACACGTATGATATTTTAATCTATACAGATCAGATACAATTTGCCGACGAATTTGCGGCGGCTTTTCCTGATCAGCCTTTTGTGATAGATCACCTGGCGAAGCCCAACATTAAAAATGGCGACATTAACCAATGGGCGAAAGACATGCGCGCCATCGCCCAAAATGAAAATGTTAGCTGTAAAATATCAGGCATGGTAACGGAAGCCGACTGGAAAGACTGGAAGATTAGCGACTTCACCCCATACCTGGATGTTGTGTTTGACGTGTTCGGCACCGATAGGGTAATGTACGGCTCAGATTGGCCGGTATGCCGCGTAGCTGCAACTTATGGCGAGATGTTGAGCATTTCGGAAGGGTACGTTGCAAAACTATCAGAAACAGAACAGGCTAAGTTTTGGGGTGCTAACGCGATGAAGTTTTACGGATTATAAGAGATATCTATCTAATTAAAATATAGAAGACAATGGATCTGCAGTTAAGAAATAAAGTAATTATAGTAACCGGCGGTGCAAAAGGCATTGGCGAAGGTATTGTGCGTGTGCTGGCTAATGAAGGCGCTATCCCGGTAATTGTTGGCCGCAGCGCTGAAGATAATTTGAAGGTGGTTGATGATCTGGCGGCTCACGGTTTTGAATCGTTTCAAGTTGTGGCAGAACTGACCGAACCTGATGATTGCAAAAAGGCAGTGGAGGCAGTAGTGGCTAAATACGGCCGCATAGAAGGTCTTATCAACAACGCCGGCGTTAACGATGGTGTCGGCCTCGAAAAAGGTAATTACGACGACTTTATGCGCAGTCTGCAACGCAACGTGGTGCATTACTACCTGATGGCGCAACATGCCTTGCCCGAGTTAAAGAAATCTAAGGGACATATAGTAAACATAGGTTCAAAAGTGGCAGAAACAGGCCAGGGGAATACCTCAGCCTACGCTGCGGCAAACGGCGGGCGCAATGCCTTAACCCGAGAGTGGGCGGTTGAATTGTTGCCGTTCGGTATCCGCGTAAACGCGGTTATTGTGGCCGAATGCTGGACACCACTGTACGAAGCCTATATCGCTACCATGCCCGATCCGGAAGCTAAGCTGAAGGATATTGTTAAGAATATCCCGTTTGAGCACCGAATGACAACTGCTGAGGAGATAGCCAACATGGTGGTGTTCCTGCTGTCGAATGCATCAAGCCATACAACTGGCCAGTTGATACATGTTGACGGTGGGTATACGCATTTGGACAGGGTGATTGAATAATTTAAACCATCAAAAGAGGGTTGGCATGCTGAGGCACTCGAAGCATACGTGCGAGGGCTTTTGTTCATCCTGCGAATACTTAAGCATGACACCCAAAACATTAGTATAATATTTTAGGTGCTTAGCGTAATAATTTGTACTTTTTGCGTACCAATTATCTACACGCTAAGCACTTAAATATGTACAGGTCATTCTACCTCATTTGCCTTTTTCTTTTTGCTTATTTGGGCTTTGCTAAAGCTCAAACCAAACCTATTGATATCTGCGTTTACGGTGGTACTTCTGCTGGTGTCATAGCCGCCTATACTGCTGCTAAAATGAACAAAAACGTAGTACTGATTGAACCCGGCACGCGCCTGGGCGGGCTATCATCAGGTGGATTGGGTTTTACTGATATCGGCAATAAATATGTGGTATCCGGTCTGGCTAGAGACTTTTATCGCCGCGTTGGTAAGCATTATGGCAAGTTTGAGCAATGGACCTTTGAGCCCAAAGTTGCCGAGGCTATCTTTCAGGATTATATAAAACGCGGCAATGTTAAGGTGATCTACAACACCCGACTCAACGAGGTTACCAAAGCGGGCAAACATATTACAGCGGTGGTTTTCGAGAACTCCATCGACCCTAAGAAAATACAAACCATCAAAGCCAGCCAGTTTATTGATTGCACTTATGAGGGCGACCTGATGGCTAAAGCAGGTGTAAGCTATACCACCGGTCGCGAGGCCAATAGCCAGTATGGCGAGACGGTTAACGGCGTGCAAGTACGTGAGGGCCATCAGTTTCCGGATGGCGTTGATCCTTACAGGATACCGGGGAAGCCCGAGAGTGGTTTGCTTTGGGGCATAAGCCCGGAGACTATGGCTCCCTTTGGTACGGGTGATAAAAAGATCCAGGCATATAACTTCAGGCTGTGCCTTACTAATGATCCGGCTAATAAGATAGAGATCACGAAGCCTGACAACTACGATCCGTCTAAGTACGAGCTTTTGCTGCGTTACCTTGCAAAGAAACCGGCTAAGGATCTGTACGGCGTAATGAAACCCGACATGATGCCTAACCACAAGACAGATATCAACAACAATGGCCCCTTTAGTACGGATATGATAGGCATGAACTATAACTACCCGGATGCCGACTATAAAACCCGCGAGGCCATCATCAAAGCACATACTGACTACACCAAGGGTTTCCTGTATTTTGTGGGCCATGACGAGCGTATGCCGCAAAACCTGCGCGAGCAGATGCTGAAATGGGGCTACCCTAAAGACGAGTATACCCAGTTTGGCAACTTTAGCCCGCAGATGTATGTGCGCGAGGCCCGCCGAATGGTTGGCGCCTATGTAATGACAGAGGCCAACTGTCTGCACAAAGACGTGGTTGACGACAAGGTAGGCATGGGCGCTTACAACATGGATTCGCACAATACGCAGCGGGTGGTGGTTAACGGCATGGTGAAGAATGAGGGCGATGTGCAGCTGCGTGGCATCAGTCCGTATGGTATTGCTTATAGGTCTATTACGCCTAAGGCTGCCGAGTGCGATAACCTGTTAGTGCCGGTTTGCCTGTCGGCCAGCCATATGGCTTATGGGTCTATCAGGATGGAGCCGGTGTTTATGGTGCTGGCGCAATCTGCAGCGGTAGCTGCGGCGCAGGCTATTGATAAAAAGGTGGGTGTGCAGCAGATAGACGTTAAGCAGCTTCAGGCTGAGTTGAAGAACAACCCACTGGTTGACCACAGTACCCCTGAAATATTAGTTGACAACGACGACCCAGGCAATATCATCAGAGGCACATGGAAGAATGAAAAGATAGGCGGCTATGGGCCAACATTTATCACAGCTGTGCCTGAAAATCCAGTTAGTGTTAGCTTTATCCCTGAGGTGAAAACTGCCGGCAAGTACCATATCTATGTGTATGTGCCTAAAGTAGCTAAAGCTGCCAGTATCACCCAATTACAGATCTTCGACGGTGTCAATACCATCAACAAAACCATTGATAAAAAGGATGTAACCGTAGTGGGCCAAACATCAGGCGAATGGGTCTCGCTGGGTGTCAGCCAATTACCTGTCGGCAAGCAGGCCTATGTGCAGATCAGCAACCAGGGAAGTGATGGGGTAATTGTAGCCGACGCGGTGCTATTTGTGGCAGAGAAGTAGGTGTGTTTTGTTTCAAAAATATATGAAACAGATGAAACAAGTGAAACAGTTTTTAGAGTTATATAATTGATAATGAATATCTTGTGAAAATGTAGTGAAACAAAATGAAACAAGGGTTTTCGATAAAATACTGATAATCAGTTGTTTTTAAAACTGACTGTTTTCGAGAAAAAACAAAAAAAGCGATGGGTTTTTGAACATCGCTATAAAAATATTGTGTCATTGCGAGCGTAGCGTGGCAATCGCAAACTATGCAAGTTCTACGCTTTTCTATGTGCGATTGCTTCGTACCTCGCAATGACATAAACTGAAAATTACCTATACATCCCCGGATCAACCGCAATAGCCGACGGCGGTGCATCCACCTCTTTAGCTCCCCATGTGCGGTTGGGTTTGTTGCCCATTTGCAGCGTTAGGGTGCCGCCTTTCAGTAATTCTGTATGGGTAAACCATGATTTTTCTAGCTTTTTTTCGTTAAAAACCGCGCTTTGTATGTACACATTTTGGGCCGAATTGTTAATTGCCTTAACGGTAAACGTTTTGCCGGATGGTAGCTTGATACTAGCCTCGTTAAATGTGGGGCTGCCAATTGCGTAAACCGGTATGCCCGGTGTTACGGGGAAGAAACCCAGCATAGAGAACACCACAAAACCCGTTGTGCCGCCGCCATCCTCATCGCCGGGGATACCGAAAACATTGTCTGGGTACCAGGTATCAATCAGCATGCGGATGCGTTTTTGGGTTTTCCATGGA
>JAZKET010000037.1:0-12966 GCA_040386815.1 Bacteroidota bacterium | reverse complement strand
CCCAGGTAGTTGTACAGGTAGGGGATATGGTAGCTAGGTTCATTACCCATCACAAACTGGCCCACCATGCCCGACGCGTCGGGCTGATTTAACCAGAATTTAAATTTTGATATGCTCAGATCCTCACGGAAAAGCTGGTCCAACTTAGCCTCGGCGTTAACACGGCCGCCCATTAGTTCAAACAAGCCTTTCAGGTCGTGCTTAGGTGTCCAATTATAGGTGTACGAGTTGTTTTCTGTCACATACTCACGTCCCAATAGTTTGGTATTGTAAGGATAGATCCAGTTGCCGTTTTTGTCTTTCGGCCACACAAAACCTTCTTTGGCGTTATATACATTGCTGTACCAACCGGCACGCTTTAAAAACAGCGACTTGTCTTGCGGATAGCCTGCCGCGTTAGCCAGTTGCGCTATCTCCCAATCGCAAACGCTCCACTCCAGGGTTATAGATACGCCTTCGTTGCCGCGGCCCTCCCACCATTTATCCATTTCTACGCCGTCCTTACTGCCACGCTCTTCCGGGCGAGAAGAATACAGGTAACCTTTAGCATTAAAAAACGAGTCGATAGCCGTTGCCGGGCCGTTGCGCCATGGCAGTAGCGTGCCCTCTAGCGAGTTTTTTTTCAACCCCTCATAAGCTGTTTTTACATCAAACTTTAAACCTTTTGCATAAGCGTCGGCCATCCACGATGCGGCGTGGTTACCCGTCATTGCGGGCCAGTCGCCGGTTGCCAGCGCGAAGGCCGGCATCCAGCCGCTTTGTTTGTACATTTCTATGTACGAGTTTATTTTCTTTTCTTCTTGCTTAGGGTCAAGTAGGGTATGCAGCGGCTCGGCGGCTATGTACATGTCCCATATCCAGTTATCAACAAAAAATGGCTCGGCGCTTTTGTGCACCTGTTTGTCGTACATGCTGTAGTATTGGCCGTATTCGTTAATATCAACCATGCGCTCATAAGTGCGGTAAAGCGACGTATAAAAGGTCCGTTTTTGTGCGGTAGTGCCACCTTTCAGGCTTATCTGGTTCATCTTACCATCCCAAATAGCTTTTGCTTTTTGTTTCAGGCTGATGAAATCCCAGCCCGGTATCTCTTTTTGCAAATTGGCTTTAGCCTGTTCAATGCTGATGTAGGAGATAGCATATTTGAAGTTTACCAATGTGCTGTTAAAACCAGCCAGCAAACGACGGGTGTTTTTATCCTGATATTTCAGATCGGCTATGTCCTGATCAGTTTCGGCATATAAGTAAACCTTCAGGCCTGTAACCTCTTCGGTACCGGTAAAGGCGCGTTTGCCAAGCTGTTGCACATTACCCGCGCCGCCGTTTAAGCCCAGGCGCAGGTAGTTATTAGTTTTATCTTTAAAATCGACACGAAAGAAACCACTTTTGGCCGATGTGGTGTATTCGGTTATCATGCCGCTGTCTTCATCCTCAACCTGGTAGTAGTAAGGCGTGGTTTTTTCGGTGGCTATGGTTAGGCGCTTGCCCCAAAAGGTATCATCCAGCTTACCTTTTATCGGCAAAAAAGAAAAAGCGTACTCAATACGGTGCGACACCACGTTTAGCGGAAAAAACATAATCTGGTCGTCCAGCTCATCCTGTTTCATTGGGAATACCCGCAGCATGGCGTTAGGTAAATGCACCAAAGGCCGCGTAGGTTGCAATACTATGCCCGAGCCGCCAATGGTAGGGTCCACATAGTCTAACGGGGTAGGTGTTTTAATTTTTTGCTGCGCGATACTGACATTGCTAATGCCGGCCAGTAACAATAGCGGCGCTATCAAGTAATGGTAAAACTTCATTTTGGTTGATAATTGGTGTGGTAAATATAATGGTTTTACCTAATAAATTATCAACTTGTATAAACAAGTTTAGGCTGCCGTTCCCCACGCGTCATTGCGCGGCCACTACGCAAGCCTCACGTACGAAAGTCAACGAACCGCAACAGAATAAACCTCCGGGAGCCTTCCCACGCGTTATTGCGCGGCCACTACACAAGCCCTACGTAGGACAGTCAACGAACCGCAACAAGAACAAACCTCCGGGGGCCTTCCGCACGCGTCATTGCGCGGCCACTAAGCAATCTCTACGTAGGACAGTCAACTAACCGTAATAATGACAACCTCCGAAGTCCGTCCCCACTCGTCATTGCGAGGAACGAAGCAATCCCCGACATGCTAATCAATTTGCATAGCTTATGTAGCGGGTGTAATGCCCGCTAACGCTGTTGATTTGTTTATATTGAATGTCCTATTGGGGATTGCTTCGTTCCTCGCAATGACGTGGCGGAGAGGCGGGCACAGATAAATGTTTAAAATTGCGTGGTGGCCGCGCAATGACGGGGTGGAGAGTTTTGGGGGCGTAGATAAATGTGTAAAATTACGTAGTGGCCGCGCAATGACGTGGTGATGAGTTTGGCGGGCACAGATAAATATCTAAAACTCATCAGCCGTCGACCTTACCTCATACTCCGGCATGTGCAGCAACAAGCTATGGTTATCCGCATCAACCTCAAATCGCCACGTTTCGTGATCTTTAGCCTGGCGGGTGATATCGGCGCAGCCATAATGATATTGTATTGCGTAGCTTATAATTACGGTGCCGGTTTTTTTATTGTCTTGCAGCAATACGTTACTAACCTCAAAGCCATCAATATAACAGGTATCGCCGTTTTGGCTGTGGTATTTGGTAAGGTGGTCAATAATACGGCTAGCTATATCACCAATTAATAAATTACTGAAAAAATGCGTTAAATTTATTTCAGCATCAATTAGCTGATCGTGTTGTGCTGGTGGGTAGGTGATTTTTAAAATAGCCATTGGCCAAATTTACAATTTGATTTTTATGCGTTATCTATTTTAAATAAGCAGGTTAAAATTAATTTAATATTAAACATATACATTTACGTATTGCAATTAGCCCTTAACCAATTATGAGTAACAGACGTAACTTTATTAAATCAAGCCTGATAGGCGCCGCAACTATTAATTTATTGCCTGCTGTAAACGCGTTTGCTAATGAGCCCACGCATAACAGCGCCGCTGCCGGCAAATTTAAGTTAAGATTTGCCATAGCTTCTGACGGGCATTACGCGCAGCCCGACACCAACTCTGACGGTTTTTATGCAGACCTGGTTAAATGGTTAAATAAAGAGCATGCTGATAATCACCTGGATATGGTTATCATCAACGGCGATATTGTACACAATAGGCCCGATCTGTTAAAGAAAGTTAAAGAAACTTACCTGGATAAATTGCCCGCGCCATGCTATACTATACCCGGTAATCATGATTTTGCAGATGAAAAAGTTTGGAAGGATGTTTTTGGGTACGAGGACAAGCATGTGGTTGATAAAGGCGACATAGGCTTTGTTTTTGCCAATACGGCCGACAAAAAAGGCGGCTACGTGTGTCCGGATTATAATTTTATGAAAGCATCGTTCGACGCTTTTAAAGATAAAAAGATGGTATTTGTAATACTACACATAGCCCCGTATATATGGGCGCCCGAAGAAAAAGGAACGTTTGTAGATTGCCCTGAGATTGTAAAACTATTGCACAGCTATCCAAATATTAAAGCCGTATTTCACGGACACGATCATAGCCTTGATGGTATACGCCACACCGGTAAGCTGCCGCATTTGTTTGATTCGCATTTTGGCGGTAGCTGGGGTACCGACTATAAAGGCTATCGTATAGTTGAGGTTGGTTTAGACGATAAAATAACCACTTACCAAATTAACGCCAGCCAAAACCCGCGATTAAATACCAATAAGCTGTAATCAATTATTTCGCTTTCTTGTATTCTTTCAGCTTTGTAAAAGTATCGTCTACGTTATAGTCAGACAGGATGATGTTATAATCTTTCCAGAACGACGAGTTGCCGTTACTTTTATAAGCGTTAATATTATCGTTACGCCCAATTTTGGCCGAGAACGATTCTTGCTGCGTGGTGTCAACCTGCGTTATCTGGTAGTTAAATTTAACGCGGGCGGTAGGGTAAACAATGTTTTTTACGGTGTCTTTAATGGCAAAGGTGCTGTTACCCTCAACGCTGGCCAACACCCACTTATTGCCAACCTGTTGGTAGCTTACTTTGGTACGGTCTGATTTTAAATTAACCTCTACACCACGTGGCGTAATTAACGACCGTTGTATAAACGTACGGTTAACCGGCTCGCGCAAATTGGCCGGGCTTAAACCAAAATCAAAATGAATAAAGGCATGGGTTTTAACATCAACATATAACCTGCCGCGAAAAGTACCCTCAACGGCCCCGTCAACTTCGCGGAAAGCTATCTCATAAGCACGATAGCCTTGCAAATCAACCACGCCATTTACTTTATAGGTATGGCGCGTTAACCCGTATGGGGTTAAAAAGCCGCAGGCATGCAGGTGGTTAATAATGTCCTGCTCAAAAATAGAGTTGGGTTTCTGGCTAACTTCTGTAGCTGTAAAATCGCGCTCGTTTTTTTCGGTGCGGGCTTTTACCAGCCTGAAAACGTCGGCATGGGTATCGCCATAACCAAAGTTAAACACATCAAAAACCGCTTCAGAAAGTTGCAGCGGGTCTGTATCATTATAAGTATACATGCGGTAAAAACCGCGCAATACGTGCCTGTAATTGATAAAATTGCTGGGGATGCTGGCAATAGCCTTTTGCATAATCTTGTCGGCATCGTAATAAGCAATAGTCACTTCCTTAAGCTCTGTAGTATTGCTTTTTAGCGATAGGTTTAGCTGTTCGCCGCGCTTTAGATTTGCTATCGCGATGGTTTGAGTTTTATAGCCTATTGACGAGATTTTCAGACTGTCTTTAGCATTATCGGTTGGGATGATAAGCGTAAACAAACCGGCCGAGTTAGTAGCCGTGCCTATACCTTTTTTATTAATGCTGATGCTTACCTGTTCTACAGGTTTTTTATCATCGGCATCAATAATCTTACCGTTAACAGTTAGCTGCGCCAGGGCAGGTGTTAGCCACAGCGAAAGCAGCAATAGGGGTAAAGCAAACAGACCGATTTTTTTCATACACTGCAATATGCTTAGTTATGGCTTACAAAAAAAATAATGTAGACCAATTTAGCAATTAAATAGACCATTTGGCTGTATGGTGCGATGGGGGCTTTATAAATCTTCGCGGTCCTCTGTAATACTCAGTGTTCTCTGTGGTTACATTTAACCGCAAAGATCGCGAAGAGAACTGCGTTATAGGGAGAGAAAAAGATTACTCTAAACCACTTTTTATCGCAAATTTTACCAGCCCTACGGTGCTTTTGCAGCCGGTTTTTTCTAATAAATGCTGGCGATGGTTATCGACAGTTTTTTTGCTGATGAATAGCTTATCCGCAATTTCCTCGCTGGTTAATTCTTTCACAATAAGGCTTAAAACTTCTTTTTCGCGTTGCGATAGTTGTTTCAGGTTTTCGTCCATCACCTTTTGCTTGTTGTATTGGTTATAGATGATAGGCACAATATCCTGCGAAAAATAAGTACCGCCATTGATGATACGGTGCAGGGCCTGCAGCAGCTCTTTTTTGCCGGCGTTTTTAAGAATGTAGCCGTCCGCTTCGGCCATAATAGCTTCTTTAACGGCAGGGGCATTATTATACATGCTTAAAATCAGCACTTGTATGTGCGGAAACTGGGCTTTCACCATGCGGCACAATTCTGTACCACTTAACAAAGGCATGCTGATGTCTGTTAGCAGCAGGTTATATTTTGATGGTTCGGCGGCTATTAGCTCATAAGCCTCTTGCCCGTTGTTGGCTTCGCTAACGATGTTGAAACTGTTTTCTGGCTCAAGCATACTGCGGATACCGTCAAGCACCATCTGGTGATCATCGGCAATAATTACATTAATTGTTTGTTCCATTTGGGCGATAAGGGTATGCTGATACGGTCACTAATAATACGAGTATTTTTCTAAAATATTTGTTAAAAACATGCCATTTACAAGCTAATGTAAATGGCATGTTTTTAGTTTAAGTTGTAAGCTTTTATTGGGTTATGCGGATAATGTCTTTTTGGTTGGCCTTAAAGTAAAGGTTACCGCGGGCATCGCTGATAAACTCAACTGTCGAGTTGTAGTCAGTGATATCTGTTGTAGGGAATTTGATGTTAAAGGTA
The DNA here is from genome assembly GCA_040386815.1 of Bacteroidota bacterium. Taxonomy (GTDB): domain Bacteria; phylum Bacteroidota; class Bacteroidia; order Sphingobacteriales; family Sphingobacteriaceae; genus Mucilaginibacter. The sequence continues at coordinate 6,838 of JAZKET010000037.1, read as the reverse complement.
CCTAGCAAAGTAGATGTTGTACTACCTGCGGCAACTTTACGTATCATCCAGGTGCTGGTCAATTGGCCGCTTTGGTAAGAGTGGTCTGTAATGATGTATAAGTTTTTAGCATCATCAACAGCAGTTTTTAGGTAACCTAAATTATTGCTGGTAGTGTAAAGTGGCGCATCATCTGCGCTAAACAATGATGATGGGGTAAAACCGGCATCAGCCATAGTGCCTGCGCCTAAATCCCATTTAACAAATTTCATTGATTTAGCTTGCGAGTTATTGTCGGTTGATTGTACCAGGTACGCGCTGCTGCCATCAATAAACGCCGCACCAATTTTTTGCTGTAAGCCATAGTTTGCTGATGTTTCTGTATTAACCAATACGCCTGACGTGTTGATTTTAACGCCTGGTTTGATACATATCTCATTAGCCGAATTAATCAAAAAGAAGTAGTTACCGGTATAACCTGTCGACATTTCAAAGTTTTTGATCACCTCTGTTACCGTACTGCCATTAGGGCTTATTTTGTAAATTGAATAGGTAGACGGGCCTGTGCCTTCATATTTAAGGGCATAAACATTTCCTGCCGCATCGGTAGTTAATTTAACAATGCCGGTTATACGTGCATCGGCAGATAAAACTACAGGGGCGTTGTTACCGCTTGGGTCAACTTTATATACAGTGTTTTTGCCGGCCGCGCTATTTAGTATAGTATAGTCAGAGTAGTAGATCCAGTTGTTGGCGCGGTCCATAATCATAGCGCCAATTTCTGTAGTAGTTGTAGCAATTTTGCTGTAATTGAGCGCGCCAGATTTAGCATTAATGTAAGTAACCGATGTGCCGCCGGTTCCGGTGGTGGTAATCAAAGTAAAGGTGTTACTAAAACCGGTGGCTAGTGATGCATTGGTGCCATCAACATCAATTGATACGCCGCCGGTAACCGTACTTGCAGGCACCTCAACAGTTAACTGTGTAGCCGTGGCTGTTTTCACCGTAGCTAATACTAATGTTCCGCCGGTAGTGGTGGTAAAGTACACTTTGTTTTTGCTGGTTTGGGTACTAAAGTTTGTACCGGTCAAGGTAACAACATCGCCAACTTTGCCACTGGTTGGGGCCATGGCAGTAAATGTTGGCGTGGCCGATGTTTTAGGCGTAACGGTAATTGCCACCCCTTGCGGGTCTTTATTGGCAACCACGGCATTTTTAATAGCCACCGCCAAATCGCCGGAAGTAACTCCGGTAGGTACAGTAAATTTAATTTCGGTGTTAGTTACTGATGAGATAGTAACGTTGGTCGATCCGATCTTTACCACAACATCGGTAGCAGTAGCGCCAAAGTTGGTACCGGTAATGGTTACCACATCGCCGGTTTGTGGGTTTTTAGGCACTACACTGGTAATTTGCGGTGTAGTGCTGGTGGTTGGCGGCACTACGCCTGTGTTTTCGTCTTTTTTGCAGGAAGCGATAACCATAACCAGCATTACAAATGCCAGTCTGAAAGTTTTTGATAGTATTAGTTTCATGGTGTGTTTTTTATTTCAAAGATCAGTAGCCACGGCTGCGCGGGCAATGAGGATGCATGCTAAAACTGATAGGTATAAATACCTATTTATAGCCTGAATGGACCGAAATAGTAGTTTTTAACATAAAACGCTGAAAAAATATTGCCGTGTTAATCAATTTTTATTTGTGCTATACTATTGTAGTTTTGTACTTACCATTAAAATTTAAATTATCATCCATTATGACGGAGAAGATCATAAGACTAATAGCAGACCTGAAAAGAGAGGCATTGAAATTTAAAGACGTATTAGCTTTCATAGATGCCCACTACGAGCACCAGCCTGCCGCTTTTAAAAACGGCGAGGCCTACAACGAAGCTACCCAAAACCAGGGCAGCGCCAAGGTGTTTACCTTTGCACAACTAAACAGCCTGAGCGAGAAAGATACCCTGACGTTATTTGCAGAGCATTACATGGCCGTGTTGGATACACCAGAGGGAACCGATCATCAAAATATTCGCCAGTTTATGAAACATGGCTGGGGCGGTGTAGCTTTTGAAGCACAGGCCTTAATAGCTAAGTAATTAGTGATAACTTCAAATCTTAACAAAATGAAAAAGCGATTGCTGTTGGTGTTAACCCTGTGCTGCCTGTACATTGGCGCATTGGCCCAGCAAACCAATACCTATGTTAAGATTGAAACGCCGCAGGGTTTCTGTATTGTAAAGCTATATAACGAAACGCCTGTACACCGCGATAACTTTATCAAACTGGCCAAAAGCGGTTACTTTGATAAAACCACTTTTAACCGCATCCTTAAAAACTTTGTGATACAGGGCGGCGACCCGGATTCGCTTTATGAAAAAGGACACAAATTAAAACCGGAAATGAAATGGATAGCGCCCGAATTTAACCCGGCACTATTTCACCATCGTGGTGTGATGGCAATGGGTAGGGATGATAACCCGGAGCAAACATCATTTACCACCCAGATATACCTTGTAGACGGCAAAAAATGGACCGACGAGCAGCTTGACGCGGTGGAGAAAAAATACAACCTGCATTTCACCCCAACCCAACGCGAGGCCTACCGCACCATAGGTGGCACTCCGCATCTGGATCAGCATTACACCATTTTTGGCGAGATAGTAAAGGGAATTGATCTGATTGATAAGATAACCGCTTTAAAGGTTGATAAGGCCGGTAATCCGGATGTGCCGGTTTGGATGAAAGTAAAGATATTGACGCCGAAGGAAGCGGCTGTAGCTTTGAAATAATACATTGCATACCCAAAGCAATAGTACTGATAACGTTTGCATAAATAAACATCTCCCTGATGTATGCAAGTTTATGTCTTTGATATTAACTTGTTGGTTATAAACCAATTTTAACCACTTGTATGTTCACCAGTTTGTCTTTAAGGAAACTCCTTTGGAGTGTTTGTTGCATTGTTATGGCATCCGTTAACGCAATGGCGCAGGCACCTGCGTTCCCTAGCATTAGCCAGCCGGTGCAAATTACCGACAATGGTAAAGAGCATCTGTTTGCCAGTTATTACGGCATCAACTCGTGGAGTAAGAACGGCCGCTATGCTACCGTTTTAGAAACAGATGTAAAGTTTCGTATCCCCCTTGAAACCGATACAGCCACGCTTGGTTTGGTTGATATGCGTACCAATAAATTTATCAAACTAACCAAAACCACAGCCTGGAACTTTCAACAAGGCTGCATGGCGCATTGGCTGGCCACCAACCCCGATTCGGTTATTATTTATAACGATATGCGTAAAGGCAAATACGTATCGGTGATGTTAAATGTGCTGAGCAGAAAAGAAATTAAGGTGTTGCCATATCCCATTGCAGCTGTATCGCCTGATGGTAAAGAGGCGGTTGTTATCAATTTTTCGCGCCTGCGCATTACCCGCACAGATTACGGTTATGCAGGCGGAGGGCAGGATGCTCAACCTAAAGTTCAGTACCCGGACAATGATGGCATATTTCTGTTGAATTTAAAAACCGGCGCTATTAAATCGGTGATTTCTTTAGCACAGCTAAAAAGCCATGTACCGGCAATTAAGGTTGAAACCGGGATAGAGTATATGGCGCATGTGTTGTTTAGCAGGGGGGGTAGTAAATTATTCTTCCTGGCCAGGGCTGTGCCCGATTGGAATACCATTTCGTTTACAATAAATACGGATGGATCAAATCTCCAACGCTGTTTTCCGGATAAATGGGGCGGATCTCATTTTGATTGGCTTACAGACAATGATCTGTTAATTACTGCCGCTTACGATGGCAAGCAAAATAGCCACATTTTATTCACCGTTGGCAAGGATAATTACCGCAAATTAGGCAACGGGAAATTGGATTATGACGGCCACGGTGCATTTTCGCCAGATGGGAAATGGATGGTTACGGATACTTACCCGGCTAAAAACCGCGAGCAAACCATTAGCTTGCTTAATATGAAAACAGACTCGGTAAAAATATTAGGACGCTATATAGAACCACCGGAATTTAAGGATGGCTGGCGTGCCGATATCCATTGCAGGTGGAGCCCGGCGGGTGATATGATTGGCTTTAATTCAACGCATACCGGCAGCAGGCAGGTTTATGTAATGAAGCTCAATAAATAGTTTGTTTTCTTTGGGTAATTATAAGCTATTTGTTGTAGCCCAAAAGTAAGCCCTTGTAGATCTGTAATTGCCTTTTTATTGCTGCTTGCTGTTTTTTGGTAATGACGACAATCTTGTAATAATCGTCGCCAATGTATTTTACCTTGGCGGTTTTTGCCGTGGCTATGGCTACCAGGGTTGATGGTTCTGATGTAAGGTTGGTATCATACCATTCCCATCGCTCTGAGTTATTGCTTCCGCGCGAAAACTTCCATGATGAATAGGTGTGGTTTTCGCCATCGGTGTTAAATATAACTTCATCAATGTAAAGCCATTCATCATCTACATATTGCATTTGTAGTCGTAGCTCCAGGTCATTCTCTCCTTTGGTAATGTATGCAAACACACCGCGGTAATTAATGTATTGGGGCGACGACCAATCGTATATATCAGTATTCTTAGAGAATTCGTCGTAATTTTTGCGCGTATTTTTATAAAGCGATTTGAAAGTTGCTTTGGTGATTTTTATAGATTCCAGTTCGGTAAGTTTAGCATTTAAGGCTTTTGTCGCTTCATTTGCTTCAATAATTTCAGTGCTATCTACAATTATTGAAGTATCTATAATCACGCCAGAGTTGTAAAGCGAATCTGCATCGGGGACATCGCCAGACTGATTGTTTTTTGAAATATTAAACAATATTCCCGCAATAACCACAAAAATAAAAATCCCAACTATCCAGCCCTCCATATCAGCATTGTTTTCTGTATTAGCAGGTCTATTTTCAATTTCAACAGGTGCAACTACTTCAACCTCAAGTTCCGGCTCAGGTTCCGTTGGCTTTATCGGGAATGTGCTGCCGCAGTAGGTACAATGCAATTCGCCATTGATATTTTTTAAACCAGCACCGCAGTTATCGCATTTGCTTCGAGTATTCTTATCCATTATTGTGTAAAGCAGGTAGCTAATATAATTGTTATTGATGGTTTGTAAAAGCAGGTTATCAATTAAGTATCACCTAAAATTTCTTCCTTTATAAAAAACATCCTGTACAGGTGTATTGCGTTCATTGGGTACAGCTTTGGTGGTTTCGTCGCTTTTCGATAGGGGTACCGGCGGAAAATCGTCCGTGTCTTGCGGCAACAGTTTGCCCAGCAGTTTGTTAAGGTTAAAGCAGCGTTTTACTACAACGTGTACCACCTCGCCTTCAACCTGTAGCTGACCCTCAACCATGAGTAAGCGCGATTGCAGTATTTCCTTTCGATATTTTTCAAACATGCTGGCCCATACCACGAGGTTGGCAAAACCGGTTTCGTCTTTTATAGTGATAAACAATACGCCTTTAGCCGTGCCGGGATGTTGCCTTACGGTAATCATGCCGGCAACGCGCAGCTTGTCGCCGTTTTTCATTTCCTTGAGTTTTCCTGTGGGAGTAATGCCTAACTGATTAAGCTCATAACGCACAAAACTTACCGGGTGTGCTTTTAGGGATAAGCCGGTTACGGCAAAATCCTGTACCACATGCTCGGCATCGGTCATCAAGGGCAGGGCTATCTGGTTTTCATGCTGGCTCTCTGATGCCTGCCCGTTAAATAAGGCTATGGGTTTATCGCTCAGGGCCGGCACTTCCCATAAAGCTTCGCGGCGGGTAAGGCCCATAGAGCGGAAAGCATCCGCATCTGTCAGCCGTTCAATGGCGGCTTGGGGTACACCGGTATCGCTTAACTGGTTAATGGTGATATAGCCATCGCGGCGGTTATCAACCAGTAACTTCATATCTGCCTCGCCCAAACCTTTTACCTGCCTGAAACCTAAGCGCAAGGCACAGTATCTACCGTCTATTTCTTCAAGGATATTATCCCAATAGGAGTGATTGACATCGACAGGGCGAACAACGACATGATGATTCCGTGCATCATCAACAATCTCGGCAGGTTGATAAAACCCCATCGGCTGACTGTTTAACAAGGCCGCCGCAAACACATCAGGATAATGATGCTTTAACCAGCAGGAGATATAAACCAAATGCGCGAATGACGCCGCATGACTTTCAGGAAAGCCATAAGAGCCAAAACCCTCTAGTTGCTTGAAAATGCGGTTGGCGTATTCTTCGGTATAGCCTTTTTCCATCATGCCCTTTACCAGTTTAATGTGAAACTGCGTTACCTGTCCTTTGGCTTTAAAGGTAGCCATGCTGCGTCGTAGCTGATCTGCTTCGGCTGGTTCAAATCCGGCAGCAACTATGGCAATTTCCATAGCCTGTTCCTGAAACAAGGGTACACCTAACGTTCGGCCTAATACTTCCTCTAATTCTTTTGAAGGATATTCAACCGGATCTATCTTGTCGCGCCGACGCAAGTAAGGGTGCACCATGTCACCCTGTATTGGTCCGGGCCTTACAATAGCCACCTCAATTACCAAATCATAAAAGCATCTGGGCCTTAAGCGCGGCAGCATAGACATCTGCGCGCGGCTTTCAATCTGAAATACCCCCAATGTATCTGCCCGGCAAATCATATCATACACATCAGAATCATCCTGCGGGACGTTCTCCAGATTATAGTCAAGTCTGTAATGTTGCCTTAATAAATCAAAAGCCTTGCGGATACAGGTTAGCATGCCTAATCCCAATACATCCACCTTTAAAATTCCCAGGTCTTCCAGGTCGTCTTTGTTCCATTCCAGTTGGGTGCGGTCGTCCATGCGGGCGTTCATTACCGGGCACAGGTCTGA
>JAZKET010000036.1:27216-42043 GCA_040386815.1 Bacteroidota bacterium | reverse complement strand
GCTTTATCGGCACATAAATTTTACGGCCCTAAAGGTGTTGGTGCTTTATACGTGCGCCGTAAAGGACCACGTGTTAAAGTTACTGCCCAGATGGACGGTGGCGGCCACGAGCGTGGTATGCGTTCTGGTACCTTGAACGTTCCGGGTATAGTTGGCTTAGGTAAAGCTGCAGAACTATGCCGTTTAGAAATGGATAGCGAAGCAAAACGTTTATCAGCTTTACGCGATAAATTACAAAGCGCTTTAACCGTGCTGGAAGAAAGCTATGTAAACGGAAACGTTGAACACCGCTTACCACACGTTGCCAACATCAGCTTCAAATATGTTGAAGGCGAAGGTTTGATGATGGCTATGAAAGATCTGGCTGTATCATCAGGTTCGGCTTGTACTTCAGCATCTTTAGAACCATCTTATGTATTAAAAAGCTTAGGCCTGTCTGATGATCTGGCACACTCTTCTATACGTTTTGGCTTAGGCAGATTTACTACCGAAGAGGAAGTTGATTACGCTGTTGAAGTAACCAAAAAAGCGGTTACCCACCTTCGCGATCTTTCACCACTTTGGGAAATGTTTAAAGAAGGCATTGACCTTGACTCAATTGAGTGGGCAGAACACTAAGAAGAATTTCGGATATCGGATTTTCGATTTCGGATATATAAAATATAAAACGGGTTTAGGGTCACGGTGACTCAAGACTCAAAACTTACGAATTAATACTAAAAATAAGAAAATGGCTTATTCAGATAAAGTAATTGATCATTACACTAACCCACGCAACGTTGGTACTTTAGACAAAGCTAGTCATAAAGTAGGTACCGGCCTGGTTGGTGCCCCAGAGTGCGGCGACGTTATGCGTTTGCAAATTGAGGTTGGCGAAGATAACATCATCACTGATGCTAAATTTAAAACTTTCGGCTGTGGTTCGGCTATAGCTTCATCATCTTTAGCTACAGAGTGGCTAAAAGGTAAGTCTATAGACGACGCGATGAGCATTGACAACATGGACATTGTTGAAGAGCTGGCTTTACCACCGGTAAAAATTCACTGCTCTGTTTTGGCAGAAGATGCTATTAAAGCAGCTATAAACGACTACCGTGTTAAAAACGGTATGGAGCCAATTGAGCTTGAAAAATCACACCACTAATTAGAATCAAGAAACAAGAGCCAAGAATCAAGACTAACCGTGCTTGATATATCTTGATTTTTGTTTCTTGGCTCTTGAATCTAATAAAGAAATGGTAACTGTAACAGACAAAGCGAAAAGTAAAGTAGAGAACTTGATGCGCGATTCGGGGCTTGATGCTTCGTATTTTCTGCGTGTTTCTGTTCAGGGTGGTGGCTGTTCTGGCCTGTCATACAATCTTGATTTCGACAATGAGGAGAAAAAAGGCGACCAGTTTTTTGAGGATAAAGGCGTACGCATGGCATTAGACATGAAATCCTTCCTTTACCTGGCCGGCACTGAGCTTGATTTTTCTGACGGATTAAATGGCAAAGGTTTCAATTTTCACAACCCAAATGCTAGCCGTACCTGCGGTTGTGGCGAGAGTTTTTCGGTATAAATCCGTAAAAATCCTGATTTTTCCAGGGTTGCAACGATTAAGATTGATATCATATCACCAGATATTAAAACACCGGACTTGTAACAAGTCCGGTGTTTTTGTTTTAAGGCAATCACCATGTAGAGACACAATCCTTTGTGTCTCCTTTTTAAATCATCCCGTTATTATGCATCATAACGTCGGGTACTAATTGACGTACGTTGAGCTGAGTGACAACACTACCATTTGCGATACGAAAGATATCATAAGACGCATACAAGCTCCCATCAACTATCAATGCAGATTGCGCAACTACAATATCCCCTTCCGCAATTACACGTTTAAAATTTGACCCAATTTTTTCTGCAATCAGATCTTTATTAAACGCGGTAGTTGTAGCACTTTCATCAATAATGAAAGGCTCTATTACCACATCCCCACTTATTTCCTGCACAGCATCCCAGTGCTCAGCCAGCATGCCATCTTCTATTCTGAACAAATCCACTACAAGCATACGCTTGCCCATAAACTTGATATCCAGTAATCCGGCAACCAGGTCGCCATCGGCAAGCAGCATTTTAACCGGCGATTGCGTTTCTGTAGATGGCGGTAAGGTTTTCAAAAACTCCATCATTTCCAATAAACCCTCCCGGCCATCTTTACCCTGACTGTGTTGAATGTAATCCTCGCGCACTAAGCTGTAAATAAGCGAGGTATCGCGCTTACCAATTACTTGTTTATAAAATTGAGCTATTATATTTTTATTTGATTGATTTTTCATCATCATATTGTTAAACGGACAAGACATAACCTTTCTTAAAGGTTAGCTCATTCGGTATTGTAAATAAATTTTATGCAATAAAAAGGCTGCGCCATGGTTTGGCGTAGCTAACAGCCTGTATTAAACAGGCGGACCTTGAAGCAGGCCCTTAAACTGAATATGTGATGATAATAATTATGAGCCAAAGATAATAAATCAACCATAGAGACACAATACTTTGTGTCTCCGTTCTCATCAGCAAAAATTACAATCTCATTCACCCGATTAAAAAAATAATTTAGCTTTGTTACTCTTACAAACCGATTATACCCTATGAATCCAGCACAACAGCGCAGTACTGTACCCAGCCTTATTCGTTACCTGGTTGAAAATCTCCACCCGGCTACGCAACCTTTTTTATCTCATAAGGTTGATGACGTTTGGGAGGATATCACCTACGTGCAGGCACTGCAGAAAATCGACGCCATATCGGCTTGGTTTCTAAGCATCGGTATAAAAAAGGGCGACAGGCTGGCCCTCATCATGGAAAACGGACCAGATTATATTTATTATGACCAGGCTTTACAGCAGATAGGCGGGGTTAATACATCCATATACCCTACCCTTAGCGAAACGGAGATAGAATACATTTTGAATGACTCGGGCGCTAAAACCATTTTGGTTGGCAACCCTTTTTTGTTTAGAAAAATGATAAAGGTGGCCGACAATTGCCCAGAGCTGATACGCATTATTGCCTGCGACAGGGTTGACAGGCATAAAGACCAGTCGAAGCTTAAAGCCGGCCTTATTGGTTTAAGCGCACTAATTGAAGAAGGCACAAAATTGATACCCGAATATGGCCAGGCTATTAATATTGCACGCGAGGCGGTTATCCCTTCTGATCTTTCTTGTTTGATCTACACCTCAGGCACTACCGGTACGCCAAAGGGTGTTATGCTAACGCATCATAATTTGGTAGAAAATGTAAAGGTTTGCCTTGAGCAGATCCCTATCATAGAAAAAACAGACACCTTTTTATCCTTCCTGCCCCTGTCGCATGTTTTTGAGCGTACGGCTACTTACCATGTTTGCTTGTACTCGGGCGCTAAGATCGCTTTCGCTCAAAGTTTGGAGCTGCTGGCCAAAAACATGGGCGAGGTTAAGCCAAACGTAATGAACTGCGTACCGCGACTGCTGGAACGCATCCACGACCGTGCCATAAAAAATGGCACCAGCGCAGGCGGCATGAAAACCAAGATTTTCCTTTGGGCGCTTGAAGTGGGTAAAGACTATCGCGTAGCTAACGAAGAAGGTAAAAAATCGGGCCTTATCCTAAACGCCAAGCAAGCTTTGGCAGAGAAGCTGGTATTCAGCAAAATTAAAGAGCGCACCGGCGGCAACTTAAAGATCATGCTATCAGGCGGTGGCGCCTTACCCAAAAACATCGGTGAGTTTTTTGGCGATCTGGGTATAAAGGTTTTAGAAGGTTTTGGCCTTACCGAAACATCGCCGGTTATGGCTGTTACCGAGGTTCACCGCCAGATTTATGGTACCGTGGGCCGCATTGTGCCGGGCATTGAGGTAGCTATTCAAAATATCGACACTAAAGAAATTTACACGATACAAACGCACGAATCGTTCAAGGAAAATTTTCAAAGTGAAGAAGGCGAGATCATTGTGCGTGGCCATTGCGTAATGAAGGGCTACCTGAATAAACCCGAAGAAACCGCGGCCACCATAGACAAAGACGGCTGGCTGCATACCGGCGATATCGGCAGATTTTTTAAAGGTAATTTGCAAATAACAGACCGCCTTAAAAACATGCTGGTTAACGCTTACGGCAAAAATATATACCCTACTCCGGTTGAGAATACTTATCTGAAAAGCCCTAAAATTGAAGGTGTATTTTTATTGGGCGATAAGCAGGAATACATCACCGCGTTTATCATCCCGGCTAAAGAAGCGTTGCAAGAGCAGTTTGGCTTAAGCGATGCCTATTTTGAAGAAACTGATACTTTTATTGAAGACAAAGCAATCAAGGAATGGCTAAATGCCGATATCCGTAAACTATCAAACGAGCTGGCCAAGTTTGAGCGCATTAAAAACTTCAAGATAAAACGCAAACCCTTCAGCATGGAAGACGGCGAGATTACCCCAACCATGAAACCCAAACGCAAGATAATTGAAAAGAAATATGCCGACGCGATTGGAGAGTTATATGCGGGTGAAGTGGACGCGGATTAAGATAGAGAAATCAAACCTCCCGTCACGTCATTGCGAGGAACGAAGCAATCCCCTACAGGACATTCAAAAGCAGTGTTTCATCCGCGATAGCAAGCAGTAACCCACCGAAAAGATCATGCACATTGATTAGCATATCGGGGATTGCTTCGTTCCTCGCAATGACGCATTTTTTTTGTTTGCTCGCCCTACACAAACGCCAACACATCCCTAATACTTTCCACACTTTTAAACATACCACTATCAATGCTTTGTTCAATTTCTTCGTGGGCCCAGGTAATGTGGTAGGGTACGTGTATGGCATAGCCGCCAATGTTTAGCACGGGCAATACATCGCTTTTTAGCGAGTTGCCTATCATCAGCAATTCGCTTGGACGAATATCCAGGTGCTTAATGAGCTTGATATAATTGGCATCGTCCTTTTCAGACATTACCTCAACATGGTGAAAGTAGCCGTTCAAGTTTGATTTACGCAACTTACGCTCCTGGTCTAAGAGGTCGCCTTTGGTAGCTACCACCAAGCGGTATTTACCTTTTAATTCGGCCAGCACTTCTTCTACCCCATCCAATAACTCAATGGGCTGATTAAGCATGGCTTTACCAAGTTCCATGATCTCGCCGATGGTTTTGGCAGTGATCATGTTGTTTGTAGCTGCCATCGCGGTCTCGATCATCGACAGGATAAACCCTTTAATGCCGTAGCCATACAAGCTAAGGTTACCTATCTCGGTTTTAAGCAGCTCACGCTCCAGTTCATGCCGGGGCAGGTATTCGCTTAGCAAGGTGCAAAAAGCCTCTTCCGAGGCACGGAAATAAGGTTCGTTCACCCAAAGGGTGTCATCTGCATCAAAAGCGATAACCTTTACGTTCATGAACGCAAAGGTATCTAAACTTATTCACATCAAAAACTCCTTACCAAGGGCTTTCCTGATCTGCGCCCTCAATATCATTACTGTAAAATTTACCCGTTGGGCCACCTTGGCCAATGGTAGCATATTTTACAATTATCGCGGCGGCAGATTCGACCGTACCCGGTCCATTATGATGGTTAAAATCTGTTTTGGTATAACCCGGATCAACCGCGTTTATCTTAAAAGCTGTGTCTTTTAACTCGTGCGCCAAGTGGACGGTGTAAGCATTCAACGCGGTTTTTGACGGACCGTAAGCTGCGTTTTTAACCTGGTAATATTTCCAGTTGGGGTCGCTGTGCAGGGTTAGTGAGCCTAATCCCGAGGTTACATTGACGATGCGTGGCTCTGCTGATTTTTTCAGCACTTCGATGAAGCTTTGGGTTACATTGATTGCACCGAAGAAATTGGTTTCAAAAACGTCTTTGATCAATGATAGTGGTGCATTGCTGGGTGCTTGCTCCCAGGCGCCTAAAATGCCCGCGTTGTTAATCAGTACATCCAGTTCGGTAATTTGTGCAGCGGCTTGTGCTACTGAATCGAGATTGCTTACATCAATTTGTAATAATTCAACATTGTTCAAGCCTTCAGATTTTAACTGAGCTACCGCCTCTTCGCCGTTTGCTTTATCGCGGCTGCCTAAGTAAACAAAATAGCTTTGTTGTAATAATTGCCTGGCGGTTTCAAAGCCGATGCTTTTATTGGCACCGGTTATTAATACTTTTTTCATGGTGTTTTTCTTTTTGTATGATACAAAGGTATTTGCTTTAAAACCACCGCAACTGTACTCCTGCGGGTTTCAATGGTACATTTCACGGATGGTAGCGCGATAGTTGGCCGGCGTATCACTTACCATTCGCTTAAAGAAGCGGTTAAAGTATGACGCATCTTCAAAACCCAGTCTGAAAGCAATTTCTTTTATAGAATGATCAGTATGGAAAAGCAGGCGTTTGGTCTCCATTATCAGCCGGTCATGAATATGAGTGATAGCTGGTTTACCACTTTGTTCTTTCACCACCTCACTTAAATGTCCGGCAGAGATATTAAGCATATCTGCGTAAGCCGATACTTCATGATGAGCGGCATACCTTTCTTCAATTTTGGTAAGATATTTTTTCAACAATACCCTATCCGGTGCAATATCTTTATTGCTAAACTGCTCGGTATACAACCGGCTTAAATAAATAAACAATATCCGCATATAGCCCATTAGCATACTGTTGTGCCAGTTACCAATTGAGCGGTTCTCTGCGTAAATCTTCTCCAGCATATCTTCAATAAAAACTACATCTGTTACATTTAGCCGTAGCTCATGCCCGTTGTCAGGGTTTTGAATAATGGGTAATTGTCGTAATAAACTATTCTCTTCTAAAGCTAAAAACTCTTCTGTAAAAGCGACAAGGATACCCGTTACCGGCTTTGACTCTTCTTTTAAATGCACCTGGTGAGGGATTGTAAAATAAAAAGTATCCGGCTTAAGTTGATATGGTTTCATATCTATCCAATGTTTGCTTGCGCCCTGCCGTATAAATGCCCAGAAATAATAATCTTTGCGGTGAGGAATTAAAAAATCTTTTTTCAGATAGTTTACACTGCAATCGGCCTTATTAATGCTGAACATTTTACTACCTGTTACCAGGTCGGGCGCAAGTGAATATTTGGGGATGACAAACTCTGTTTCTATACCGTACATATAGCAAAGGTACAAGCAAACAGGCTACTTAAGTAATGCCACATGCTTATACGACCTTATAATGACAGGCCCCAGCAACCCCGCAGGCTGCAAAGGCGACTTTTCATCATAGTGCCGATAGGTAGTAAACGTTGTCCGTTTTGAATTGCGAGTAGTTTTTCCATCAACCCATTCAGGCCAGCCCCCTATGATTACGCCGTTCCATTTTACATCATTGGGCAGCTTTTCATCACCTATCAAGCGGTTGATCCATTGGTTGGTTACGCGGATCTCCAGATCATTTTTACCGGCATGTAATGCGTTCCTCAGGTCTATCCTGAATGGTATCTTCCATAATATCCCCAGGTTTTTGCCATTGACAATCACTTCGGCAATAATTCCCACGTTGCCCAGATCCAATTCTAAGGAAGTACCTCTTTGCAGGTAATCGGCAGTTAGATTAAATTGTTTTTTATAGACGGCCGTTCCTGAAAAATATCTAACCGCATCATCTGCAGACTGCGACCACGAGATCAATTGATCAAACGACTTGCTTACCGTTCCTGACTTTTGAGGGAAACTCACCTCCCAGGCACCGGTTAATTCAATTGGCTTTGCAATAGTGGTAACCTTTGCTGTCTTTAAAGAACCTGCTGCGGTTGAGTAATTAAGCTTCCCGGTATATGGTGTCACCCAGGCTTTCTTACCGCCTTCGTAAACCACCTTAGCCTGCGGACCGTCCTGCTCTAAATGCAGCAGGTTACCTTCTTTAACGTAAACATTTCTTATAGTGCCAGTAGTAGCGTATTCAATACGCAATTCTCTGGCGATACCTTTTAACGAAGCGACTTTAAACACAGCATCGTTAACGCCAAATATGAGTTTGTTTTGATGGACAAGGCTATCTATTTTACCGGCGACATTATAAATTGGGTATTTTGGCATCACGCCGTTTTGGTCGCGGGGAAATTTTCCGTATAGCACCCTGATCAGTTTAAAGTCCTGATTATTGAAGTTAATATTTGCTTGCTTACTCTCGCCGACAACCAGCTCCTGCGTTTGGCCACCTAGTTGATAGGCAATCCGTAATTCCTTTACCACCCCAGGCGCCGGATCGCTAAATAAGCCATTATTTGATGATACCCGCAGCCCATCTCTGCCGATCCTGGTTTTTACGATATCAGTTACATCCAGCAAGCCATCCGGCAAAAAAGTACCATATTCGGCCTTGATGATCTTCAGCTCAGGCAGCGGCTTTTGTTGAGGACGATCTAATAATATGGTAGCATTGGCAAGATGGTTAGCAGCTACCAATTTACCGCCGCGAAAGATCACAAAAACAGATCCATCGGTATTGAAAGTTAGCGGAATTTCAATAGTGCCATTAACGCCCTTTTTCCAAACCGCAACATCTTCGGTTCTGCCGGTTTCGGCGTTCCACACCTCAGGTTTGCCGCCTGCTGTCCTGAAACTGCATTTTTCTACACGTTGCTCTGCTTGCGAGTTACTGACGAAATAAATATCATCATTGCCCACCCTACGGTGGATAAAGTGAAGATCAGAGCCTGTCGGGCCACCAGAAAAATCGGGAGCTAATTTCATTTTTTCAAAGGCGTTTGCCACGGAAAGGTCTGCCGAGATCTTATTCGGCCACAATTCATTCGCTAAGCGCGCTACATCCCTATCGCTGCCCGGGTAACCTTGCAAACTTGGCGATTTAAAAGGTTTAGGGCCGATGATGGTTGCGCCCCCTGCAACTAACTCTTTCAATTTATTTAGTAGCTGCGGCGTGGCCCAGGTAAGTTGCGGCAATACGAGTAAACGATATACCAAACCATTGCGGCTGTAGATTTTGCCGCTTTTGGCGGTTAACTCAGCCAATTGATCAGGGCCGATCTGGTCATAGTCATAACCCAGGGCTTTAATATCAGGGCGGGTAATGGCGTCGTTAGGGGTCGATTCATCAGAGAATACCAGTACATCCGCTGTGCTTTTGCCTTGTTGCAGTAAGTATTGAGATCGTGCAACATAATCCATATACGCCTTGCTCTGCTCCCACCAAGTGGTATGGCGATTCATATCCATACCATATTGGTGAAAGGTTAGGCCGGGGCCAATTTCCCAGGGTTGATGAGTATAGGTGTGGAATATGAACCGGGTGATGCCTTCTGTCCACATAAAATCACCTAATGATTTCATGGTAGCCGGGTGGTTTTTCCAGCCGCCAAAACTGGTAAAAGCTTCGGCACCTACAATAGGGCTGCCTTTTAGGTGAGCGATAGACGCGGCCAGTTTGGTCGATTCATTATAAGCGTTATTAGATAACCAAAACTCGCCCATTACAATATCGCCTATCGGCCCAACTTTAAGCGACTCGAACGGCCCTCCATAAGGCTCTACCGAAAACTTCATCCCGGCTTTGTGGCAAAGCTGGGCAAAGTAACCAAAGTAATTATCAGCCATCAGATCGCCAATAGTTTTGCGGAAATCCCAGAGGAAACGTTCAGAAACTTCGCCGCTTTCTACATAATAGCCGGCGAGGGTGGGCAGGTATTGTAATATTTCATATTGGCGGCGTTTTTTAAACTCATCAGCAAAACCGGTTGTCCAGTTATTGCAGCCTACTTCGTAGCTATCAATCAAACAATTGTTAAGGGTATTACCCACCAGCGGGCCAACCTTATCCAATATGGGTTGTATGCCAGCAGCCCAATACGCATCAACTGCCGGTCGGCTCATTTTATCAATTTCAAGGCCTTGTCCGCCCGCTAATCCGGGATGATTTTCCATACCAGTTGGCGTGTGGCCAATGCGGAGTATTGTCCAGTCGCCTGCAGGGGCGTTCCAGTTTAAGTTGCCGTCGGCGGTTAATTGAGCGGTAATATCTATGATTTTACTTTTATCGATGATAGCCGCTTGGTCGATCACCTTATCGCTCGGATATAAATGATTCGGCACGAATAAAACGGACAGTGACTTATCACTCAATCCGTCTATCTTTTCATTGCCTTTGGGCGTGGGGAAAGCCAGTACGGCAATATCCTTATAGTAATTAAACTTTGTGGGCGGTTGCTTTAATTTTCCATTAAAACTATCGCCGCCCTTGATCTTGGTGTCACTATATACAACCGTTTGCATTGCCTGCTCGGGCTTTACCCAAGGCCCGCCGCTTGATGACCAACCCGGGCCATTATGGAAAGCTATTTCCAAGCCCAAACGCTTGGCTTCGGTGATGGCGAATTTAAATAGCTCCAACCATTGCGGGCTTAGATAAGCTGCCGGGCCTTGCGGATATCCCTGCCCAACATTAAAGATCTGCGCTTCCTGGATACCGACACGCTTCATAGCTTCCAAATCGGTAGTGATACCGGTTTTTGTTATGTTGCCGTCTATCCAATGCCACCAGGTACGAGCCTTAGCTGCAGGCGGCGGGGTTTTAAAGCCGCTTAATAAAGCATCCTGCGCGTGTACAATATTCTGGCTAAAAGACAGCACCAAAAAAACTATGGCAAAAAATAATCGGTTCATTACGGGTTGGTATAATTGGTAGCGCCAAGATAATTACAATGCCGGGGCCAACTGTCCGTGTCTGTCCTATGCGGTAATTGTTTATGCTTATGGTACACACAAGCCGGAAAAAATCCTATTTTTGCACCTTCTATAAAATATCATTACAAAAACATGAGTATTGCATTATCCGAACAGGAAATTATTCGCCGCGAATCATTAAAACAACTACGCGAGCTAGGTATTAACCCTTATCCTGCAGAAGAATATAAGGTTACCAACTTTGCACAAGATATCACCGAAGATAATTTCAAGGCTAAGCCCGATACTTATAAACAGGTAACAGTTGCAGGCCGTATCATGACCCGCCGTATTATGGGTAGCGCGTCATTCGCCGAACTGCAAGACAGTACCGGCCGTATGCAGATCTATCTGAAACGCGATGATATTTGCCCTGACGAAGACAAAACACTTTACAATACCGTATTTAAAAAACTGCTGGACATTGGCGATTATGTAGGCGTTAAAGGCTACGTATTTATTACCCAAACCGGCGAGATATCTATACATGTACAAGAGCTAACACTGCTGTCAAAATCGTTAAAACCGCTACCGGTGGTTAAGCGCGACGAGGAAGGTAATATCCACGATGGTTTTACAGACCCTGAGTTGCGTTACCGCCAGCGTTATGTTGATTTAACGGTTAACCCTGAGTACAAACAGATCTTCATCAACCGATCAAAAGTGATTAGCACCATGCGAAATTATTTTGACGCACAAGGTTGGATGGAGGTTGAAACGCCTATTCTACAGGGCATTCACGGCGGCGCGGCCGCCCGTCCGTTCAATACGCACCACAATACGCTGGATATGCCTTTGTACCTGCGTATCGCTAACGAGCTTTACCTGAAACGCCTTATCGTTGCCGGATTTGACGGTGTGTATGAGTTTGGAAAGATGTTCCGTAATGAGGGTATGGACCGCACGCACAACCCGGAATATACCGCTATGGAAATTTACGTAGCCTATAAAGATTATGTGTGGATGATGGCTATGGTTGAAGAGTGTTTAGAAAAAGTAGCGATAGCAATACACGGCACACCGCTAGTACCTGTAGGCCAGCACCAGATAAACTTTGCCGGCCCGTATGAAAAATTATCGATGTATGAGTCGATACAAAAATATACCGGCATTGATGTGTCGAGCTTTGATGAAGCTGGTTTACGCAAAATTTGTGGCGAACTGGGCATTGAGGTTAACGACAGCATGGGTAAAGGCAAACTTGTTGATGAGATATTCAGCGCCAAAGTTGAAGCTAACCTGATACAGCCTACTTATATAACCGACTACCCTATTGAGATGACTCCGCTTGCTAAAAAGCATCGCACTAAAGAAGGTTTGGTTGAGCGCTTTGAGCTTTTTGTGATGGGTAAAGAAATTGGTAACGCCTACTCTGAACTAAACGACCCGATAGACCAGCGGGAACGTTTTGAAGACCAATTGGTACTTGCAGGCCGTGGCGATGATGAGGCTATGGCGATGGACGACGACTTTTTACGTGCCCTTGAGTACGGTATGCCGCCAACATCAGGCCTGGGTATTGGTATTGACCGTTTGGTGATGCTGATGACCAACCAGACTACCATTCAGGAAGTATTATTCTTTCCGCAGATGCGCCCCGAAAAGAAAGTTAAAGTAGCTACTGCTGACGACTTTGTAAATGCAGGCGTACCGGCCGAATGGGTACCTGTTTTAAATAAGATGGGCTTTAACACGGTTGAAGAATTAAAAGCCGGAAACCCAAACAAGGTGTTCAATGATTTGGGCGGTATGCGCAAAAAACTGAAGCTGGAAATCGCTATGCCTGCTAAAGAAGTGGTGATGGCCTGGTTTGAATAGAACCAATATTTAAGATGGGTGTCATGCTGAGCCCCGTCGAAGCATGTGCGTAAAGGCCCGCCCGCCATACTTCGACGGAGCTCAGTATGACACCCTTTTAAGTTAAAAGCAAGGTTTTCCACATCTGTTATTAACAATTCTTTAATATAAAAATAAAATTACAGAAACTTTGGCATTCAATGTGTTGCGTATGTTTACAAACACATATATAATGCTAAAGTTATGACTAATTCAGTATTAGAAATTACGGAAAACGAATACCTGATAAAATTGAACAGATCAAATTTCAACCTGTCGTTTATCAGAAGCTTGTTGCAGATTGTTGAGGTGGCTAACCCATCAGAGGGTTATAATGAAACGCCTGACCGAAACATCAGCTATAACAAAAACTATTCGTCTGAGCCTGATTATTTCAGTTCGATTGAAGAAAAATAGCCTTTAAAACATTTTAGTTTTAAAGGCTATTTTGTTTGGTTAAAACTGTTGGCGGTATCCGCCTTTTACTACTTGCTTATCCATTTGAGCCATTTGCTGTTTCATCATCTTGATCTGATCAGCCAATAGCTTATTCTTATCATCTTTACTTGCTTCCTGCAAATACATAGTGGCTTCGCGTTTGTTGCGCTTAGCCATTGCTATGCCTGCTAGGCTCAGCTTTGCAAGAGCTGTATTGTGCGACATATTCATGCCCAGCTGCAAGGCTTTCTTAAAGTATTTCTCTGATTTCAAAGGCGCTTTGCGCGATTCGATCAAACCTATCAGCAAATTATAATAACCGTGCTGGTTTTTGTGTAGTTGCTTTTCGTAGTCGGTTACTTTAAGTAACCACTCTTCAGATTTTTCGGTATTTTCTTTACGCAGAAAGTATTGCGCAATAATCATGTTCTCGTTAAAGAAGAATGACAACAAGATAATACCACCCAGTAGCAATACTAATATCCCCCAGCCCCAAAAACTAAACACACACAGTGCAATGGCTGCACCAAAAAAAACGCAGGCTGCAATAAGCCGAACTATATTTGACATAATTTGTTATCCTATAAATTTGGAATGCAAATATCCGTTTATTTGCAGTGTAAATCAAACATTCTTTCATATTTATGGCTAACCAGTTAGAGGCCTCATGGCTAAAAGTTTTAGGTGCAGAATTTGACAAAGATTACATGGTAAAACTTAAACAGTTTTTACAGGCCGAAAAACAAGCAGGCAAAACTATCTACCCCAAAAGCGCCGACATTTTTAACGCTTTTGAGAAAACACCTTTTGACAAGGTTAAGGTGGTCATCATTGGCCAAGACCCTTACCACGGCCCCGGCCAGGCACACGGTTTATCCTTCTCTGTACAAAAAGGCGTAGCAACGCCGCCATCGTTACAGAATATATATAAAGAGCTGGCTACTGATATACCCGGCTTTAATAAGCCAACAAGCGGCGACCTTACCCACTGGGCCGAGCAAGGCGTATTACTGCTTAACGCTACGCTAACCGTACAGGCAGCCACAGCCGCATCGCACCAAAAGAAGGGTTGGGAGCAATTTACCGACACAGTCATAAAAACCATATCAGACCAAAAAGAAGGCATTGTATTTATCCTGTGGGGCGCCTATGCGCAATCAAAAGCGGTGCTTATTGATGAAGCAAAACACTTTGTTATCAGATCAAGCCACCCATCGCCTATGGCAGTTATAAAAGGAAATTTCTTTGGCTCGAAGCCATTCTCAAAAACGAATGCTTACCTGGAAAAACGGGGAGAGAAGCCGGTGGATTGGCAGATTCTTTAAAGAGAGTCAAGAAACAAGAGCCAAGAGTCAAGAGTCAAGAGTCAAGATAAATTTGTCTTGTTTCCTGGCTCTTGACTTTTGGTTCTATCTAGTACTCTAATGGCACTATCGGTTCTTTCTTGCTTGTCGACATGATCATCATCGTTTGGAAGGTTTTAACCACGCTTATGCGGCTAATTTTCTCCATGATCAGTTGCTCATACGATTTAATGTCGCGTACATAAACTTTCAGCAAAAAATCGCACTGGCCGGTCACGTGGTGACATTCGGTAACTTCTTTAATTTGCTGTATCTCACTAATAAAAGTGTGTATCGTGTCTTTCTGGTGAAAATCCAGCGATATCTGTATGAAAGTTTTAATCCCCAGTCCCAACTTCTCCTCGTCAACCAGCGCATGGTAGCTTTTTATGTATTCGGCATTTTCAAGCTTACGTACACGCTCCAATGTGGGTGCCGGCGACAGACCAATTTCAGTAGAAAGCTGAAGGTTGGTTATCCTTCCGTTTTCTTGTAACGTT
>JAZKET010000036.1:4228-27206 GCA_040386815.1 Bacteroidota bacterium | reverse complement strand
GTCTAATTCTGCTGCCATAATAAATTTATAAAATCCAGACAAAGTACAAAATTATATTTCTCATAATCAAGCTACGGAAAATATTATTTTTAAACAAACACATTATTAGGCTAGTCTAAAAAAAAATATTAGATTTGCTTAAACATTAGTTAAACTTACTGTATTACAACATAGTTAAACAGCTAACCGGCGCAAAAGCCGCATATTGAATAAATTTTACCGATTGCCATATATGAGCAAAAAACATACTGAATCACTAGGCGACGTACATAGTTCGGTAGCTACCGAAAACAAAACCGGCTGGAAAAAAATATTAGCATTTATAGGCCCCGCCTACCTGGTAAGCGTTGGTTATATGGACCCCGGCAACTGGGCCACAGATATTGCCGGCGGTAGCGCGTTTGGTTATAAACTGATATGGGTGCTGTTAGCATCAAATCTTATCGCATTACTATTACAATCGTTAAGTGCGCGTTTAGGTATTGTACGTGGGTTAGACCTGGCACAGGCATCAAAAATAACCTATCCGCCTTTCGTAAATTTCTGGTTGTACATACTGGCGCAGATAGCCATAATAGCCTGCGATTTGGCCGAGATCATTGGTATGGCCATAGGTTTGAATTTGTTGTTTGATCTGCCACTAATTTGGGGCGTATCGCTCACCATAACTGATACTTTACTGATGCTCTTTTTGATGAATAAGGGCATGCGTAAACTAGAAGCTTTTATAGTTTCAATGATATTCATAGTAGGGCTATCTTTTTTGGTCGAGATGTTTATTGTGCAGCCCGATATTAAAGAGGTTGCCTTAGGTTTTATACCAAGCAACTTAACCGGTAATGCTTTATATATCGCCATAGGTATTATTGGTGCAACGGTTATGCCGCATAACTTGTACCTGCACTCCTCACTGGTGCAAACAAGGCAGATAACCCGTACCGATGCGGGTATAAAAACGGCTATCAAATTCAACCTGTTTGACACGGTAATTGCCCTAAACCTGGCGTTTTTGGTTAATGCTGCTATATTGATATTGGCGGCCAGCGCTTTCTTTAAAAACGGATATTTCCAGATAGCCGAAATACAGGATGCGTACCGCCTGTTAGAAAACATCTTCGGTAAAACGGCTCCGGTGTTGTTTGCTGTTGCTTTAATAGCAGCCGGACAAAGCTCGACCATTACCGGAACGCTTGCGGGGCAAATTGTTATGGAGGGGCACATTAACCTGCGTGTAGAGCCATGGCTGCGTCGTTTGCTAACGCGATTGTTGGCTATTGTGCCTGCGGTATTCACCATTTTATACTTTGGCGATGAAGGCCTGGGCGATCTGATCATTTTAAGCCAGGTGGTATTGAGTTTGCAGTTGGGTTTCGCGGTTATCCCGCTTATCCATTTCACATCCGACAAAAAGAAAATGGGCAGCTTTGCCAATAGCACGTTGGTGAAAGTTGGTGCATGGCTAAGTGCGCTGGTTATTGTGGGCCTTAATGCTAAATTGGTTTATGAGCAGATATCCAGTTGGGCACAAGCATCGCCACAAACAGCTTTTTGGATGTATATTATAGTGATACCAATAGCTTCAAGTATTGCACTTTTATTATTATATGTAACCTTTAGGCCATGGTTGTTTAAACATAAAGACCAACCCATTTATATCCCACATGGCATAGCCAGTGAGTTGGGCGACCTAACAGCTGTAGATTATCACCATATTGGTGTCAGCATAGACTTTTCAAAAAACGACACCAACACCCTGCGCCATGCTATTATGCAGGGCGGCAAAAAGGCAACCTACTCGTTAATACACGTTGTTGAAACCGCCGGCGCACGCTACTACGGCGGCGAAGTGCTTGACCACGAAACACAAAGCGACGTGGATAACCTTAATCAATACGTAAACTCGCTGATAAAACTAGGTTACAAAGCCGAAGCTAAAATTGGCTATGGTATTGCTGCTACCGCGATAGCTGACATTGTTAAGCAGGAAAAAATAGATTTTATAGTGATGGGATCGCATGGCCACAAGGCCTTTAAGGATCTGATCTTCGGCACAACAGTTAATAAGGTAAGACATATGGTGGATGTGCCCGTGTTGGTGGTGAAACCATTTGGAAAGTGACAAATGTAGAGACACAATACTTTGTGTCTCAGGCTTGGGTCAAATCGCACAAGAGACGCAAAGTATTGCGGCTCTACCAGCAAAAATTGGTAAGTTTGTAGCCCTATGAGCGACGATAGAATATATATAAAGAATAAAAAAGCATATTTTGAATACACCATCCTGGACAAATACGTGGCCGGGGTAAAACTGTTGGGTACCGAAATCAAGTCGATACGTAACAACAAAGCAAATATTAACGATGCTTTTTGCACCTTTATTGGCGGCCAGCTTTATATCCGCAACCTGCACATTGCAGAATACACTTTTGGCTCATTCTACAATCACGAAGCCAAGCGCGACCGCGTGCTGCTACTCAACAAAAAAGAATTAAAAAAGCTATTAACCCGTGGCGAAGAAAAAGGACTTACTATTGTCCCGCTTGCATTATTCATCAGCGACCGTGGTTTTGCCAAAATTGAAATAGCCCTTGCTCAAGGTAAAAAGACATTTGATAAACGCGAAACCCTGAAAGAACGTGATACGAAAGTTGAGATGGATAGAGCGATGAAGAGATAGATTGATATCGGATTTCGGATGTTCGTCCCGATAGCTATCGGGATCGGATTTATTATTGTAGATTTTTAAATCTTTGATTTTCCTTTCCAGCGTTTTTAACGGCGGCAAATATTATCATCCCAAATCCGAAATCAACTTACCAGGCTCTTTCACCCACCAACGGCACAAACCTAAAAGTATCAAGTACATGCTTCTCGTAATCATGCTCGCCGGTTTTTAGTATAGTCACCATTTTCTGTGAATTCTCGTCGCCTACAGGTATAACCAGTGTGCCACCTATATTGAGTTGGCTCAGTAATATTTCGGGTACAGTTGGAGCGCCCGCGGTTACTATGATCTTATCGTAAGGCGCGTGGCTGGCTATGCCTTTTGAGCCATCGCCTAAAAAGAATTTTGCTTTATAGCCCATGCGGGGAAGCAGTAGTCGGGTGCGCTCATATAACTTTTCTTGTCTTTCAATGCTGTAAACTTTTGCACCAACTTCCATCAGCACACAGGTTTGATAGCCGCAGCCTGTGCCAATTTCTAAAACTTTATCTCCTTTTTTAATGTGGAGCAATTCGGTTTGATAAGCTACAGTGTAAGGTTGCGATATGGTTTGCCCCTCGCCTATCGGGAAAGCGATGTCTTTATAAGCCTGATTCCAGAAAGTTTCGTCAAAGAAAAAATGGCGGGTAACCTTGCCAATGGCTTTTAACACTTGCTCATCCTCAATTCCTTTTTTACGTAACTCTTCAACTAGTTTTTTGCGTGCACCCTGCTCGCGGTAATTATCAATATACTTATAAGCCATTATAGGGTAAAGTTATATAAA
The DNA here is from genome assembly GCA_040386815.1 of Bacteroidota bacterium. GTDB lineage: Bacteria > Bacteroidota > Bacteroidia > Sphingobacteriales > Sphingobacteriaceae > Mucilaginibacter. The sequence continues at coordinate 23,715 of JAZKET010000036.1, read as the reverse complement.
AACAGGCTTGTTTTAAGCTGATACCTAAGCTCAAAATCAAAAAATATCGCGGCAGCCTGATTGCTAATAAATTAATTTTTAAACAAATAAATGGCAGCATATGTAGCGAAGCTTTTTGCAGTACCGTTTAATCAAACAAATAACAAACTACCGCAACCCTACATCCAATGGAAAACAAATTACACTTTAATATTATGCTTATTGTATCGCTATCGGCAGTAATTATCATGTCGTTCTGTACCAGGGGCGATATCAGGTACCTGGCAAAAAACAATAGCGCCAAAAACAAATCTATAAAGCACCCTGGCGATACCAGCACTCAAACCATCCATTTTAATCAGCAAAATTAACCTACCTCTCACCATCTCTCATCATGAAAAAATCAATTATCTCTTGTCTCTTAATTATTATAGGCTTACTGGTTGTATTAACTTTCTCGCTTTGCAAAAAAACAGATGTTGACGTAATTACCGCCGAAGCAAAAATTTATAATTCAGGCCCAATTGCACTTGACGGCTGTGGTTGGTATTTGAGAGTTGACAGCACCAAAGAATATAGTCCAATAAGTTTGCCTGAAGATTTTATGGTTGGCCAGGGCATGAAAGTTATTGTTCGTTATAAATTGCTTGATACAAAATTTGAATGTGGCTGGGGCAACAAAATGCAGCAAATAAATATTTTGAGCATTCAACGTAAAAACCCTATTCCGTTACCTACACAAGCTACAGTTATTAATGCAGGCTTAGCCGGAGCCGACGGTTGTGGTTGGCTGGTGAAGGTTGACACCAGCTACTACAGCCCTAACAATTTACCAGAGAAGTACAGAAAAGATAATCTGAAAGTTAAAATGGCTTTCGTTAAAACCAATATACAATATCAGTGCGGCGTTGGTGCCAACCTTAAATACTTCCGTATCGATATAAAAGATATTCAACCTCAGTAATTAATAAGGGTCAACATCAGGTTGCACAATACTGCCCTTGCTTAACTGTGTAGTTTGAAACTGGGTTATAATATCCCTGATACTGGCTTTTACTTTATTGATTGATATGCCATCCTTTTCAAACTTTAACATAACAGACTGGATGTAATAGTTGCGGATACGGCTTACTAGCGGCACCTGCGGGCCAACAACCCTTTCGTCGCCAAAATGGGTGCGCAGTTGTTTGCCCAGATATGTAGCCTGATTATGCAGTATCTCGGGGTTTTTATGTTTGATATCTAAGTTAATAATGCGATAGAACGGCGGATAATGAAAACTCTGCCGTTCTTCCATTTCTGTCATATAAAGTTCAATGTAATTATTCTCGATAACCTGTTTTATTACGCGGTGTGCCGGGTCGTAAGTTTGTATAACCACCTTGCCCTGCTTACCACGCCTGCCTGCCCTGCCGCTTACCTGCGCTAATAACTGAAAACTACGTTCATTAGCGCGATAGTCTGGATATTTCAAAAGGCTGTCAGCGTTTATGATACCTATAACGGTAACATCGGCAAAGTCAAGCCCTTTGGCTACCATTTGCGTACCTACAAGAATATCTATCTTCTTTTCTTCCAGATCGTTCAGGATATTTTGTAATGAATTACGTGAGCGTGTGGTATCCAGGTCCATACGGGCTATGCGACTTTCCGGTATCAGCAAACTTAAATCATCCTCTATTTTTTCTGTACCAAAACCCTTATACTCTAAATGGGTCGATCCGCAGGCCGGGCAAATATTGGGCGTATCCTCCTTATATCCGCAATAGTGGCAATGCAATTTGCCGCTGTGTTTGTGGTAGGTTAAGCTAACATCGCAGTTGATGCACTTTGGCGTGTAGGCACATATTTTACATAATAAAACCGGCGCATAACCGCGTCTGTTCTGAAACAATATCACCTGTTCTTTATTTGCTAACGCGATACCGATATCGTCCATCAACACACTGGTAAAGTGCGATTGTATGGTTTTCTTTTTGGTTTCTTCGGCAATGCTTACCACTTGTATTGTCGGCATTTGTACACCGCCGTAACGCTCGGTCATTTCGGCCAAACCATATTTATTTGTGCGGGCATTAAAATAACTTTCAAACGACGGCGTGGCAGAACCCAACAACACCTTACCCTGGTGCATATTGGCTAAAAATATAGCCGCGTCGCGGGCATTGTAGCGTGGTGCCGGGTCAAATTGTTTGTATGATGTCTCGTGTTCCTCGTCAACTATGATCAAACCCAGATCGGCAAATGGCAAAAACACTGATGAGCGTGCGCCAAGCACCACCTTATATTCGTTATTAAGCACTTTTTGCCAAACCTCTACCCGCTCATTGTCATTAAAACGCGAGTGGTAAACGCCTATGCTGGCGCCAAAATATTTTCTGAGCCGTTCAATAACATGTGTAGTTAGCGCAATTTCGGGCAACAGGTATAGCACTTGCCTGCCCTGAGCCATTATCTGCTCTATCAGCCTGATATAGATCTGTGTTTTTCCCGACGATGTGATGCCATGCAGCAGCACTACATCCTTTTGCTTAAACTGATCTTTGATGGAAGTAAAAGCACCTTGCTGCTGCTGGCTTAACTCAAAATTGGCATCAAGGTCTTCGTCTTCAAAATAAAGGCGGCTAACGTTTTTTTCTTCGGCAATAAACACCTCTTTTTCTATAAGCGAATTGATGCTTGATGCGCCCGAGCCGCTTTCTTCAATAAGCTCAGACTTAGATATTGTTTTTTGATGGCGTGCCAGTTTAATATAGGCCAGCACAGCGTCTGCCTGCTTAGGAGCCCGCTTTTCAAGGATACCGAACAGCTCGCGCAGACTATCCTGCCCCTGGTAAGCCGGGTTAAGCGTTATAAAAGTGCGGCGACGCGGTTTGTATCTATCGCTTACTTCTTCAGATATATTGATGATATTCTTCTCAAATAAGCCCTTCAATATCGGCATTACCGTTTTTTGGCTCAGCAGTTTCGATATGTCGCTAATGGTTAGCTCGGGTTGTATCTCCAAAGCTTCTACTATCAGATATTCCTTATCGTGAAGAGTCGATTTGTCGTACTCAAACTCTTTATTAAGCTGTATTTTGGTCTCGCTGGCCAGTTTTAATGCCGATGGCAGGGCGGCATTCATTACCTCGCCATCAAAACACATATAGTACTCGCCCAGCCATTTCCAAAACTGAAGTTGTTTTTCGGTAACAACAGGACGATCGTCAAGAATCTCTAAAATATACTTTGCTTCATATTTTTCAGGCGGATGCTCTGTAATAGCATTCACTACAGCCGTATACATTTTGCTTTTACCAAACTGCACCACCACACGTTTGCCAACTTCTATAAGATTATTCAGTTCGTACGGAACGCGATAGGTGTAGTTTTTGGCAATAGCCAGTGGCAAGATCACCTCAACAAAAAGTGTCTTACGATCGGTATATTGACCATCGGTAAATTCAAGCATGGCTTATTTACTGCTGATAGCCGCACATGCAAGCGTAACCCAACCTGCAATAAATAGAGTACCCCCCAACGGTGTTATAGGGCCAAGCACCTTTACACTACTTTCTAACTGCAACAAATCGCGACAAGCTAAAAGGTATAATGAGCCTGAGAATAAAACAATACCCGCCGTAAACAGATAAAACGACGCCGTAAGGCAACCACTATTGGTTTTTAAAGTAGCTAAAAACAATAATGCAAAAACATGGTAAAAGTTATATTGCACGGCTGTGTGCCAAATATCTAATTGTGCCGGAGTTATTTTCGCCTTTAACCCGTGAGCGCCAAACGCGCCGGTAATAACGGCTAAGGCACCCAATATTGCCGCTGTAACTACTATTGATTTGTTCATAGAAAGTTTAAAACGCTAAGGTAACCAATTGAAAGTATTACTTGAATGCTTCAATGTAAAAATCTAACTTGCGCTAAACTATCATGAGGCGACTTATTATAACCACCGTAGTACTATTTATAGCTGTAATTGCTGTCACGGTGGCCTATTTTAAGAACCTGAGCAACCCGGGCCTGCACACCAGCGAGACCATGCGCTACATCCCCGACGATGCCGCGCTGGTTTTTGAATTTAAAAACGATGACGGCTTTTACGATATTTTTACCAGCAACAAGTTATTTGCATCTGTAATTGGGCAAGACCAACTCAGTGAATTGGATACTTTACGACACCAGTTACTTACTACCCCACCATTAAAACAGTTTTTTGACGGGCAGAATACTTTTATATCGCTTCACCCTATTAAAAACAAAACCATTGAGCTTCTTATCACGGTAGCTGCCGTCAAAGGTTTTAAGGCTCGTGATTTGGATAAGATTAGCAATCAATCAAATAAAACCTTACTGGTATCGCCAATTAATATTGAAGGCAAACCGGGGTATACTATTTATTCAGGGATACTTAAAAAACGTTTTTACCTGCTTAATAAAGCCGAGGGCATATACACGGCAAGTTTCTCAAAGGATTTGATAGATCAAGCTGCACGCTATCAGCCTAAAAAAGACAAAATCAACTTTTTAGCGCTGCCTGCTCAGCAGAACAACAACGCGCTGGCTAACCTGTATGTTAATTATAGCCGACTGGATATTCTACTATCAACTTTATTTAAAAACAAAAACACAGAGATTTTTAAAGGTTTTAAATTTCTATCGGCACAGGCCGCGCTTAATTTAGATTTTAAAAACGACGCTTTACTATTTACCGGCTTTTCAAACATCTTACAAAACCAGGCCCCGGGATATCTTAACCTGTTTGCCAACCAGCAGCCGGTTGTTAATCAATTGCAGGATATATTCCCATCAACCACAGCTTACAGTATGAGTTTTGCTGTTTCTGACGCCAAAAAATTTAAGGCAGACCTGTCTGACTGGCAAGTTAAAGCCAAAATGCAAACTGAGAAAGATTCTATTTTTGCCAAAGTAAAAGCCGAAACCGGATTAAACCTAATTGCAGAATTTAACCAGGTAATAGGGCACGAATTTGCTGTTGTTACCACACGTTACCAGGAACGGTATGCTATTATTAGCCTTAATAACGGCTCGGCGTTTAAACCGGTAATGGTAAATATAAGCCGCATGAGCACCGCTGATATTGGGCAGCTAACTTTTAACAAACTGCCGTTTTTTTTATTGGGCGATGCCTTTAGCCAGTTTAATAGGCCGTGGTTTATTATACTTGACAATTACCTGGTGTTGGCCAACAGCGAGTCTGAACTTAGAAGCTATTACGACTCTTACTTGAACCATAAGTTTCAAAATAAATTATCTCAGTATAAGCAGTTTTATAATCTTACGTCAGAACGCAGTAATGTAACCTGGTACATCAATTTTAAAAACGCGCAGCCAATTTTAAAGCGCGATTTGGCCGGCAGCTTTTACACTAATTTTGAACGTAATGAAATTGGCTGGAAAAACTTCTATGCGGCTTCATATCAATTAGTAGCGTCTGATAAGAACTTTTATACCAATTTTTGTATGAGCCTTAACCAACCAGACACTACGCAAAATAACCAGTAGGCCATTATCTTATTAACTAAAAAACAATATTTCAATTTATTATAGCAATATAAGTTTTGAAATTTTATCTTTAAACACTTATTCATACCCCTGATTTAAGTTAACAAATGAAAAAAACCTTACTTATCTGGTGCTTTGTTTTAGTTACAGCTAACTTATTTGGGCAGCAATTTGCACAATATAATACCGGCTCATTGTATGATTCGTTTGAGAACCCGGCTCAGCGTGCTTTTATACCTGATACCACGCGTCAGTTTGCTTTTAATTTCTTTATACCTAATTTTTCAAACAACTTTTATATTGCCGGCAACGCACAGCAGGGGGTAAAATCCAGAATATTCTCGTCATATTATAATACCGCTAATTTAAAAACCGACGAAGATGCGTTTAACCGTGTTAATATTAATTTTAACGCGTACGCATTTATGTTTAAAGTTTTTGCAAGCGAAAACGGCGATCAGGAAGTTGGCGTATTTTACAACACCAAAGGCGAAGCGCGCGCTTTTGCTACTGATGAAACCCTGGCCATTTTTAACGGTTTCAATAATTTTGCCGGCAACTCGTACAGTAATGTGTTAAACGACAATTTCAGATACCAGTTATATCATCAGATCGGATTTACCTATCGCGAACAAGTTTCAAGAAACTTTGCGTTTGGTATTAAGTTGAGTGCCCTTTCCGGTATCGGATTTCGCGAAACAAATATTACGCAGTCATCATTAACTTTTGACAGAACTGCGGGCGCAGAAACTGCCACCATTAGTCTTGAAGGCAATAGCAGGGCTAACGGCACTACAAACGCGTCAGCATTTCAGAAAATCGGCCCGTCGTTTTTAAATCCGGGTGCTGCAATAAGCGTTGGCACCATGATAACAGATGACCTGGGATATAAATGGCAGGTTAACTTAAAAGACTTTGGTTTTATACATTGGAATAAAAGTTCAAAAAACTCTGCTTTCGGCGGCACATCTATTATTACGGGTTATTTGGGGGCCGATCGTGAAAGCGCAATTACCAACGGCACTAACGATTTAACTACCGGAAACCAAACAGAAGGCGCTTTTACTACGCATACCAATGGTTTGCTTGAACTAAGCGTCAACAAATCGTACTGGTTAGATGCCAATGAGCGTTTTAAATTCTCACCTACGCTGATAGCGTCAAAAGAGTTAATGTATTCTGGATTTACCGCAGCATTGGTAGCGCCTGTGCAAATGGGCAAGTATAGCGCTACTTTAATGTCATCGTACAACGATTTGAAGTTATTAAACTTTGGCGCCCAGTTTATGATCAAGAAAGAAAACTCAGAGTTTTTTATAGGTACAGAACAACTTTTTCAAACCGTATCATTTGCTAACACAGCAGTAAATCCACCGGTAAAAAGACAAATTGCCGTTAACCAGGGTAGTCACTCAGGCTTTGGTTTCTATATTGGTGCATCCTTCAAATTTGGTTACCTTATAGAGCGCCGTTTAAACTCAAGCTTTATACCAGATGGTGACAACAGAGGCTTAATTGGCCGCACCTGGGACAAACTGTTTGGCAAAAAAGACCCTAACTACAACTAAACTTTCTTCTGGGTAACCAAAAAGTCTTTTAAATAAAAGGGCTCAAAATAAGCTACGTCTTCAAATTGGCCTTTTGCAAATTTATCTGCAGCTTGTTTACTTATATGCGTTGCAGAGTTTAGGAAATTGGTAACAAAAACTGCATTAGGGTTACCGCCCAGCATTTCGCGACATTTTTCCGCGCCATCGCCAAAAAACACTATTGAATTATTTTTCAGGTAATCAGCGAAACTATTTTCGTCAATTATTTCTGCGGATGTTGACTTTACTTCGCTGCCATCGGCAGTGAATAATGCAGTATAAACCTCCATACGACGGGCATCTATCATTGGGCAAAGTAAGGCGCCCGGTGCTATGCTGCTACTTTCAATCATACCCTGAGCCATAGCAGCAAGTGTTTGTACTGCTATAAGCGGCTTATCTAACGCAAAACATAAACCCTTAGCGGTTGACACCCCAATACGCAAACCGGTGTATGAGCCCGGGCCGCTGCTTACGGCAACAGCATCCACGTCGGTATAGGTTAAATTGGTTTGCTTAAGCAGGTCATCAATATATAAGGTAATTACCTCGGCATGGATATTACGCTCGTTAAGTTCTTTAACAGCCACAACCTGCCCATTTTGAGACAGGGCGACAGAACATACGGTGGTTGCTGTTTCTATTTGTATTATAGTCATTGTTGTCGGTCATTAGTCATTGGCCAATAGTCATTAGTCTTCAATCTTATACACTGGCATCTGTTAATCAGCTATAAACTTAATTAATACCAGTAATTGATGACTAATAAACTAACTCACGGCACCGGATCATGCCCGTGCCCTCCCCAGGGATGGCAGCGGCCAATACGCTTCAAAGTTAACCATCCGCCTTTAAATGCGCCATGCTTTTTTATAGCTTGTATGCCGTATGACGAGCAAGTGGGCGTATAACGGCACGAAGCGCCTAAAAGCGGCGATAGCAAATATTGATACACGCGTATCAACATTATAAAAAAAGCGCCTATAACATTCTTAAAAAAGGTTATAAGCGCTTTCATTTTGTAAGTTCTATACTAAGTTGGGTTAGCAGCTTTATCATCTTCTTCTCCATCAAATCGTACGACTCGATAGCCTTACCAATGTAGCCAACAGATAAAATAATCTGCTTACCGGTAGGTTCGATATTGGTATAAAGTAGTTGCTGTTTATTTAGGCGATACACCTCGCGCATGCGGCGTTTTACGGCATTGCGGTCTACAGCGTTTCTGTAGCGCTTTTTTGACACCGAAAACAAAACCTGCGCAGGAGCTTTCTGTGGCTCAGCCACATAGCGCCACGATGCCTTGTAGGGATAACATAAAAAAGAAGAACCGCTATGAAAAAGCTCATCAATGAGGCTTTTATTACATAACCGTTCTTCTTTCGTAAAGGTATACATAGTTACTTATTATGAACCGTAATTATAAAAACAGGGTTCACACACTCCTGGCAACAAGAGCAGTAACCTTATATTATGCTTTGTGGCGGCCTTCGCTTGACACTGTTAATCTTTTTCTGCCTTTAGCTCTTCTGGCTGCTAATATTCTTCTACCGTTAGCAGTAGACATGCGCTCACGGAAACCGTGTTTATTTCTTCTTTTTCTTTGAGAAGGCTGGAACGTTCTTTTCATGACTTTTTTATTCTATTTGTTTTTAAAAAACAAGAGCGCAAATGTAGTGTAATTATTTAACTTATCAAATACATTTATCCACAATTTGTATCGTATTTTTTATTACCCAAAAATACCACTATACAAATACGGGAGACAATTTATATCCCCCACGCTGTAAACGCTTATTGTGCAGATAATTACTTGCCCTTAGCCAGCAAATCGCGTATCTCGGTAAGTAATACTTGCTCTTTTGTTGGCGCAGGTGCCGGGGCTGGCGCTGTTTCTTCTTTCTTTTTAGTAGCGTTAATGGCTTTAACAATTACAAACAATGCCAACGCAACTATAAAAAACGATATAACCTGAGATAAAAAGTTACCATACTTAATAGCTGTACCCGGTATCACCAACTCAGACAGGTTGGTTAAATTAGCTGCTTTTAATGCTGGGGTAAGTATGGCCGGGGTTATAATATCATCAACCAATGAACTTACTATCTTACCAAATGCGCCGCCAATAACCACGGCAACAGCCAGGTCGACAACGTTGCCACGCATGGCAAATTCTTTAAATTCTTTTGTTATAGCCATAGTATCTTCAGTTATAACGATAAAGTTATTATAAAATAATTATTACAGCCAAACAAATATCAACTTTAGGCATTTAGTGTTAAACCATAATCGTTTTAAACAAGTTTTAATTTACAAGGTAATTTGATGTAAATTTACCGCGTCTAATTTATGCTAAAACAGAACCTCCAACAGAAGCTATTACAGAAGCTATCGCCGCAGCAGATACAGTTTATCAAGTTGCTGCAGGTGCCTACCGTTTCGTTAGATACGCGTATTAAAGAAGAGTTGGAAGAAAATCCCGCGCTTGAAGATCTGAGTTTAACTAACCTTAACGAGCCGGAAGAACAATATCCCGACCGCGACCCCGACGAAGACACTTACAACAATGACGAAGAGCGCGGCGAGATGGACGAATTTAACATCGACGATTATCTGCAGGAAGATAACGTAAATGAATACGGATCGCGCTATGACCAAAATGGCGAGGATGAGGAAGACCGCAAAGAGATACCTTTTGCCGTACAGAGTTCTTTCTTTGAACTATTGCAGTCGCAACTGGATATGCTGCCCATGTCTGACAAAGACTTCAAGATAGCCAGCCAAATTATTGGCAGTCTTGATGATGATGGTTATCTGCGCAGGCCTATCATGTCTTTAACAGACGATCTGGCTTTCTCGCAAAACGTAATGGCCGAGGATGAAGAGGTGGAAGAGATGCTTAAGCTGATACAAACCTTTGACCCTCCGGGTGTGGCCGCACGCAGCTTACAGGAATGCCTGCTGATACAACTACGCCGCAAGGACGTTAACGACCCTATTGTTAAAAAAGCCATACTGGTAGTTGAGCATTACCTGGACGAGTTTACCCGTAAGCACTACGATAAACTGGAGAAGTCGCTTAACTTAACATCAACCGACCTTAGGGCCATAGTAAACGAGATATTAAAGCTTAACCCAAAACCAGGCGATTCGAACGAGGTTAACACCAAGCAAATGCAGGTGATACCTGATTTTCATATTAAAAACAGTGATGGTGTTTTGATATTGACGCTAAACTCGCGCAACGCGCCAGAGCTTAGGGTAAGCCGCTCATACCAGGAGATGTTTCAGCATTATGACAAAGCATCGCAAAAAGATAAAAAGCTGAAAGAAGCGGTACATTTTGTAAAGCAAAAGCTCGATTCGGCAAAGTGGTTTATTGATGCTATTAAACAGCGCCAGCAAACGCTGCTTAAAACCATGAATGCCATAATGCATTATCAATACGATTTCTTTTTAACCGGCGATGAGAAAAACCTTAAGCCGATGATATTGAAAGACATTGCCGACAAAATTGGCATGGACATATCAACGGTGTCAAGGGTTGCCAACTCGAAATATGTACAGACTGAACATGGTACCTTCCTGTTAAAATCCTTCTTCTCTGAAGCCATACAAACTGAAAGTGGCGAAGAAGTATCAAACAAAGAGGTTAAAAAGATACTTGAAGAACATATTGGCCAGGAAGACAAGCGCCACCCGCTTGCCGACGAAAAACTTACCGATATACTAAAAGATGCCGGCTACAACATTGCCCGCCGCACCGTAGCCAAATACCGCGAGCAAATGAATATCCCGGTGGCAAGGTTGAGGAAAGAACTGTAGCTTTTTTTAGAATCAAGAGACAAGAACCAAGAGTCAAGACATACATTATATTTATATATACAAAAGGCCTTTAGTTAAACTAAAGGCCTTTCTTATTTTAAAAGCTTGATTCTTGTCTCTTGGTTCTTGACTCTCAATTAAAACCCGTGCTGCGGACAAGTTACCTTGTACCTATTGTTCAGCATAATGCCTATTACAATTTCATGGGTGCCGCGGCTTACAGTGTTTAGTGCTGTAGTAGTAGCATCGTAAGAATAACCTACGTTTATGAAAGAGCTTAGGTTAAAGCCTGCCAGGCCTGCAAATGAGTCGTTATGACGATATGAGCCGCCTATCCAAAACTTATCTCTGAATGATGCCTTCAAGTTTAAATCATAAGTTAAAGGCACCGGCTTTATTTGTTTTATTAGTATTGATGGCAAAAGGGTAATATCGTCTGTAGCGTATAGTTTAGTACCACCGGTTAGATAAAAATGCGGTACAGTTGTACTACCATCTGTTGCACCTGTTGAATTATTAAATACGTTTTGCTTAAGCAATTGCTGCACAGACAAACCAGCATAAAAATCGCCAGAATACAGCCACGCTCCTATTCCGATATCAGGCTTCCAGGGGCTGCTTATGTTAGCTATGGCAGGATCAAGCGGATTGCTCAACACCACATCTGCCGAGTTGAATGTGAGGTGACTTAAACCTGCCGATACACCCACAGACAAATTTAATTTTGGAGCCAAACCTAAGTGATACGCATACACCGCAGCAAATTTTGATTGGGTTATTTGGCCTGCTTTATCTGTAAGCATAGTAAAGCCTATGCCGTGGTGTGGAGCCGATGCCTGGTAGTTTTGGCTATACAACCTGCTTGATGGGTTCATATCATCGCCACCAAAACCGGCTGCATCGCCCTCAATAAAGTTGCGGCCAATAGGTGCGTTTATAGAAAAGAAACTGGTTACAGGGGCGCCGTTTAAACCGCTCCACTGCGCGCGGTATCCCATCTTTAAATCGGTATAATTTTCAATGCCCGCCACCGCAGGATTTAATATAAAATTGTTAAATATATACTGCGTAAACTGCGGCAATTGCTGTGCGCTTGCATTACCAATAGCAAAAACAGCAAGCATTAGCAAACAAAAATATTTCTTGATCAAAACTTTATACCACATATTATATACATAGATATTAGCTTTTGAGGGGGCAACCAGGTTTATAGTTTAATTATCAGGCCAAAAAGCTAATTAATTAACGAATATAGCTTTTATACCCATATTTGCTGTATAGTTCATCTATTATTTAACATATTAATTTGCAAGCAATTCTTGCATCTTTAACAACTATCCCGGTAAAATTAAATTACCCATCGCCTCCCGCAAAAGTCGCATTATCTTATAATTGTTAAATAACCTGCAGTTGGCTTGCGGCCACTATTAGGGCTTATTATATAATAATAGGTACCTATAGGCAGGGTGCTGCCGTTTTGCGTGCCGTCCCATGGCTTTGTATAACCGTTTGTATAAAACACTCTAACACCACTACGGTTAAAAATCTCAACGGTTGCGTTGGGGTAATCATTTAGATATTTAATTTCCCAAAGGTCATTTATCCCGTCGGCATTAGGCGTAAACGCGTTAGGTATTACGGGTATTTTCAACACCTTAACAAAAGTTTTCACAATGGCCGGACACCCTTTATCTGATGTTACGGTTAAAGTATAGGTAACATCGGCACTGGTGCTTACTACGGGGTTGACAATATTATCCTGACTTAAACCTGTGGCAGGCATCCACTTGTAGGTAACAACCCCACCGCCTAACATCGTAATTTTGGGCTGCAACATTACCTGGCTACCTTCAAGTACTACATATCTATCCGGTATAGTAACTGCCGGACTTGGGTTTACCAGTATCTGGAAACTGGTATTATACTCGCAAGCGGTATTGGCATCATTTATAACAAATTTATAGGTTATGGTATGAGCACCCGGCCCGGCTGATTTAGGATCAAACAAACCTGTTGACGATACGCCCGGGCCGCTAAACTCATGCCTACCTTGCAAGCCATGATCTGGCGTGCCGGTTATTTGTACAGGGGCGTCGTTTTGACAATATGTTGGCGACCCAACAAATTCAGCATCGCCTATTTTTAGCGTTACCAGCGGGTTAGGGTTCATGTAAATAACCTGGGGGGCGGTCTCGGCTGTACAACCTGTGCCGGTACCTGTATAAGCTACAAGTTTAACCGTGTAAGCTATAGGCGCGCCAGTATTGTTTATAGGGTAATCAATATGATAGGTTTTATCAGCACGTAAGGTCGACTTATAAAACTCCTGATATTCCGTCGGTTTATTTATCAGATCGTAATAAAAACGCAGCCTGGTTACATTACCAAAATCAGGTTTCGACTGGTCCACAAAAGTTAAACCATCGGTACTACAGTTATATATGTTTTCAACAGCAAATTTAGCATGCGGATCTGCACTGTTAACTGTAAATGTTTGCTGCTTAATATCAATGCATCCATATTTTGAGGTAACTTTTAAAATAACCTCATAATTACCCTCGCGGCTATAAGTATGTTGCGGATTAGCCAACCGCGAGGTATTTGCCGCGCCGCTGCCAGGGTCGCCAAAATTCCATTCATATGTAAACTCAGCCGCGGTACCATCGGCAATAGTGGCGGTTGAAGTAAATTGCGAATTACGATCCATCACACAAGCGTCAGGCAACACAAAATCAGTAACCGGCTGAGGATTTACAACCACTGGTATTATTTTAGCCACGCTGATACACCCTGAAGTGGTTGTAACGGTTAGCTTAACATTATAAGTTTGAACAGTGGCAAAAGTATGCGATGGATTTTGCAGGCTTGATATTGGTGTACCATCTCCAAAATCCCATTCCCATTTTGTAATACTAGCGCCGGGCTCAACAGGTACAGATGTATTTGTAAATGTTACTTCTTTACCAACACAAACTATAGGGGTAGTAAAACCAGCCAGCGGTTTAGCTATAATATGTACCGTTTTTACATTAGTTACAGTTACACAACCGCTATAGTCGGTTACCGTTAAACGCACATCGTAATCACCGGCAGCAGCATAGGTGTGTGATGGATTTTGTTCTGTAGATTTTGTTCCATCGCCAAAGTCCCAATCCCAACTTTTGGCAACATTACTGGTAGACGTAGCGGTATTGTCCTGAAACACGGTAGCATCGCCCAGGCAATTGCTTGCAGCCACCGTGATATCTTTACCGGGCGGGTCTGTTATAGAAAACACGTTCTCAATATCTATATTTGAACCACACTCGTTATTAGAGAGCGGATCAAAAACAGTCACCAGCACCACGTGTGTACCCGCGTCAAAATTCACCCTGTCTGGATATTCATAAACGTACAAAGTTTTACCATCCCTTACAAACGATCTGGTTGGCGTGGCGCCTGTTACCTGGCGTTTCAAGTCGCCATCAAACCGCCAGGTAATAGTAGGTGTTTGAAATGGTATGATTGTTTGCAGTTTATATGTTTTATCGCTGCAACCGCTGGTTAACGGCACGTCAATATCGTCAGGGTTTTGAAGCCCTACATTAGTGTTCAGATCCTGCAAATTAGTACCGGCCGCGTATCCGTATGATTCTGTGTTTCCGAAACCATAGGCAATGGCATTAAATGGTACAGCTGCATTTAAGGTGTGGCTGCCTGAACTTACTGACATTTGCGCGTATGAGTAACTGGAGCCGGGTATAGGTGTAAACCCATTATATGGCGTACCGTCAAGCGTTACTGTCGATATTGCCGAAGTGGGGATAATTACATTAATAAAGCTTTTGGTGATGTTATAACGCGATGTCGAATACAAAGTAACATGATTTAGCCCCTGCTCTATCGGGTTTAAATATATCATCTCGGGGTCGCCTACGTCGCCAGTAGCATTTAAACAGTTAATGCTTTGATTTTGGGTTGGCGAATATTGTACAACTTGTATTGGTTTATTGGCCGATACAACATTGGTGCTGGTTGAACTAAACTCGCAATACAAACCATTAACAAACAATGATGGGTCAACCACAGACCCGTTTAAAGTTACCGATGTATTTGGGTCGCTTAATACTATTCTGTATACATCAAAAGGCCTTGACAATAGTGGCGCTGCAATATAATTTTTACCCCAGGTTGATGTAGGATATACCTGCTGAAACAAATTATCAGAACTAAATGACCTGGCGCCTGGGTTACAACCTATACCCATGCGGCTGGCGCCTGAAAAAACCGCTATTTTTTGACAGGAAGCAGTACCGTTACTTACTGATTTGATCTTAGTACCGGTAAGATCGGTGATTGAAAGCCCTTGATAAACATCACCTTTATTTAAATTAATAGTGAAAGGTACGCCAGCCCGTTCGCCATTCAGCAGGTCTGCAGATGGAGTGATAGACACTGTAGTATTATCTTCAGTACCTATAACCGCGAAGGTTGAAAAAGCCGGGTTGTTAGCTTGCGCATTTGATATTTGCGTGTAGTTTAATGAGATATAATCTTTACCCATAGCATTTACAGGTAAAAGCAAAGTGGCTCCTGATACGTTTGACGCGTAAATATGGGCGTAAATGGCAACCGGGCGCTCTGATGTAATATGGATGGCCTTATCGCTAAAAAGCTCTTGCGTGGCCATGTGGGCGGTAATGGGTATTTCTACAAATGTTACTGAATTTGCTGTTACGGTAAAATTTTGTAACAATACGCCACCAACCTCAACCGTGCCGCGGGTAGACAGGTCTGACGTGATATACAATACCATGCCGGCGCTGCTACCACCACCGGTATTATTATTATGACATAAAAAAGCAGTGTAAAACTCAGTCCCTTTATTACTCTGCGAATAAGCTTGTAAACTTACAATTAGTAACAGGGGAATTACTATGATGTAAAATACTTTCTTCAAAATCCACTACACGTTAAAGCGCTCAACTTAAGCTAAATTGGTACACTAATATACGCAAGTTTCAATCAAACAGTTGCCAGTTTATTCGCGGGGTTTACCCAAAGCATCAAGCTCTGCATAAGCTAACCGCAATTTGCGGGCAAGTTCTTTATTCTCTTTGCGCAGATTATATATTTCGAGGGCGTTTTCAATATACATTTTCAATTCGTCATTTTGCCACGGCTTAACCAGGTATTTATAAACCTGCCCGCGATTAATGGCATCCATAACAGCATTAATATCAGAAAAACCGGTTAGCAGTATCCTTATAGTATCCGGATAAATAGGTAATATAGATTCTAAAAATTCAATACCGGTCATACCCGGCATGCGTTGGTCTGTTATAATAACCCCTATTTCTTCGCTGTCTAAAATCTTACGGCCCTCTTTTGCAGAAATGGCAGTAAAAATTTCGAAATCGCGCCTAAAGGCGGCTTTAAAGCTGTTAATGTTATTTATCTCATCATCAACATATAGTACACCTACTGCCATAATTTATTTGTTAACGGACAATGTAATTTAAAATTTTTAAAAGATGCTTAAATTTTTATTTTTCTGTGCATTTTTAGGACACCTTACCTGAAGGCAATTTGCACCAATTGTAAAAATGAAAAAAATATTGTTATTACTATGTTTCCTGTTACAAAATATTAGCGTGTTTGCCGCAGACCCTGACACACTAAACATAAATAATAGCGAAAGACATTTTTTAACAAGTAAGTATTTACTTGAGCTGGAAGACCCGAATAACGCTTTCAAGCCAAATGATATTATCAATAACCCAGCCTTTCACCCTATAAGTGCTGACTATCCTCGCCTAAAAGTTTCAAAATCTGTAACCTGGCTAAAGTTTACATTAACTAACAATACAGACCAGTATTATGTACCAATAACCATCAGCAAAAGCATTATTGACGATTTTGACATCTACTTTCTTGAACCCATTATTGACCCTGAATATACCGGCGACCGCCTGGTGCACTCATCATCTAAAGATCCTAAGTATAATTCAAACTTGCTAAATCAGGGCATTATACTTATTGATGCAAGTATTGAGCCCGGCGCCACACGCACATTTTACGCCAGGGTAAAAAGTAACGCTACCGTTATTATACCCATGGAAGTGCACAGCGCCAATGAATTTATACAAACACGAAGCATAGAAAATATGATAAATGGCGCATTTATAGGCGTGTTTATTATTATGGCGCTTTACAACTTTATGCTATTTATAGTTGTGGGCGATAGAAATTACCTGTATTACGTTATCTACATTGTGCTTTTGGGGATAACGCAGTCATTACCCCTGGGCTTGGGTAACTACCTGTTCCCTGACAATTCGAAATTTGTAAATGCTTATTTAACGCCTATCATCCGCATTTGCTTTGGTTACTCGCTGCTCATCTTCGCGGGCGAGTTTTTGATCTTTAAAGAAAGCTTAAAGAAATACTACAAGTTTTACCAGTTTTTATTTTTGCTATATGGTTTAGCCCTTATTGCTACACTTGCAGGCTTTACACGTGCGGCATATACACTGGTTACTGTATCGGCCGTTACAACATCTGTATCGTTACTAATAGCAGTTACCCTATTGTACATCAAAGGATTTAAGCCTGCCAAATTTTTCATTATTGGCTGGGGCTTATTTTTAATAATGCTATTGGCCACTATAGCACGTAACAATGGCTTTGTACCCTATAATGCTGTAACGCTTAATTTATTGATAATTAGCGCTGTTGTTGAACTGATATTATTCTCTGTGGCATTAGCTGATAAGATTAACTTTTACCGTCAACAAAATACCGAGTCGCAATTGGCAGCGTTGACTATCGCTAAAGAAAATGAGCGGTTGATAACCCAACAAAATTTATCGTTAGAAAACAAAGTTAAAGAGCGCACGCAGGAACTGATAGAGACAAACGAAAATTTATCTATCACCATAGATAACCTTAAATCGGCACAGATACAATTAGTAGAGACTGAAAAAATGGCTTCATTAGGTCAGCTTACAGCAGGTGTAGCGCACGAAATAAACAACCCCATAAACTTTGTGAGCTCAAACGTAGCGCCGCTGCGTTTAGATTTTAACGAATTATTTATCCTGTTAAACAAGTATCAGGAAGCTGCCAATAACCCAACTGATCCGCAACTGCTTGCGGACGCCAATGCCTATAATAAAAAGATAGATTCGGCCTTTGTTAAAGACGAAATATCGACCCTGCTTGGTGGCATTGAAGAGGGCGCTACACGTACTGCTGAGATTGTGCAAAGCCTGCGCACTTTTAGCCGTATGGATGAGGTTGAGCTGGTAAAAGCCAACATAAACACAGCAGTATTGAGTACACTGGTTGTTTTAAGAAGCTCTATCCCCTACTATATTGAAATTAAGCCAATGCTTGATAAGGTAGACCCTATAAACTGCTATTTGGGTAAACTTAACCAGGTATTACTAAACCTTATCAACAACAGCATACAGGCCATAAAAGCCAAACCATCGTACCATAACGAAAGCGTTATTATTTATACCCGCGATACGCCAGACCATGTTGTAATTGAGATAAAAGACACCGGCATAGGCATGAGTGAAGAAATAAAACAACGCATTTTCGAACCTTTTTATACCACCAAAACCGTTGGCGAAGGTACCGGGCTTGGCTTGTCTATTGTATTTGGTATCATTGAAAAGCACAATGGCAATATCCAGGTACAATCAGAAGTAGGTGTAGGCACAACCTTTACCATAACCATACCTAAAAACCTGACAAAGATTGAAGATAAAGATCAATAAACCGCATCGAATAATAAAAACCGAATAGCCGGTATGATTAACTTACCCGCTTGTCTTTAAGCAGCATATCCATGGCATCGTTTAATGATCCGGCCTTTGTTACCTCGCCCGAGTTAACAAAGTAAATCTCATCGGCATTTTCAATAGTATTTAAACGGTGGGCAATGATAACCCGCGTAGTATGCTCAGGCAGTTTATTCAAAATATCCCCTAAAAGCTTTTCGGTTATGGTGTCGATGTTTGCTGTAGCTTCGTCAAGGATCAATAGTTCAGGGTTACGTAAAACGGCACGCATAAAGGCTATCAACTGCTTTTGTCCTAAACTGATGCTATCCCCACCAGAAGTCACCTTCGTATCTAATCCTTCCTCAAAAATAGCCAGCAGACTGCCTAAATTAGCATCGGCAATAGCTTGTTCCAGTTGTTGATTGCTGTAATTTTTGTAAGCTTCGTTACCGTATAATATATTTTCGCGCACGGTGCCGGTAAACAAAAATGGCTCCTGCAAAATAAAGCCTATCTTTTGGGCACGTTCTTCGGCAGTGTAACTACGAATATCTTTGCCATTTAACAAAATAGCACCCTTATTAGCATCATACAAACGCGCAATTAATGACGCCGTTGTAGTTTTACCACCACCTGTCGGCCCAACCAAGGCGTAGGTTTTACCGCGCTCCATTTTAAAACTTACGTTGTGTAATATCTCATGCTCATCAGCGTAACCAAAATGCACATTCCTAAACTCCAATAAAGCTTCTGAATGGTTGCCTAAAGTATCGTCAACGCTAATCAAATTACTTTCAAGGCC
>JAZKET010000036.1:0-4218 GCA_040386815.1 Bacteroidota bacterium | reverse complement strand
CGATATCCTGTCCCAGGCGGCCATAGCAGTCTGAAAGTTAGCCCACAATGCTGCCAACTGGCGCAGCGGATTGTAAAACAGCGTTACATACGACAGGTAGGCAATAAGCAAACCGATAGAAAAACTGGCACCAATTAAGTAAATACCGTAAACCAGCACCGTAAGTTGCGCTAAGCTTGCGCCCAGCGTATATACCGGCATAAATATATTGTTAGCCAGGCCTGCGCTTATGGCCGTTTTGTAACTGTGCTGATTAGCTACATCAAAACGCTTTCTGAAATAATCGCGGCGGTTAAAGGCTATAATAACTTTAAAGTTACTCAGGCTTTCCTGTATCTCAGCGCTCATGCCGCCTACGCTTTTTAAGTTTTTAGCATTGGCACGCTTAACCCACGGCGATACAATCATGGTGAAGATCAGTATCAACAACATTGGCGCCATACCTGCTAAACCTAACTCAATATGTATGGCCAACAAAAACACCCCAGCGCCGGTCATAGTGGCTATACTGCCAATAAACTGCACCAACGATTGCGAAAAAAACTGGTTAAGCTTATCCGTGTCATTATTTACGCGCGATATCAGATCGCCAGCTTTGTTTTGATTAAAAAAATCAACGGGTAATTGCTGCAGTTTATTAAATATAGCATTGCGCAAAGTAAACAACATACGTTGCCCTACCCCACCCATTAGTTTGGCTTGCAAGTAGCTGGTAACCAGCGCCACCAAATACATGCCCAATAAAACACTGCACCAAAACAATACGCCCTGGTACTGTTTACCCTGCACGTAGGTATCAATAGTATGCCCAATAATAAGCGGACCAAGCAAGTTTAACGCTGCGTTTACCACTATAGCTACAGTGGCTAAAATAAGGTTACTACGTTCGTGCGCTATCAGCTTCAATAACTTGCGCAATGCCGCCAGGTTTGATAGCTTTTCGGCCTGCTCTGATAGTTTGTTCAAATTATAATTCATAGTTACTGGTGCTTTGTTGCGAATTATAAATTTGTACATACTCTGGGCTGGCCGCCATCAGTTGCTGATGCGTTCCGCTGGCGACGATCTCGCCCTGCATTAATAATATCACTTGGTCGTAATGCTCAATAGAAGCTATTTTTTGGGTTACAGAGATTAATGTTATATCGGGATAATTAGCCTTAACATTAGCCAATATCTTACGTTCTGTATGGGCATCAACACGCGCGGTAAAATCATCCAGCAATAAAACTTTGGGGTTAACAGCCAACGCCCTTGCCAGCATTATACGCTGCTTTTGCCCACCCGAGAGGCTTGATCCACGTTCAGAAACCACAGTACTCAATCCATCGGGCAGGCTATCTATAAAATCTTTTAGTTCGGCAGTTTCTACAGCCTTTTGTAATGATTCGGTAGTTACAGTGTCGCTAAACGCGATATTCTCGCGGATGCTCATATTAAAAATAATGCTATCCTGAAATACAAAACCAACCTGACTGTGAAAACTTTCGCTGTTGTAGGTATCTATTGGCCTTCCATCATACAATATATCTCCTGATTTAGCCGGAATTAATCCGGTCAGCAAATACAACAACTGTGTTTTACCCGCTGCTGTAGGGCCAATAATGGCAATTTTTGAACCTGCTTTAACAGACATCGAAATATCTTTCAATGCAGGTTTCTGTCCGTAGCTTAGTGTAACATTTTTTAGTTCGATATCGCCTTTAATAGTATCAGTTATGGTGCCTTTTTCCTCCACATCAGGCGCGTTCAAAATGGTAGTGATGCGGGTAAACGATGCTGTTGCCTGGGCAATGATGTTACTCATAAAACCTATTACCAGTATCGGAAAAATAAGCATAGATAGGTAGCTGTTAAACGCGGCAAACTCGCCCAAACTCATACGCCCATTTATTACATAATGCCCGCCTAAAGCCAAAATACTTAAGGCAGCTAAGTTAGCGGTAAAACTTACCACAGGTATCAGGCCGGCAAACATGCGCAATATTGACAAACCAAAATCGCGCGCTTTGCTGTTGGCTTCCAGAAACTTCACAGTCTCCAGGCTTTGCGAATTGATGACCCTGATCAATGCCGCCCCAAGTATACTTTCGTTAATGATCTTGTTAAGCCAATCAATAACCTGCCGGCTTTCAATAAATAGCGCCCGCACCTTTTTTAACACATAAAAGAAAGCCCCGCCAATAATGGGGATAATAGCCATAACCGCCAGCGCCAGGCGCCAGTTTAAGGTAAGCAACAAAATACTTGCCCCCACAATGATAAATATCGATGAAGCGATAGATACTATAGCCTGCGCTACAAATACTTTAATAGAATCGGTATCGGCGGTTAAATTGGTAAGCAATTTTGATGGGTTGGCTTGCTCAATAAAAGCATGGCTTTGGCGCGATATTTTATCGGCAAGGCGGGTGCGCAAGTCGCGCGCTACGCGCTCAGATGCGTAGGTTTGGATAATGCTTTGCAGGTAACCAAATATAAACACCAGCCCTACCGCAATGCAAAACTGGGTAATAAGGTGCTTAACATCTAACGTGTTATGCGTATAGGCATCAATACCCGATGCGATGAGTTTTGGCAGCAGCAAATTAATACCATTACTAAACAGCGAAAACAGCAATAAAAAGGCAATAAGCCAACCATAAGGTTTTAGTAAAGTTGAAAGACCTGGCGGTTTAGGGCCTGTGGGTATATTTGGAGGTGGCATGGATAAACTGATGTCAAATATTGTGCAAATGTTTCAATTATTAATACAAATACAGACGATTATGCCATTAAAACATTTTAACAATTATAAATTATTGTCTGTCAGGCTCGCTTACAAAGATGCAAACTTTAGGGCCACAAAGACTAATAAGATAGATTCTGAATTGCACTTAATCCCGCATCGCGTTAGCCATTAAATTATCTTTGCCGCTCAAGGAACATAAAATACATGAGCACAAAACTTACCATTAACAACAACGGATCTGTTAAGATCGACGGCGATTTTGAGATTGTTGATATGCAGGGCAACGCCTACAACTTACAGGGACGCACCGTAGTTTCTATATGCCGTTGCGGCTTATCGGCTAACAAACCATTCTGCGACGGATCGCACAAAGGACACTTTGAGCACAACGCCGTTGCATTTGATTTGCCGCCAAAGAAAGTATAATTTAGCAAACTGTAGAGACACAATACTTTGTGTCTCTTTTTGTTTAAATGCAATCCGGAGACGCAAAGTATTGCGTCTCTACAATTAATTCTATGCGCTATTTCGTCCACATAGGTTACCATGGCACCAATTACAGCGGTTGGCAAAAGCATTCGGGCCAGTCAAATGTGCAAGAGGTTTTAGAAGCTACGCTAAGTAAACTGTTAAAGGCGCCCATCACCGTTAACGGTTGCGGGCGCACCGACGCCAAAGTGCACGCCAGCCAGTACTTTTTTCATATGGATGTGGAGCACGAATGGAAATTCGATCTGTTTTTCCGTCTCAACAAAAACCTTCCGCCCGATATCGCTGTGTTTGATATCATCCCTATGCAGGGGCTACCCCACGCCCGCTTTGATGCCATACAACGATCATACGATTACTTTATCCACACTTACAAAGACCCATTTATGGGTAACTACAGCGCGCTTTACCTTGAACGCGATTGGGACCTTGACAAAATGAAGGCCGCAGTAGCATTGCTGCCCCTGTATAACGATTACCGTGCCTACTGCAAAACGCCGGATAGAAATGACCATACCATTTGCAATGTATCGTCGGCCGGTTTATTTGTAAGCAAAGAGAGCGACAGGCTGCGTTTTCAGATCTCATCAAACCGATTTTTAGGCAAAATGATCCGCATTATTATGGGGAAAGTAATTGATATCGGTCGCGGTAAATTGAGTGTAGATGAGTTTGAATCGCACCTCATCAGTAAACAAACTCCTTTAACGATAATTCCTGCACACCCGCAGGGATTATATTTGTCTAAAATTACTTATCCGTATTTGGATCTGGCACCGCGGAGCGCGTTTGCTTTGTTGAGGGATGAAGCGAGCTGGGTGGCTTTGTAAGTTAAAACGCTGTTTACCTGCAACCTACACGACGTCATTGCGAGGAACGAAGCAATCCCCAACATGCTAATCAACGCGCAAAAACCTTTATTGTGAGCATACAACCCGCGATATTAACCTTTACACATGAATGTCCTATTGGGGATTGCTTCGTTCCTCGCAATGACG
>JAZKET010000035.1:0-2972 GCA_040386815.1 Bacteroidota bacterium | reverse complement strand
ATAGAGAAAGACCCAACAACGGCCTCTACCTATTTGAAAAAGCTGTCGGATATTTTAAGGTTTACACTGTATGAAAGTCCGTCGGCCACTATCGCGTTAGCAAAAGAGATAAACCATATTGAACAATATATTGAGTTGCAAAAGATACGCAGTAACAACACTAATTTTGTAAAGGTTGATGCTTCAGGAGCCACACATGATCTGCAAATAGCGCCCATGTTGTTTATCCCCTTTATTGAAAACGCCTTTAAATACAGCACCAATAAAAAAATAGATAATGCCATTGTATTAACGCTATCTACACAGGATAACCACGTTGTTTTTAATTGTGTAAATATTTATGACGACACGACGCATAAACTTACCGGCGAAGACGGCGGCCTGGGGCTTAAACTGATAAAAGATAGGCTTGAATTACTTTACCCCAAAAATTACATATTAGACATCAACAAAACTGCCGACCATTTTATGGTAAATTTGGCCATAACCATTGTATGATAATAAATTGCCTGATAATTGAAGATGAGCCACTGGCTATGGAGCGCATTAAAAGCTTTGTGCTAAAAGTGCCGTTTTTAAACCTGATGGCATGTTTTGATAATGCCATTGAGGCCATAAGCTTTATTAAGGCTAATAAAACAGATCTGCTTTTTCTGGATATCCAGATGGATGGCTTTACGGGTATACAGTTGCTGGAATCGCTGCAAAAACGGCCCGAGGTTATTATTACCACCGCGTTTGATCAGTATGCGCTTAAAGGCTTTGACTTAAACGTTGCCGATTACCTGTTAAAACCTTTTACGTTCGACAGGTTTATGCAGGCGGTAACCCGTGTTTACGACAGGCTTGCCCCTATAGATGTAAAAGCCGAAAAGGAAATCATTTTTATAAAGACAGAGTATCGCCTTGAAAAAATAAACCTTAACGATATTCTATATATTGAAGGCATGCGCGATTATCGCTGCATACATCTCACTAACAAAAACATCATGACCCTACAAACCTTTACCGACCTGGAGCAAGAGCTACCACCGGCAAAATTTTGCAGGGTGCATAAATCATTTATAGTTGCTATTGATAAGATTGAAAATATAGAGCGCGACCGGATCAAAATACGAGGGGAGCTGATACCGGTATCTGAGACGTTTAAGGAAGAGTTTTATAGGCGTATAAGATAGTTTGCACTGTTGCTACGCTTGTGCTGCTCTTTCTTCGACTTCGTCGGAAAGAGGGCTTTTTATTGGGAATGTTAAACGCGCCGCTTGGCGACAACTCACCCGCACATTGCTTCGCTCGTGCTGCCCTCTCTTCGACTTCGTCGGAAAGAGGGCTTTGGATGATGGGTTATTAATGGGGTTATTCATAGAGTTATTTTAAAGCCCCGCTTTGCGCGCAGCGAAGAGAGGGGCCGACAAGCGAAGCAATGTCGGGGGGTGAGTTATCACCTACTGCAAGGCTCTACAAATTACATAACCATATCATCACAAAAAATTAACAAATTTACATACACCTTTGCGCTGTTTTAACACGGTTACATCAACCAGAAATCCCCCAAAAAAAATGAAAAAACAGATTACTATTGCACTGCTTGCCCTGTTTTTAGCTACAGGACACCTAATGGCTCAAACAGCCAAACACGTTATATTTATTACAATCGACGGTTTCCGCCCGGATTTTTATCTGGAAGACGGCTGGCAAACCCCAAACCTGCGCGCGCTGCTTAAAGATGGCGCTTATGCAAAAGGGGTAAACAGCGTATTTCCATCAATGACCTACCCATCGCATACCACCATTGTAACCGGTGTGCAGCCGGCTAAACATGGTATTTTTTATAACAATGTATTTACGCCGGATGGCGCACCGCAACAACCTTACTGGCAAGATAGTTCTATCCATGTACCAACTATCTGGAAAGCGGCAAAAGCCAAAGGTATGACGGTTGCATCGTTATACTGGCCTGTATCTGCCAACGCGCCTGTAGATTACAACATCCCCGACATTGGCAGTTTAGGCGATGGTGTGCGCGAAGAATACTCGTTACCTAAAGGTTTTTATGCCGAAGTAAAAAAGGAAGTTTTTGGCGGCGTTGATAAAATAGATCATGGCAAAAACGTAAACATAGCTAAGATTGCCGCGCACATTATCAAAAAAAGCAAGCCCGAATTGATGACCATACACGTATTCGCGGTTGATGGTGCATCGCATGCAGTTGGCCGCACCGGCGCTCGTGTGCAGGAAGCTGTTGCCGATGCCGACGCCGCCGTGGGTATTATTGTAGATGCATTAAAAGCGGCCGGCATTTGGGATAGCACAACCTTGTTGGTTGGTGGCGATCATGGCTTTTATGATATTAAAAAGGTGATATCGCCAAACGTATGGCTAAAAGAAGCGGGCCTGATAACCGACCTTAAAACCGGCGACTGGAAAGCGCAATTTAACGCTGTCGGCGGTTCGGCTTACCTGTATTTGAAAGATCCGTCTGACAAAGCAACTATAGCCAAAGTACAATCAATATTGGAAGCACAGCCTGATAGCATTAAACAATACTATCGCATCATCAGTAAAGAACAATTAACAAAAGGTGGTTACAACCCCAATGTAGCTTTCGCGGTTAGTGGGCAAAATGATGGTTACTTAAGCTCAGGTATCGCCGGCAGTGCTTTTAAAACAGGTAAAGGCGGTGGTCATGGTCATTTCCCCGATACTAAAAACATCCGCACCGGCTTGGTGGCTCACGGCCCGGGCATTAAAAAAGGTGCCGTAATTGAAGAAATGAACGTGCGCGATATGACGCCGATAATGGTAAAACTACTGGGTATTCCGTTTGGTAAGGTGGATGGGAAGGTGCCGGCTGGATTGCTGGAATAATTTAGATTTTAAACGCGCCGCCTGGCGACAACTCACCCGGTCGACGCTTCGCTGGACCTGCCCTCCTATGTTTGTTATCAAAGATAATATAGCTTAGCAAAAAG
>JAZKET010000034.1:143006-150081 GCA_040386815.1 Bacteroidota bacterium | reverse complement strand
CACTATCAAGCAATCGCTTATTACCTTGAATGATCTGGGTATGGATGCCATTGTTTTTGTTGTGGCCGACGATGATAGTTTAGTAGGCTCAGTTACAGACGGCGATGTAAGAAGAGGATTGATTAAAGGCTTAACAATTGATGACTCTATAATGGCGATACTTCAACCAAATCCCAGATATATAAGAAAGGGAGAAGGTAATATAGAGAAGGTTATAGAATACAGGGACGGAAATTTTAGGATTATACCGGTTTTAGATAAAGAAAACCGCGTGGTTAACGTAATAAATTTCAGGGAGATAAAATCATATCTGCCGGTTGATGCCATTATAATGGCTGGCGGCCGCGGTCAAAGGCTGGAGCCACTTACTAATGATACGCCAAAATCCCTGCTAAAAGTGGGCAACAAAGCCATAATGGAGCATAATGTTGACCGGCTTTTATCATATGGGATAGATGATTTTTGGTTTTCGGTAAAATATTTAGGCGAACAGATTGAAGCTTATTTTGGAAATGGAAATGAAAAAAATATAAACATAAAATATGTTTGGGAACATGAACCCAAAGGCACAATTGGAGCAGTTTCAAAAATTGAGGATCTTGAACACGAGTATATATTGGTGATGAACGCAGATTTGTTAACCAATATTGATTATGAGAACTTTTTCCTTGAGTTTATAAGGCAAGATGCGGATATGGCTATCGCTACAATTCCGTACCAGGTAAATATCCCGTACGCGGTGTTAAATACCGAAGATGGCGTAATAATGGGATTTAAAGAGAAACCAACCTATACTTACTACTCAAATGGGGGCATTTACCTGTTAAAAAAGTCGGCGTTAAGGTATATCCCTAAAGATACTTTTTTTGATGCTACGGATTTGATGGATAAGCTAATTGAGGCGAAGCTAAAGGTCGTTTCTTATCCATTGGCTGATTACTGGCTGGATATAGGTAAGCATGATGACTATAAAAAAGCACAGGAAGATATAAAAAAATTAAAATTTTAGTATGATTGGTATCATTCCGGCACGCGGCGGGTCAAAGGGATTACCGGGTAAGAATATTAAAAACTTATTAGGTAAACCAATGATTGCTTATACCATTGAGGCGGCCCTTAAATCTAGATATATTGACACGGTTGTGGTTAATACTGACAGCGAAGAAATTGCCTCGGTGGCCGTAAGGCATGGTGCTGAGTGCCCATTCATGCGTTCTGAAAGGTTAGCTACTGATAATGCAACATCTATTGATGTTTTTAAGGATATGATCCCCAGGTTAGAGTCCTTTTATGATAAAGAAATTAATGAGATAGTGATCTTACAACCAACAAGCCCCTTGAGGCAGGCGGTGCATATAGATAGTGCTATTAAGATTTTTAAGGAAAAGTATGCAGATTCCGTTATTAGTTATCGTAAAGAAGACCATCCGATAAGATGGCATAAGTATATAAATAACGACGGATCCTTTGAAAATATATTTCCCGATAACACGGGTAACCGGCAAGATGAGAGACCAAGTTATTTACCTAACGGCGCAATATATGTGGTAAAAAAAGATCTTATAAATAAGGGGGGGTATTTTAGTCAAAACTCATTTGCCTATATTATGGAAAATAAATACTCGGTTGATATAGATAGTTTAGAAGATTTTGAATTTGCCGAGTTTTTACTGAGTAAGCAGTTGACTGCTTCAAATAAACCGGAAGGTATCTAAAACCATGAGTTTAAAAAAAGCTACCGTTTCTAATATAAAATGGTCTTTCATCGAGACTATTAGCTTAAAAGCTATAGGTTTTACACTAAGCATTGTATTGGCCAGGCTTTTAAGCCCATCTGCCTTTGGAATACTGGCAATAGTGAATGTGTTTTATCTGTTAACAACCTTATTCATCGATGGTGGATTAAAAGAAGCCTTAATTCAAAAAAAGAATGCCACAGAAGAGGACTATGCAACCATATTTTGGTTAAATATGACTATGGCATGCTTCATCTACATATGTTTGTTTATTGCAGCGCCATTTATTGAAGCTTTTTATGGTTACAAGCAACTGGCATTTTATATTCGCTTGCAATCGGTAATATTGGTCATCGAGTCCTTTGGCCTGATACAGATTATAAAGGCTACAAAGGAGCTTAACTTAAAAAAGATCACCAAAGCACGTATACCTGCTTCATTATTAAGCTTTGGCGTGGGTATTTTATTAGCATACAACGGGTTTGGTGTTATCTCATTGATTATGCAGGAGTTAACAAATGGGTTAATCTATGCCATTATTTTATGCCTTAACATTAGATATAAGCCCAGGTTTATGTTTAGTAAGGCATCGTTTAAAAGTTTATATGGGTTTGGGCTTAAATTGTTTGCTGCAGGTTATGTTAACCGGGCTTACGTGCAATCCATCAACTTAATTTACGCGCATTTCTATAATCCTCAATTGTTAGGGCTATACACCCGCTCAAAAAGTTTACAGGGGGTTCCTATAGACATTATCAACACAACTTTTTCCAGCGGATCATATCCAACTATGGTTCAGTTGCAGGATAACAATAAACAGCTTGCAAAGATGTTTCTTACCAATATCCAGATACTAATGTATATCATGGTGTTGCTCAATTGTTTCCTGTATTTTCAGGCAAGTAACTTAATTTACTTTTTGCTGGGACAGAAGTGGATGGAAATGATCCCTTATTTGAAGATCATTGCATTAGGGACAATGTTTGTGCCCATCAATGTGCAATGCATCAATGTACTTAAGGTTAAGGGAATGGGCGGGTTATTTTTCAGGATGGAATTTATCTGGAAGGCTACACTATTGATAACCATTATAACTTTTGTTATTTATTCATCTTTCATAGCAGTTTTGTGGTCTGTAATTACGGTTGATATGATTATGGCAATGGTTTACCTATCTATGGCTAGTAAATTGATAGAATTTTCACTTATAAGAGAAATTGGCAACTTTATTATTCTATTCGCCTTTCATTTTATGCTTGCCTTTCTATTAAGCTACGGTATAAGCCTTACCATATCAGGTTATAGTATTTATAGCTTAATCTTGTTTGGAATTATTTATCTGCCAATATCATTAGCCGGAGTATGGCTGGTTAAGCGCGAAACCATCAAACTTCTCTTAAAAAATCTGAAATGAATATACTATTGCCCATTGAAACCATTAACCGTGAGATTGATTTTAAAATTGTGTTAGCTGCGCAGCTAGCGGCTGCCGGACATAAGATATATATCGGCCAGCATGATTTTTTAATGTCTTTACTACCTGAGTTAAAAGGCGGACTATATATTGGTAAAAATATCTTTCACAAACGCGCGAGTGTAGAAGATGGCTCAATATATCATTTATTGAAGAAACACAACTTCAACATTATATACTTACATGAAGAAGGCGCGGTGTACCTGGGTGAAGAAAAGGATTGGAAACAGGTTTTAAATAATCAATATAACGCGTCCTTTTTTGATAAAGAGGATGCCATATGCGTTTGGGGCGATTTTCAGAAAGCTCATGATGTGTCAAGAACGCAGGATATTCTTGTTACTGCCACCGGACACCCCAGATTTGATCTGTATAAGCCTGAATGGAATGCCTATTTTGACCAGGAATTAACCAATATAAAATCCTCTTATAATGATTACATACTGATAAATGGCAATTATGGAGTGTATAATCATGGTATAGGGGTTCATTATATATTTTCTGATAAAGCCAGCTATCAAGTAGACGATGTTGAAAACAGGATGAGGCGAGTTGCATTTTATACCTACTCAGGCATACAGTGTATGTACATGATACGGTTGACACATACGCTAGCCATCAAATTTCCACAGAAAAATTTTATATATCGGCCGCATCCATCAGAGAACCACTCATATTATAAACATATTTTTAATGGTGTAAAAAATATCCATGTGGTGCATGACGGGCCTGTGGCCCCGTGGATCATCGGAGCCGAGGCAGTTATTCATGATGGGTGCACTACCGCAATTGAAGCGTTTATTGCTGGCAAGCCGGTGATCAACTTCAAGCCGTTTTATGACGCTGACGCTGATATCTGGTTGCCTAACCAAATGGGTATCAGAGCCAAATCGATCGAAGAGGTAGAGGAGCTCTTAATCGATAACGCTAACTACAAGTTTGATCTTAATGGTCTTGCGTCAAAGAAACGGATAACGGATTTATTCTATAATTTTGAAAATGATAGTTATGAGGCTTTAATTAAGGTTATTGATAAAAAGATAAGTGAGAGCCGGATAAGTAATTTTACAACACCATCGAGGTCATTCATTAAAAACAAATATTTGAAACTGCGGATACGGAAAAAGGTAGCGCTGTTGGTGAGCCAAAAGAAAAAGAAACAGTACCAATATCACTCTACAAAATTTTATGGATTTGATAGAGAATATTTGGAAGGCAAATTTCAACTACTTGAAAACATGTTGAATAAAAAAATTAGCGTACAGTACCATAATCCTTTTTTAGTTGTAGTTGAATAAAATGAGTAATCCTTTGGTTTCGGTAATCATTCCCACCTTTAAAAGATCTGATTATTTGATCCGCGCTATTGAGTCTGCGTTAAATCAGTCATATAAAGATATTGAAGTTATTATAGTGGACGACAACGATGGTGATAATGAGTTTAGAGAAGCCACCTTAAGAAATGTTCAATTATACATTGCAAATAATAAAGTCATTTATTTGAAGCATGAAGTAAACAGAGGTGCCCCTGCCGCCAGGAATACCGGGCTGCAAAATGCACAGGGCGAATACATAGCATTTTTGGATGATGATGATGAGTGGATGCCGGAGAAGCTTGACAAGCAGATAAAGCTGTTTAACACGTTAGGTGATGATTATGGTGTGGTTGGCTGTTTTTGGCGGATAGTTAACGAGTTTGATAATAAAATCACTACACGTAAATTAAAATATAGGGGCGATCTTTCAAAGATATTTGCGCTCAACCATTTTGCGCCAACCAGTATGGTTGTTATCAAAACCAGTTATTTAAAACAAGTTAATGGGTTTGATATAACCTTCAACTCAAGGCAGGACGTTGAGCTTTATTACCGTTTATCCTTTCTCTGTAAGTTTGATTTTGTTGAGGAAGAATTGGTTACCTATTATCAGCATGCCGGGGGCATGTCAACAAATTACAAAAGAAAGTTAGATACTGTAATTCAATACCTGGATAAACACGGCGAGACAACCATCAAAAACCAAACTCCGTGGAGTGAAATAAACGAATACCTGGCAGAATTACATGCCGTTAACGGCGAAAAGGCAAAGGCCGTAAAGTCATTTCTGACTGCGTTTTTTAGTCAGCCCAAACCCAGGTTACTAATAAAAATGGTCATGGCGGTAGTCTATAACAAAGACGTGTACAAAAGAAA
The DNA here is from genome assembly GCA_040386815.1 of Bacteroidota bacterium. Taxonomy (GTDB): domain Bacteria; phylum Bacteroidota; class Bacteroidia; order Sphingobacteriales; family Sphingobacteriaceae; genus Mucilaginibacter. The sequence continues at coordinate 144,679 of JAZKET010000034.1, read as the reverse complement.
ACGAAATTTCAAGTAATGCGGACGAACGGCAGATCAGTTAAGATTGCATTTATGGGTATGCCCAGGTATGGGGGTAACTATACCCATTACCAATATCTAAAGTATGGGCTCCCCGATGTGGAGTTTAACTTGATCAGCGTTGGAAAAAATACTGTTACGCCTTTAAAAGACGAAAGTTACATACAAATTGGCGCGGAACTGGACAGGAAAAAAGATAAGAAAGAAATAGCATTGTTGCTTTTAGAATTCTTGAATAACAATGGCTATGATATACTGGTGCCGATGAATTCGCCTATTACTATATCTATAATACCTTTTCTAAATAGTGATATAAATGTAATTCAGATTGTAAATAGCGACACCCCAAGAGTTTATAAATATGTGACATCGCATTTAGCATATATTTCTAAAATAATCTGTATTTCAGAGAAACAAGTGTCTGTATTATCAAATTACATAACTGATGTGGAGGATAAACTTGTATTGATACCCCATGGGGTAAAAAAGCATAATGTCGATGTAAAAAGCAATAAAACGAATAAGCTGGTTATTGGCTATTTGGGAAGATTGCATCAGGGGCATAAGGGAATTTTGACTATACCTGAAGTTTTGAAACAGTTGAATTTTGCATTTGACTTTCAAATTATAGGAGATGGAGGAGATAAAGACAAATTTATACAACAATTAGATCTTTTAGGAATTGATTATACTTATTATGGATTTAAAGATCAGGACGAGATTTTAACTATAGCAAGTAAATGGGATGTTTTGATGTTTCCATCGGTGATAGAAGGTTTTGGCCTTACTTTGATAGAAACCATGCGCTTAGGTATTGTTCCTTTAGCAAACAGAATAGCAGGGGTTACAAATTACATTGTACAAGACGCAATAAACGGGTTTATAATTGATACTAATCAAACAACTCAGTATGCAAAATATATTAACTTATTAAATACTGACAGGGAACTTTTACACCAGATGAAGCAGGCAGCAAAAGACAGGGTTGACAATTGCTTTAATATCGATGATGTTTTGCGGCAATATAAAAATGTTTTTGAAGGTGTTAAGGATTTTAATAAAGCCCCGACAGTGAGTACGGTAAATTGGGTGCCGTATGTTGAGTACAAGCCAAGTTTATATCACCGCTTCCTAAACAAAATCAATCGCTTATTTGAATCTGTAAAAGCATAAGGTACTTAAATGAAATTTGACATTATATGAATATTTGGATATTAAAATACGGGGCCGATACCTTTGATGAAAAGTTTGTTAAAAACGCTCCTGGAGTTACTGAGGGGATAGATCAGCTGGAAAATTATCAGGTTACATCAAAGCAAGTGAATAAATTTCACTTCCTGTCAATTCATACTCCTTTTCAATTTAGTCAAAAAAAGTACCTATCTGTGTCTGATAATGCCTTTAAGGGCTATTCGGGTTTGATGATCGGTAAGACAGATTCGGATACGGATCTGCGCACAGTAGATGCGGTTGATACATCAAAGCCTGAAAATTATAACGGACAATTTGCCTTATTTAATTTAAGTGACGATACTTTTGAGTGCCTGGTAGATAATTTTGGTTTCCATAAAGTATTTTATTTTAAGCAGGGTGCAGACATATATATATCAAACTCAATGGCGCTGCTCAGGGCTACGGGCAAATTAAAGTCAAAC
>JAZKET010000034.1:59479-142996 GCA_040386815.1 Bacteroidota bacterium | reverse complement strand
AGCAAATTACGTTGGATTTTATGACCGGCAGATTTGGTATCTATCCAGGATATAATACCCTGTATGAAGATGTTTTTACCCTGCCCGAATATGGTAAGGCCACAATAGCTAACGGCGAACTTAGCGTTGAGCGTTATAAACCTATTGAAAGTTTATTAGTGCCTGACAAAACGTTCGAAGAGCAACTTGTAATTACAGCTAACGAATTTAAAATGGCGGCACAATACCTACGTAATTATCATCATACCGTAATTGGAGTATCCGGGGGCCATGACGGCAGATTTATATTAAACTTTTTTCATAATACAACCGGGCTGCCTTTAGAGGCTATGACCTACAACCGGGCCGGAAAGCTCGATTTTTTGATTGCTGCAAGATTAAGCAGAATGGCCAATGTACCACATCACAAATTTTCCGTACCGTCAAGCTTTAACGATTTTGAGGCTCAAATACCTGAATTCCGTGATATGACGGTAGATGCCTTTTATGTGGCTTTACAAAGGGAGTTAAAAGGCTTTTATAATACAGGAGAAAGCTATAAGGTACATTTGGGAGGCAATGGCGCAGATACGGATTGGGAGTTCGGTGAGAACAGGATAAAAAATGTGGATAAAAGTAACTTTGACAGTTTTATAAAGACATATAGCCAATTAATGACCACGCACCCGCTTGTCGACAAAGCGTTTTCTGCAAAGATGGCTGATAAGGTAGCTGCCTATTTATTAGATAAGTATAAGTGCTTTAAAGGCAAACAAAACTTTATGCAGTTGCTGGCATCGGCATTTTTCCATTTGGAGCGTTTTAGAGGAAATCAAGGGTTTTCTTATTCGCAAATTTCTAATAAACGACATGATATTTTTGCCCCCTTTGCTACAGAAAGCTTTAATCAACTGGTGTTTTTGGCGCAAAAGGATCAGTTGCAGAGAACTTTAAGGATTGGTATACACCATCGTATCTCAGAAATCCTAACAAATAATAAGGTGCCTTACGCACCTATTTTAACTGCCCGGAATGAGCTGGGCGACAATGTTTTCCAAAAGGCGCTAAATTATATATTTCCATATCTGCCTAAGCTGATCTGGAAATTAAATAATGGTGACACAAATACCGTAATAAGAAAAAGATTTTCTAAAAAGATCAACGAACTTTCCAGGGATTTTATAACCGAAGAAAAAGGAAGTCCGGTGTGGAAATATATCGATCTAACTAAAATAGAAAAAGATCTTACGGAAAGTGAATACAAAGGTCAATACAATAGTATTGCTACCATGTTAAAATTTATTAAAAACAACTAAGGTGATCGTATTTTATTTACCTGACTTAAGAGCCGGTGGCGCAGAGCGTGTTATCATTAACCTGATAAAGCATTGCCATGCGCACTCTGATTTGCCCATTGCACTTTTATTAGGAAATAAGGAAGGCCAGCTTTTAGATCAGGTACCGCCTGATATCACCGTTTATACCCTCAATTGCCGGTCAGCCAAAACTTCGGTAGTTGCCCTGATCAAATTTTGCCATCGATATAAGCCCGATGTCATTTTTGCCACCTTGGGGGCCAGTTTGGCAATTGCCTTAGCTAAGTCGTTTATACCAGGCAACATTAAGGTAATTAACAGGTTAGGTAATACCATAGGCGCCGAAAAATTATTGTATAAAAACAGTTTGAAACGGCTGTTATATATATATGCCAACAAATTGATAGGCACAGCGTCAGACTTCTCTATTTTTCAATGTAATTACATGGCCAATGATTACATGAAGGAAACCGGCGTGCGCTTAAAGGACTACACCGTTATTTATAACCCGGTTGATACTCAAAAAGTTGAAACCTTGGCTACCGAGGCAATTGATATCATCTATGACATAGTAGCCGTGGGCCGTTTAGATGTACAAAAAGATTATCCTACACTAATTACCGCCTGTAATATACTAAAGCACCGTGGTATAAAATTCTCCATTGCTATTTTGGGTGATGGAAAACTTAAAGGCCAATTAGTTGATCAGATCGGGCAACATCAATTAAATGGGATGGTAACCTTGTTAGGGCACGTTAAAAACCCTTATCCTTATATTGCCCGTGCTCAATATTTAATTTCTTCTTCTTTGTATGAGGGTTTCTCTAATGTTATTATCGAGGCTTTATGTTTAGGCACTCCTGTAATTGCAACCGAGTGCCCTGGCGGAAATAAGGAAACAATTGACGTTAACAACAACGGCTATCTTTGCGAGCCTTCTGACGCGACTGCTATAGCCAACACTATTGAAACCGCATTAGGGGAAAGAGCCAAATTCAACTCAGAAAAAATCAAAGATAATGCAGTTGCTAAGTATAACTTACAAAAAATTGGCGACGCTTATAAGGATGTAATTACCAGTATTGTTAAACTGCCTTAATTAGCCTGTCAATGAAAGTACTTTACCTGACAAAATATAGCCGTTTAGGAGCCAGCAGCCGAATGCGTAGTTTTCAGTATTTCCCATACCTTGAGCAACAGGGTATGGCGGTAACAGTTAAGCCACTTTTTAACGATGAATATCTGCATGCGCTTTATACAGGTAACAGGCCATCCCGATTTGTTTTGCAGGCCTATTTAAAAAGATTGATAACCCTTTTTACCGTATTTAGTTATGACAAGGTAATAATTGAGAAGGAGCTATTTCCATATTTCCCGGCTTTTTTTGAATGGTTGTTAACTTGTCTGGGGTTGCGCTACATCGTAGATTATGACGATGCAATTTTTCATAATTACGATCAACATCCAAATCAATTGATAAAAGGGCTGTTAAAAAATAAGATTGACAGTGTAATGAGGTATAGCCGGGCGGTTGTAGCTGGTAATAAGTATTTAGCAGAGCGCGCCGCAAAGGCCGGAGCTAAAAATGTACATATCATACCTACCGTTATTGATCTGGATCGCTATCCGACGACAAAACAACATAGCCCTGCACAACCGGTTATTATTGGCTGGATAGGTACCCGGTCTACATTTGAAAAACATTTCGCAGGCATAAGACCAATCATACAAAAGATTTTACAATCATATTCTGTAGTATTTCATGTCATCGGCGGGACCGTGGATCTTGGTTTGGGTGACAGGGTTAAATATCTCCCCTGGTCAGAAGACAAGGAAGTTTCAGCCATATTAGATTTTGATATCGGCATTATGCCTTTACAAAATTCTCTTTTCGAAAAAGGAAAATGTGCTTATAAACTAGTTCAGTATATGGCTTGCGGCCTGCCTGTCATTGCGTCGCCGGTTGGTGTCAATGCAGATATTGTGCATCAGGATGTAAATGGATATTTGGCAAATGATGAAGATGACTGGCTTAGGGCGATAGGTAAATATGTAAACGACGTTGACCTAAGGAGTAAGCATGGTCTGGCGGGTAGAGAAATGGTTGAAAAAAGCCTTTGTCTGCAAGCCACGCGACAAGATATTTATCAGATCATACTTAATAATTAATTACAATGGCCTGTTAATGAAAAACCTTACCCAAAGCAAGTATTTTGACCTTATCCAAATTTTTCGCGGTATTGCTGCTTTAATGGTTGTGGTTCATCATACTTATGGCTCTTTTGCCCATTTTCATCATATTAATATTCCCTTATTGAAATACGTAGCATCAGTGGGTAAGTATGGGGTTGATTTCTTCTTTGTATTATCCGGCTTTATTATCACCTACACCAGTTTTAAATATGGCGGTAATTATAAGGAGATAAAGAAATATTTGTTTAATCGTTTTGTTCGTATCTACATACCATATTGGCCCATAGGTATATTAATGGCATTGCTTTATCTGCAATTTTCTTCATACTCTCACGGTAATCGAACAATAAGCTGGATAGCTTCTTTGTTTTTGTATCCTGACGGCAAGCCGGCATTATCAGTAGCGTGGACCCTGATGTATGAGCTAGTGTTTTATGCTCTTTTCATTATCTTCTTCTTATCGAAAAAGGTATGGTATTGGTTTGTTCTTATCTGGGTGTCAATTATTCTTTATTGTAATGTATATCTACTGAGTCTTAATATTCAATTGTTTACTATTTTCACCAATCACTATAATCTGGAATTTATTTTAGGGTTTTTAATTGCCTTTGGTTTACGGAAGGGTTTGCGGTTCAATTATCACCTGACTTTACTTGCTGCAATTTCTTGTTTAGGCTTATTTTTGTACCTCACTTACTTCAATGTAAAAACAATTCCGTTCTTAAATAATATCGTTTTTGCAATTACAGGCACGCTGTTTATTAAATTGGCAGTATGTTATTGGGACAGAAGGATTAGCAGCGCCGGTTTGTTTATGTTGATCGGTAACGCTACCTATTCTATTTATTTGGTGCATAACCCTCTGCAGGCCTTATTGGTGAGGCTATTGCCAAAAAGCGATAATAGTTGTCTACTGTTTTATGGAGAATTAATACTAGTGCTCGCGATTTGTTGTGCTATAGGCTTTTTATATTATTGGATATTCGAAAAAATATTGATTACTGAAATAAAAAGAAGATTTTCGCCACAGAAATGATCATAGATATTTTTGTTTTTATTTTAGTTTGTTTGCTAGGTATAGGCTTTCCTTACCTGTTTGGAAGGGAACTTTCTACAAAGGACAAGGGAAACCTATTGAGACTTTGGCTTTTCCATTTACTGATTAGTTTATATTTCTGTTTTTTCATTGCCGGGGATGCTATTGGCTACTGGAAGGTGTCTAAGGATTTATCGTTTGACAAGTTTATATCCTATTTATACGAAGCAAAGGGTACGTATTTTATGTACTCCTTAAACTACTTACCTGCCAGTATACTAAACCTATCCTATTTTGCAGGTTCCATGTTATACAGTTTAATAGGCTATATAGGTGTTGTGTTTTTTTATATAGTAGCCATACGTGTCATACCATACAATTTTAAATTTAAGGGATATAATTTATTCCCGCTGCTGTTTTATATGCCCAACCTGCATTTTTGGTCTTCGGGTATTGGTAAAGACACCATTTTGTTCTTATGTATAGGGTTATTTGCTTACGGCGTACTAAGCGTATTTAAGCGTATCCCAATTTTAGTATTAAGTGTATTGTTATCCTTTTTGCTGCGTCCCCATGTTACTTTGTTTCTTTTTGCAAGCTTTGCGTTGGCGTATGTTTTTGAAGGAAATATATCTGTTTTCAGACGCGTGGTTTTAATCATTGCCATGGTTGGTGGCGGGATAGCTATTTTACCTTCGGTAATGAAATACACTAAGGTTGAAGAGGCAACTGTTGAAAACTTTACCCAATTTTCTGAAAAAAAGGTTGGAGCTTTAAGCCGCGAGCGTACAGGATCATCCATAGATATCGCGTCTTACCCATTACCCCTTAAGGTTTTTACGTTTTTATATCGTCCAATTTTCTTTGATGTAAATGGTATCCCGGCGTTAATAGCGTCGTTTGAGAATCTTGCCCTGTTATTGCTAAGTATTAGCACCTTACGTTACAAGCCAATTGATACCTTTAAAAAAGCGCCCATTGTTGTAAAGGGCCTATTGATTTTTTTAGGCGTAGGGGCTCTTATTTTTTCGCAGGCGTTGGGTAACCTGGGTATTATGATTCGTATGCGCAATATGTTTTTGCCCGGTATGCTGATCTATATCTTATGGTCATTTTCATATCGGCGTCAATTTCAGATCAATATAAAAAAACGTAAAGAAAGGCTCAAGGCTCAACTACCAGTATGAAACCAACTTTATTCAGGCTAACTACAGTTCCTTTATCATTAGACAAATTGCTGGGCGGGCAAATGGGGTTTATGAGTACTTATTTTGATGTTACCGGTATTTCATCTGATAAGCAATATTTGGCCCGTATAGGCGCAAAGGAAGGCATAGCGGTGTATAATGTGGAAATGACCAGAAAGATCACCCCCCTTAAAGATTTGGTGGCAATTATAAAACTATACAAGCTCATTAAAAAATATAAACCGTTAATTATACATACGCATACCCCTAAGGCAGGTCTGCTAGGTATGATTGCGGCAGGGCTGGCCAACGCGCCTATAAGATTACACACCGTTGCCGGTATGCCCTTAATGGAAGCCCGGGGTGTCAAAAGAAAAATATTAAATATTACCGAGTGGCTTACTTATAGACTCGCAACTAAGGTTTATCCCAATTCAAAAAATTTGAAGCAATTTATTGTGGATAATAAATTTTGCTTACCGGCTAAGCTAAAGGTTATAGGCAATGGCAGCAGCAATGGGATAGATGCTGATCATTTTAAGCCAAATGGCTCTACAATAAGAAAATCTATTGAGCTAAAGAGCGAATTACGCTTAACTGACGATAACTTTGTGTTTTTATTTGTTGGCCGCCTAGTTAAAGATAAAGGAATAGAGGAACTTGTAAAAGCCTTTTTGACTATTCATAAACAGTATCCGCATATACGTCTTTTATTAGTTGGCCCTTTTGAGCACGAACTTGATCCTCTTTCTGCATCATGCGTGGAGCAGATCGAAATCAACGAAAATATATTGTCGGTTGGCTTTCAGTCAGATGTACGACCGTATTTAATGTTGAGCAACGCACTTGTTTTCCCATCGTACCGGGAGGGCTTTCCTAATGTGCCTATGCAGGCCGGATGTTTTGATCTGCCCTGCATAGTAAGCGATATAAACGGATGTAACGAGATCATAGAAGATGGTGAGAACGGTCTCATCATACCGGTAAAGGATACAGTTGCGCTAAAAGTCTCGATGGAGAGGTTGCTCACGGATAAATTGCTACTTTTGAAACTCAAGGCAAACGCCCGTAGAATGATAGTTGACCGGTATGAGCAACGTTATTTTTGGTCGTTGCTGTTAGATGAATATCAAGAGCTTTTAAAAAATCATGGCACTGTATCCCAAGACATTTAAACGATCATTTGACCTCATGGTCAGTATTGGTTTATTTATTGTTTTTTTACCGGTATTTTTTTTAACCTGCCTGTTACTTTACATCGCTAATAACGGCTCGGTTTTCTTTCTTCAACCAAGGCCGGGGATATATGGCAAGATATTCAGGGTGATCAAGTTTAAAACCATGAATGATAAAAGTGACGCAAACGGGCAGCTTTTGCCGGACAGTCAAAGGTTAACTGCAGTAGGGGCCTTTGTAAGAAAAACATCCTTGGATGAGATACCACAACTGTTAAATGTAATAAAGGGCGATATGAGCCTGGTAGGCCCCCGGCCGCTATTGGTTGAATATTTGCCGTTATATAGCGCCACGCAAAGCCTCCGGCATAATGTGCGCCCCGGCATAACCGGATGGGCCCAGGTAAACGGTAGAAATGCTATTAGCTGGACGCAAAAATTTGAATACGATGTTTGGTACGTTAATCATATTAGTTTTGCACTTGATATGAAGATATTGTGGATGACAGCATTGAGGGTGGTAAAATCAGCAGACATAAATGCTGCCGGCCACGCAACCATTGAACGCTTTAAAGGATAACCACATGATATACTTATATGGCGCAAGCGGACACGGGAAGAATATTATAGAGATATTTGAGCTACAGCAATTGGCTATTGCCGGCCTGCTTGACGATGGTGCAAATGAAAATGACTTTTTAGGCTACCCTGTTAGTTTACCTGGCAACGTGTCCCTTGGCGCAGAAAACCAACTTATCATCAGTATTGGCAACAACGCGATAAGAAAACGTTTGGCCGAAAGCATATTTGTAACTTACACAACAGCTATACATCCATCGTGCGTCATCTCTAAAAGATGCATTATCAGTGCGGGTACGGTTATTATGGCAGGCGTTGTGATAAATTGCGATGCCGTTATAGGTGATCATGTGATTTTAAACACCAGTTGCAGCATTGATCATGATTGCGTTTTAGGCAATTATGCCCATGTATCGCCAAACGCTGCGCTGGCAGGCAATGTAACGGTGGGCGAGGGTGCACATATTGGCATAGGAGCCTCAGTAATACAGGGAATCAACATAGGTAAATGGGCTACGGTAGGGGCAGGAGCGGTTGTTATTAGCGATGTGCCTGATTATGCCGTTGTGGTTGGTAGCCCGGCTAAGATTATAAAATACAACCACGGTTAAATAAGTTATGAATAGTAAGATTTGGCTTTCGAGCCCGCACATGGGTGCACAGGAATTTAATTTTGTAAAAGAGGCGTTTGATACAAACTGGATAGCCCCGCTTGGCCCCCATGTAAATGGTTTTGAGCAAGACTTGCAAAATTATACCGGTGCTAAACACGCTGCAGCGTTAAGCTCTGGTACGGCTGCTATCCACCTGGCTTTGATTATGCTTGGCGTAGGCCCCGGCGACGAAGTAATTTGTCAAAGTTTTACCTTTTCTGCCAGCGCAAACCCTATTGTTTATCAGGGGGCTGTGCCCGTATTTATTGACAGCGAACCAGAAACCTGGAATATGAGTCCCGATTTGTTGGAAGAAGCAATAAATGAGCGCATTGCAAAGGGTAAGAAGCCCAAAGCAATCATCCCGGTGCACCTTTATGGTATGCCTGCAAAGATACGGGAGATAATAACCATTGCAAACCGATATGATATCCCCGTAATTGAAGATGCGGCAGAAGCTCTTGGTTCTTCAATAAATGGTAAGTCGCCCGGTACTTTTGGTAAAGTAGGAGTACTGTCCTTTAATGGTAATAAAATTATTACAACCAGCGGCGGTGGTGCGCTATTATCTGATGATGCTGGTTTGGTTGAGCGTGCAAGATTTTTGGCAACCCAGGCTCGTGACGCTGCACCGCATTATCAGCACTCAAGTATTGGCTATAACTACCGCTTAAGTAATGTGTGCGCAGCTATAGGGCGCGGCCAAATGACAGTGCTGGATGAACGGGTTAGCCAACGCAGAAAAAATTATGGCCAGTATCTTAAGGCGTTGTCGGCCTTACCTGGGGTAACGTTTTTGGCCGAGGCCGACGGCATGACAAGCAACCGATGGCTAACTACCATTTTGGTTGATCCGGTAAAAACAAATGGCGTTACCCGCGAAACAATAAGATTGGCGCTTGAAAAAGATAATATCGAGGCGCGTCCGTTATGGAAGCCTATGCACCTGCAACCTGTTTTTGAGCACTACCCCGCCTATGTTAATGGCGTAAGCGAACAGCTATTTGACGGCGGTCTTTGTTTACCTTCGGGATCAAATCTTGAGGCCGAAGATATAAACCGGGTGATAAAGATCATATTAAATTGTTTTGGTGTATAGATTTTCAATTTAACAGGTAAATGATACCTGGGCGTGCTTACAAATAATAACTATTAGGAATATTTTGTGTTGGTTGCCCCGAAAAAGAGGTGCTTAAAAAAATAATTTTTATTTAATAGGCTTATTTTCATAAAGATAGTTATATATTTATTTAATAATTCTAGTCCCCCTCAATAAAATCTATTGGGTAGTATAGTTTTTTCTGAGTCGGAAAGTGCGTTCTAATCAGTTTTACAACAAATCTGAGTTAATAAATTGTTATAAATATAAAATTCCTATCATAAAAGGGGTTTTATTGTAAGCTTTTTATCGCTGCGTCGGTTTGTGTGTGAAAATTGTATTATCTTTAGGCCGCCTAAATAGTACTGCGATATGAAGAAACGTTTATTTGTAAATAAAGTAGTGCCCAGGTGGATGATCATGATCCTGGACCTATTGATCGTTACCTGGTCGTTCTCTTCTTCTTACCTTATCGTTCATCGTTTTGAGTTTGTAAATATTTTAAGGGGTTTCTTTTTTAGCTACACCAGCTTATATATAGCTATTGCAGCAATGGTGATGTATGTAATGCGCATTCACACCGGCCTTATACGTTATTCAAATACGCGCGATATGCTGCGCATCTTTGGTTCGGCATTTATTAGCAGCGCCATTTATTTAATAGTGGCCCACGTATGGATAGTGCCTATCCTAAAAACAGATCCTTTTACTTTAAATTTAGTATTACTGGTTAATTTTTCAGTATCAAGCACCTTGCTGATACTGGTTAGGGCGGCAGCAAAAAGCTCATACTATTTTATCACCAATTACTCAAATATCAAAAAAACCAGTGTGGTGGTTTATGGGTCTGACAGTAATGCTATTTTGATTAAGCAGGCTCTAGAAAACAGTGCTAAAAGTAATTTTGTTGTAACTGGTTTTGTTGATGATAACAGTGACAAAATAAATAAAGAAATTGGCGGCGTAATGGTTTATGATTTTAATAAACTGGGCCAACTGCAAAAGAAGGGTAAGGTTGATAAGCTGATCATTGTAAATAATCATCTTGAAGAAGCCGAAAAGAAAATTGCGTTAGAACAATGCCTTGCGTTGGGCATACAGGTATTAACCGTACCCCCGTCTGACCAATGGATATACGGTAGGCTTAATCTTAGTCAAATTAAAGACCTTAAAATTGAGGACCTTTTACAGCGTAAGCCTATTAAAATTGATACCAGCAGTATATCAAGAGATATTTATGGTAAACGTGTATTAATTACAGGGGCGGCCGGTTCAATAGGGTCAGAAATTGTAAGACAAGTATTACGTTACAGCCCTGCGCTGGTGATTTTGTGCGATCAGGCCGAGTCGCCTTTGCATGAGATACAGTTAGAGGTTGAAGAAACCTTTCCTGACGCTGAGGTTAAAATATTTATTGGCGATATACGCAGCCATAAACGTATGAACAAACTGTTCAGCGATTTTTATCCGGAAGTGGTTTATCATGCCGCGGCTTATAAACACGTGCCCATGATGGAAGATAATCCGATGGTGGCGGTTAGAGCCAACGTTTTGGGGACTAAACATATTGCCGACCTTTCCATAGAGTATGGTACCAAAAAATTTGTAATGGTATCAACAGATAAGGCTGTTAATCCATCAAACGTAATGGGCGCTACCAAGCGTATTGCAGAGATATACATACAAGCGCTTAAAAATAGCCCGGCTAATAATGGCACATGCTTTATCACTACCCGTTTTGGCAACGTGTTAGGCTCAAACGGTTCTGTTATACCGCGTTTCCAGGCCCAGATACAAAAAGGTGGCCCGCTTACGGTCACTCATCCTGAAATTACCCGTTACTTTATGACTATACCAGAAGCCGTGCAACTGGTGTTAGAGGCCGGTACCATGGGCGAAGGTGGCGAGATATTTACGTTTGATATGGGCGAACCGGTTAAAATTACCAACCTGGCCCGTAATATGATAAAATTGGCGGGCCTGCAGCCTGATAAGGATATCAAAATAGTGTTTACAGGATTAAGGCCGGGCGAAAAACTTTACGAAGAACTATTGAATGACGGTGAGCGCACCCTGCCTACACACAACGAGAAAATAAGCATTGCAAAAGTTATTTCGCATCCGTTTGATGAGGTTGATGCAAACATGAATGAGCTGCTTGCCTTAAATAAGAAAACCGACGAAATGGCTGTGGTAGGCAAAATGAAAGATATAGTTCCAGAATTTATCAGCAAAAATTCGCGATACGAAATGCTGGATAGGCGTAAGGATGATATTTTACAGGAAGGTATCCTGTAAGAATAAAAAGCAAAAGGGCGGATATGACATCATATCCGCCCTTTTGGCTTAATTAGCGACAGGAGATGTTATGTCAACGGCACCCAGATATGCACACTTGTGCCTTTATTTGGCGCAGACTTATATTCTACCGTCCCCTTTAAATATTCTATTCGGGCTACAATGTTTTTTAGTCCAATACCGTTAAAGTCGTCTTTAAGCTCTGTATTAAAGCCAATACCGTTGTCGGCCACTATGGCGGTTATGCCTGTATCCTCTCGGGTAAGTAAAATATCTAAAGCCGTAGCCTGGGCATGTTTTATAACATTGTTTACGGTTTCTTGAATTACACGATACAAGACAATTTCCACGTTGCTCTCAAGCTTGTTTTTAAAGCCCGTGGCTTCTACATTTACTTTTAGGCGCTCCGAGTCTATCTTTTCAATAAAGCTCTTTACATCGGACGCTATGCCCGATCTGAGCAGCATATTAGGCATCATCTGATGTGATATTACTCTCACCTCTTTACAGCTCTCATCAACCAGGGCCAATGTTTTCTCAGCCAAAAAGCGATCTTCTTCCCGGTTAAACGATATGCGATCTATCAAACCATTAAGATTCATCTTAACGGCCGAAAACATTTGCCCAACACCGTCATGTAAGTCGCTGGCTATGCGTTTGCGTTCTTTCTCCTCGGCATCTATAATAGCCTGAGTAATGGTTTCCTGCTGTTTAAGCATTTGTTGCTGCGCCAATAGCTGTTGCTTGTGCTTGTTGCGGTTATATAACAAACCACCAACTAACAGCCCACTTACCACTACGCCAATTATAATACCTATTGTAGTTTGCTGTTTAGATATTGATAGTTTTTGTATAGTATTTTCTTTACTTAACAGGTTAATCTGTTGTTGCTTTTTCTCCGTTTCAAACTTGGTGGTAAGTTCAGACAGGCGATCAAAGTTGGTGCGCTTTATAAGCGAATCTTTTTCGTCCATCCATTTTTCGTGGTAGTGTAAACTTAGCTTATCGTTACCAATTATCTTGTAATAATCGTACAACGACTGGTATGCTTCCATAATATTTTGCTGGAAATCTTCGGCTATTGAAGCTTTAAGACATTTCTCAAAATAGCTACGGGCTTCAGGATATTGCTTAAGGTTTTGGTAGCATATACCAATATTTTTATAAAGTGCCCCAAGTTCTCGCTTATACTCTATCTTATTAAACCATTTCTCGGCCTCCAGTAAATAATACAAGGCAGGCTTGTCTTTATCCTGGTATCGGTAAGTTACACCAATTTCTTTGGTGATAAGGGCTATGTTTAGTTTATGGTCAAGCTTCATAAATATCTTTCTTGATCGCATCATATAGTCAATAGCAGGCTTAAAATGCTTGCTTACCGCCTGGCCACCGGCCATGTTTCTGTAAGTCATGCCTATGCCGCCTAATGTTTGTGCAATGGTGTTTTGATCGCCCAATTTAGTACGTATGGCAAGCGCTTTTTTATAGGTAGCTAAAGCCTTATCAAAATTCTCCATTAAGTTGTAGTTATTGGCCAAAAGCTTCAAGCATTCTGCAGTGCCAAAGTCGTCGTTCAGTTTTTCGTATATATTAGCGGCCCGCTGAACGTATATGGTAGCATCGGCAAGGTTACCTTGTATTCTAAGTGCGCGCCCCTGCTCTACATAGATATGGGCTAATCCTAACTGGTCATTCAGCTGCTTATATAAATTGAGCGCTTTGTTATAGTCATTTTTAGTCGAATCCTGCTGGTTTATGTTAAAGTACATTTGCCCGCGAATAAAGTATCCGTCGGCCAATCCCTTTTTGTACCCTGCCTTTTTGCTGATGGTTATGGCTTCATCTGCATATTTTAATCCTTCTGCAGCATACGGGCCTATTAAGTTGCTGCCAATTTTTATTAGGATATTAACACGTTGGGTGTCTGTATGCGTTTTAGTTAACACTTTTTTCAGGCTGTCGGCCTTAGGGGTTTGCGCGCATATAGCCAATGGGGCTAACAACATCAATAGCAGCTTTTTCATTTTCGAGGGGGGCTTGGGTTGCTGCTAAATTGCAATAACTGTTTAGATTTAGCAATACTACATATGTATTATAGTATCATTTATATTGTTGATATTCAATTTGTATTGCTGGGGCCGTTATGATTTTTTATAATATATAATACTATATTAGTACACACTAAACTTTCATATTATGAGACAAATTCTTAGAAAATCAATCGCATTGCTGTGCATTTGTGGCTTTGCCGCGGGGCTGGTATCATGTACAAAAAATGAAGTAGCGCCCCAAAAGGCGGCAGCTAAAGATCAAACCACTACCACACAAAGTTCAGAAATGGTAGAAGCCGGTGATGGTAACGATTATGTAGGGCCATAGTATCAGAAACAAGAATGCAATAAGTAAAAAGGTTTCGCAACAATAGTTGCCAAACCTTTTTACAGTAAGTATTTGTTATAATTTACCCAATGGGTACCCAAATTTTAACCCTTGTGCCTTTCCCTGGGGCGGTAGTATAGGTTACGTCGCCTTTTAAATATTCAATGCGGGTAGCAATATTTTTTAGGCCAATACCATCAAATCTATCATCTATAGTAAAACCAATGCCATTGTCTGTTACAGTTGCATTAATACCTTTGGCAGTGCGGGTTAAGGTAATATCAAGAGTAGTGGCTTTGGAGTGTTTTATAACATTATTTACCGTTTCTTGTATTACACGGTAAAGCACTATTTCTACGTTGCTCTCTAACTTGTTTTTAAAGCCGGTTGCCTCAAAAATCACCTTAAGGCTCTCTCCGTCTATCTTCTCAATAAAGCTTTTAACGTCTGATGCAATGCCAGATCGTTGCAGCAAGTTATTCGGCATCATTTGGTGGGATATTTCTCTTACCTCGCGGCAGCTTTCGTCAACCAGCGCCAATGTTTTTTCGGCCAAAAAACGGTCTTCAGGTCTTGGCATGGAAATGCGGTCAAACAAACCATTCAAATTCATTTTAACTGCCGAGAATAATTGTCCAACGCCATCGTGCAAATCGCTGGCAATACGGCTGCGTTCTTTCTCCTCGGCATCAATAATGGCTTGTGTTAGCTGTGTTTGCTGCTCTATTTTTTGTTGTTGCATAAGCGCACGCTGCTGTAACTTTTGCCTGTTATAAAACAAAAAGCCGGCTATGGCGGCCAGTATCATTCCGCCTGTAATAAAGGCAATGGTTTTATTTCGGTTGTCTATTGATAGTTTTTGGATAGTGTTTTCTTTATTCAGCAAGGTAATCTGTTGCTCCTTTTTTTCTGTTTTGTATTTGGCCTCGGTAAATGTTATTTCTTTAACACTTTTCTCGTTAATGATCTCTGTACTTAAAGCTTGGTATTTTTGGTGCGCTTTTAAGGCGTTTTTGTAGTTGCCCGTTTGTTCATGCACTTCGCTGATAAATTGCCACGAGCTTTTTTGGCCCTGTTTATACTGTGTTTCGGTACTTAGGCTTAAGGCGCGGTTAAGCCAAACCATAGCTTGTGTATAATCGGCTTTGTTTTTAAATATCTCGCCAATGTTTAGGTATGTATCCGCAACCTGTTTTTTATCGCCAAAAAACTTGTCGATGGTTAGCACTTCCATTTGGTATTTTAACGCTCTGTCATACTGTTTCAGGAAACTGTAGCAGCGGGCCATGTTTGAGTAAATTTGCGACAGACCGCGTTTGTTATTCTCGCGATAGCATATAGGCAGCGCCTCTGTATCAAATTGTAAAGCACGATGGTATTGTTGCTGGCCGCTGGCAATATTGGCCATTATATGCAAAGCCGCCACTGTGGTGTAACCATCATTAAGTTTGCGGGCTACGGCCAGACAGCGCATGGTGTAGGTTTCGGCTTCTTTAAATTTATTATTATCAAGGTACACCTGCCCAATATTACCCAGCGATTTGGCGATATTGAGTTCTTCGTTAAGTTTTTCACGTATTTTCAACGCTGCCAGGTGATTTTCAATAGAAACTGAGTAATCGCCAGTTTGCCAGTAATAAATGCCCAGGGCTGTATAAGCAGTAGCTGCTAAACTGGGAATACTATGTTTTAATGATATATCAAGGCAGGTATCGGCATTGGCTTTAAGCATCGGAAAGTTGCCGGTATATGATCCAACCAAAGCCCTGAATGAATAAGCTTTGGCAATCCCTTTATAAAACCCCACTTTTTTTGATATACGTAAACATTCATCGCTCATTTTATTGGCGGTAATGTGGTCCATCTTGGCAAGCTCAAAAGCCAGTTGATGGTATATAAGGGCCTTCAGGGTATCAGCATTTGCCAGGGCCAGTTCTCTTTTCAGGCTGTCAACCCGCTTGTTTTGTGCCAGTGTAACTAGCGGACAAATTATTATCAATAGTAAAAATCGTTTCATAAAGAGGGGTTTAGCATCGGCAAAAATATAATGGCGCGGTGTACCGGCCGGGTATTTATGATCTGCACAATAATAGTAACAATAATAAGTCACAAAAAATAGCGCAAATGTAGTATTGATGCAGGCTGGTAATTGTTAGAGTTTAGCATTGTCAAATAATTGACAATTAACCAATTAATTTAACCACACTCAAACAATCACAACAAATGAAAACAAAATTTACTTTAGCATTAGTGATGCTTTTATCATTAGCATCAACTAAAATGTTCGCTCAGGACAAAGCGCTTAACATTGGCTTTGGCCTTGAAGGTGGCCTGCCTATTGGCAGTTTTGCAAATGGTTACAATTTTGGCGGTGGCGCAACCTTACGTGTTGCTTACAACCTTGACGAAACCAGTGCAATTACGGCTACTACAGGTGCTATAGCCTTCATCCCTAAAAAAGTTACCGGTGTTGACATGAAAGCGCAATTAAATATCCCTATTAAATTGGGTTACAAGTATATGCTGGGCGACGTGTTATACGGTTTAGGCGAAAGTGGTTTTACCATTGCCAGAGTTTATATGCCAACCATTTCAGGCGCTAGCGGTACAGTAACATCCGTAAGCAGCACTGAGTTTACTTACTCTGTTGGTGTTGGCGCAAAATTAGGCGCGTTTGATCCAAGCATCCGTTACGAAGGTTACAGCAGCTCTGGCTATTTAGGTCTGCGCTTAGGCTTTAACTTCTAAACCATTAAATGGTGTTTAAAAGGCTGCACTTATTGGTGCAGCCTTTTTTCTGTAAAAAATATTAAGTTTATAAACAGTTTGTTGATCAATAAAAAGGGGTAATAAAATGGGTATCAGGATAGCTATTGTTGACGATAAGCGCTTAATGCGCACCACTTTGTCAGAACAATTATCATATTATGAAGAGCTGGACGTAATGCTGATGGCTTGCGACGGAAACGACTTTCTAACACAAATGAATACCTTGCCCACAGACAAGCGGCCCGAGTTGGTGCTAATGGATATTGAAATGCCCAACCTTGATGGTATTGAAACCGTAGCTATAACCAAAGAGATTTACCCCGATGTGCTTTGCCTTATGCTTACCGTGTTTGATAATGACGAAAAACTGTTTGAGGCCATACGCGCCGGCGCCAGCGGCTATTTGTTAAAAGACGAAAAGCCAGGCGTTATTTTAAAGGCTATTACCGAAAGTATTTATGATGGTGGCGTACCCATGTCGCCGCGGATTGCGCAGAAGGCGTTGATGCTGTTAAGGCGTACCAGTTTGCCTGTAGAAGAACCAACAGTGGCTGATCAACAGCTAGATAGCGTGCTTTCTGACCGTGAAATTGAAATTTTGCAGCGTATTGTTGATGGCCTGAACTACCAGCAAATAGGCGAGCGTTTGTTTATAAGCCCACACACCGTACGTAAGCATACCGCCAATATATATAACAAACTGCATGTATCAAATAAAGCATCGGCCATTAAAGTGGCTATGCATAAAAAGTGGTTTAAGTGATACAATAAGTTTATTGATTTTTGAATAACCTAAGCCGTAATTTTCTGTGTTTTTTATGGGTAAATCTTGAATATCTATATCTATAGTTTTCTAAAAAGGCATAAAGCAATCGTAATTGCGCTGGCGATAGATCTTACCATCTTTAAACTCAAAAAACTGGGCAAAGTAGGCTTCTATGTTTTCGCCCGCTTTTAATTTGCCCAGGGGTATGGCCAATGTGCCTGTCCAAAATACTTCCAATACCAAAGAGCTGCCGGTGCTGCAGCTTTTTTTGATATCATAAGTTTGTTGGGTTATAACCTGGCGACCCTTTATGCTGGCTTCTTTCAACTGCGTTAGGTTACGGGTAGTTACCAGTGGTGCCAACGCGTTTGGATACTCGGTATGTACCACATCGGCATGGTAAAATTGGTCTAAATCATCGCCGAAGGCGCCGGCTTCAACAGCGCGTACAAAGTCTGTGGCAAGTTTTAAATTAGTTTTGCTACTCATTAGTTTAATTAGGGTTGTTTATACAAGTTAGCAATTTTAAGCAAACAATTGCTATTTTAATATGCCAGTACTTGCGGTAAAATAATCAATGGTTTAGGCGGCGGCGGCTAAAATATAATTTGCTTAAGTGCGGTAAAAATTATAGTATTGAAGAAGTATTAACCAAAGTATTAATCCTAATACAAATAACAAAATAAAGTCTGTAAATAAAAGGCAGCTAAACTTCTTCAAGTGGTTTTGTGGCTTTGATATTTAAACTTAAACACAGTATGCAAAGAAGAAATTTTTTAAAAACCACCGGCGTGCTGGGCGCATCAGTATTGCTTAGCAAGGTGCCTACATTTGCCCAGGCGGGTTATCCTGTAGTTAGGGTAGCCAACAGAAACTTTAGCAGCACTGCTGTTGAAGGCGCAATTGCAGAGTTTACCAAAAATGTAAAAGATAAAGAGCTTGTTTGGTTGTTTAACAACTGTTTCCCTAACACGTTAGACACAACGGTAACTTATACCGAGCAGGGTGGCAAGCCCGATACCTACGTTATTACCGGTGATATTGACGCTATGTGGCTGCGCGACAGCAGCGCGCAGGTATACCCATACATGCACTTTATTAAGCAAGACAAAAAATTACAGCAACTGGTTGCAGGCGTTATTAATCACCAAACAAAATGTGTGTTAAAAGACCCTTATGCTAATGCTTTTTATAACGACCCAAACAAGGTAGGCGAGTGGGCGCACGACGAAACTAAAATGCAGCCCGGCATCCATGAGCGTAAATGGGAGATTGATTCGCTTTGTTATCCAATTAGGTTGGCACACCGTTACTGGAAAGTAACCGGCGACACCACGCCTTTCGACGCTAAATGGAAAGAGGCAATTGAGCTTACTTTAAAAACTTTTAAAGAGCAACAGCGCAAGCAAAATCCCGGTCCTTACAGGTTTCAGCGTAAAACATCATGGGCTACAGACGGCGTACCTATGGATGGTTACGGTTACCCGGTGCGTCCAAACGGATTGATCTGCTCGGCATTCCGCCCAAGCGATGATGCAACCATTTACCTTTATTTGGTGCCATCAAACTATTTCGCGGTAACCAGCTTGCGCCAGGCAGCGGCCATGATAACCGCCATTACCAAAGACACCAAACTGGCTGCCGAGCTTACCGCTTTGGCCCTTGAGGTTGAAACAGCTTTGAAAAAACATGCTATCATTAATCACCCAACGTACGGTAAGGTTTATGCCTTTGAGGTTAATGGTTACGGCAGCTACAATTTAATGGACGATGCTAACGTGCCGTCGTTATTAGGTATGCCTTATCTGGATGCCATGTCTGTTAAAGATCCTATCTATCAAAATACCCGTAAGCTGTTGTTATCGTTAAACAACCCGTTCTTTTACAAAGGCGCGGCAGGCGAGGGCATAGGTGGCCCGCACGCGGGTAAAGACCGTATATGGCCTTTAAGCGTTATTATTCGTGGTTTAACCAGCGTTAATGATGCCGAGATAAAGCAGTGTATCAAAATATTGAAAAACAGCAACGCCGGTACCGGCTTTATGCACGAGTCGTTCCACAAAGACGATGCTAAAAAATTCAGCCGCCCTTGGTTTGCCTGGGCCAACACTTTGTTTGGCGAGTTTTTGTGGGAGACTTACAAAAACAAACCACATTTATTGGCATAAGCGTATTATGCTTTTGATATTTAAAGGCTTTGTCTTAGCTGCTAAGACAAAGCCTTTTGGCAATATGCCAGTTTTATTCCAGAATCATATTCGATAGCCAGTTTTAATAAACCCATATCAATAGCATTTGGCCTAATTTTCCAATAGTCTCTAACTATAGCGCATAACAAGTAGTCTGGTGACTATCTTATTCTTCTAAGCCTGGGATTTTAAAAGAGAGTGAGAGGCTAATCAATCAGTAGTTTTTGCCAACTCATTTAATTTATTGTTGCCTTTTAACGATGCTTCTGATAGTTTGCGGGCATCTGCATCGTAATGAATTTTTCCACCCCTGTCAACTATCAGATAGCTTGGATAGCCCGTTAGTTTAAAGATCTTTTCCATTTGGGCTGTTTGTTTTTGTGTAAGCCAAATGTTGATGCCTTGTAAGTTGTGTTTGGCAACGCGCATCATCCAGTCTTTTTTTGGCGAAGTGTTACACAAGTAAATAAATACAACGTTGCTATCGGTTTTAGCCCGTAATTGAGTGGATTCGGTAAAACTATCAATACAAGGTTGGCACCACGTACCCCACATATCTATCAAAAGTACCTTGCCCTTATAATCAGCTGTTAGTTGTTTAAAAATGCTTATACCGTCGGGCTTGTCATTATTGTACAGTACCATACCATTGGTCAACGTGGTTTTGTTATAACTGTAGTGTAAAGTATCAGCAGCCATATTTGTCGCTGTTTTTGCAAGAGCATTAACGTTTACCGGTAGTTTATTAATTCGGGCAACATAGCTGTTCATAAACTTTTGTACGAATGTCGATTTTATCTGGGGGATAACCCTGGTGTAATCTTCATTAAATTTATCTATACCTGCTTGTACCAAATTAGGCATACTTTGCGCAATCAATATATCAGCTCTGTTAGGCTTAAAATTTTGACGTAAATAGTCGTAATAAGTTTGCCGCTGAAGTTTTTCATTAAATATTTTAATATAGTTCTTGTTAAACTCATCGTAACTCTTCAGCACAGCATTTGCTTTTTTATTTAAATTTTCGGCATCTTCCTGGGTGCTTGTTCCGGCTTTCTCGCCTTTAAAAAAGCTATCTAATAAGTATAAAGCTTCTTTAATTGCGGGTTTGTCCGTTTCTTTAGTATCGTTGTGTTTTAGCAGGGCTTCAAACCTCGATATTCCGAAATCAAGATTGATGTCTTTTTGCCTTTTTGAAACCACATAGTTTTGCAGGGCCTTATAGAAACCAGGGACATGTTGATTTAAAAACTGGGGGTAAAACTTATTTACCGATACCCAAAGACTATCATCAAACTCCAAATTACGGTTAGCGTGAAAGCTTAGCAGACTTGCGTATTGTTCTGTCAATAATTCATTATTTATTATCCATCCATAACGTGCGGATGATTTGTCGGTGGCGAAGTAGCTTGCCTGCAAGCTGTCTGTTTCGCGTTTCAATTGTAGCCATCCAGGTATAAAGCCCGCCGATAAAGTGTCTTTAAATAGCAGGGCATCAATACGGCTTTTCAAACGCGTTTTATAATTGTAGTTGTTCTTAAACTGATTGTAACGGTCTATGAAATTATTCAAGCTTGCATCGGCACCTTTATAAATTACAGCACCGGGTTTGTTGTTTTCAAGTTTGTCAAAATCTATATCAACATATTGGTCTTTTGAAATATAAATACTTTTGTTACTTAGCTCGCCTATAACCAGTTCAATTTTTTGAAGCGGCCATGCATAATCGGGTTTAAACGTAAAGGTTCCTGTAGCGGATAGTTTTATAGGTCTTTCATAATATCCGTCAACATCAAGCGTATTTAAACGAAGTGAAAGTAAGTCGGCTTGGTTTTTAAGCGAATCGGGAATATTGCGGATAATGCCTTTAACAACCGGAACTTTAGGTTGCAATATCAGGTTTTCCAGCCGATCTGTATTTTTGGGGCCGTAAACCGTGCTGAAGTTTTGAGCCCTTTTTTGAGCAATACAGTTAAACGATACCAGAAAAAAAATTAAGCTGTAAAGTTTACACATAATAAAAAATTTAGGCCTGTTGGTGATGGTTTTATCAAAGCTAATATTACTTTTTTGAATTAGCTATTTGGGTTATTGTTCTTGCAACTTATTTGAGCATAATTTTAACGCCATAGTCATGAGTTTCAAAACCCTTTGTTATGTTGATGTTTCTGCCTGGTTTTTATTACAGAAATCATATCAAACCAATTTTAACAAACCCATGTCAATAACCCCGTTACGTTTTTAGATATTTGCCCCTGTATACACGTTTACAATAAGGCTTTGAATAATACTAGATACTACCTGTCGGCTATTGCAGCTTATGCAACCTGGGGCTTTTTTAGCCTGGTGCTAAAACCGCTGGCCGCTTATCCGTCTGCTGATATTTTATTTTACCGGGTATTTAGCTGCGCTATTTTGATGCTGATCATTGTGGCGTTATTTAAGCGTCAAACGGTTAAAGATACTATTGCTATCTACAAAGCACTGCCTGTTGCCAGAAAACGTAAGATATTGTTACTGAACATTGGTGGTAGTATTTTGCTTAACATCAACTGGTTCTCGTTTATATATGTATTAAATCATATCAGCATAAAAGCCGCGTCGCTGGCTTATTTGGTTTGCCCTATATTAACCACGCTACTGGCCTGGGCCATTTTGCGCGAAAAATTGACTAAGCTGCAATGGGGCGCCATTGGCTTAAGTTTGGTGGCTTGTGTGCTGCTATCGTACGCTAATATTATTGATATGTTTTACAGCACCATGGTGGGTTTTAGCTATGCCGCCTACCTGGTTAGCCAGCGTAAAAATGCAGGGTTTGATAAGTTTATTGTACTTACCTTTCATATCGTCCTATCGGCTGTAATGCTATTGCCGTTTTACCCGGCATTGGGTGGCCCATTGCCTGCCGAATTTAAATTCTATTTGTATATAGAGATTATAGCTGTAGCATTCACCATCATTCCACTGTTTTTAAATCTGTTCGCGTTGAAGGGCCTTAATTCGTCAACTTTGGGTATGTTATTAAATATCAACCCAATTATAGGTTTTACATTGGCCGGCATCTTCTACAAAGAACATATCAGCCAAATACAGATCATATCATACTCGCTTATATTTATATCGGTGCTGATATTTAACGCGCATCATTTGTTTAGTGGTAAACGGCAGGCGGTATTAAAATCACAGCTTAATTAAAAATTTGCCGGGGCATTAAGGTTACTATCATTGGCAAATCCTAATCGCCCTAAAATAAAAAAGCGGGCGCTTTGGCAACCCGCTTTCAAATATCCTTTTCAATGTATTTATTTTACAGTATATCTGTAAACTTGTCTGCCTAATTCGCCCGCAGCATTTATGCCTTCAACCACCACTTTATAGGTGCCGGGGCCGTCGGCATTAAAATAGGTAAAGGCGGTTTTTCCATTCGCGTCTGTTTTAATACGTGGGTCCCAATAAATGGTAGTACGTAAATCGGCTTGTGTAGCGTTAGCGGTAGTATACTTAGGCATATAAAACTCGCGCACTTTATTAAAGCCTTTAGGTGTTACGTTGGCAATGTTGGGTATATACAGTTTACGCGCAGTGCCCAGTTTAGTTATAATCAATATATAACCGGCGCCGTCGCCACCTAAGGTGTTTTTAATCGCTTCGTTAGTTCTTACCAATAATATTTTGGCTACATCGGTAGGCGGTACGCTGCCTTCCAGTATCTCTGAAACTTCATCAGCGCTGGTAATTTTACGGCCGTCAAGTATTAGCACCAGTTTTGAGCCGCGCAGGTCTGTCATGGTAGTATAGCCAAGGTTTGATTCAACCCTTACACCCGGCAACCTGGCTTGTAAGCACATAGAAAGATTAAGACACATGTCGGCTTCGTACTCAGAGAAACGTACCACCTTATCGGCCGATACTTCAGGTATCTGAAACATGCCCTGCGGCGTTAGGTTTGATTCGGCTTTTGCCCGTTTAGCTTTAATACGTACCTCTCTAAGGCGTTGCACTTTATCAAGCTGTCCGGTTTTTTCATAAAACTCGTCCTGCTTTTTAAGATTTTGCAAGTAGGCGCTAAGTGTGGCGCTTACATTGGTGCTTACATCGCCAAAATTAGGGTTAATGCCTATTCTTACTTTTGGCAGGGTATCAATCATAATCTTAACCTTGTCGCTTTTGCCGTTTTTAGCCTGTACGGCAAACTTAATACTGTCTTGCAATAGTATGGGGCCAAAACTAAAACGGCCCTCGGCATCGGTAGTAGCGGTTTTGTTAATGCCGGCACGTATCGAGATCATATCTACAGTAGCCCCCGCAATTACACTATTGCTAGCCAGCTTATAAACTTTTCCTGATATTTTAACCCCAAGGTCCTCTGGCTCATAGGCTGGCTTGGCTGCGTTTAATACAGGCAATTTGTTCCAGGTAAAACGGCTATAGCCCTGGGTAAGCATCAGGTTGTCTAAAGCACGATCAACTTCGTCGCCCTGTTTGGCAAAGTAATAATTAGGCTTTTCAATATAACCCTTAAGATCTGATGTTAACAGCAGGTTTGAAAATATGGTGCTTTCTACATCTTCGCCGCCCGGTACTTTGGTTTCGTCAATTACAGCTACAGAGAAGTTGCCCGGTATGCCGGCACCCTTACTGTCTTTAGCTTCCAGCGATACGGCAATTGGCTCTTTGGCTTTGTAAGTGGCTTTAGATGATTTTACCAATAGCTGCATTACGTCATTGCTTCTGATAAATGCTACACGCTCATTTAACGGTTGCCCATTGGCATCAAACAAATTAAACTGTGCAATACCGCTAGGGAATGATTTTTTCTCTAACCATATAGATGTAGATGCTTTCGCGATTTTTACCGGGGTGGCAAAAATAGTTTCGCCACTGGTTTGTGCAATAAACAATATATCCTGTCCGGCAGCAACCATATTTGCCGATGCGCCAATTCTTACCAGGATACTGTCTTTATTAGGTTGGTAAACACCCAGTACATAACCCTCGTCAACCACCTTTGGCAAGGCGACGGTTTTTGTTGATCCATCTGCAAAACTGATTTTGGCTGTGTATGTTTTGCCAGCCTCGGGGCGCATCAAAAAATTGCCCATACCGGCATGTAGTGTTTCAATTTGCGCTACCTCGGCATTAGCCTGATCAACAACGCTGCCTTTTATGGGCGTGCCTGTGCCATCAACGCCAATAGCTTTAAAAGCAACGCGCGATGATACCCCGGCAACCAGGTTACCGCTCTCAGGGAAAAACTGAACATCAGACTGAACCAAGCCGGCTTTGATAGGAAAATCGCGAATGACAGGCTGCTTATCCTTATCTTCAATAATAGTACGTATGTAAGCGCCGCTTAAATTTGCGCGTTTGTCATTAGCAATATTTATCATCAAGCTACCCAGGGCGTCGGTTTTGGTAACTTTGGTATCCATTACCGTTTTGTCAATAACAATCTGATATTTAATGCTGCGTTCGGCAAGCGCGCGGCCATCATCATCGGTGTAATTTAATACTGCGGTAAGTATGGGTTTGTTGTTAACGGTTTTATACTGATAATCGGCTTTAGCCACTACATTGCTGCCAATACTGCCTACAGTGAATGTTTTGTCGAAAAAGTATTCGTCGCCGGCGTTAAGCATCCATTGTGTGTAGGCGCGTATACGGTAGCTGCCTTCTTTAAAATCATCGCTTAAATTAAACTCGCCTACAACCATGCCCGATATGATGGGTAATTTAAGCGAACGTATTACTGAATCCTGGTCTGTTATAAAATCAACATGCAATGCCCCGCTTAGTTTAGAAAGCTGGTGCCTGCTGCCTATAGTAATGTAGCCTTTAAACCAAATGGTATCGCCCAATGCATAATAAGGCTTGTCCATGTGCAGGTATACTTTTTCCTGCGGATAGGTGTCTGTCCATTTTTGAAGCGCTGCTACCAGCTTATCAATTGGGTCGTCGGCTTTAGGCACGAAAGCGAAAAGCAGGAAAAGCGAACAGAATAATCCGATTTTAATATAAAGGCGTTTTATTTTTATCATATTAGGTATAGGTATAATATACAATAGGGAGTCGCTTCTCAATCGAACATATAAGCGAGTTACTTGGTATTTACTGAGCAGTTAACAGGTGCAAAGCAACGCAATTTTATTGAAAGTTGAGAAAGGTAGTACAAAGGTTACAATTGGCTATAGTTTAATTGCTTGGTTAAATTGTTTAGCTATAGACAGCAGGGTTAAGAAAAGGTTTAATGTGACTAATTTTATTTGGTAGGTATAGTTTAACCTACAGAATTTATGATTGTTATGAGTGCAATCATAGTTGGTTTGTCCAGTATTAAATACAAATGCCAAATTATGTCTCTTTTATGCTCCAAAAAATGAGATTATTTTAAAATATATTTGGAATATATCAGATTTAATTTTGTATCATTGTCAAAGTGAATGTTTAATAACAGCAATGTTACGTTCATTTGCAACCAATTACGAATACGACCAATTTTAATTTTATTGCCCTAACAAATCATTATTTAACTATTATAAACCATGCTATGATCAAAAATTTACAAAAACCCTTTGGAGTGAATCCTCCTGGCATTACTTACTATCAATTTCTGGATGATAATCGACTGACGCAAGTTGGTGCAGATTTTCGTTCGGCTAAATTCTGATAGTTCAAGCAGCCAAATAGATTTTTATTCTAATTTCCGGAAATACTTGTTTGACAGCCTTTTTTAGGGTTGTTGTGCTGTTTTTGGCTATTAGAAATTCCTACTAGAATACAACAATTAATAAACAGTTTTTTAATCAGTTAATACTTAATTATCTGTTATGCGCATTATTGCAATTATAACTTTCCTTGGTGTGCTATGTACAACAACGTACTCCTATGGCAATACAGCTATGTACGCACGTGTCTCGAACCATAGCTCATTAAACGCGGGCTTTCAAGACTCAACCCGTAAAGCTGCTATTGATTCGACAGCTATTGATACAATACCGGTAGGTGTTGTGCCGGCTAAGGCTATTATTTCGAAAAGACTGAAGTCTAAGACAAATGATACCGATGTTGATAAACTATCAACTTTCCCGGCTGTTTCATTACAGCAATACTTAAAAGGAGCTGCGGCTGGTTTGTATGTACAAGAACCATCTGGCGAGCCAGGAACCGTTCAAAACATGTTTATACATGGAACGTCTCAGCCGCTATTATCTGCACGTGAGTTGTACGCAACACAACCACTTGTAGTTATTGACGGTGTACAAATGGTACAGGAACATCCTTACGCATTTGATATCCAGCAGTACAAGTTTGACAAAATTGGCCCGGCAACAAATACTTTAGCAGGTATCAACTTTGCAAACATCAAATCTGTTGAGGTATTAAAAGGTTTAGATGGTACTGCTCTTTATGGCCCTAAAGCTGCAAACGGTGTTATCTTAATAACAACCAAAGCAGCAGGTACCAGAAGAAGAATTACTTTTGATACCTACGCAGGTGTTGCTACACCAAGCTCTGTAACTACTATCAATGGTAGATTTGAAAACAATTTCAGAAGACAGTTTTACAACAAGTATACTGCTAATGGTTCATTCTCTGAAAATGACAACTATCCATTATTCTTGAGCGACTCATTAAGTAACGATTATTACGGCTCTTCAAACTGGAATGACCTTTATTATGGCAGCAGTGCTATATATAGCGTTAACGCCAGTATCAGTGGTGGTAATGAGTTGGCTAACTTCCGTTTCTCTTTAGGTAACACTAAAAACGGTGGTGTAGCTGATAAAACCAATATGGACCGTTACGATACCCGTTTCCTGATCAACATGAAACCATTAAAATGGTTAGCGTTTAGCGCAATGGTAAACGGTAACCGTATTGTACGTGCACGTAACAAAAACGTACGCGACAGGTTAGCGCAAGTTAACTACATACCAGATCTAAGCACACCGTTAACGCCAAACAAAGTTAAGTACCAACAGTACTTAGATCAATTTGGTGGTGGCTTTGACAATAACAAAACCAACCTTGTTAACGGCTACGCAAAATTTGCTGTTGATTTAGGTAAATTTAAATTTATCACCACCTTAGCTATTGATTATAACGAAGGCTACCGTGATATTTTCTTCCCAAGAACTTTGTTGCAAACAACTAACTATGCATCAAACTATTTTGGCTACAACCAACGCGGTACTATTGATAACATTGCTACTTACAGCCATGATATCAATGCCGATAACAAGTTTGAATTTACTTTAGGTAACTCTTTCCAATATGATTTCCATAGATATACTTATGGTTATGCATATAAAGGTAGCAACGACTTTATTAAATTAAACTTATTGGTTTCAAACCCAAGTGACCCTGGTTATTTAAATCCAACAGTTTTCAGAAGCCAGTTGGTATACAAATTCTTAGATAAAACCAGAAGCAACCTTACTTCTTTCTACGGTAAAGTTGATTACTCTTTCAAAGGTACTTACAACCTATCTTTATTGTTAAGAGCTGATGCTTCTTCAAACCAACAACCAACAGACCGTTGGTACTACTCACCGGTATTAACAGCAGGTTGGGATTTGAAAAGAGAGTTCTTATCTGATGCCCCTTCAGTGTCTGATTTAAACCTACGTGGTAGCATTGGCAGAATGGGAAGATTTGAGAATTTTGACAATTATTCTCAAGGACCTCAGTACACCGCGTTTATTGGTTATACCGGTAACTTAATTACTCCGGGTTATAACGGTATAGCTGCGTTAACTCGTCCGTACACTGCAGGTTACGTTCCTTACAACCTTAAATGGGCTTACACAGATCAGGCTAGCCTTGGTTTAGATGCGGCTTTATTTAACAAGCGCTTATACTTAAGCTTGAACGCTTACTACAAACATGACAAAAACATGTTATTAGGTGTTCCTTCAGCTGCTGAGTATGGTTATACTTCTGTTATCAGAAACGGTATGGCTATCCGCAACACAGGTATAGACGCAACTGTTACAGGTGTAATACTACCTTCTGACAGCAAATTATCATGGACAACTTCATTAAACGTTAACCTAAACAAAAACACGCTTACAGCTTTACCAGGCGGATTAAACCAATTGGTAATTGGCGACAGAATGTTGAAAGTAGGTTCATCTGTTGATAGCTATTGGTTATTAAATAACCAGGGTATTTACAATAACGACTCTGAAGTGCCAACAGTAGCCGGTAAGAAAATGGCTTACAATGGTATTGCTTTAAAAACAGGCGATCCAAGATGGCAGGATGTTAATGGCGATAACGCTATAACTGATGCTGACAGAACGTTACAAGGTCATGCTTTACCTACGGTATCGGGTGGTTGGAATAACGATTTTACTTACGGAAAATGGACTTTAGGTTTAAACTTCTACTACAACCTTGGTCGTAAGTTAATGAACCAGGAGATGGCTAACAGATTTGATTTTTACAACCGTGAAGGTTTAAATGACATCAACTCTGCCAGAGAGATCACTTATTGGGAGAAAAGAGGCGACTATTCAAAATACCCTCTATACAACCCGGCAAGTTCTGTTGCTCCTTACCAGGTTAATCAGTCGTTATTCTTAGAAGACGCTTCATTCATTAAGCTTCGTACATTATCATTAGGATATGATTTGACAAGCAAATTCAAAGTGAAGCACATTAACTTACAGAAATTCTATATCTATGGTAGTGTAAATAATGTATTTACATTAACAAAGTATACCGGTCAAGACCCAGAGTTAGCTAGCTATACAGGCTATGACAACGGTTACGGAATACAGATTCCAAGAACTTTCTTAGTCGGAGTTAAATTAGACTTTTAATAAGAGCGTAGACAAAATATTGAATACCGTTTAAAATAGATGAAATGAAAAAAATAGTTTTGCTAAGTCTGATCTTTTTTACCCTTATTGCTACTAATAGCTGTAAAAAATCATTAGATGTTGCTTCATCACGCGTTGTAAATGAGGTTAACTATTGGAATACATTAGAAGATGCCCGTGCCGGCATTATGGGTGTATACGGGTTAACCAGAGCGGCATTAGCCGACAATAATGGCCACTGGATATACGGCGACGTACGTATGGGAAGCTTTGAAAGCCCTATTCGCCAGGATTTGAAAGCCATTATTAAAAACGACCTTAATGCAGCATACCCAGTTGTAAATCAACTTTCTAACTGGAGAAGATTTTACGCTATCGTAAATGCCGCTAACACTTTCATTGAGCGTATCGGTGAGGTTAAGAAAAAAGATGCAAGATACACCTCAAATAACATGCAGGTTGATATTGCTCAAGTTAGATTCTTAAGAGCGTTTGCGTATTTCTACATGGCCAGAATATGGGGCGATGTTCCATTGATCCTTACTTCACGTGACGGAACATTTGAGAACAGAGCAAGATCCAACCAGAATGCTGTATTATCTTACGCACAGTCTGAAATGGAAGCCGCAGCATTAGAATTACCGTATGTGTACAGTAACAATGACCTGCAACAGCCTGGTCAGTATTACAATCAGTCACAAGGAAGATGGAGCGGCGCGTTGATCACCAAATTAGGTGCTTACGCAATGCTTGGACACGTTGCTGCATGGCAAGGTAAATACTCTGACGTTATTAAATACACTCGTATTGTATTAACAGAGGCTGCTACCAGAACAGGCCTTGGTTATGGTTATACAAATACAGCAACATTAACCAATAGCAATGGCTTGTTTTACAAAACAGCTAATGGTGCTAACCCGAACCAAATGTTTGCTTTTGGTTTTATTTGGGATAACCAGGACGCTGCATTTACCGGTAATATTGAGTCGTTAACATTAGCTGCTCCTATTGTAAATAAAAACGTGCCTGACATTTATGTTACTAAAGATTCGATATTATCAATCTTTAAAGAAACTAATGATGCTCGTTTTAACATCGATACAACTGGTGTTACTTATGCTGATGCACAAACCAGACCAGGTTATTTTGCTAACTTCCAGGGTAGATATCCAATTTTTGCTAAAATCAAAGTAATTATGGGTGGCGAGAAAGATCCTACTTTCAGGATATACTCAAGCTCTATTTTGCTTACACGTTTAGAGGACGTTACCTTGTTAAGAGCTGAAGCTTACGCCGTACTTGGCGAAACAACATCTGCTATATCAGATCTAAACCTTGTTAGGAAGTTAAGATATAATGTTGACCAGGTAGGTATCACAAACAATGATGCCAATGATTATTTGACTTATAACGCAGCCAGAAACGGTTCTGTTATTGAAGCTATCTTTAAAGAGCGTCAAAAAGAGTTTATGGGCGAAGGTCAGCGTTGGTATGACAAAATCAGATATGAAAAGATCAAGCAAAATAACCCTCAGTTTATGCAATTGATAAACACAGGTGGTATTTTCTGGCCAATTGCAAAAGAGATTTTAGCTCAAAATCCGCTGATAACACAAAATTCATATTGGAAGTAATATAGAAAGCGCATAGAGACATGAAAACATTAAATTCATTAGGAAAATATATAGCTGCACTAAGTGTTGCTGCTATGATATTTCAAACAGGTTGTAAGAAGGAGAAAGGATATTACGAGCAACAGCTGGTTACCACTTCAGCTTCTTTGAATACTTACCAGTACTTAAAAAGCAAAGTAGGTGTTTATGATTCCCTTTTATTACTTGTTGATAAAATGGGTATCGCAAAAACCTTAACAGATAGTAACGTTACCTTGTTTGCTCCGTCAAACAGTAGTTTCCAGATAGCTATTGCTAACTTAAACACTGTACGTAGAGCTGCAGGCCAACAAGCTATTTACCTTACGCAATTAGCTGCCGGTGATAAATTGCTGGTTAATCCAAAGCAAAAAGCAAAAGCTAAACAGGATAGTATTATGTTAGATACACTAGTATCAAGATACATTATCCGTAAGCAGTTTATCGCTAATGATTTTGCAATTGGCGACGGACAGTTTATCCTTGCGGTTCGCGGTGGTTTCCCAATGCACGGTCAGCGTGTGTATGCTGATGCTCAAGGCTATCAAAATGGTGGTTCAGAGATTATTGAATTTGCAAACACAAAAAGAAGTTTATTTACATCTAAGTGGTCAAAAACCACAACCACTTCTGTTAACATTAAAACAAAGAATGGTATGGTTCACCTATTAAGACCAGATCACACCTTTGGTTTTGATGAGTTTGTGTCGCGTTTAACCTACGTTCCACCTCCGCCATCTGTGTTTAACTTTAAAACTGATGCGTTTAAAGTAACATTCCCTTCAGGTTTAAATTATACCGACGGTGGTGTTTCGCCAGGTGAAACTTTGATTAGACTATTTGACGGTAGTGTTTTAACTAAATTTATATCTAGAGTTAGCGTTCAAAATTCACAGTATCCAACTTTATACTGGACACCTAAAAACGCTGCGGGTGTAAACGTTGGCAGAGTAGCAAATTGCTATACAATGACAAGCGCCAATGACTCTAAAACGTACAGAGGACGTGATCCAAGAGCATTTGCTATTGACGGTACACTTGATGATCCGGAAAGCACGACAGCTGTATGGGTTCAGTTAGACATACGTCAAGATCAGGATTGGACTACAAACTATCAGCAAAAGATATTTGATTTCCCTAACACTGTGGCTTACAAAGGTTACAGAATGCGTATTTTGCTTACTGGTACAGGTTCATCTTTGGACGATCTATTCCAAATTTCGGAGTGGACTATGAACTACAGAGAGCAATTGTAATATAAAAAGAAATGTTTAAAGTAAACCATGTTATGCAGAACACAATGAGATATAAAACTTTTGTATTGTTAGCATCTGTAATTGCTTTCTCTGGTTGCAGAAAGATATTTAATCTGCCTGATGAGAAAAATTATTTAAGCGGTCAGGCTGACTATACTGCAAAAGAATTTAGGCCAATTTTAGGTAGAACTACCATTTTAAATGGCGGTAACATATTTAACGCGGCTAACTCTAGCTTCCCGATGACTTTTGAGATAAAGAACCCAAGGAAGGGAGATGGTAATTCGGCAGAATACCTGCTTACCGTACAGCCAACGTTAGTATGGACAAGCGAATATACCGGTAAGGAAACAAGCCTTGCCCAAATTGAAGCAAAAAGAAAACTTGAAAACCACCGTTTGTTAGAAGCGAGAGGAAATGGTGATTTTGTTTTGTGGTACACAGCAACACCGGCTTTGGTTAGACCAGCCGACTCGGTTGTGTTTCCGCAGGATCAAAACTATTTCGACGTGAAAATTTCTAACAGCGGCGGCACAAGAACTATTAAGAATTTGGTTATTATTCCGCAAAGGGATCAACCATATCTTCCTAATGATGACTATAATAAGGTTACAGGTATGCCTAATAAAACCCTTCCGGGTGGTGGCCAACTGGTACGTAACTTTGCTACCGTACAGAATATACGTAACGCAACCAATAACCTGGTTATGGATGGTCGTAACAATACCAGCGGTATTGTGTATCTATACATTCGCAAATTTACAGACCCAACCGGAGACGCTGCAGCTATCGGTCACAGATTAAGATTTAAGTTTTTAGATAAGGACTCAGTAGCTATTGATCCTTCTAGATTTAATGCTACAAAATGGCTTGATCAGGTTCATGGATTCACTCCGGATGGTACGCAGCCAGGTTCTTTCCTGAATGCGGCACACACCTACATGGAGTACAACGTAGCTTACCCTATCCCGTTGGCTAGAATCCCTTCTAAATATACCGTAGGAGGTGTTACTAACCAAACTGGTGGAAACTTGGCACATGCTGAATTTAGTTTCACACGTCTGGGCTTTGGTGGCCAGAGGGAAACAGGAAAGATCCTTCTTGATTTCGCAATTTTCGAAAAGGGTGATTGGGAAATCGTATTCCACTTTAAAACCGCCAACCCTAAGTTTGAAAACGATTAGAAACCCTAATGACTAAAAACTAATATACAATGAGAAAACAAATTATTTGGCCGTTAATGTTTTTCTGCTGCCTTCTTATGTGCCAGAATTTGATGGCGCAAGTTAAAAAGGTGACCGTAAAAGGTACCATTTTAGATGCAGTAACAAAAGAGCCATTAACAGGCGCCACTATTGGCACTCAGGCCGAAGGGGGTAAAACACAAGCGGATATTAACGGTAAGTACACCGTTACCGTAGATGAAGGCTCTGTACTTACATTTACGTTTGTAAGCTATAAATCTGAAAGTCATAAACTTGCAGCTGGCGAAACTACCGTTAACATTAACATGACTACGGACGCTAAGCAAGCTAACGAAGTTGTAATTCGTGGTTACGTTAAACGTAACCGTGATCAAACAACAGGTTCATCTTATATCATTACCGGTAAAGAGGTTCAAGACAACCCGGTGGGTAACGTTGAGCAATTACTACAAGGTAAAGTAGCAGGTTTGAACATTCAAAATAACACAGGTGCACCGGGTATGCGTGGTTCTGTAAACATTCGTGGTTTATCTACGATTGCTACAACTGGTACTGGCGACGCTGCTTTCTTGCAACCAACATCACCTTTATATGTAATTGACGGTGTACCATTGGATGCTGATAAAGCTTCTGAGTTTGGTTTTGATCAACAAGGTCCAGGCGTAAGCCCGCTTTCATTGATTCCTCAAGAGGATATCGCGAGCATGGAGATCTTGAAAGATGCGACTGCAACTGCATTGTACGGTTCAAGAGGTGCATACGGTGTAATCTTGATCCAAACGGTGAGAGGTAAATCAAAAGTTCCGGTTATCAGATATTCTGCGATGTTTTATTTATCAGCAGTACCTAAACTACGCGAAACTTTAGGTGGTGCGGCTGAGAGATCTTTTAAAGTTGGACAGATTAACAAATACGGTATCAACGATGATAAATATAGACTAAGTAACACTCAGTTCCTTTCAGATAGTTTGAATGCATATTATAATAACTCAACTAACTGGCAAGGTATATTCTATGCTAATAAATTTAATACTACTCACAACATCGCGTTAGATGGTGGTGATGCAAGATTTAACTATAAAGTTAACTTGAAGTATTTCTCACAATCAGGTTTGATTGAAAAAACCGGTTTCGAGAATTACAGTATGAACATGAACATGGAGTTTAAACCTTCTTCTAAATTGAGCTTCTTTGGCCAAATCAGAACTTCAATGGCTAGAATTAGGTCAGGTAGTGGTAACCAGGTATTACAAACTGTTGTTAACGCAAACGGTAATAAATCAACATTGCAGCCGGGCCCGTCATTCCTGTTAGCTACAAGCGATGTATTATCAAGCTTAAACATCAGAGAGAGCTCTGGTCCTAAAAACTTAAGTGCTAACTTAAACGCTACTTATGAGTTATTGCCAGGTTTAAGTTTGCAAACAAACGGTAACTATACTTATGAGATTGAAACTCAAGATAAGTTTTTACCAGCAGCGGCAAACGGACAGTTTGCCAGAATTGACAATTTTTACGGATATTCTTCAGAATTATACAATCGAAACAACCTTACTTATACTAAATCATTAGGTCAACACAATTTGTTCTTTAACGTGTTCAATGAGATCTATGTTAAGAAAAGACAACAAAGCTACACTCGTATCACAGGTACTCCAAACGATCAGTACGAAGGCCCAAGTGGTTACGATGGTAACTTATCAAGAGGTGCAGGTGTATTGGACAACTTCTACGATTTAAGAACAGCTTCATATGCATTTGCATTCACTTATGACTTTAAAAAGAAATACGTATTAGACCTTACCTATCGTTTGGATGGTTCATCAGCAAACGGTCCGGTTGATCCATATACTAAAAACCCTTCAGTTGGTTTTAGATGGAACATTACTAAGGAAGATTGGATTGCAAACCATACTTCAAAATGGCTTGATCAGGCTGACTTAAGATTAAGTGTTGGTCAGAACATTTACCCTATCGGTAACTTGGTAGACATTTATGGTAGATACAATCCAAATGGTTTCTATAACAACCAGGCGCGTGTTGGTATCGATTTTGGTAGAGTTCCTAACCCGAACTTATTACCTAAAAAAGTACTTCAGTACAACTTAGGTTTTGATGCAACTTTATTTAACAGCCACTTAGATATCACATTTGATACCTACTATAAAGCGGTTACTAATGACCTTGTATCAATCAACCTTTCAAACGTGTTAGCTTTTGGTAGCTTCCAAAGTAACGATGGTGCTATTTCTAACTACGGTTATGAGTTAGCTTTAACCATTCGTCCGCTTAAACAAAGCGCTAAAGTTAAATGGACAATGAACGTTAACGGCGCGTTAAACTATGACGTGTTGGTTAAATTGCCGGCTATCTTTAACGGTCAGTACATTGATATCTCTGGCTCAAACGGTCTTGATGTTTCAGGTCAGTTCTTAGCAAAACGTGTTGGTCGTAACTCATTATCTAACTACTTGTTTACTAACGAAGGTGTTTATGCTACTACAGCACAAGTACCGGTTGACCCAGTTACAGGTGTAAGATTGAGAAACTTAGTAGGCAACAACCCACTTAACTCTTACCAGGGTGGTGATGCGAGATTGAAAGATTTAAATGGTGACTATGTGATTGATGTTAGAGACAGAAGTGTTTCTGGTAACACTCAGCCATTAATTACTGGTGGTTTCAGCAACACTATTGGTTACGGACAATTTTCTTTGAACGTATACTGTTCATACACTGCTGTACGTTCTGTATTAAATAACTCATTAGCACAACGTTTAGTAGCGCTAAGCAACCCTTTTGGTACTAATGCCGTACCATCTCCAGGCGACCTTCGTATATGGAGAGGTACAGGTGATGCAACAGCAACCTATGCAAACGTTTACAACTATGCTCATGAGCAATACATGAATAACTTTAGAGGTGAGCAGACTTTATGGCAAGAAGATGGTAGTTACTTTAAGATAAACCAGGCAACGTTGTCTTACAACTTACCTAAAGATCTTGTAAAACGTTTAGGTCTTAACGCAATCAGAACTACGTTTACAGCAAGTAACTTGGCCGTATTTACGCCTTACTCAGGTCCTAACGTTGAAAACGTTAATAACTTAGGTAAAGATATTGACGGGGCATATCCAAACCCACGTACTTATACTTTAGGTCTGAATGTCAATTTTTAATTCAATTTATACAGAGAAGATATGAAAAAGATTATTATTTGCTTACTGGTTGTGATGGTTGCTTCACAATACAGCTGTAAGAAATTTCTGGATATCACCCCTATAGATAAGGTAACCGGAAATAACTATTACAAGTCTGTACAAGACGTTGAAGCCAATATCACAGACATGTATGGTCAGCTATATGATAAATATGTGCAGACCAATACAGCAGGTGCAACTGGCGAATTCCGTTCAGGTGAGGCTATTCCCTCATCGAGTGGTAGCGGCGCCCGTGCTGTTAGAGGAGATGTGGCACTTCTAGGCGGACATAAAAACAGAATTCCAAACTCTGGTACTACGCCGGGTTTAGTTAATATTCAAGTTAACGGTACCCGTAGCGACAGATATTTATTATTTGCGGTAGCAGAAAGAGACGACGCTGGTGTAACCAACCCTACCAGATTTTCGGCACTTACAAAATGGGGCGAGTATTATAGAGTAATACAAGCCGCAAACATTTTGGTTGATAAACTTCAGGAAGGTATCCCTTCATTAAACCAGGATCAAACCAAAAAGTATATTGCCGAAGCTAAGTTTATACGTAACTATTGCTACTTTACTATGGTAAGGTTATATGGTGACGTTGTTTATTACACTAACGCTTACCAAAAAGACCCTCTACCAAGAGAAAACATGGTTTCGGTGATCAAAAAATGTATTGCGGATATGAGATCATCTAAAAATGATCTTCCTCTTACAGTAACAGATCCATCAAACCGTTCTATCAGAGCAAGTAAGTCTGCAGTAATTTGTTTATTAATGAACATGAACATGTGGAATGCGGGTTTTGATTTAGGTGGTAAAACTGCTTATTATCAAGAAACCGCTGCACTTGGTAAAGAATTAATGGATGAAGCTCAGGTATCTGGTGCTCCAAGACTGTTATCGTTAAGCGAGTGGGCTGTGGTAATGAAAGGTCGTTCTGAAGAAGGTTTGTTTGAATTATTTAATAGCGTCAACTACAATCCAAATAACATTCCATTTGCATTGGCGCCAATAGGTGATGCGTTTACACACTTCCCTTACAAATTGCCAGAGTACGATAACCGTACCAGTCCAGTTGTTCTTACAGCTGAATATATGAAAAAGTTATATCCAGATACAAAAGATAACCGTCTTGCTATTTGGTTTGATGAGCCATTTAACCAAAACGCTGAAACGTTCCAAATGAAAAAGTTTGCAACCAACAGCCCTATTGACGGTGGCGCAGGTTCAGTAAATGGTTTGCCAGATAACACGTTTATGATTTTCCGTTATGCTGACGCGATTTTGTTACGTGCAGAAGCACTTGCAGAGTTAAATCAAGATGCAGACGCAACCACATTATTAAACATTGTTAGAAAAAGAGCAACATCTCCTGAGTTTCCAAATCCTAACGGCGAGCCTTATGGCTTAAAAGACGCTATCTTTTATGAGCGTGCTAAAGAGTTAATGGGTGAAGGATCGCATTATTTCGATCTTGTTCGTACCAAAAGACTTACAAACAGACTGTATACAGATAACTATCTGACTTCAGATAAGTATGCAAGAGGTGGTTGGACTTGGCCAATTGACGTATCTGCATTAAATAACAACCCGCTTATGAGCTTAAATTCATATTGGGTAGGCTCTGGTTTAGAATAATTTTATTAAGCAAATGAGAAACTTTACAAAAAAATACATTACACTTATAGTTTGTTCAGTAGTACTTGCTATAACAGTGTCGTCTTGTTCAAAAGACAAGTATTATCAAGACGGCGGTCTGGCCGAGCCTAAATTTAACGGTACAGTATTGCAATATCTTCAATCTAATCCAGTTAAGTTTGATACTATTGTTCAGGTAATCAAACTTGCAGGTATGGAAGATGCGTTTTCAAAAGAGAATATTACATTTTTTGCTCCTACAGATGAGGTTGTAAGACGTACCATCGGTATTGTAAACGGTAATATTCCACTTTTACAAAACCGTCTTAACCAGAGATTATTCAATTTGAATAAGGATACCATTAAACAACTTTCTGATATCCCTCCAGTGATTTGGAGAAAATACTTGCAAAGATATATTATGAAAGGCAAGTATCTGATGAAAGACTTTCCTCAATTGGATTTCGATTTGCGACCATTATATCCAGGAGGTTATTACTACGGATATAACGGCGATCTTCTTAACGTTGGTGTTGTTTACAACTCAGCAAACTCTGTAAGATATGCCGGTTACCGTCAGTTGTGTATAGCTGCTGTGGTTGATCCTTCAAATCCAAGCGCGTACTATTTTTCATCCGCTGCTGTAGCAACGTCAGACGTTCAACCTACAAATGGTGTTGTGCACGTACTTGCTCAGTTTGTACCAAACACAACCAGATTGGGTGATATTCGCCTGGATCAATGGATGGCGGAGTATTTCGGTATGTGGATGGATTTCCAGGATGACGTTATCTTGAATAAATAAATCACACAAAAAATTTATATTTAAAAGGATTTTTTGAAATTAATATAATGATTATGAAACTTAAATATACTGGTTTATTATTGGTAGTAGCGGGCATGCTGATGGGAAGCTGTAAAAAGCAAACTACCGTATTTAATGATCCCTATGCAGGTGGTAAAGCAGCTCTGGGTATCTCAGTAAATGCCCAGCAACTACCTGTACCGGCCGAAGGTTTGGCGGGTACAGAAGTTACAATTAGCGTAACTGGCGCGAAAACCCACTATGATAAGAAAGTATTAAAATTCTTATTTAATGGTCAGGAAGCTCAAATTGTTAATGTAACTGAGTCAAATATTATTGTTAAAGTGCCGGGTAATGCCAGTACAGGTGTTACGTCTTTTGTTGTGGACGGCCAATTAGTATTTGGTCCACAATTTACTGTTTTAGGTAGAGTTAATATCGACCCTACCTTTGTAGCAGTATCGGGTGCTGATAACGCGGTATTTAAAGCATTTCCAGTGCCGTTAACTTCAAACCTGATATTATTAGGCGCTTTCCAAAGCTATGATGGTAAAGGTAATATTTCACGTCAAAACAGAATAGTTAGAATTTTCCCTGACGGAACTTGGGACAGATCGCTTTTGGCAGGAACGGCAGCTAACAGTACGCTTTGGGATATGGCTCAGATTGGCCCTTACTACTATGTAGTTGGTGATTTAACCGGCTATGCTCAACAAGGTAGTGGTATAAGCAGAATTACCAGGATAAATACATCAGGCCAGGTAGATACTACGCAGGTTTTAACGTATACAAACAAAACCAAATTTGTACCAGCATTTAACGGTGGTACAACTGGTGGTATCCATGAAATTTACCCGGTTGGTACTAATAAAATGATTATTACCGGCGACTTTAACTACTACGTTTCTCGTCGTTATGATCAATACACTTTTGATTATAAGGATAGTACAGTTACAGATAGTATCGATGTTCGTTCAATTGCACGTCTAAACGAAGACGGTTCGCTTGACAAAACCTGGCGTTTTGATGCAAACGCTGTTGGTTATAAAAATCAGCTTGGTAAGAGTAAAATTGGTGCTAACGGCCCTATCCGTTCTCTTATGCACGCTGGCGGTACTGCAGGTAAGCTGTTAATTTACGGTCAGTTTACCACTTTTGATGGTGCGGCTGCAGGTAGAATTATCAGATTAAATGCTGAGGATGGTTCTCCTGACGGATCATTTAACGTTGGCGCTGGCGCAGATCAGGTTATAGGTTTTGTGTCATATGACGCTGCCACTAAAAAATATTTAGCCGTAGGTTTATTTAACACTATTGCAGGTAAAGCGTCTCAATATATGGTTAGATTAAATGAGGATGGCTCTGTTGATAATACATTTACACCTAAAGTATTTGGTGGTGGTATACCTACTTATGCCAAAACTTTGTCTGATGGCTTGATCGTAGTAGGCGGTGGTTTCAGAACCTATGACGGTATTATCAGAAATGGCTTTTGTATCTTGAATTCTGATGGTACTTTAGCCGATGGATTTAACACAACCGGTAACCTGACAGGTGCAATCAGAGATACTTACGAAATGCAATCAGCTGATAATAAGCGTGCCTTGTTAATTATGGGTAGCTTCAGTAACTTTGATGGTAAAGTTAGACGTAACCTTATCAGAGTAAAGCTTGAATTATAAGATATTATTTTTTGTTAATATAATAATATTGTTAAATTAGCGTTACCCTGTGGCTAACGCAGATGCTTTTCAGCATAACCAAACATAAACGAACTAAATTAAAAGATATAACATGAAAAAATTTAAAGCCAAACTGCTTGGTATGTCTCTCTTGGTAGTGGCCCTATCAGCATGTAATCACGGTTTTGATAAAGAAATACCTGCT
The DNA here is from genome assembly GCA_040386815.1 of Bacteroidota bacterium. Classification (GTDB taxonomy): domain Bacteria; phylum Bacteroidota; class Bacteroidia; order Sphingobacteriales; family Sphingobacteriaceae; genus Mucilaginibacter. Next base: position 101,902 of record JAZKET010000034.1, on the reverse strand, counting down.
CCGGCGCCGATTCCGGATGGCAAGGACGTTTTTCTAAAGCCTAAAGTGCTTTACATCATTGTAGATGGCGCCAGAGGTACTCAGGTTAGAGATGCAGCAATCCCTACGCTTAAATCTCTAATACCAAATTCAATTTACACCTGGAATTCATTGTCAGACGCTACGCAGACCAATGCAACTAACTGGGCTGATATGATTACCGGCGTAAAAAAAGAGAAACACAATGTTTTAACCGAGGACTTTGCGGGTAATAACCTGGCAACTTACAAGACTATATTTGATAGGATAAAGTCTGTAAACAAGGACACGCGTATCGCGTCGTTTGCGTCATCAGTTGCGTTTAAGACCAATTTAACTACCGGAGCTGACGTTTCTGAGAATTTGGCCAATGACGAGGCTGTTAAAACCCGTATGGTTGATTTTCTGAAAACAGATGCTGCTGATTTGGTGGTTGGTGAGTTTTCTGCTGTACAAGCAGCTGGTTTAGCCGATAAATTTGACAACAGCAGCGTGGGTTACAAAAACGCTATTGCTGCTTTTGATACTCAGGTTGGCGCTATTTTAGCTTCTGTTAAATCAAGAGCTACTTTCACGAAAGAAAACTGGTTGGTTATTATCAGTTCAAACAGAGGCGGTCCGTTTACTTTAGGTGTGGGCGAGGATGATAAAACCGTATTTAGTAACACAAATGCTAACACCTTTACTATAATTTATAACGCAAGTTATAACCCAACTTTTATCGCTAAGCCTTTTGTAGGTAACTCTTACGTAGGTAATGCGGTAAGATTTAGAGGATGGCCTCATAAAGGTGTAGCCGAAGTACGAGGTACAGACGCATTAGGTACAAACTTATCTACAGCGTTTAATTTTGGTGATACTTCAAGCTTTACTATTTCTGTAAAGATAAAAAAACGTAAAAATCCGTATAACGTTTCAAGAGGCGACTATTACTACCAATGGCCAGGCTTTTTGGGCAAGCAAGGTACGCCTAGTCATACTATGCTGAACCCTGCGCCTATCACCAATTGGGGAAATAATGGCGGCTCGCGCGGGTGGAATTTGTGCTTAATCCGTAACACCTGGCGTGTAATGCTAATAGGTAATACATCTGGTGCGACTGGTTTAAATGAAGAAATTTTAGGTGTTGATTTTACCGGTGATACCTGGCATGATTTGACAGCTGTTGTGGAAAGAACTCCGAATGGTAATAGACAAGTAAGATTATATACTGACGGTGTTCCGGGTATATCTAACAAAAACAGTGGTTCTCTTGCTAATCCATCTACAATTCCTTATGTGATACCTGCAAATTCGAACTTTGACAATAACTCGTTCTTACGTTTAGGTTGGACTGGTGGAAACGAGATAGATGGTGGTGAAGCTATCAACTCTTTTGGACAGATAGATGTTGAATTAAAAGAATTCAAAGTTTTCAAAGCCGCTTTGCCAGATGCTGTTGTAAGACAGTATGCTTGTGATCAAAGCATAGACAGAAGCCACCCTTTCTATAGTTTCTTGTTAGGCTACTGGCCTATCAATGAAGGTAATGGTACCGTATTAAAAGACAGATTCGGTGTAGCTGATATGACATTAAATCAATCTCAAGCTAACACTGCAATTCCACCAGCTAGCGGCACCACTCCTCCGTTGATGAGCGGTTATCAGTGGACTGCATTTACTGATTTAATTTGCTCGCCAGCAGCCAGCGATTTGAGTTTGAGAGTTCCAAAGAATTCAGACATCCCTGCTCAAATTTTGGGTTGGTTTAACATTGCTCGTCAAACTTCATGGGCGTTAGATGGCAAAGTTTGGATTGCTAATTAAGAATATTTTAGCGAGAGATTGCTTTAAATGCAGCCTCTCGCTTACTTAACCTACTAGTTAAAATTTAAACAAATGAAAAAAATATTTAGTCACGTACAATTAGCCGTTTTAGGTTTAATTGTTACATTAGGCGTATCGTGTAAAAACGAGAAACTAGCTGACGTGGTTGGTAGTCAGTCCTACGGAAAAGTAAGTGTATCCGCAAGCTCGAAAATTGATATAGTAAAGGGTAGTACCTACACGCTTACCGGCGCTGAGCTTACTATACCTTATACTATTACCTTTTCTGCTCCTACAACAACAGCGTTTACTGTTAGTTTGTCTACAAATGTTGATACTGTTGCAAAACTTATTACTGACGGAACTTTGCCGGTAGGTACTGTTGCATTCCCGGTTGGTGGCGCGGCTGTACTTCCGCAACTTAATATCCCTGCAGGTGTAACTAGTTTTACAACAAATATCGTAGTTAGCAGATCTGCAATGGAGGTACTTTACGGCCAAACTTTGGCTGCCGTTATCAAAATTGGTACTGTTGGCAAAAGCAATGCTGTTGCAGCCGGTAAAAGTGCGACTATACTTACAGTAAAGACGGGCGAGTTGTTAGATCCAACTTCCGTACATGAAATTTATTTTGGGGCTGCAGGCGCAACTTCAAACGTAGTAAATGTTGTTTCCAGCCCGGCTAATTACGTTTTAACTACACAGAACGTTACTGTTAGCGTACCAGTTACTTTACAAGGCGATCCGGGTTCAGAAGTGACAGTTGACGCAGTATTTGCGCAGGATAGTGTTACCAAGTATATCAACTCTGGTAGATTGTCTACTTCTCAAACTTATGCGCAAAATTCAATATCATTTGATCCTAAAATCAAAATACAAGCAGGCACAAACACTGCGGTATTTACTTTCACCACTAAGATCAATGTCCTTTTAGCGGTACAGCCTGCTGCTGGTGCGCCAACATTGAAATATCCAACAGTTGCATTCACTTTAAAAAACCCTACTAAATATAAGGTAAGTGAAAAAGAGAGTAAGACTTATTATTTTGTAATCGATCCTAACTTTTTCAGACCATATTATGGTACACCTTTCGTAGTTAAAGGTGCAATTGGTGCGGTGTCAGCCCCAATTTACGCTGCTTATTATGACCTTGGTGGCCAAGGCGTTGCTTACAATGATAACAATACTAAAGAAGGTGACGGTAACTGGCGCTTACCTGACTATGTTGACGTTGCCGGTGATTATTCGCCAAGAAGCGCAGTAGGATGGGTTGGTAACAACGAATACCTAACCTGGAGCGTAAATGTAGAGGAAGACGGTGTGTATGATATGGCGTTGTTATTAGGGTCAAATAATACTAACGGCAGAGTAACTGCGTTTTTAGATAACGTGTTGTTAACTCCAACGCAAATATCAGTTAGAAATACCGGTGCGTATGGTAACCAGTTAGAACACAAAGCAGATGTAACTTTGAAAAAAGGTTACCATATCTTTAAAGTGTTTATGAACACAGGTTCTCATGATTTTAGAGGCACTATTTTCACAAGAAAGAGCTAATTTAGTTTACGTATATTAAATTAAACATTGATATGAAACAATTTTTTAAACCACTTGGACTACTTTTCTGCATGGGAGCTGTGATCTCTTCATGTTCAAAGAAAGTTGATGTAGTTGGAGCTGATTCTGCGGTTATTAATCCCGTGTCGAATTATACAGTTACTCCGGATGCAAATGACGGGTTTACTTTTAACTTCCAGAATTTATCAAAAAACTACACTAAATTAGAGTGGAGATTTGGTGATGATTCTGTAAGCGTTGCTGATAACCCAAAACACATTTATTTAACAACAGGCGATCCTGGTGCTAATCCGAAATGGAACTATCAGGTAGACTTGAAAGCTACTTCATCAACGGGTAATATTTCGCATAAATACACTAATATTCCAATTATTCCGGATGCTATTTGCCAAATTGCTGCGGCTAAAACTGGTGTAACTACATCAAACAGTGCAGAGGTTAGATTTTCACTTACGGTAAAAGCTACCCCTGTAAAAGCTACATGGACTTTTGTTGATGCTGCTTCTTTTACTTCTGCAGCAAAAACTACTGTTATAGAAGGTTTAGTAGCTGATAACTTTGCAGTTAAGAAAAGCTTTTTCGTGAACACTTTCAACAGTGTAACGTTGAAAGTTGTTACTGATAAAGGTTCAACTGTAACTGTTACACGTAACGTAACTACTGATGGTTTGGTTGAGAACGTAACGGGTAACCGTTTAAGCTGGACCCCAAGCCAGGATAACATTAGCAATGCTAACGAGAACGCTTCGAAGTTGGTTGACGGTAACGTTGATACCAAATTCCTGGTAGGTGGTTCATTCGGTACATTCACCTATCCTTTAAGATGCGTATTCATTTTCTTGACTCCTCAGAAAATTAAATTATATGCTATCGGTAGTGCAAATGACGCAAAAGCAAGGGATCCGAAATCATGGACTCTTGAAGGCTCAAGCGATGGTGGTAGTACCTGGACTCAGATGGACGCTATTACAATGGCTAAAAACTTCAGAGATACTAACACTGACTTAGGTGCAACAAGTGATTCACAAGGCTTCAAAAAGCTGTTCTACTTCCCAATTGCTGATCCAAAAGAATACAGCATGGTTAGATTGAACATTACAGCTAACTGGGGTGACGGTTTATTACAGTTGTCAGAATTCCAATTGTTTAGATAGAATAATCTAAAATAGATAGAGAAAAAGCCCGGGCATTAAAAATGGTCGGGCTTTTTCTTTATCTATAATTTGAAGCAGTGTTGATACTGCATTTAGCTTCTTATTGGGGTAAAACCGGCTTAGGTTTGCTTAAAATGAAAATCGAAGCTGCCGTCTAAAGTATAGTAATAAGATTGACGGTCGCGACTGTATTTAATATCAGCCCCTAACGATCTTAAAATTTCGATGTATTCAAAAGTGGTGCGCTCACTTACATTTAGTTTTTTTGCTAACTGCTCTGGCGCTCCGGTGGCCCTTTTTTTTATTAAACTATGTAAAAAGTCAAGCCTGTCAAAATAGTATTTTGGCATAATTCAAAAGGTTTAGATCCAACAAATAATACTTAGCCTTGGTATAGGACTTTTAGATTTGATACATGCGTATCTGCATAATTGGTAATAGTGAAAGGGGGTTTTCTACAACTACCATGCATTTATACGTACTGCAATATAGAAAGTTTCGTTGTCTGTATCAATATTTTAGTATAATTACTTTATTAACAAATGTATACGCTTGGTAATTAAATGAAAAGGAGTGGTCTTTTTTTGTGTTGCTACTTTTGCTTAGTATTTACGGGTTTGGCTCAGGATAAACGGTTACCCATCCAACCGGAAACACTTGACTACACAGTTGAGCCTGCTGCTGATTGGAACGCCCTTTTTAACCGTTATACCGGCTGGTTTGGCGGCGATGGGATTTTTACTATCCCCTTAGATGGCGTTGAGCATAGTGCCGCCAAAACAACCAGCAAGGTGCTGTTTATATTTAGCGATAGTATGATAGGTACCATAAAGCACGGCAAGCTTCAGCCTGGCGCGGTGATGGTACATAACTCGGTGGGTATACTGAAGGGTAATAAACCGATGAGCACGGCAATGACTTATTACTGGGATAAAACAAAGGATGGTAAGCCTGAATCGATTTTTATACCGAAAACTATACAGGCAGGGCCTAAAGACTATTTTTGGTTAGGAGATGGTTTTGTAAATCAGGCCTTAAATAATAGCCTTTACATATTTGGTTATCGCATAACAAATGTTAGTGAAGCTGCCTTTGGGTTTAAGGAAGTAGGTAACGTTTTGATTAAAATTCCGGCTGGAGATAAGCCACCATACATTAGACAGCAACAGAAAGACACGCCCTTTTATATAGGAGATAAAGGCGAGGGCATGGGCTCATTTGGTGCGGCTGTATATGTTAATACCAAAACGTCTGGGGCGCCAAACCCCGACGGTTACATTTATGTGTATGGCGTAGTTAGCAAATGGAAGAATGTATTAGTTGCACGCGTTTTGCCGGCAGATTTTGATAGTTACGATAAATGGACTTATTGGGACGGCAAAATTTGGGTACACAATATTAATAAGGCAGATAAAATAGCAGATTGGGTATCTAATGAGTTAAGCGTATCTGCCCTGCCCGATGGGCGCTATGCAATGATATTTCAGGTAGGCACCATGACAAAAGATATAGGCTTACGCATTGGTAAAACACCATATGGACCTTTCGGGCCAACTATCAAGATATGGGATTGCAGTGCTGACATTACCGGCAAAAATTACTTTGTGTACAATGCAAAAGGCCATCCCATCCTTTCGCAACCTGGCGAGTTGATTATTTCTTATAATTTGAATTCGACAGATTTTTTGAAAGATCTGCAGGCAGATCCTAATATGTACCGCCCGCGTTTTATAAGGCTAAAGTTTAACAACACAAAATTGTTACGGTAACATTATTATAGGATATGATGTTACAGATCATATCAGTTTTAACTTTGCTAAATAAAATAACGATATTTAAACCTAATTAATTACAGCTGTATCTTGCTTCCCCTAAGCGTTATAAACAGCACAGATCACCGGTAAAAGCCGCCCCTAAACCAGCTTTTATTATGGAGATTAAACTTTTTAATTTATTAATAGTCTGATATTCAGATAGTTGTACTGGTTTTCATAATTACCCTATTTGGTTAGTTCTGTTAACGCAACATCACTAAATGGACTACAGCCGCTTTTAACCCGATGGTAATGTTTTGCTATAAAGTGATACTAATAGGGTTTAACAAGTAGCTTAAATATTGTAACAAGCTTGTTTATCAATACAATGTATAGTTGGCCGATAAAACATTCTCAAATATAAAATGTAGTTTTTAATTACATGGGTTAATAGCCGATAACACACTTAATCACAGACACCTGCATATGAAAATGCAACATTTATTTTACGGCGTACTACTTTTAGCTTTGGTAAGCACAGGCTGTAAAAAAACATATTTTGACAATAATAAGCTTGACGTTAATACCGGAAGTAACGGTGGTAAAACAACGCCGACCGGACCGGTATTATCTGCTCAACTTAAAAATTTTAAAATAAATGGAGCATCGTGCGCGTATGATTCTACACAGAATACCTTTTATTACCCGGTTGCCGTCGGTGCAGAATTAACAAGCTTTACCATAAGCTTTGATACTGTTACCACTAAAGCAGTTTATCTTGACGACAGAAAAGTTTTAAATGGCAGCAACGTTTCTTACACCCTTAAGGCCGACCAGGAGATTGTTGTTAAGGCTGTTAATAGCATAAACCTGGCAACAAATTATCACATGATAATTACAGGATTGCCAATGGTGACAATAAATACCGGTGCTGCAATTGGCGATGAACGCATAACAGGGGCGTTTAAATTAGTTAACCCTAACTACCAGGCACAAAAGAGCCAGCTTGAAATATCTGCAAATACCTCAGTCTCTGTGCGTGGTGCTACGTCTCGTTTTTATCCAAAAAAATCATATTCTGTACATTTAGTTGACGCGTCTGGCAATGATATAGACAAATCGTTATTAGGCTTGCGCGATGATAATAACTGGATATTGGATGCTATGTATGTCGATCAGTCGCGCATGCGTAACCGTTTAGCCACTGATATTTGGAATAGCTTTAACAACGTACCCCACATTGCCAGCGAGCCTGATGCACTTAACGGTACGCGCGGCTATATGGCCGAGGTTTTTGTAAATTATAAATACATGGGCGTTTATTGCCTAACCGAAAAACTTGACCGCAAACAGCTTAAAATTAAAAAGCAGTACGGCAATATGTATAAGGCGAATGACTGGACCAATGAAACCGATTTTTATGGACTGTCGCCATTTAACAATGCCAGCGCTACCTGGGTAGGCTGGGAGCTGGAATATCCTGAACTGGGCGATACACCGGCGCCAAACTGGGGTTATTTATATGACGAGATTAGCTTTATATTAAATTCAACCGATGATGAATTTATAAACCAGGTAAAAAACAAGGTTGATATTAACAACATGGTTGATTATTTCATTTTTATGAATATTACCCGGGCTACCGATAATCAAAATAAAAATACATTCTTTAGTTTTTACGATTCGCGCGTGGCTAACAAGTTCTTTTACTCTGTATGGGATCTTGACGGTTCAATAGGCAGGTATGCAACTGGTGGGCGTGCTCCAAATTCAATTATTGGCTACGGCAATAACAATTTGTTTGCGCGCCTGGTTAAATTAAATCCGGCTAATTTTAAAGGCCTGGTAAAGACACGTTGGCAACAGTTAAAAACAGATCAATTGGGTAAATCAAAAGTTAGCGAACGTATTGAGGCTTACAGAAAAGTTTTGGGCAGCACAAAAGCGTTTGCACGCGAAAGAGTGCTTTGGGGCAATATCCCCCAAGATTTAAACAGCGAAGCCAGTTTCATAAGTGATTGGTACAGCGCTCAGGTTGATTTGGTGGACGATTATATCAGCAATTTCTAGTGCAACCCCAATAGGGTAATTTGGGGTCATATTGAGGAATTTCAGACCGTATATTTTAGCATACAAAAAAGGGCGTTTTACATAAAAACGCCCTTTTTTGTGCGTATTAGCTGTAAAAATAAATTTTGTATTTTTCTTGTTACATTGGAATGTGAATTGTATACTTGTATACACAACCCAATTAACAAACTAGAATGCGAATTAATACCCCTAATTTATTGCCTTTAGTATTTGCGCTGGTGTGTGCTTTGGTCGCCTGTAAAAAGGAATCAAAGATAGACGCCCTCGGCAACCGGTTATCAGATTCAACCATGACGCATAGTTCGTCGCAAGCTACTGCCACGCAAATTTCTGCTGGTACTACAACAACAACTGATGCGGCCAAGAAAGCTGAAGTTTGCTGCAAAACACAAAACGTTATCATAGTTGTAATTGATGGCCCGCGTTACAGTGAAACCTGGGGCGATCACTCAAAGCAAAATATACCTGAGCGTTACAATTTATGGGGACAGGGCGTGATGTTAGGAAACTTTAAAAACAATGGTACCACTAACACCGACTCTGGCCATGATGCCATTTCCACCGGTAATTATGAAGATTTGGAAAACTGGGGACAGGACATGCCGCAGTATCCTTCTATATTTCAAAGCTGGTTAAAAGCTACCGGTAAACCTGCCGAGAAAGCCTGGATAATAACTTCAAAAGATAAGCTTCAGATATTAGGTAATTGCAAGCAGGACGGGTGGGCTGGAAAGTATTTGCCTAAAACCGATTGTGGTAAAAATGGCTCGTTTACAGGTTACCGTTATGATGATACTACCATGGCGCACACTGCTAATGTAATGAAGACCTATCATCCTAATTTAATGCTGGTAAACTTTAAAGACCCAGATTATTTTGCACATGGTAACCAGTGGAATAAATATATTGAGGGCATTAAATCGACAGATGCGTATATCAAAGAAATTTATGAGTTAATACAGGGCGATGAGCACTATAAAGATAAAACTACGCTGATTGTTACCAATGATCATGGCCGCCATTCAAACGGCGTATCAACTGGCTTTATGGATCATGGCGATGGTTGTGATGATTGCCGCCACATTGAGTTTTTTGCTATAGGGCCTGATTTTAAAAAGGGTGTTGGCGTACATACTGCTTATGAGCAGATAGACATTAGCGCTACAGTTGCCAAGCTACTTAACTTTAAAATGGAATACAGCAAAGGCAAAGTAATTACCGAGATCTTTAAATAAGCTATTAGCTTACAATTTCTTGCTTAACTCTTGGGCCTTAACGTGGTTTGATGTGCCTGCAGGCACCAGTGCTAACCATTTTTTAGCTTCGGTATTATTTTTCTCTTTTACGAAGCTTAATGCCACCTGATAAGCCGCATCATATTTAAAGGCAGACTCTCCTTTATACAAACTTTCTAATATATCACGTCCTTTTGCCGTTTTTCCATCTTGTACAAGTGTTATGGCATAATAATAGGCAACCAGGCTGTTATCTGTATCGGTTGTATATTCTTTTGCCAGTAATGGCTCTGCACTATTAAAATCTTTATTGTTATAAAACGATGCAGCTTTCTCCAGGTTGGTTTGCGCACCCGCGCCCCGTTCTGATATGGACATGGTGGTAGCGGTATTATACTCATCATACAAACTTTTGCGCCATGGGTTAAATATCAATAAGCCCACTAACAATAAGGCTGCAATGCCCGATGCCCAACGGACGTAGTTATTGAACGACATTACTTTTGACGGTGGTTTCATAGATACCACTTTAGCCTCAGGCTTAAAGTATTCGGCATTTAAAGTGACTATGGTTTGTTTAAGCGCATTACGGTTTTCATCGGGCGCAAAGTGTGCTTTAAGGGCAGCCGTTGCCTGCTGATATTGCGCTACATATTCATTAAGCTGTACGTCGGTTTGTAACAGCAATTCAAACTGCTGCTGCTCCTGCGCATCCATCTCTCCATCAACATACCGCGATGCCTGTAAAATGCTATCCTCTTCCATTGCCTTATTTCTATTTTACGATTGAACCAATTTAATTAGCGAAGCCATACACTCCGATTTCTTTTTGCGCAGGTACCCGTAAGTAACACCCATAGCTTCGGCCACTTTTTCCTGCGCTTCGCCTTTCATGCTCCATTCGATAATTTCTTTACACCTGTCGCCCAATTTCTCAAAGGCAGCTAAAAACTTATTTTGTTGCTCTGTCTGCTGCTCCAGTTCTTCGGCTAAGGCAAAAGTATCCTCGCTGCTATGTAATAAATCGTTCTCGTTATTTGTTACCGGTAATAATGATCTTTTTTTTAATTCATTAAACCATTTGCGCTTACACACCATAAAAACAAAAGCATTAAAGGGGCAGGTAAGCTGCAGGCCTTTGTTTTTTGCCTGGTTGTATATATCTATTAAAGCTTCCTGAAAAATATCGGCAGCGTCATCCTCATTGCCATTATTAAAGCATATGTATGATTTAACCTGGCGGGCACTGCTTTTATAAACCTCGTCAATAACGGCTACCTCATTGTTTAACAATGCGGTAATGTAGCGCTGGTCTGGGTGAGGTGCTTTTGTCATAAAATAGGTGGCTTGAAAATACAAATAATTTTTTAATGGTTTGATATCGGCCAATGTGGATGCGCGCTGGCCGCGTTAAGGATGGCAGTGAATACCGGCCACGCGAGGGCCTCAGCGCCGGCCGCGCCTAATGCCTGCAGGCGTATAAACGGACAGCCTGGGCCGCAGGCAACGCCATAATTTTTATTGTTACTGATGTTTTTTTATAGCTAAAACAGCACTAAATGAAAATATTTTTAATTTTTTTTCAGATAAGGGGGTAACAAAGTTTAGCTGCCGCTGATATACCTACAAACAACGATAAAAACGGCAGATGCTGAAAAGCCAAAACAGAGTAAGCAATAAAAAACATAAAAACCAGAAATCATGAAAAAGTCAATTTTAACCTCAGTAGCAGCAGTAGCATTATTAGCATTATCATTAGTATCATGCACTAAAGATCAGAAATCACCTTTTGTAAGGATCAACCCGGATGCTACCTCAAGGGATTTTTTAAAGAACAATGGCCCTAAAGTACAAACTGTGAAAATTAACGCCTCAAGCCTGCCACAAACAGCAACATTTAAAGGCGGTACCAAAATTACCTTTGCCCCGGGCTCATTAAAAATTAACGGTGTAGCAGTAACTGGCCCGGTTGATGTGCAAGTTATAGAAGTTTTAAAACGCAGCTCGGTAATGATGCTGGGTAGCAATACCAATCACATTAGCGGCGCGCCCCTGGCATCAGACGGTTTTATATATGTAGATGTAAAATCTGAAGGTGTAAGTGTCGACCGTAACCTGGGCGCCCCAATGGAAATTGCCATACCGGCTAAACGCGATGGTGTAACCCAGCTATGGGAAGGTGTAGACCAGGGCGGCAAACCATTGGTTGAAGGTCAGGATGCGCAAATGGCATGGGCTGCACCGCGTCAGGGCGCTAATGGCCAGGGTGGTGGTAAAGAAGTTGCCAGCGTAAATAACACTTTTACCTTTAGTTTTGGCACAACCGGCTGGGTAAATACCGATATCTTCTATAGCTATAATAACCCTAAAACTACGGTAACTGTTAGTTTGGTTAACAACCCAGGCGCCCTTGCTTCATTCTACTCATACAGCGGCGAAACTTATGTTTACTTCTGCGCTAAAGGTGCTAACGTAGTTGCTCAACTGTATACCATTGCAGGTCCTAACAGTGTAAAAAGTTATGACAACGTAATGCCGGTGGGTGTTGAAGGTAAGTTTATCTCATTCTCTATCAAAGATGGTAAATACTATTATGCAGAGCAGGTAACCACCATATCAGCCAGCCAAAATGTAACTTTAACTTTGGCCGAAACTACTCAGGCTGCGGTACAAGCATCAATCAATAGCTTAGATAACTACTAAAACATCAGTTAATCAAATAAATAGCGATGGGTTTCAAACTCATCGCTATTTGTGTTGTTTACAATTTTAACTTTATCTTTAATTCACAATACCTGCCAATACGCCTGCTATTATGAGAAAGCTCCTTGCCCTTGCATTTGTTTGCATAGCTATGCAATTACATGCTCAAGATAAACCCGCACTTATTCCGGCAGATACCGTTCCCGCTATTATTAACCATACGCTTGATAGCAGCCAGGCTAAGTTTAGCTCAGAGCTGCGCCCCCTGCGTGGTGTTGCCGGCGCGCCTGCCCCATTTTACACATATTTATGGGAGTTTGGCGATGGTACATTCAGCTTTGAGAAAGACCCTTTGCATACCTACCTGGACAGCGGCAAGTTTGATGTACGCCTTTTTGCCACCAATAACTATGACGATGGCAAGCGCCCGCCAACCCGCCCTAAACCGGTAGTTGTTAAAGCGCCAAAAGCGATGCTGGCGGCGGCACCTATTCCAGGATTTTTTAAGATGGGCGGCAGCGTAGGGTTAAAGAACAACTGCATGCCCAAGCCCGGCGACGACATGATGATGATTATGGGGTACCGCAACAAACCCGAGAATTTGAAGCAAACCATAAGCGGCACCATCGCCATTTTATATAACGATAGGGAGTTTAGCAGCGACAACTTCGAGTTGGCCGAAACCCGCACCTATCACCAGGAAACAAAGACAGAGTTGAAAGCCGAACCGGTGTTAGCTAATGCGATGAACAAGCAGCAGGCCGTGTACTATGCCTCGACTAGCTATGGCATAAGCAAAGCAGAGATCGAAGCCCTGCTGGCCAAAGAAGCCGCAGCCATTGGTGCCGAGATGCAGAATTTTAAAAGCAAGCAGGCCTGGCACTTTGAAAACCTTAAGGCAGGGGCAGAGCAGTTTGTGTTTATGCACTTTAAGACAACGCCCGAGATGATACAGGACACCAACGCCACTGTACGCCTGACGGGTGTTTTTATCCCGGATGATCCAGCCGTTGAGCGTGAGCTGTTTAGCATGGAATTGCAGATCGTGGCATCGCATGATCCTAATAAGATGTCTATCCGGAAATCGAGAATGAACTACAGATTGACCGGCCAAAATCGCGAGATTACCTACAAAGTACGCTTTCAAAACACCGGCAAGGGGCCGGCCAAGAAGGTGGATATAGGGGTGAGCCTGTCGCCGGTGTTTGATCCAACAACCATTGTGGTGAGCAACACCAAGCCTGCAGTGCCGGTGGGTACCGCGGCTTATGCTAACCAAAGCTATATGAATACGGTGACCGGTAAAGATAGCGTACACTTTATATTTAACAACATATACTTGCCGGGCACCCAGCAAGACGGCGTTAATGATGCCGACTCGACCCAGGGTTTTGTTGAGTACAAGATCAAGTTTAAAGAGAAACCACCAAAGCTGCCCATCTTTACCAGTGCCGATATTGTGTTTGACAAGAACGAACCCATCTACACCAATCGTGCGGCCGGCAGGTTCAAAATGGGGTTGTCGCCGGGTGCTATTGTGGGGATAGGCTTTCCGTTACAATCCAAAGGCAGCAGCTATATCACGCAACGCAACATTGTGTTGGGGGCCAGTATAGCGCCTTATTCGCCGTTTGGCAAGTACCTGCAGGCCGAGATTTACCTGAGTGATTTCAAGGAGATATCAGACACACGGTCAGTCAATAATATACGTAAGGATACTACCATCGGTAAGCAGAACTATATTATCACCGGTCGTACGCAAACCACGTCGACCAAGGTGACAACCATCAATATTGTGCCTGTATCGCTGCGCTACAACTTTAACAAGTATATCGGTGCAGGGGTAGGCGCGCTGTTGGCGGTTGACATCAGTACCCGCTTAAAAAACAACATCAACTACACCCTGATGGGTGCTAACGGCACGGCCAACGGCAATTACGAGGCCCTGAATCAAGACATCACCAAAACCTTTACAGACGTGCGTGCCACCGGTTTTGCCGATGTGGTGGTAGGCTTGGTTAGGGTAGGGCCGTCTGTTGGTTTCAGGTATTTTTATGATCCTAAGTCGGGTACGTCAAACGCGAGTACGTACGTAACGTGGAAGTTTTAGCAAGGTGTTTTATTTACAATAAAAGTGAAACAAATGAAACAGTGTTTTTATTTAAATGACTGTATGTCATTGTTTTATGAAATAGAGTGAAACAGTTTGTAACAGCAGTAAAGCTTTAAGATTACAGGACTAAGGTATTGTTGTTTAGATAGTTATAGATTTTTGATGCTTATGCTAAAAACTGAGCGAAACAGTTGGCGTGAATCACCAAAATTTGGTAAAAGCGACGATATGGAGGCGACAATTCACCCGCGTATTGCTTCGCTCGCGCTGTCCTCTCTTCGACTTCGTCTGAAAGAGGGCTTTTTTGATTTAGAAAGATTATTTATAAAACTCTCCAAACCCTCTTTGCGCTTGCGCAGAGAGGGTGGTCCAGCGAAGCGTCGACCGGGTGAGTCCCCCGCGTTTACTGGCGAAAATTCCCTATTTTAGCATTGCCGTACATCCTGCCAATGCTCATCAATCCTAGGAAAATCAGCCTTTTTTTTTGCCTGTTCTTTTGCAGTTTGCAGAGTTTTGCCCAGAAAAATCCGAAAAAATCTATATTAAATGGGCTAAAAAAACAGGACAATTTAACCGAATGGCTGTACGCCAACATTGATTACGCAAATGCTAATCCCAATCAGCAATCGTTTTTAACAGACACCCGCAAACAAGCCTGGCGACAACCCAAGACTGCCGATGAACAAATAGCCTGGCTTACCTTGCTAACCACCCAGGGCTATAACCAACTACAGGCCGGCGACATTTTGCAATCTATCAACAGTTATGAGGATGCTTATTCGTTTTATAAAAAGCATAACGTGGCGGCGTTTGATTTTGCCGAATACATAGTAAAGCCGCTGGGCAATAACTACGCCCGCCTTGGCGATTATGAGCGGGCTATTTTTATACAGCAAAACACCATTGCGGCGCTTAACAAAACTGCCGAGGCCGATAAGGTAGCCGCCCTGTACAGCAACGTGGCCATATCATACTACAATATTGAGCGATATGATGACGCCGGGGAAAGTGTAGCTAAAGGACTGGCACTGGTGCAAGACCCACAAGTACGGTTTAATCTGAATAATACCCTGGCCGATATACTGCTCCAAAAAAATGAGTTAAAGCAAGCCGAAGCCCTGCTTATTAAAAACATCGCTACACGAAAAAATATAGACAGCGAAACTGCTTATGGTTTAACGGGCAGCCACACTACGTTGGGTAATATTTATTTGCAGTCCAACCAGCTAAATAAGTCGCAAGCTGAGTTTAAAACAGCGCTGCAATTGCTTAACAAATATTATGCTGACGGCAGGCAGCGCGAAAAAGCCTATCTGACTACACAACTGGGTAAGATATGTCGTTTACAGGGGCAATGGCAAAACGCGCTAAATTGTTTAAACAGCGCGTTGCAGATTATGCGCATTAACACAGTGCAGAACATCACCCCGGCAAACAAAATTTATGGCGAGAATAAGCTGGTTGACATCTTCCATGAAAAGGCGCTTACCTACATGGCGCTAAAGCAGCCTGCTTTGGCGCTTGAAAACATGCGCTATGCGCTGTTGGCTACTGATAAAATGCGCAAGGAATTTGCCGACAATAAAACCAAGGAACGCCTGCAAAAAGAGGGAAAAGAACTGGCCGAAGAAACCATTGAAATAGCCTACAACCTTTACGCGCAAACCAAACAGCCAAAATATCTAAACCTGATATTAGCGGTGAGCGAACAAACCAAGGCGCGTACGCTGGCAGATGACCTACAGAAAACCTACCACAACCTGGCGGCTGGCAAGAACGACGCAGCCCTGCGTCGCAAGCTGGATATGGAACGCGCCATTAGCTATAATGAGCGTTTGATGATGACGGAAAACAACCCGGCCGAATATCAAAAAAAGATAGATGCCTTGAAGTTTGATTTGGCCCTGCTCAATAAAAAATATCGTGAAACGGCCGTTGGTTCGGTAGCATCGGCAGATGAAATATTGAAGAAATTGCCTGTTGATGCGCATGTATTGGAGTTCTTTTTCGGGGCGGAAGCTTTGTATGTTATTGAAGTTAAAAACCGGTCGGCGTGGGCAATTAACCGCATAGATGGGGCAAAACAATTCCGCAAGCAGGTAACCGGTTTTGTAGATACCTTTTATCGTAATGGTCCGGCTGGAATGGTGAACGCGCCTAAGGTGTTTTTTCAACAGTCGAACGCTATTTATAAAACGCTGTTTGCAAATATCGCCCTAAAGAAAAATGAAAAACTGTGCATTGTGCCTGATGATGTTTTGGGTTATTTGTCTTTTGATGGCTTGATAACCGATAGCAAGTTTCAACCCGCCCCGTCGCTATGGCCCTACCTTATCAGGCAGTTAACTGTGAGTTACGCTTTCTCATTAAATACAATGGCAGTTTTAGCGGTTTGTTTATGACGCATAACAGTGCCGACGATAAACCCATTATGGCCGTAAAACAGGAGTCGGCCGCTATTGAGAAATTGGTTGAAGGCAATTATTTGTATGATGACGACGTAAATACTGTTTCGTTTTTTAAGTCGTTTGAAAATTCGGCTGCCCTGCACATCAGCACGCACGCCTACCTATCTGGCCCCAACCATGAACCTACGCTTGATTTTGGTAAAGAAAAACTGTTTTTGTTTGAACTGCTGGCGCGTTCCCGTAAGCCTAACCTGGTAGTGCTAAGCGCCTGCCGCACCGGCGACGGCACATTGGCACAAGGCGAGGGTATTATCAGCCTGTCGCGTGGTTTTATAGCTATAGGTACCGCGGCCACGGTATCGGGGTTATGGAATGTTAATGACGATGCGGTGGCGCGCATTACGGCGGATATGTACGCGGGTTTAACGAAGAGCCAAAGCACAGCTGCCGCCCTGCACAATGCCAAGCTGAACTGGCTAAACCATGCGCAGTCTGCCGATGCATTGTACCTGCCATATTATTGGGATACGCTGGTGTTAACCGGGGCAGATGAGGTGGTGAATTTGCCGGCGGCAAATTCGTGGGTGCCTTTGCAAATTGCTATTGCGGCGATTGTGTTCGGTTTGGGGGGATGGCTTGTTATCCGTAGACAAATGAAGCAATAACATTAACATTCTTACCCATCTTGAAGGTAACCCCGTAGGGGTTTAATGTCGGTAGCAAATAATATCAGCAATTTATATGTGCCGTAGGTACATAACTTATCCGCTATGATCAAGGGTTTCGTTAGTCGCCTAAGTTTCGCACCTAACGGCGCGGGATATAGATGTGGGAGATTTTTCTACCGACATTTTGCTCCGCTGGAGCAGCTTGGTAGCAGCAGAGTCATGAAGTTGGTTCGGATTTGTAATCGCGGACCGCGGTAAGTGGGAATTTGTAATCCCGGGCCGTGATTTTATTCTTTGGGATACACGGATTGCAAATCAGGAGTGTTCGAAACCTTGCAAATTGAAAATAAGAGCCAGCGGCTCGACACATATTATAGCGCCGGGTTTTAACCCGGCGAAAAAATTAAACACAAAACAGAGTGCCATCGGCACGATCCATTTAAATGGGCCGTGCCGATGGCACTCCATCTTCTATAGATTACAAATACCACGGGTTAAAACCCGTGGCTACAATATTTGTCGAAGCTACGCCTCTTAAAAAGTCGCTTTTAAAATGTTTCGGACACGCCTGATTATAAATCCCGACTAACATAAAAACGAAGCGATAACATCAACACCCTTAGCCATTTGAAGATAACCCCGTAGGGGTTTAATGTCGGTAGCAAATAATATAAAGTAATTTATATGTGCCGTAGGTACATAACTTATCCGCTATGATCAGGGGTTTCGTTGGTCGCCTAAGTTTCGCACCTAACGGCGCGAAATATAGATTTAAGAGGATTTTTCTACCGACATTTTGCTCCTCTGGAGCAGCTTGGTAGCAGCAGAGTGGCTGAAGGTGGTCTGAATTTGTAATCGAGGACCGCCGTAAATAAAGAGCCAGCGGCTCGACTCATATTGTAGCGCCGGGTTTCAACCCGGCGAAAAAATCAAACACAAGAAACGAGTGCCATCGGCACGATCCATATAATGCGGGCCGTGCCGATGGCACTCGCTTTCGATGGATGATGTATACCACGGGTTGAAAACCGCGGCTACAATATTTGTCGAGGCTACGCCTTTTAAAAGTCGCTTTTAAAATGTTTCGAACACGCCTATTATAATACCGGACCGCAATAATAGGCTGACCCGGAGGGTCAAAACCTTTGTAGAAAAATTTACAGTTTCTTTTTTGCCCCAGCGGGGCTACCGTTGTGCAGGTTTTACAGGGATCAATGCTTACGTTAAGGGTAGACCCTCCGGGTCATAACAGCTTTGTCTTTTTTTGCTACAAAGGTTTTGACCCTCTGGGTCAGCCTTGCTGAAATATATGTTAGGTAACATCGCTTGGTTTAAACCGTCTTTAAAATATGTTTAAACGTTCATCCCACAAAAACACCCATCCACCAAACAAAATACAGATATAAACATTAAATTTGGGTGAGCAACACCAACACCTTTTCTATGAATTATCAGCAATTATTAAGCGATGTTAAGCAATACGTTTTAAGGTATTTTGACGGCCATCATGATGCCGATTTGCTGTACCATGATCTGGAACATACCAAAGGCGTTGTTGACGCCGCCACGCAAATTGCCAACCATTACCAGCTTAACAACGAAGATTTTTTTGTGGTGGTAACCGCCGCATGGTTTCATGATATTGGCTACCTGATTGACAAAGCCGACCACGAAGCTGCCGGTGCCGAACTGGCCGTGTCGCATTTACAACACCTTAAGGTTGATGAAGCGGTAATTGCCAAAGTGCATGATTGTATTCTTGCCACCCGTATCCCTCAAAAACCTACCGGTAAGCTGCAGCAAATTATGTGCGATGCTGATCTGTTCCATTTAGGTACCGATGACTTTGCCGACAAAAGCAAGCTGCTGCGCAAGGAGTTTAATATTATAAAACACCTGGATATTGATAAGGACCATTGGCGCCAGAAGAATATTGAGCTGCTACAGACACATACCTATTTTACAGATTACGCACAGTTGTTACTGCATGATCAGCAGAAAAAAAACCTGGACAAACTAATGAAAAAACAACAGGAAACCATTGCCGAAGATAAGCCAGAGGCTGCAAAGGAAACCAAAGCAGAAAGCAAGACCGAGGCTGCCGTGCAAGCTGTGCCGGTAGTAGTTATTGCCGACGAGAAAAAAGATAAAAAGAAAGAAGAGAAAAAAAACAAGCCGGACAAAGGCATTGAAACCATGTTCAGAATAACATCGGGCAATAACCAGCGCTTGAGCGATATGGCCGATAATAAGGCTCATATTTTAATTACGGTTAACTCTATTATCCTGTCGGCCATTATCAGTTTGGTGTTGCGTAAGCTAGAGGAAAACGCATTCCTGGCTATACCGAGTTTTATATTGCTGACGGTGAGTTTGCTGTCTATGATATTTTCGATACTGGCTACCCGCCCGGCTATCCCCGAAGGGACTTTTACTACGCAGGATATTGACGATAAAAAGGTTAACCTGCTATTCTTTGGTAATTTTTATAAAATGGGGTTGGAAGAGTATACCGCCGGCATGCTTAAAGTGATGGATGACCGAGGCTTTTTATACGGCACGCTGATAAAGGACGTATACAGCCAGGGCGTGGTGTTGGGCCGGAAGTATCGCTTTTTAAGAGTAGCTTATAACATATTTATGTTTGGGTTGATCATTGCTGTGGCGGCATATATTATAGCCTCAACGCTGCATAACGACGCGCCTTTAGCTAACTAACATGGCTTACGCTTTTTTTGACCGCGACCTTAGCTGGCTCACCTTTAACGGGCGCATTTTGCAAACGGCTTTGCAAAGTGATGTGCCGCTGCTGGAGCGCGTAAATTTTATGGCGATATTCTCGTCGAACCTGGATGAATTTTACCGGGTGCGTATGCCCGTGCTGCAGGCTATGGATAAGCTGGGCAAACTAACCACTACCACCAGTGTGGTTGATGATCCGCTTTCGGTAGCGCAAAAACTGATTATGCAGCAACAGCATGATTTTGGTAAAGGCATAACCAAAGTGATAGCGCAGTTGAAGGAGAGTAACATTCACCTGTTAATTAATCAGCCGCCTCCGGCCAAATTGGTAGACCAGCTGAACGATTATTTTTTTAGCCAGGTGATGGCCTTTTTGCGCCCCTTTAAACTATCGCCCAAAAAGAAATTCTTCCCCCAAAATAACGAGCTGTATTTTTTAATTACCCTGGGCGGGGACGAAGAGAAAGTACTGGTGCTAAATATCCCCCCGGATTTGCCAAGGTTTTATAAGGTTGACGAGGGCGACAAAACCTACATCTTGTTTTTAGATGATATTATCCGTTATAATTTGGATAAGCTATTTAGAGATGAGGCCGTTACCGGCTGCTACGCCTTCAAGATAACCCGCGACGCGGAACTTGACCTGAAAGACGAGTATCCCGGCGACCTGGCCGAGCAGGTGGAAGAACAATTGCAAAAGCGCGATCTGGGTATAGCCACCCGCTTTTTGCACCAGCCCGGTATCCCCGAAAATATTTTGCAGATGGTTTGCGAAAGCTGGTCGATAGAGCCATCGAGCCTGGTGGAGGGCGGCAATTATCATAACCTGAAAGATCTGTTTGCTTTCCCGCTAAGTCAGGCAAATTTGAAGTACGATAAATGGCCGACGATATATAAACGATTAAGCGCCGACGAAGCCATTTTTGATCAGATAGAACGCAAAGATCTGCTGATAAATACGCCTTATCAATCGTACGATACCATTCTGCGTTTCTTTAACGCGGCCGCTTTGGATGAGGCGGTAGAAGAGATCTATATCACCCTGTATCGCGTAGCAAAAGATTCAAGGATTGTTAACGCGTTGGTAAACGCCGCATCCGCAGGTAAAAAGGTTACAGTGCTGATAGAGTTGAAAGCTCGTTTTGACGAGGCTAACAACATTAAATGGGCCAACCGCCTTAAAGCCGCCGGCGCCGAGATTATTTATAGCGTAACCGCACTAAAGGTACATGCCAAGGTAGCGCTGGTAAAGCGCCGGGTGAATGACCGGATAAAATATTATGGCCTGCTATCAACCGGCAACTTTAATGAGAATACGGCCGAGTTTTACACCGACCATATATTGATGACAGCCAACAAGGCCATACTGCGCGAGGTGGAGTTGCTGTTTATTTTTCTGCGTAAACGCGAAAAGCCAAAATCGGCAGATCTGATAAAATTTGAGCATTTGCTGGTAGCGCAGTTTGGTTTACAGCAACGCTTTTTTGAGCTGATAGACCGCGAGATTGTCAATGCCCAAAAAGGTTTGCCTGCGGCCATCACCATAAAATTAAACAACCTGGAGGAAAGCAAGCTTATCAGTAAACTGTACGATGCATCAAATGCAGGGGTTAAGGTGTCGTTGATTGTGCGCAGCATTTGCCGCCTGATACCGGGCGCAAAAGCGATGAGCGAAAACATTACCATTAAACGGATTGTTGATAGATACCTGGAGCATGGCCGCGTGTTTGTTTTTGAGAATAACGGGCAGCCCGAGGTTTTTATGGGTTCGGCAGACTGGATGAACCGCAATGTATATCGTAGGGTTGAGGTGTGTTTCCCGGTGTATGATAAGGAGATTAAGCAGGAGGTGATGGATATCATTAACATTCAGCTAACGGATAACGTACAAGCCGTATGGCTTAATGAAAAAATAGAAAATGTACCTGTTGAAGTAACTGAGCCTGCTGTACAATCGCAACGCTGGGTTTATCAATATTTGAAAAGTAAAGCATGAAAGGTTTAAAAGGATTTATAGCCATAATTTGTATCGTATTAGCCATGTTAACTGGTATAGCTTGTTTTGAAAAAAAGACCTATCCTACTCCGCCGGGGTATGATCTGAATAGTCCGGTAAAGGACAATATGTCTGACGCGTTGGCCGAGATATCGGGCATTACATTTCATAATGGCAAGCCGGATATGCTGTTTGCCGAACAGGATGAAGAAGGGAAAGTGTTTTACTTTAAACCCGGCAGCAAAGAAACGCCTAAATACAGCCGTTTTGCTAAAAGCGGCGATTACGAAGATATTACCATACTGGGCAACCAGATTGTAGTGCTTAAGAGTAACGGCACACTATATATTTTTCCGTTTAACCAGGTATGGTCTGAAGCAGCAGCAAATGTGGTTGAGGTAAAAGACCTGTTACCCAAAGGCGAGTATGAGAGCATGTATGGCGATGAAAAAGCCGGCCTGCTTTATATATTGTGTAAAGATTGTGGCGGCGATAAAGTCCGAACTACGGCCGGCTACAAGTTTAAACTGGCAGCTAACGGCGTGGTTACGCCAGCCGGTGGCTTTAGTATAGACACTAAGCCTATTGAAGCACAGGTAAACAAAAAGAAATTCGCGTTTCGCCCCTCGGCATTTGCAAAAAATCCAGGTACGGGTGAGTGGTTCATTGTAGCATCTATCAATAAATTATTGGTGATAGCCGATGCCGCGTTTAAAGTAAAAGGGGTCTATTCGCTTAATCCGGCGCTGTTTTTACAGCCGGAAGGTTTGGCTTTTGATAATCAGCATAATTTATACATCAGCAACGAGGGGGATGAGATAACGCCCGGTAACGTGTTGAAATTTACTTTTAAAAAATAGCCCCTATGGGAAAACGTTACCTGCTTTTGATTTTCCTCTTGGCCATATCTGCAAAAACGTTTGCGCAGATAAAAGGCGACAGCATTACCGTGGCTATTGAACCCAGGTATGATAGTGGCGAAAGTTACCGCAAGCTTTGGGCGGCGCCGGTTAAAATGCGCGTGTTTCGTATCACAAAAGAAAAAGGAGGACTGAAAGCTACAGAGCGTGGCGGCGGTATGCAAACCAAATCTGTACGTCTGGAAGATAAAACCGGGCAGGAGTGGGTGCTGCGTTCTATCCAGAAATACCCTGAACGCGTGTTGCCACCAACGCTGAGAAAAACCATCGCGGCCTCTATTTTGGATGATCAGATAGTTACCGAACACCCTTTTGCTGCTGTTACCGTACCGCCGCTGGCAAAAGCGTTGAACGTGCCGCACGCTAATCCCGAGATTGTTTTCGTACCCGATGACCCTGCCCTGGGCGAGTTTAGAAAAGACTTTGCCAACCAGGTGTTTTTGTTTGAAGAACGAGAGCCGCTTGACGCGAAGAAAACAGATAACACCGACAAAGCCTTCGAAAAATTAAAAGAGGATAACGATAACAGCGTAAATCAGAAAACGGTGCTGCGTGCCCGCCTGCTGGATATGCTGCTGGGCGACTGGGACCGCCACGAGGATCAATGGCGCTGGGAGAAGATAAAAACCGATAAAGGCAGTGTTTATGAGCCTATACCAAGGGATAGGGACCAGGTGTATTACAGCACATCAGGCGTTATGCCCTGGCTGGTGTCAAGGCATTTGCTGATGTCGAAATTTCAGAGTTATGAAGATCATATCCGCTCTGTAAGACGCTGGAATTTGAACGCGCGTAATTTCGACCGTTTCTTTTTAAATGGCCTGAATGAAAAAGATTGGGAAGAGCAGATCAATATTGTACAAACCAAGCTTACCGATGAGGTGATTACCAGGGCGATAAAATTAATGCCGCCTAATATTTATAAAATAAGCGGACAGGAGATCGTCAGCAAAATGATTGCACGCCGTAATGTGCTTAAGCGGCAAGCAATGAGGTATTACCGCTTTATATCAAATAAAGTAGATATTCCGGGCACAGATAAGCACGAATATTTTGACATCACCAACCAGCAGGATGGCAGTGTTAAGGTAACCATCACCAAAATAAACAAAGAGGGCCAGCGCGACAATGTTATTTACGAGCGCACTTTCGACCCTAAAGTTACCGAAGAAGTGCGCCTGTACGGGCAGGGTAATGAAGATTATTTTGCGGTGCATGGCAAAAACAGTTCGCCTATAAAGATCAGGATGGTGGGTGGCGATGATAAGGACAACTTTATGGTTGACAGCAATATCACCGGCCGCGGCAACCGGTACATTTATGACCGGAGCGATGAGAAGAACAACCTGCCTGAAAGCGGTTTCGCCCGCCGCCGTTTGTCAACGGATACGATGGTGAATAAATACTTGAACAAGAATTTTAAGTATGACTTTTTGCAGCCACTGTTTTTAGGTAGTTATAATAAAGACTACGGCTTACAGCTTATCACCAAACTGGTATGGCAAAAGCAGGGTTTTAAGAAAGATCCGTATGCGTTTAGGCAAAGTTTTACGGCAAACTATGGCCTTGGCGTAAGCTCATTGTGGTTAAATTACGAGGGCGAGTTTAAGCAAGCTGTAAAAAAGAACGACCTGATAGTAAACATAACCAACCGGGGGCCAAACTTTGTAAGCAACTTTTTTGGTGTGGGAAACAACAGCGTTTTTGTAAATGAAGAGGGCAAACGCATTCGTTATTACCGCAACGTTTATAACCTGATAAATGCCGATATCCGCTTGCGGCATACTTATGATAACAACTGGACGGTAAGCGCTGGTGTCTCTGCCCAATACTACAACGGCGACAGGGACGATAACCAAACCCGTTTTTTGAAAGATTACGACCTTGCTCATCCGAAAGAAAATGTGTTTGCCGGCCAGGGTAATGTGGGTATAGTTGGCGCATTTACTTTAGACACACGCGATAAGAACATTGTGCAACACTCGGGTATTTTATGGACAACCAGTTTCAGCGCCATGAAATCACTAAACCCCGATGCGCATAATTATGGGCAGATAGAGTCTGACTTCAGCTTTCTGTATGATCCCGGCGATAATTATAAACTGGTGTTTGGCAACCGTACAGGTATAGGCACAACTGTAGGTAACGCGTCGTACTATCAGCAATTAAAATTGGGCGGTAACAACAATTTACGTGGCTTTTATCAGTGGCGCTTCACCGGAAAAACCATGGCCTTTAACAATTTTGAGGTAAGAGTAAAGCTGTTTGATTTTACGTCGTACCTGTTGCCGGGCACTGTTGGGCTGGTTGGGTTTGATGATGTCGGCCGTGTATGGTCGCCGGGCGAAAACTCTGATACCTGGCACATGGGTTATGGCGGTGGTGTCTTTTTTTTACCGGCGCAGCTGATATTGATACAGGGTGTGGTTGGTTTCTCAAAAGAGGGCGCGTATCCTTATATCACGGCTGGGTTTAGATTTTGAGGTTAAAACAAAATGTCATTTCGAAGCATAGCGAGAGATCTTATACGGATGCCAAATCGCGAGGATAAGATTTCTCACTCGTTCCTCGTTTCGAAATGACAACAAAGTAAAGAGTTTAACTTATCCTATCGTACAGCTTGTCATAGCTTGCGGCACGGTGCGCCAGCAGGTTTTGATCATGGTGGATAAGGCCAACCCGCAAGGCTTTTAGGCCGGCTACGCCTTGTAGTTCTTCTACCTCAAAATGTTCTACATCGTCGGCCAGTACGCCTTCGTCTTGCAGAATTTTGATATAGCCCATGTACTCTGTTTCTTCTTCGGCTTTTGAGTAGATGATGGTGATCTTTCCTTGCTTGGTAATACGCTCGGTGCTTTCTTTAATATGAGCTTTATCAATCCGCTTTTTAATTACTTCGTAGCGGATATTGTAAGCGCCGTCCACATCAAAATGTTTCTCATCCATTCTGAAACGGATAGCTATCGGCGTACTGAAAACCAGTATCAGCGACGTTACACCTAACGAATATGGCAACAAGCTTTTCAGATCATACTGCTCAATTTCCATTTCGGCAATTACCCGCATTTGCCATAAGCGTAAACGGTGCAGATCCTTCAACGTAAATTCCCGATCAGGTGCAATAGTTTCGCCAATGTACATATTGTGCTCAACCCCATCGGTTTTGAAGCGTTCATAATAATGCGGGTAAAACTCCTGGATCTCGGCCTGGCGATGGTCCAGAATACCAGCCAGTTTTTGATTGATCAGCGACAGTGTTTTATCGTAATTACGGCGGTTAGCGTGGAAATCGCCCTTTAAACTATCGGCTTGTTTAAAGTAATTATCTACCTGTATTTTAAAATTAGCGTTTACGGCAGCGGCGGTAAGCACCGGGTGCACCTTGTCCTCAATATAATGCTGTATAAACTGCTCTGTATCCGCACGTATGCTCTGCTTTAACTCGTCAGAGAAAGTAGTAAGGTCGAACAATATTTGCGTTACGTGCGGTTTATTGCCGGCCTTATTGATCTCTTTTAACAATTGGATCAAACGTGCCATGTGGTTCCCCAGATCATTACTCACACTCAGGTTACGGGTGAGAGAGGAATCGCTGATATCAACCTGCCCGTAAAGCGGATAAACGTCTTTAAATTTGATCTCTTTTAGCGTGTAAGCCAAACTGTTATTGTTATGCTCGATATAATTTTGCGCTTCGCGACGGAATTTCCAGTAAACGCTGGGGTGCAGCGTGGTGTAGTAGTTTTGAATGACAGCCCGCACGCGGTTCTGCATTTCATTCATCTTGCGGTCTACTGTATCTACCAGAAACGGCATTACAATATCCAGCTTGTTGGCAGTAACGCTGTTCAGCTCGCGTATGCGTGGCGATACCAGCTCTAGTATCCCTAATAAAACACCATCCTTAATTACTGGTGCAAGGATGAAACTCATAATGCCTTGTTCAAGGAAATGCTTACCGAAGTTATCTTCAGGGTTTTCCTCAACATAACGCGCCACATCAGACACCGCGAAATAATGATGCTCATGCACCAGGCAATTAAAAGAATTATCGCACAGGATCTTTTCTGTATCGTGCGCCTTTTGGTAGGGCAGTAAAAAGCTATGAAAATCGGGCCCGAAACGTACGTTTAAAAACTTCTCTTCGTTTTTGTCAAACAAGGTAAAGCCCATGCGCATATCGGGTATACCATATATCGACCTAAAAATTGACAACAAACTTTCTTTAACCTCTGGCGATGAATAGTTGGCCAGTAAATTACTTTTAAGGGTTGACAGCGCGCTCTCAACAGTAACATCAACCAAAGTCATTAAGCCAAAGCCTTTTATAAGGTAGCTGCCCGGTGGTATTTTTTGCCTCCACAGTTCAACATCGTCAAAGTTATCCATCAACTCATCAATATCTGCCTGTGTTAGCTTAGGCGAATTGTCGGTCTCTAAAATCTCCAGAAAATCGGCATTATATAAAATGCGGTAATGGCGCATAACGCCGTTAGCCGTAGGTATATCATAAAACATGGGCTTGCTAAAATCAAGCCTGGTGTTATAAAATTCATTAAGGATGATACAGCAGCTCATTACATACAACTGCTGATCGCCAAAATCGCGGATATTGATCTCAAAATCAGACCCCGCATCTTTCAAAATATTTTTAAAGCGTTGGGTATGATTAAAAATGAGGCTTTGAAAAGGAATGCTTACAGCCTTTATTTCGTTTAGCGTTAAGGCTTTCGGAAACAGGTCTGCAAGTAATTCGGCAATCAGTTCTTCGTTAACAGCAACCTGCTCTTCATTAACAAGACCGTCGCGTAGTTCAGGGTGTTTGGCAACCTGCTCTAATAACGAATGGGCATTCATACTACGCCAGCCGCTATCGTTTGAGGCAGTATCTTCTAAGCCCTCGATAATTTTATCGAACGATAGTTGTAAACGAAAGGGTTTGTCGAAGAATTGCGGGAACATATGGATTTAAACAGCATGCAAAGTTATTAAAAATTACTAAGCGATATACGTGCTAATAATTACTGACGGTTTGATGATGGTGTTTATACAATTGGATTACAAACTAATATCTGTAGGATTAAAAGGATGATAGGATTTGTCTGAACCTTGATTCGCAGGATTAGAGGATTGCCGTGATGCAACTCAAATCCTGTAATCCTCTAATCCTGCGAATCAAGGTTCAGACAAAATACACGACAAGTCTCTTTCGGACTTTCAGACTACAAAACCTACCGCACCCGCATAAACGACATACTCAACGCAGTACCCGCACCCAACAAAGCACCCGCGCCAACATCGGTAGGGTAATGCACCCCTAAATACATACGCGAATACCCTACAGTACCCGCCCACATAAATGCCGGGGCAATAACGTACCATTTAGGATAGGCCATAGAAAGCGCTGTAGCAGTGGCGATGGTTGTTGATGTATGTCCCGAAGGGAACGACGTACTGCCCGCTTTATAAACCGGGACAATTTTTAGATTTTGTACAAAGGGGCGCGGGCGTTTTACAATATGTTTTATTAAAAAGGTAAGGCCCCACGATATAGCTGTGCTACTGGCAATATAGCCCGCGTTCTCGCGCATATTGCGGTCGTTAGTGGCTACGCCGGCAATAAGCAGGCCCGCAGGTATGCCAATATCGCCGTAACGGTAAGTGTCTGACATGAACATCATGAACCCGGTTTTCTGCGGTGTGCGATGCTCTGCCAGGTCTATCATTATCCGGTCGTCAAACTCTTGCAGGCGGTTTTGTGCCGATGCTGACGTTGTTATGAAGACCAGAGATCCCCACAAAAAAAACATTTTATAAATATTTGTGCCTATGCGCATAGCTTTATATCAGCATGCAAGTTACCAAATATGCGCTTAGTTAAAATGTTGTGTGGTTTGCTTACGGTAAATTTTTCTATTTTTGCAGCGCAAACAAACCCGCACGCATGTAATAAATAATTTCTTTCAGGCAATAATAAACATGAGCCGCCACCCAGGCCCCAACGCTCTTATTATTCACCCTTTTAGCCGAAAGGAATTTTATGATTTTATTACAGGATATTACCTATATACACCCCAATCGTGATGTGCTTTTCCGTGGTTTGGATCTCATCATCAACAAAAACAATAAAGTAGCCTTAATAGGCAATAATGGCACCGGAAAATCAACGCTTTTAAAGTTAATGGCCGGTGAGCTTGTGCCGTTTGCGGGCATGGTTAAAACCGATACCCGGCCGTACTATGTGCCACAAATTTTTGGTCAGTATAACCATGTTACTATTGCGCAGGCATTGGGTATTGATGATAAATTACAGGCCTTTGCCCAAATTTTAAACGGCGATGTAAGCGATGAAACCATGGCCGCATTAAATGACGATTGGACCATTGAAGAACGTTGCCAAACAGCCCTGGCCAAATGGGGGCTGATGGATTTGGCGCCTCACGAAAGCATGGGCACCCTAAGTGGCGGGCAAAAAACCAAAGTGTTTTTGGCGGGCATTGATTTGCATAAGCCCGATATTGTTTTGATGGATGAGCCAAGCAATCATCTGGATAGGCAGGGGCGGCAAATGTTGTACAACTATATTAAGGATACAAATAATACGTTGGTGGTGGTAAGTCATGACCGCGCTTTGCTTAACCTGTTAGCTACCGTTTGTGAGCTTGCACCTAATGGGATAACGACATATGGCGGTAATTATGAATTTTATGCCGAACAAAAAGCTATTGCCCACGACGCGCTAAATGCTGATGTAAAGAGCAAGGAAAAAGCCTTGCGTAAGGCCCGTGATGTAGAACGCGAAACTGTGGAACGCCAGCAAAAGCTGGATGCGCGCGGCAAAAGGAAACAGGAGAAAGCCGGCATGCCTGCTATTATGATGAATACTATGCGCAATAGTGCCGAACGCAGTACCTCAAAAATAAAAGGCATACATACCGGAAAGATTGAAGCCATATCGCAGCAGCTTTCGCAATTGCGTTCTGCTTTGCCTGATGGGGATAAGATGAAAGTTGATTTGGATACCTCTGCATTGCACAAAGGAAAAACTTTGGTTAAAGCAAATGCGGTAAATGTAATTTATGGGGATGTTTTGCTTTGGAAAGAAGGCTTAAGCTTTGAAATATATAGCGGCGACAGGATAACAATAAAGGGCTTAAATGGTTCGGGCAAAACCACGCTGATAAAAATGATTCTTGGGCAAATGCCATCACAACAGGGTAGTATTGATTTGGCGGCTGTAAATGCTATCTACATTGATCAGGATTATTCGCTGGTAGATAACAGCCTTACAGTTTACCAACAGGCGCAGCACTATAACACCGGCGCACTGCAAGAGCATGATATCAAGATAAGGCTTAATCGTTTTTTATTTACTAAGAACGATTGGGACAAACCTTGCCATGCCTTAAGCGGCGGCGAAAAGATGCGCCTGATGCTGTGCAGCCTTACCATAGCCCAACAAGCGCCAGATATGATCATACTGGACGAGCCTACCAACAACCTTGATATGCAAAACATAGAGATATTAACTGCCGCCATTGCCGATTATAGGGGTACGCTGTTGGTGGTATCGCACGATGAATGGTTTTTACAACAGGTTTGGGTAAAACAAGAGATTGTAGTGGGATGATAGTGCTACGTAATAAAAAGGCCATTCTTTCAAAGCTGAAAGAATTGGCTTACCCCTTAAACTCACCAAAATGCCACAATATTCCAGATGGATCATGCAAAAAGCATTCGCGCCCCCATTCCAGTGTTCGTGGTGGGGTTGCGCGCACGCCGGGATATTTTGCCGGTAAGTTAAGTGCCGATAGATCATCCCAAAAGCGGCTTACATCATCAACTTCTAAAAATAGCATGGTGTTGTCTATCCAGTTTTTCACGTAGGCATCCTGTAAGTAAAAAGCCATAGTGCCGGTTTTAAATACAGATAGGTCTGCGCTGAGGGCAGTTTCAGTAAAACCAAGGTCGCGGTAAAAGGCACGCGACAGTTCAAAATCTTTTGCACCTATAAACGGACGAAGGGATTTGGCGTTGTGTTGCATACTAAAAGCGATGATATGATAGAAAGCTGTAAAGATATATGGCAATTTAGTTAATAATATCGTCAGTATGCAAACGTTTGCGCTAAAGTTTAGTAGCGCTGGCAATGCATTTAGATCAATTAATTATAAAATTATTGTAAGTTTACCTTACCAATTTATTTGTGCAATACCCATATCATTTATAGCATACCAATGTATAAATACGCAAAACTAACGGGGCTTTTGTTCTCGGGTTTACTACTTGCTTTCACAGGCGACTCAAACAATAATAATAACGCCGCCGACCCTAAATGGGAGCAATTGTTTAACGGCAAAAACCTTAAAGGCTGGACACCGAAAATACGTTACCACGAGTATGGTGAGAACTGGAAAAACACCTTCCGTGTTGAAAATGGCCTGCTAGAAAACCGTTATGATGAGTACGAGAAGTTTGACGAAACTTACGGTCACCTTTTTTATAAAAAATCATACTCGCACTACCTTTTAGCTGCCGAATATCGCTTTGTTGGCGACCAGGTAAAGGGTGGCCCGGGATGGGCTTTCCGTAACAACGGTATCATGTTTCACGGGCAAGACCCGGCGACCATGAAAAAGGACCAGGATTTCCCTAACTCTATGGAAGCGCAATTATTAGGCGGCACCGGCAAAGGCAATCGCAGCACAGCAAACCTGTGTACACCCGGTACCCAGTTTGAACGCGATGGCAAGATCATCACACAGCATTGTACCGACTCAAAATCAAAAACCTTTGATGGCGACCAATGGGTACGTGTAGAGTTATTGGTGTTGGCAGATTCGCTGGTAATACACTACGTTAATGGCGAGGAAGTAATGCGTTATGAAAAACCGCAAACCGACCCGGAGAAAGGCAAAAAAGAAGGAACGTTTATAAAAAGCGGTACCATATCTATCCAAAGCGAAAGCCACCCTACCGATTTTAGAAAGATAGAGATCATTGATCTTGAAAAATATGCAAAAGACCCACAGAAACTGAAAACTGTGGTAGCTCAATTAATGTCGCAGAAACGCGTGGCAGTACAGTAATAAATTACCATTTACAATTATGTTAAAAGCAACAATTAGTATTATATCGGCCCTTGTAGTTTTTTTAGGGGGAATGTTTTTTCCGCAGCCGATGGCGTTTGAAAACCCACCCGAATTAACCATAACCCAGTTTGCAGGCCCTGACCTGGTGCCTAGCCCGGCTTGCTTAGCCGTAGCCCCAACCGGCGAGGTGTTTGTGGGTGTGGATATGATAGGCTCATTGGGTAAAACCCCGGGCAAGGGCCGTATTGTAAAACTGATAGATACCGACAATGACGGTAAATTGGATAAGCATACCAATTTTGCTGATGTGGATAACCCGCGCGGTATCATTGTAAGCGGCAGCAAAGTGTATGTATTGCATACCGATTTTTCAAAAGAAACTAAACTGGCTACCGGCATGTCGCTGGTGGTGTTTGAAGACAAAGATGGCGACGGCGTAGCTGATGGCCCTGAGCAACCGCTGATAGAACACTTTAGTAACACCAAATATCTGCAAGAGCGTGGTACAGACCACGCTACCAATGGTATCCGCATGGGTATTGATGGCTGGATATATGTAAGCGTAGGCGATTTCGGTTTTTATAACGCTGTTGATCGTTCTGGTAAAAAACTAACCATGCTGGGTGGTGGTATCGTTCGTGTACGTCCTGATGGTACCGAGATGGAAGTGTTTATACACGGTACCCGTAACGTGTACGATGTGGCCATAGATCCTTTCATGAACGTGTTTACCCGCGAGAACACCAATGATGGCGGTGGCTGGAATATCCGTTTCTCGCATTATATTCAATCTGGCGAGTATGGTTACCCATTGTTGTTCCAGCATTTTACAGACGAGATTTTGCCTGCTTTAGTTGACGTTGGTGGTGGCTCTGGTACCGGTAACTTATTTATGGACGAGCCAAACTGGCCGGCTAAATTCAATAAAGTGCCTATGATGGCCGACTGGGGACGCAGCATGCTATACATTCACCGTGTTACGCCTGATGGCCCTACCTTTACCCAAAAAGACGAAGAATTTATAAAACTACCGCAGATAAGCGACCTTGATGTTGATGGTTCTGGCCGTTTATATATGTCAGCCTGGGATGGTGCCGGTTATAACGGTAGCCCAAGCAAAGGTTATGTAGTGCGTGCCGTACCTAACGACTGGAAGTACAAAGCTTTCCCTAACGTAGCCAAGCTATCAGAGAAAAAACTGGCCGACCTGTTAAAATCTGCCAGCGCGGTTGCGCGTATCAATGCTTCGCAAGAATTATTAAAGCGCCCGGTAAAGTCCGCCGCCGCTGCTGCTTTAAAAGTAGCACAGGATAAAAGTCTGAGCTTAGAGAGCCGTGCCGCAGGTGTATTCACTTACGCGCAAATAGCTGCCGAAAGCGGTATCCCAAGTTTAACTGAATTAACAAAAGATGCCGCCATTCGTGAGTTTGCCCTGCGTGAACTTGCCGACCGCAAAGCCTGGGCATCAAAAGTATCTGCCGAGCCGTTTTTAGCTGCTTTAAAAGATGCTAACCCACGTGTGCAGGCTGCTGCTATTATAGGTTTAGGCAGATTAGGTAAAACAGAGGCTATAGCCGCTTTATTGCAAACCAAAGTGCCTGCATCATTTGTAGCACCTGCTAAAGGTGTTGCAGAGGGTCCGCATGCTACGCCTAACTCAGCTATTGTATTGCCTCACCTGGCTGCACGCTCATTGGTTGAACTAAACGCTACCGATGCCGCTGTTGCTTCTATCGGCACAGAAAACTCAACTTTGGCTTTATGGGTGTTACGCAACATGCACAATGAAAAAGCGGTTGATGGTTTAATTGCCGCTTACGGCAAAGTAAGCGATGCAAAAACTAAAACAGAGATCATCACTACCTTGTCTCGCCTTTACCGCGAAGAAGCGCCTTATGATGCTTCATGGTGGTGGGGTACACGCCCAGACTCTCATGGTCCGTACTATAAAGGTATTACCTGGGCCGCGTCGCCAAAAATTGAAACTTTCCTGAAAGCACAATGGGAAAAAGCCGATGCCACAGGCAAACAACTTTATACCGATTTGAACGAGCGCCACCGTATGAAAATTGCTGAGTTTGGTGTTGAAGAGAAAGCTATCGCCAACAATGAGCCAAAGGTTGACTTGGAGAAAATCAAAAACCAAAAGGGCCAGGTAGGTAAAGCATCTATTGAAGATGTAATGCTGATGCTGGGCAAAATTAAAGGCGACCCAACCTTGGGTAAAGCTTTATTTGCACGCCAGGGTTGTATTGCCTGCCATACGTTGGATAAGAGCGAGAAACCAAAAGGGCCATTTATGGGACAGATAGGTTCTATCATGACGCGCGAGCAAATTGCCGAGTCGATTTTGAAGCCTAACGCTTCTATCTCGCAGGGTTTTGCTACTGTTATGGTAACCGCCAAAGGCAACAAAAGCTATATGGGTTTTGTTACCGATGAGAACGCAGACCGCGTAATTATGCGTAACATCACCGGCGAAGTTTACACCGTGAAAACCAGCGATATCATATCCCGCAAGGAAATGGAAACATCTATGATGCCACAAGGCTTAGCCAACGCTTTGTCGTACGAGGAAATGGCATCACTGGTTACTTTCTTAGCTAACAACAAAAAGTAAGCTTAGCTTAATTATACAACAGCCTGTAAAGTGATGAATTTTACAGGCTGTTTTGTTATAACAGATTTTAAAGCATTCATATAGGTACCTATGGAAAGGCGTAAATTTTTACAGCAAACAGGCGGACTGGCAGCGGGCATATTGCTTAGTAATCATCTTTTCGGGGAGGTGAAGGATGACGTCTCATTGCCTGACAGAATGTTGCCTGCACCCGTAAACGGCGGTTTTGCCATGGACGATTATTGGGTGTGGGATCCATCGGTTGTTAAGGGAGAAGATGGCCTTTATCACATGTTTGCGTCGCGATGGTCAAAAGAATACGGCTTTGGCAATTGGGTTACCAACTCGCAGATAGTTAGGGCGGTTTCTAAAACACCGGCCGGGCCATATAAATTTCAAGAAGTGGTGCTGCCCGCCCGCGGGAAGCAGTTTTTTGACGGTTGTGTAACGCACAATGCCCGTATTGTTAAAAATGGCGATTACTATGTGTTATACTATTTCGGGACGCATTATGATGATGCGCCACCCAAGCCAGGTGTTGATGTTTGGGCAACCGGCCTGGCGCAACGGGCCTGGATGAAAAAGCGGGTAGGTATGGCCTGGTCTAAATCTGTGTATGGGCCATGGACCAGGAATGACAAACCGGTGATTGAACCAAGGCCGGGCCAATGGGATGCATCCATAACCTCTAACCCATCGCCGGTAGTGTTGCCTGATGGTAGTGTTTACCTGATGTATAAATCTTCATCAAAAGACTATAATCCGCCTTTGCTACTGGGCGCGGCAAAAGCGAAGTCGTTTCGCGGGCCTTATGAGCGTTTGTCTGACAAACCTATATTCCAGTTTCAAAAACCCGGCGAGGCTGATAGTGATGTAGAAGACCCCTTTGTATGGTATGAGAACGATCATTTTGAATTGATCATGAAGGACCGATTTGGCCATATTTGCGGCGAAGAAGGCGGCGGTATCCATGCAAAATCAAAAGATGGGGTAAACTGGAACCTGGCTACCCCGCTGAAAGCCTACTCAAGAAATGTAAAATGGGACGATGGTACCACCACCCGGCAGGGAAATTTTGAAAGGCCGTTTTTATTGTTCGAGGATGGCGTGGCTACACACCTTTTTGCCGCCACCGGTTCGGGCAGTAAACCTTACCAGTTAGAACGCTCGTGGAATATGGTTATCCCGTTAAAGAAATAATAAAAAGCCCGCTAACAGTCAATACTATTAGCAGGCTTTCATTTTGCCTGATTAACTGTTAAAGTAATTTTCCTTTATATCGTCAAGCAAGCCTTTGTCTGTCGGCTCCCAGCCTAACTCATCGCGGCTTATCTGGCTTGACGATGGCATGTGCATACCGGCAAAATGCACCATCCAACCAAAATATTCAACCGCCTCTTCTTTTGTCTTTGATGATATAGGCAGGCCAAGCTTTTTACCTATTTGCGTGGCTATGTCACGCATTGGGATGCCTTGCTCTACAACGGCGTGGTAGTTAGCGCCTGCTTTGCCTTTTTCAAGCGCCAGTCTGTACAAGCGGGCCGCGTCAAAACGGTGTGCTGCAGGCCATAAGTTCAAACCATCGCCAATATAGGCTGCCTCGCCTTTTTCTTTGGCGATGTTGGCAAGCATGGGCACAAAACCATAGTCGCCGGCACCGTGTGTTGATGGTGGCAGGCGCAAAACACGCACATTAACGCCTTTGGCGGCAATAGCAGCGGCAGCCTCTTCAGAGGCTACACGCGGAACGATGTCTGAGCTTACATCCGGCTTGCCCAATTCATTGCTGATGGGGTTAGATTTCACTAACGCGGTACCTGATGTGATCACTAACGGCTTATCGGTGCCTGCCAAAGCTTCGCCCAGGGTAAGGATAACACCACGATCAATTTCACAACTTTCTTTATACTTTGAAAAATCATGGATGAACGCGGTATGAATTACACCATCGGCGGCAGCCGCGCCGGCTTTCAAACTTTCCAGATCATCAAGATCGCCGAGATGCACTTCGGCACCGGCATCTCTTAGCTTTTGAGCAGAGGCTTCGTTTCTTGCCAACCCCAAAACTTCATGGCCTGCTTCAATTAATTCTTTTACAACGGCCGAGCCTACAAAACCCGAGGCTCCTGTTACAAATACACGCATGTTTTTAAATTTTATAGTGATAGATAATTACACTACAAAGATGGCCCGGAGAAAAGGCCAAAAGCGAGGACATTTGTCACCGTTTTAAATTAGCGGCCGACTTGCGCGATGCGGATACGGCTCAAAGTTTCGCGCGATACGCCCAGGTACGAGGCTACCATGTGCAGCGGCACACGGGCAAAAAGACTGGGGTGTTGTTTTACAAATTCGTCGTACTTTTCTTCGGCAGATGAGCTGATGGCGCTGTATACCCGTTCGCGAATAATGTAGGTGCTATTAGATATGACGCGTTGCGAAAAGCTTTTCAGTTTTGGGATGCTCTCTTGCAGATCAACAAAGTCTTTTTTTGTCCATAGCAGTAACTCGCTTGCCTCAAGCGCGTCAATGTTGTAGGCGGTTGGTATTACCTTATCATAACTCTCCGGTTCAACGGTCCAGCCGTTTTCGGGCGAGAATTGGATGATGTGTTCGCTGCCGTCTTCCTTGATGCGATAGGTGCGCAGCAGGCCTTTGGCAATAAATACTTTGTAGCGGCAAATTTCACCTTCCTGCAAAAGCATTTCCTTACGACGAAGCGAACGTTCCGTAGCAAGGTCATACATCTGCTGTACTTCTTCGTCGCTCAAGTCGGCTTGCGCTTGTATGTATGTTTTAAAGGTGTTAAACATTGTAAGTTCAAATGTAAAAACATCTAAGTCCAATTTGTTTATACCTGCTACAAATTTTATATCACCCTAAAACATTTGCCGCTTTTTAAGCTTATGT
This sequence comes from Bacteroidota bacterium, assembly GCA_040386815.1. Lineage (GTDB taxonomy): Bacteria > Bacteroidota > Bacteroidia > Sphingobacteriales > Sphingobacteriaceae > Mucilaginibacter. The sequence continues at coordinate 64,094 of JAZKET010000034.1, read as the reverse complement.
TAAGAAATTACTACATGGAACCAAACGGGGCTTTTAATGAGCGTATCAGTTGTTTTTTAGAGGCATGGGCGGCCTTGCCTTCGCCGCGCGAGGTATCATCAGAGCTGGTGATCATTTCGACGGGTGCAGTACGTGGTAATTGGAGCTTTAAGCACGTTTTTACTACGGGCGAAACGTACAATTTTATTTTCCGAAAAGCGGATCTGCTGGATTTTAACGCGCCCTGGGAATGCGCCGACCGTGAACTGGATGCACTAGTAAGAGGAGTTTTAACACAAACAGAAAAAATATGAATAATTTCTTCAAAGTACTTATAGCAGGCTGGACCGCTAAAAAATTAGGTGGTGGTTGTTTATCAACCATCGTGATATTTGTTGTTATTTACATGCTGCTTGGCAAATGCGATAACGATGTTAAGGCTGTGCCTGTAAATCCGCATCCGCAGGTATCTGTTAAATAGTCGAGATGAATAAAAGGACGCTCCTATGGAGCGTCGAACTATACCGCATTTCAACTACAAACAGGGTATCCCTATGGGATAATTAGCTCTGTAGGAGCAACCTGTTTATAGAAAAAATAAAAGAAGCTTTGCGCTCCATTAGGAGCGGCCTGTTATCCGATATATAAATTGGGACTATTTCTCAAGAGGCGACCCGATAGCTATCGGGTCGCACAGGCTTGCGCGTTGTTTGTGCAATGATTATACTTTGCTTGTTAGGCTAAATTGTGTTTATTTGTTTATCTATCAATACAGGTAACCAATAAACTACATTATGCAAAAGCTCAGGGCCATCGCCGTTTATATCGTACTGGTTTTATTATCGCCGTTAACACTGCTTGCGCAGTTAAACGATGGCGCTGTTATACACGGTGATTTTGCCGATCCTTCTATCATAAAAGTCGGCAATACGTACTACGCGGTAGGCACATCGTCAGAGTGGGCGCCGCATTTCCCGATCTTTAAATCGGTCGACCTAAAAAACTGGAGCCAGGCCGGCTATGTGTTTGATAAAGCACCCGAGTGGACCAATGGCTCATTCTGGGCACCAGAATATTACAAGATCAAAGACACCTACTACATTTATTACACCGCCCGCCGCAAAAGCGACAATGTATCTTACATCGGTGTAGCTACCTCAAAGTTCCCGGACAAAGGTTTTACCGACCATGGTACCTTTATCACCTTTGGTAAAGAAGCTATCGACGCTTTTATTTATAATGATAACGGGCAGTTGTATGTGTCATTCAAAGCTTATGGCCTGGATAACCGCCCGAACGAAATATTAGGCTACAAACTATCTGCCGACGGCCTTAAAATTGAAGGCGAGCCATTTTCTATGCTGCGCGATGATGAGCGACAAGGCATAGAGGGGCAAAGTATTTTAAAGAAAGGCGATTACTATTACCTGTTCTACTCGGCAGGTGGATGCTGCGGCGTGCGTTGCAGCTATAATGTGCGTGTAGCAAGGTCTAAAACTTATGCCGGGCCGTATGAGAAGTATGACAAAAACCCTATCCTGTCTGAAAACGACAAATGGAAATGTATGGGCCACGGCACTTTTGTTAAAGGTGATAATGATGCCGATTTTTACATTCACCATGCCTATAACAAAGAGAGCGTAGCCATTACCGGCCGCCAGGGTTTAATGTCTGAGTTGGTTTGGCCAAACGGCAACGACTGGCCGGCTTTTAAAGCGCAGAAAGTAATGGGCGGCACCGCGCCAAACATTAAAGAAGATTTTACCGCCAAAACCGTAGATAAAAAATGGCAATGGGATTTCCGTAACTCGACGCCTGTGGTAAAACAGCAAAAGGGCGTGTTGTCTTTGTCAGGCACAGTTAAAGAGAGTAACCAAGCCGGGATTGTATTAACCAACAGGCCGGTATCCGGCAGCTTTGTAATGACAGCTACGGTTTTAAACAGCAACGCCGCGCTTAAAGGGCTTTCTTTTTATGGCGATGCCAACGCTGCGGTAGGCATAGGGGTGCAGAACAATGAGGTAGTTTTATGGCAGGTGAAAAGCAATAAATACGCTGCCCTGGCTCAGCAAAGCACCAAAGCCAAAACACCTGTACAGTTAAAGCTTGATGTAGCCGCCGATAAAACCTGCACCTTTTACTACAAACAAGGCACCGAAGACTGGAAACAACTAAACACCGAAACCCCGATAAAAGCAGGCACCCTGCCACAATGGGACCGCAGTCCGCGCGCTGGTTTGCATTTTAAAGGTGATGCAAGTTTGGGTGGGCAGTTTAAGGGGTTTAGTTTGGTGAATAGGTAGGGATTTCATGAAGCGTTTTTTTGAAGTAATTAGGCAAGCAAGCATCATTGAAAAGATTGCTACTGCGTCTTTACTTTTATCGATAGTATTTCATTACGGCATCCAACTAACAGAGGGAGTAGATATAGCGGTCTTTGGTATGTTTTTGGCCATTTTATATTTTCCGTTGGGGTTTATTTTCCTGAAGAACCCTTTAAATAACGGAAACTATTTGCTTCCTATTAGTTTAGGTGCTTTTTTTTCCATTAACATGGCTGTATTTTTAACGGGCGCGTTAAACGTAGTTGATTATATCTACTCATTTTTGTTTGGCCTTTTCTTTCTGATAGTGGCGACGATGGTTATAATTTATAATCTAAAAAGAGCGGGCTTTAAAGAATATTTTTATCTGCAATTGATTAGAGTTGCATTTTTAGCGATTATCAATACCGTACAATTAGTTAGGATTTATTGCACGTGATGAAGAGATTATTTGTTAATGCAATTGCAACGCTTCTTTTGTTGACTTCATGCAATCTATTCGAAAAAGATGAGCGTCTTGTAAAAACTGTAAAAAGCCCTGATGGAAAGGTTGTAAAACTATATTATGTCGGATTAGGTGCTACCACTAATGATGTGATACAAATTAGACAGATAGACAAGAATAACAACGAATTACTTATTAAGGCTTATGAGCATAACATTGTCGATGCTGCAAAGTTCATCACAAAAGATTCTGTTTTGTTAATATTATCAGACACAGGGCTTTATGGCGCGAGTAAAAAGCGTGACACAGTTAAACTTTTAATAAAATAGCGCATCTGTCTATACGGCAGCGTTTTGTGGATGAATTTATTCTGATGAAGACCGTAAAAATCAAGTTATTCGTATCGTCAGTTCTTACCTTAACAGGAAGAAAAAAGAAATATGTGTTAGGCGACATGGCTTATGGTGAGTATTTAATATACGAGGACAATTATCCCAAATACTACCTCAATGCTATAGAAGTCGCCAATATAACAGAGCAAGCTAAAGGGGCTAACGCAGCCCATTATATTGAGCTTAAATTGCGTGTATTTGAGCATGGCTTAACGTTACAACACAGAATTTACGGCATACCACTTGGAAAACTGGAACCAGAATGGTTAGAACTGAAAAAACTTCCAGATAGTGTTTTTGAATCTCTTACCTAAGCCTTCTTCACAAACTCAGATTTCAGCGCCATTGCTCCAAAGCCATCTATTTTGCAATCAATGTTGTGGTCGCTGTCTACCAGGCGGATGTTTTTTACTTTGGTGCCTGCCTTAATACCATGTGGCGAGCCTTTTACCGGCAGGTTTTTTATTACCGTAACTGAGTCGCCGTTTTGCAGGATGGTGCCGTTGCTGTCTTTAACTACAAATACATCATCAGTTACAACCTCATCGCCGGCGGGTTCCCATTCGTGCGCGCATTCGGGGCACACCAGCAAGGCATCCATAGCATAAGTATAAGCTGATTGACAAATGGGGCAGGGAGGATATACAGACATGGCGTATTATTTAAAATGCAAAGATAAACTTTAATGGCCACTATAGCTATGGGTTGTTAGTGAAAGAGAGGCTGGTTCAATTTTATTAATTAAGAGTAAATGTCATTTCGAAACGAGGAACGAGTGAGAAATCTTATAAACCTTGCTATGCGAACAATGCAGGGCTTATAAGATTTCTCGTCGCGCCGTCGCTCACGCCTGCCCTTGGCTCGCTCGAAATAACATCGGTTATTTAATTTAGTAGATTGATGCACAAAAAAGCAAAATTTGTAGGTCGAGTTGAATTGCATTTAAAATATGATGTATATAATGCTCTTTGTGTCAAAATAATGATTGCGTTACCGGTAATATGATTTACATACTTCGTGTATTTTTAACACACCAGACCCCGGCGCTTTTCAACTAAAAAATAAAGCTATATTAGGCTGTACAATAAAAATTAGCTGATAAAAATGGAAGGCAATGAAGTTAAAAAGGGCATAAGCCCTATCTACATTATAGGCGCATTATTTTTTGTTTTTGGGTTTGTAACCTGGCTAAATTCGGTGCTGATACCGTACCTGAAAATCGCCTGCCAGCTGAGTAATTTCGAATCGTACCTGGTAGCTTTTTCGTTTTACATTGCTTATTTGGTAATGGCCATACCGTCGTCATGGGTATTGTCTAAAACGGGGTTTAAAAATGGTATGTCGGTGGGTTTATTGGTGATGGCCTTTGGGGCGCTTGTTTTTATCCCCGCCGCGCTAACGCGTATGTATGGACTGTTTTTAACCGGTTTGTTTATACAGGGTACAGGGCTTGCCGTGCTGCAAACCGCATCAAA
>JAZKET010000034.1:36628-59469 GCA_040386815.1 Bacteroidota bacterium | reverse complement strand
TTGGGCCCGATAGAAAGCGCAGCAAAGCGCATCAGTATTATGGGTATCTGTAATAAGATAGCAGGTGCATTGGCCCCGATAGTGCTTGGCGCTGTTACATTGAAGGACGCGGATGCATTAAACACCCGTCTATTAACCATGTCTGTGGCCGATAAGGCAACAGCGTTAGACATGCTGGCCCATAAAGTAATTTTGCCTTATGCTTTAATATTATTGGTGTTGATTGTGCTTGCGGTGCTGGTATATCGCTCAACACTGCCTGAAATTGAAACTGATAAAGAAGATGCAACAGAAAATGCTGAGACCAAAGCCGGTAGCATTTTTCATTATCCACACCTGATACTGGGCGTTGTAGCCATATTTTTATACGTAGGTGCCGAAGTTTTGGCAGGCGATACGGTAATTAGCTACGGCAGTAGTTTGGGTATCCCCCTGTCAACCGCTAAGTTTTTTACTACCTGTACTTTGCTGTGTATGATATCGGGCTACATTGTCGGTATTGTCTGCATCCCCAAATATCTTACACAGGCCAACGCGTTGAAAGGTTCGGCAATAATTGGTGTGGTGTTTTCGATAGCGGCAATTTATAGCCCGGGTTATGCCTCGGTGCTGTTTATAGCGCTTTTGGGTATTGCCAACTCGCTGATGTGGCCGGCCATATGGCCGCTGGCCATTAACGGCTTGGGTAAGTTTACCAAAATAGGTTCGTCGCTGCTGATTATGGGTATAGCAGGCGGGGCATTATTGCCCTTGCTTTACGGGTGGTTGTCAGACTTATACAGCCCGCGTTATGCTTACTGGGCATTAATACCTTGTTACCTGTTCATAGCTTACTATGCAACGTGGGGGCATAAGGTTAAAAGGAATGCATAGTTTGGCTGTTATCGCCTTGTCTGCGGTAAAACCAGCAGCGGTATAGCCGCGTGTTTTGCCATGGTTTGCGTAACGCTACCCCTTAGTAATTTATCGAAGATATTATGCGGGCGATGTAATAGCGTCAGTATATCTACCTGTCCATGTTCGCATAGCCAATCTAAGCCATTCTCAGCATTGCGGCTTTTAACGGTGCAATAGTAAATGCGGGGGTAGTCGGCTTTGTTTGACAGGTCGGTCAACAGATCATCCCGCCACTTCTTAAACGTGGGCGACTCCTGTTTATCATCTATCACATGAGTAAGCAATATATCGGCATTCAGTAATTTTGCCAGGCGTATCAACTCGTAAATAGTTGCCAGATCATCCTGCGGGTTTTTAAAATCTGTAGCGTAGGCAATCTTTTTAATTGCTTTAAATTTGGTTGTTGGCGGCACTATCAGTAAAGGGGTAGTTGCTATATCAATCATTTGCCGGCAGTGGTTGCCCAGTAGCAGGTTGCTAATATTGTTGTCGCCATGGGTGCCCATAACAATCAGTTCGGCCAGGTGGGTTTCGGTAGTATCGGTAACTACATCGGTTACGTTGCCTGTTTCGTTAACCAGGATAATATTGGGTTGATAGCCCGCCGGGTAATCTGTTTGTAGTTTATGTTTTAAATTGGCAAGCGCATCCACACTATCACTAATGGCCGTATCATAACCATCCATTGGCCAAATAACCGCACTGGCCTGCGGCAGCTCTGTCAACACCGAAAACGCATTGCATATAGTAACATTGGCTCTTATTTGTTTAGCCAGGCCATAGCCATAAGTAACGGCGTTGGTGGCATTGTCAGAAAAATCAGTGGCTATGAGTAGCTTTCGCATGGTATCTGGCTTTTTGTTGATACAAAGTTGGCCGTATTTGGACATGCGAGGAATGACGTGCGTCATTTTATTGAATGATATTGGTCTTGCTATCAAGCTCATATAGCTTATGGCGCAAACTGTTTTTATTCCTGATGGGCTTATTAGTTGCGTCCCCTTGTTATTTTCAGAGCCGCATTACCAAAATATTTATCCGCTACCTTGTTGAGAGCCGATCTGCAGGTATAATGTGGTCATGTGTATAATTAACGCACCATCTTACATTATATAAAAGCAGTGTGTTTCTGCAGGCTTAGCAGGTATAGGTAAGTTGGCCATCTCCATCAGGTTGCGCTCTATAGTTGCCGACAGGGTTAGCATAGGCGTATCTGTAGGTTTGTTCTCAAATGGATCTTGCATCAATATAGCGGTACGTTCAATAGCGATGAATAGCGAGGGTATCATGGTAGATACCGCTATCTCTATCAGAAAATGGTTGTCATCTAACCCGAATGGCAAAATGGTCATTAATACATAAATCAAAAAATGAATCAATACGCTGTATGAACGGGGAAATATGGTGTTCTTTATCCGCTCGCATTTACCCATCGAGTCGGTTAGTTTCAATATGGTGTTGTCTAATTGCACCTGTTTGTTAGGGTCAAGATTGTACCGGGCCGATAACTCTGCCAGCTCATTAGCATGTTTGGTTAGTAGTAGGTTAGGGCGGTTTTCGCTATCACTACCCAATTCATTGATATAAGTATCTGTTTGTGCCGAAAAGGGCACACGCCTTAAACTTTCAGCCAGTGTATAACACCAAACAGCCTGGCGTTTGGCAAAGCTTTGTACATAAGCGGTTTTGCCTTCGCCCTCGGGGATAAATTGTATTAATTGCCTTATAAGTGTACGGCTATCGTTTACAATGGCACCCCATATTACCCGGGCCTCCCACCAACGTTCGTATGATTGGCCGGTACGAAAAGCCAGTAGTAACGATAGTAGCGTACCCACCATAGCCGAGATGCTGATGGGGATAACCATGTCTTTAAAAAATGCGTAATGATCAAGCATCCCCACTAAAACAGAGTAAATAATAATGGCGATGATATCCCATTTAATAAGTTGAAGAAAATAAAGAATGGAGATTTTCTTTTTGAGCAGCATAATTGTGAATTAGATCTCAATTTAATGCAAAAATCCGGCCATTCAAATAGCCGGAAGACTAACGCTCAAAATACGCGGTGCCAAAATATTGAGGCATATGAAAATTGGGCTCATTGCTTACTGGTTTGCTCCAGGCCAAAAAATGGCTCTCAGGCAAATCATCGCCACATTTATAAAAGTTTAAGCGCAGTTGTGGGGGTGTGGTATGTTGTAAGTTGTGATAAATAAATACATCGTTTGGTATTACCACGGTTAATTCCCATCGATACAGGCTTTCAAAATTTGATGTTTTAAAACAGCTTTGGGTTTGTATATTTTTTAGTATTTCTGAATGTACAAAATGCCGCGATTGCTTATCTACTCCAAATTGTCCCAGGCAGGTGCCAATACAGTTAAACTCCAGATTATAATAACCGGCGTCATCGCCAAAACTTACAAAAAACTCTACGCAGCTATCGCGATATACTTCGGTATTAATTTCTTTATGGTCGGCTTTTACATGGGGTTCATCTACATAAAATTTGAGAAAAATGTGGCTTTCATTATATGCTACCGCGACGGAAGTTTGCGGGGTTATTTTAGGCTGCTGCCATAACAGGTAGGTAAGCGGATGTTGCCTTATTTCATCCAGCTTAAGGCTGATATCCGTTATTGTAGAAGCGCTTTGTAAATGCAGAAAGGGTATTGATAGCTGTTGCATCTAAATATTAGTGAACCGCAGCCGTAAAAAACTTAATTACCTGCTCAAACTTAGGTTCTGATTGGATGTACAACTCAAGCAACCTCAGCTGATTTTTTGCGCGCGATAAGTTGTGTCCTTTATATTTTACCTGGTAGTAAATATCGCCGTTTAAAAAGTCGGTTAAAAAACGCACCGCCTGCATATAGATCATAAACTTGCCCGAGTAGGTAAAAAGCTCGCGCTCGCGCAGTGTTAAACTGCTGCCCATGTGGCTAATGTAGCCTGCGTAAATCCCCAGAAAAAAATCTTCGCGGATAGCTATTTTTTCCAAATCTTGTTCTTCTTCGCTGGCTTCGGCTAAATAGGTGCGCATCATATCGCCAACATCGCTAATATAATAGCCCGGCATTACGGTGTCCAGGTCAATTATACCCAAGCCGTTGTCATCGTCATTAAATAACACGTTGTTAATCTTGGTGTCGTGATGGATAACCCGTAGTGGGATCTCTTGATTTTTGCTGATTTGTTCATACAGTTCTGCAATATCAAACTGCTGTTGTACCTGTTGTATTTCGGCTGCTGCCTGAGCTTTAAGTTCATCAGCCGTATTGGCCAGGGCAGCTTTAAATTGTTCAATCCTAAGGCTTAGATTATGAAAGTTTGCTAGCGTGTACTTAAGCTGTTGTACATCAAAATCTTGCAACAGGAAGGTAAATTTACCAAACTGCTTTGCTGCTTCATAAGCCTGGCTGCTTTTGGTCAGAAAATCAACCGTGTGCGATGCTTTGACGAAGGGCGACAGCCTGAAATAATCATCACCCGATTTAATTAGGTGCCTGCCATCTACAGTAGCCAGCGGGGCAGCAAATAAATAGTGCGGCGATTTTTCTTTTAAGTAGGCAGCTAACACGCGCAAATTATCGGCAATGTCTTGCGGGCGGGTAAACACTTTAGCGTTTATCTGTTGCAAAATAAAAGCTTTTTCTGGCCCGGATACTTTCCAGGTATGGTTAATAAGCCCAGAGCCAAATGCTTCAATTTGGTGCTGGCCTGGGTTTAATCCATAAGCTTGTAAAATTGCCTCAAACATATCTTATCTGTCTTCTTTCAAATCAAACATAAGTATTAAACACAGCAACTTGATGCACAAACGTTTGCGTAACCTGCGTGCCGGGTTATTTCTCTATCAGTTGCGATTCGATAATGATCTTATAAAAGGCCTGTTGCTCTGTCTGTGGTTGTTTTTTTTGATTAAGTAAATCAAGTAATATATCCGCCGCTTTTTGCCCTTGCAGATAAGGGAATTGTTCTACAGATGCCGTTGGTGTATGTTCCATATAATTGCTTAGCGGCAGGTTGGCATAGCTAACAAATTCAACATCTTTATTAACCTTTAATTTTAGCTGGCGGGCATATTTAATAGCCGATAGGGCGATATAGTCGTTAAATGTAACTATAGCGGTTGGCTTGCGTTTATTGGCCAACAGCTGGTCCATAGCCTTAATAGTGCCGGCCTCTGTCAAATCGCATGATACTATTAAAGATGGATCAAACTTTAAACGGTTTTTAGTAAGGGCGTTAATGTAGCCTGTTTTGCGCTCTGTGCTAGCAAATAAGGTGGCGGGGCCATTAATAAGCCCAATGCTGCGATGTCCCTTTTTTAGCAGGTAACTTACAGCAGCTACGGTGCCGGTTTCCATATTGCAGGCCACATAGTGTATGTTGGGCATAGCCGGTATGCGGTCAAAATATACTACCGGTATGTTATGCTGTTTCAGGTTTTCAAAATGCTGATAGGACGACGTGTTTTTACCCACTGATATCAGCAAACCATCTACCCGGTGTTTGCGCATTTTTTCTATCAGTTTTTTTTCCAGTTCCTCATCATCGTGCGATTGGGCTAGCAAAACCGTGTAGTTACGCTGGTTTGCAACCTCTTCAATAGCGCTAATGGCTGTCGAGAAAAATGCTTCTGATAATTCGGGCAATATAACTCCAATGGTTTCGGTGCTGCCCTTTTGCAAAAAAATGGCGGTTTGGTTAGGTTCGTAATTAAGCTGCAGTGCCATTTTTTTGATTTTTTGCCTGGTGGTTAAACCAATGCTGGGATGATCATGCAAGCCGCGCGAAACGGTAGATACAGAAACATTCAATCGCCTGGCAATTTCTTTAATGGTAGCTGGTTTTGAGCTCATCTTTATAAACCTTATAATGATTATAGCATAAAGTTAGTGAAACAAGGCCTATTTTCTATATCAAACGTTTGCGTAATTTTTTTAAAGTGATGCCTGCCTTTTTAAGCTTTAAAGTATTCGTTATCAATATGTCGGCTTGAGGTGATCTTTGATTTATGTAATTGTCTGAAATTTTTAAGACAAACGTTTGCGCTATCATTGGTTCTTTAACTCAAATGCTTACTGCTAATTTCACATTCAGAAAATTAAACTGATCTCATTATAAATCAACGCTATAACTAATGGAAAGAAGAGAATTTGTGAAAATGAGCGCCATGGCAACTGCTGCCTTCGCCATTTTACCCACAGGCAAGCTGTTTGCAGCCGACAACGGTAACGTACGTTTAGGCTATATAGGCGTGGGCGCGCGCGGTATGACACATATTACTGCCGCTTTGCTGCGCGATGATGTTACCATTGTAGCTATTTGCGATATACAAGAACGGTCATTAAAAATATGCCGCGACAGGATAACCAAAAGCGGTAAACCTGCGGCAAAAGAATACACGGGTGGCTTAGATGCTTACAAGGCGATGTTAGACCGTAAGGATATTGATGCAATTATTATAGCCACCCCATGGCAGTTTCACCGCGACCAGGCTATTGATGCTATGAAAGCCGGTAAGTATGTAGGCTGCGAAGTTATTGCAGGGCTAACCGTTCAAGATCATTGGGATATTGTAAATACTTCAGAAAAAACCGGTATGCCTTACATGACGTTGGAAAACGTTTGCTACCGGCGCGATGTAATGGCTGCCTTAAACATGGTAAGGCAAGGCCTTTTTGGCGAACTGCTGCACCTTGAAGGCGGCTACCAGCATGATTTGCGCGGGGTGTTGTTCAATAACGGTAAGCAATACGCGGGCGGTGGTGTTGAATTTGGCCCAAACGCAACCGGCGAAGCCCAATGGCGCACACAATTTAATGTTGATATAGACGGTGACTTATATCCTACACATGGCGCGGGCCCTGTTATGAATTATGCGGATATAAACCGTGGTAACAGGTTCACCAAATTGGTGTCGTTTAGTTCAAAAGCACGTGGTTTGGCATCATATGTACAAAAGCAGTCGCCGGGCCATGCCAACGCCAAGCTTAACTATAAAAATGGTGATGTAACGCAAACCATGATTAGCTGTGCCAATGGCGAAACCGTAATGTTTAGTCATGATACGCACTTGCCGCGCCCTTATTCGCTGGGTTTCCGTGTACAAGGTACAGAGGGTATCTGGATGGATGTAAACAATAGTGTTTATATAGAAGGTAAATCGGCCAAAAATGATGTGTGGGACCCAGCCTCGGAATGGTTCAAAAAATACGATCATCCACTTTGGAAAAAATACGAAAAAGATGCCGCCGGTGCAGGTCACGGTGGTATGGATTGGTTTGTATTTAATGCATTTGTGCTGGCGGTGAAACAAAAAAAGCAAACCCCTATTGACGTTTACGACTCGGTAACGATGAGTGTTATAGCCCCATTATCTACACAATCGCTTAAAGCGGGAAACAAGACATTGGATTTCCCCGATTTTACGCGCGGAAAATGGAAAAGTCGTAAAAATACCTTCGCGCTTGACGATAGCGGCTTTTAGCCACCGCAGGCGTTAATAAATTTGCAATTTGGCAACCTCTTGGCTATATTGTGGGTAATACCCCTTGCTGCCATTAATATCATATTATTGGCAGCAGATATTCCTTAACCTATACAATGCTAAAAAGATATAGCCGAATTGCAATTTATTTGTGTTTACTTATGGGCGTGGCCATGCTTTTTGCATGTAATCCATCAGCAAACCAAAGCAAAACAGAGTACCCAAAGCTTTCTGACACCATTATAAAGAAGGCTCAAATACTACCCGACAGTGAACAGGTGGTATTTGTTAACAAGGCTTTCGCCGGTTTTAAACCCGGGCCGCGCGACAGGTTTAAGCGCCACAGTTTTTTTTTCAATTACTATACAGCCCAGCGCGATTTTTATAAAGCCAATTTTTATGGCGATAGCATGGTTGCGGTAATACAGCCAGTTGCTGATACCGACCCGGCTTATAGGCAAGATTTAATGCATGCCTATTTTCTTAAGGGAGATGCAGAATTAGCGCTTAGTAATTTTGAAGCGGCCATTGATTTTTATGACCGCGCCAACCAAATGCAGATAGACATTTACGGGGCTGGTACAAGGCAATTCTTTGACTATAATATGCGCCTTGCTAATGGTTTTTACAGGCAGGGAAATTATCGCCAAGCCATTAAATATTATAAATTAACTTTAACAGATAAGCCTGAAAGTAACACTCCCTGGCAGATATTTGCTTCTACCCAGGCACTTAAAGATAATATTGGTTTGGCATTTGGCGCACTTAACCAGCCCGACAGCGCTAAACATTACTTCGATGATGCGCTTAATTACATCAAAAGCCAGGAGCAGCTTTTTAAATTGCCAGATCAAATAGTTTATATCAAAGTTGCAAAAGGCATTATTTACGGTAACAAAGCTACCGTATTAGCCAAACAGGGCCGCCATGACGAAGCTGAAAACCTTTTTAAACTTGATATAGCACTAACGCAGGGTAATTTTGGCGAAGAAGATGGCGAGATAAGCAGAGAAAAGTTAGCCATGATATATATCAACCGACGCCAAACCCAAAAGGTGGTGCCTATGCTTGATACCATAAAGCATTGGGCAAGCAAGCCTGGTTATCATACCCACAGGCAGCGTTATCTTAAAATAAAGGGAGAACTATCTGCGCAATTAGGCGACTTTAAAACAGCCCACCAGGCAAGCAGCCAATTGCTAAGCTTAAATGACTCATTGGCCGCTGCGAAAAGCGCTAATATTCAGGATAACTTACAGCGCCTTATTGATTATAATCAGCAGCTGAATCAAATTGAGGCACTCAATAAAGAGCAGAAACAATCCAGATTGCTGCTGGCGGCAAATGGGGTTAGCCTGCTGTTGGCCATTTTAATAGTATTATTGCTATGGCAAAACTATAAAAAGTCTACACAAAATGTTTCGCAATTAAGAACCTTAAACGAGGAAATACATATTAAAAACCTTGAGTTGGGCCGTGCTTTTGATGCGCTTGAACAAACCTATCAGGCTAATTCAAAAATAACGCAAACCGTTGCCCATGATTTGCGTAGCCCGCTGGTGGCTGTGCGTACTTTTATTCAATTGTTAGGAAATGGTAAGCTGCCCCCGCAAGAAAAGGACAACATTGCCAAACTGATACATACCAATTGTACAGATTCTTTATCGCTGATAGAGGACATGTTAGACAATAATGCGGCTGGCGATTTGGTAACGTTAAAGCCGGTTAAATTAGACGGATTGATTGAGCAATGCATATTACAGGAGCGAGAGCGTTATAAATTAAAAGGGCAGCGCATAACGTTTAAACCCGTGGCAGTAACCGTTTTAGGCGATGCAGAAAAACTTAGACGCGTGTTTGATAATTTGCTTATCAATGCCATAAAGTTTACTCCCCGAAAGGGTGAAATAAGTGTGTTGATGAGGATAATAGACAATGACGTTATTGTATCTGTTGCAGATAATGGTATTGGTGTGCCGGCAGATATTCGCCAAAAGTTATTTGATATTTCTGCCGATGTTAAACGCAGGGGCACTGCGGATGAGCCATCACATGGCTTAGGCTTATTTATTTGCCGCCAAATAGTAGAGGCTCATAAGGGCGAAATCTGGTTTAATGAAGCCGCCGGATGTGGGGCCATATTTAACGTTATGATGCAAACTTATCGGTCGTAAGATAAGTACCAGGCTACAAGCTCTGTCTTAGAGTTTAAGCTTAATTTTTTAAAAATGTGTTTAATGTGCTGGTTAACGGTAAAGTGCGATATAAATAATTTGTCGGCCACTTGCTTGTTAGGCAAGCCGTCGCTTACCAGTTTTACTATTTCCAGTTCACGTTTGGTAAGGTCGGTTTCACGCTCACCGGTGGGCGGTTTAATAAGATGTGATATTGTTTCTGGCGAAAAAGGTAGCCCGCCTTTACCAATGTTTAATAGCGACTCATGAATATAATCAACGCTGTTTGATTTTAATAAAAAGCCCGACGCTCCATTGCGCAACGCTTGCTTAGTTAAATTGGCATCTTTTAGGTTAGACAACATAACAATCTTGGCTTTAGGGAAGTACCGATGCAGTACCGGTATCGCGTCAATGCCTGATCCGGATGGCAGATCTACGTCTAATAATAAGATGCCGGGTTGAATAGCATGATATTGAAAGGCGTCCCTGATATCCCCCACTGCAAAAGCAATGTCAAAAGATGTTGAAGCCCTAAAATACGCTGCAAATACTGCCCGCAGGCATTCGTTATCTTCAATTAAACCAATTGTTTCCATTAATGAGTCATTTAAATTTATGTAAAATGACGTATCATTCCTAAAGTCTATCAGCTTAGTTACATAGTGGGTAAATAAAATACCCTGTTTAGGTTATTGATAAATATACTCTAAAAAGCTCTATTTGAAGAAAGTTATTTAATTAGTATAAACCTTACTATACCCCCGCACTTTTTGATGCAGTTGCGCAACGTACCAACATCATTTTGATTAAACGCCAATACTTATGAAACCACTTATCAACAATGATCATTTTGAGACCATCAAACAAGAGGTCTTAAAAAATTCGGACTTTGATCGGATCATCGCCAGAGATTGTAAAACTATTGCCGACATTATTGAAGAAAAAACCAGGTGCCGTATCAGCGAAACTACCCTAAAGCGCCTGTTTGGTTTTGCCGAAGCTAAATACATGCCATCGGCTTATACAATGGATGTATTGGCTAAGTATTGCGATTATAAAAATTGGTCGTCATACTCGTCGCAAGCATACAAAGACGTAATTAAGCCCGCTAACGGTACCGTTTGCGTTCAAAGTCTGCGTCAGCGAATACATCATATTACGGCCAGTACATTACAAACTTTAAAAGATAAATCAGGTATAGCCTTTTCAAATACCGTTTCGCGTAAATTTATTGATGAGCACTTGCACTTTTTTGAGCAAAGCGGCCAGCCCGGCACAATTTTGTTCGCGCCGCCGGGTAGTGGCAAAACCATAGCGCTTTGCCATTGGGTAAATGAGTTTTTGGCCAATCGCAGGCAACATCACGCCGATGGCGACTTGCTTTTTTTTGTAAGTTTTAACGCCCTGTCAAATGCTTTTTTTAGCAGTCGCGATATTCATTCATGGCTGCTGTCAATGTTGGGGTATACGCACGATGATGAGTTTGCCTGTTTGCTTTCTGACCTGAAAGAAAAAGATCAGAAATTTTACTTTGTGATTGACGGATTGGATAGCGTAATTGTTAAAGGCGATGCGTTTAGGCTGGTTATTGACCAGATAGCCGATGTTTTTATGCATTACAAAAACGATGATGCATTCAAAATGGTAATAAGCATGCGCACAGGTACTTTGAAATTATTTAGCGAGGTATTGATGGCAGACAACAATAACAACTGGTTTATGGGTTTTGTAAACGATACTTCAAACGCCAACCTGCCCATGCTTAACGCGGCCGAATTAAAAGAAATAGCCTGCCGTATTAATCCAAAAATAAAGCATGAGGTTAGTATAGAGCAGGTAAGGCAGCTGCAACATCCACTTTATTTGCAATATTATTATAAGTCGTTGCTAAAAGACGGATTTACCCTGACACAGGTAGATAAGACTACCGTGTTTGATCAGGTTTTACATTTTGTAAAAACTAAGGTGGGTTGTGATAATGAAACGTCTGAGAGGCAGATGTTATTAAACATAATTTGTGAGCGTATGATTTTTGACGAGCAAAAATTTTATGCCACTAAGGCCGATATCGAAGACGATTTAAAACACTACAAAGCGGGTTATCATGAGCTGTTAACCAGCGGGTATTTAGTTGAAACCAGTACATGGGCCGGCATTAATGCAGAGGTGCGTGTTGAGTTTGCTAATGAAGATTTTTTGTGTTACGCAATAGCGCTACAATTGTTAAAGAAGAGCAATTACCTTGTATCTGACAAGTTGTTTAGCAACATACATAATTTATTGCTGGCCTGCCCATGGCGGGTAAAAATAGCAAAGTGGTTTATTATGCATGCCATAAAAACAGAACAGTTTATTACCGCTAGCATGCTAAATGCCTTACAACTTAGCCTGGCAGAAAAGGCGGAGATGCTGGCTTTTTGGGGCGATTTATTTGCAAAGAATGGCAGTAATAACGACTACATGCAGCACCTGTTTGAATTGCCCGGACAGGAAGACCTTATTGGCTATTTTGTTGGCAAAGAATTCTCTGAAGCCGGGTATCATTCAACGTTGGCTGCATTGTTAAACTTTAAACTAAGCGAGCGGTCTCTGGTTATAGTGCACATGGCTTTGGCCATGAATGCCGTTTTAACGCTTGATTTGAACGAGGTTGAAAAACAGAGTGCAATATTGAGTAATTTAATTGAATATGGCGAAGTAGATTTACCCTTCGATCCGGTGATATGTTTTAACACTTTATACCAGTATTTGAAATTTGGTATAGTAAAAACCGATGCCTTTGTTATGCTTACCAAAGTTTGTTTTAACGGCCCGCACGGCCTGATGGATCATCCGTCGTACCAGCAGTTTTACCTGTTAGGTATTTACACCTTAAGGCTTAGCGGTAACTATCAAAAGGTATTAAGGCTGATAGATAATTTTGACCGCAGTTATGGCGATAAGAAAGCTGACTATCCGGCTTATGATTTTTTTGCCGGCATAGCCCGTGTAGATGCGCTTTTAGCGGTTGATGAAGCAAAAGCGCTGATGCTTTATGAAGAGATATCAAAAACACATCACCGCTTATATAATGAGTACGCTGCGTTAATGAAAATGCACTTTGCCATGCTAAAATTAAAGGTGATGGTGGTTCAAAAAGATGTACTAAACATACAATGGCAAATGCAGGTAGCTTTAAACCACGCAGATTTGCATGGCTTTAAATTGCTTAAGGCACGTTGCCTTGCCCTAATGCTGCAAAACAGCACAGACCTGCAGTTAAACGAAAGCTTGCATAAACATATTTATTACGATTTAATAAAACTAAACAGAGAGTGCGCCTTAAACAATGATTGGTTTGTAGAAGGCGCGGCTTAACATCATCTGTTAAAATTTAAAACACCTTTGCCCCGGATCATTTGATCTGGATGAGTTGATGTAAAAACCTATAGATAGCTCATGGCTACCGTAATTATAGGCGCCAAGGGCATTCATAGTATGATCGTACGAATACCCCATCCGCATGGATGGGGTTATAAACAGCTCTACAATGCCGCCAAACGCATTTTGATTAAACACGCTGGTTTGGATGTTGCTTTTAGGGTAAAGTTTGATAGAGCTACGGTAAAACGCTCCTAACGAAAGCCCTCTGTCAAAAATAAAAATGGCATTGAGGTCTAAAACCGTTGGGCTTTTAAAATCGTCTTTTAATAAAAACACCGGTTTGAGTTTCATGCCTGGGTTAACATCAAGCAAAGCACCTGCTGTTAGGTAAACGTGTGGTTGCGGTATGGGGGTAAATACATTTACCGTGTTGGTTTTAATATATCGCGCCAGCAAATTAGTTGCCGATACGCCTATAAAGTGTGTAGGTGTCGAATAAAAAATACCCAGGTTAGCATCGGGCAATATGGTGTTTTGCGCAGTTACCGGTACTGCAGCATCACCACCCTGCATGGCATTTAGTTTACTTCCGTCTATACCTAGTTGCTGTACACCCACCCCCAGGCCAAATGCCAGGTGCGATGCCTCAATTTCATCAAGCCTAATACGGTATGCGTAGTTTACATAGCCCGACAGGCTACTTTGCGCGCCAATCCTGTCAGACGTTATCATGGCGCCTAAGCCAATGTTGGCGCTCTTTAGCGCACCGTCTGCAGCAATAGAAAAGCTTTGGGGCGCGCCGGGTAAACCTACCCATTGCGACCGGTAATAAGAGTGTACGTACAGGTCTTCTTTATAACCCGTGTAAGCAGGGTTTATAAAAATGCTGTTAAAAATGTGCTGACTGATTTGAACGTCCTGTTGGGCAAATACGTTTATGCTGCTTAGCATAAATAACGTTAGGGCAACTACATTTTTCATGATACTAAAGTTTGGTGCGCAGTAAGGTAATGTATCCTCTATAGGTATTCCATTGTTGGTTATTTGATTTAACTTTTAAAATATAGAAGTAGGTGCCCTCTAACAGTCCGCTACCATCCCAGTTGTTTTGATAGCCTTTTTTCTGGTAAACGGTGGCACCCCACCGGTTTACTACAGTAAATTCATTTTCGGGGTAAGCGTTAAGTCCCCCAATTACAAAAACATCGTTCACGTTATCGCCGTTAGGCGTAAACACATTGGGTATAGTTAAACCCGAAGCGGTATTTATTACCGTGGCCGTATTATTGGCCGGGTTTGAGTCGGCCTGGTCGGCAGTTACGGTGGCCGTGTTGGTAATGTCGCCGCTGGTTTGCGGTGTTACGGTAAAGGTCATGGTTACTTCTTCGCCTGGCCCAAGGTCGCCCACTGTCCAGGTTACACCGCGGGTGCTATTGTCGTAAGTGGCGCTGCCTGTCATGGTGTTGTTTATCTGTCCAAACTTCACACCATCTGGTAAAATATCGGTAACCTTAACTCCGGTAGCGGTGGCTGGCCCGTTATTTTTTATGGTGATGGTGTACGTAAACGGATCGGACGCCTTAACAGTTAAAACCGGTGTTGTTATACTGATCACCATATCGGTAGCCTCGCTGGCGGGCACCACACTAACGGTTACCGGGTCTGACAATTCAGAGCTGCAATCGCCAATATTGACACTAAGTACCTGGTATTTTCCTGATGTGTTTACGGCATATGTGTTTTGCGTAGCGTTGTTGACAGGGCTACCGTCCTTAAACCATTGAAACGATTCGGCATTAGGAGCGGCGGCATGCAGCATAAGGGTTTGCCCCTCAATGATCTTTACAGGCTGGTCTGCCGCATTTAACTGCGCGTTGCCAAAAGCAACGGCTGTTAAATGCAGCATAAACAGCACCATACAAATGGTCCATATAGATCTCGCGCTACACATTACCCTATCCGGTTGTATATAAATTCAGATTAAAGCTTTATACCCTTTTAATTAAGCGTAATAACCGGTTTGCCGGCCAACGGTGCCACGGTAAGCGTTATATTGCTTGATGTTGCCGGTGTACAGGTGTGGTCTTTATAATTAATAGTTACGCTATAGGTAAAGCTGCCTGATGTAGCTACATCTGTTGCTGTTAAAGTATAGGTAGAGGCGGTAGCGCCAGCTATAGGCGATCCGTTTTTGTTCCATTGATAGCTGTAATCAGACGCGCTAAAGGTTTCTGATACAGATTGTACAGAACTTGGATTAGCAGTTAGTGTACCCACGTTGGTTTTATCTTCGCACAAAATGTTGTTGGCGTAAGATGATGAGGCAGCGGCCGCAATATCAGGCAATACATAAACCGTTTTCGGATCAGATGGATCAGACTCGCAGGCCCCGGCATTAACAGCTATTGACACATAAGTATAATAGCCAGGTGTGGTAGGCAGCGTTTCTGACAGGGTAGCCGTATTTTGCCCGGCTATAGTTGTCGGTGCCGGGTCGGTCAAATCTTTGCCCACATATCGTTTCCAGATATAGCTTACGGCGTTAGGGTCGGTGGCTGCGGTAATGCTAACGGATGCGCCTTTACAAAAAACGCCATCGGCGCCGGCCAGGGTTTGGGCTTTTAACGTTGTAGTGAAAAATAAGCCAATTAGGCCTACTACAATTCTGATGGTTACTGCTTTAATCGTTTTCATATCGCTCTTGATTTAAAATGAATTGACTTGGTTAGTTAGTTATGCTAAGTACCGGAGGCGCCGGTAACGCGTTTACGGTTACGCTTATAGGTATATTATTACTTGTACATGGATTGGCATTTTTGACTGTTAGATTGCCGGTATAAGTACCGGCAGTGGCGCCTGCCGGCACGGCAATAGCAATAGCGCCTGCTGTTGCAGATGGCAGCGCCGCATCAGTAACATTGACAAAGTTTGTCGCTGATGGATCCCAAACGATGCTGTAGGTTGTTGGCCCGTTGGTGCCGCCGGTATAGTTTAATGTGGCCGATGTGGCGCCAACACAACCGCTGCCGGTACCTGGGGTAATAGCCGGTAATGGGTTAACCACCACGGTGGATGTTTCGCTGGTAACCGTTTCTGTACAACCATCGCGCGAAGCGACAACATAATAAGTGTGTGTGCCTACACCCAGCGTAGTTGACAAGGCATAGCTGGCACCGGTATACAGCAGGTTATTGTTTGACGCATTGTACCATTTATAAGTAGTACAGTCTTGGGTATTACTAACGGCCAATGTGGTGGCTGTGCCATAGCAAATAGTGGTAGTAGTGGCTGTAGCATTGCTGTTAACTACGGGCTTGGCTAGTATGCGGGTAACATCATAAATGCGTAAACCATCAATCAAAAGATTGGCACCTACAAGGGCCGTTACTCTTACCTCAACGCGGTCATAAACAGCGCTCGATGATGGCGAAATTGGTAGCTGATATCTATTAGATCCTAAAGGCAGCAACAGTAAATTTAGTTGTGCCTGGGTGTAGGTAATGGGCATGCCAACCGGGCTTGCGCCGTTATATAATTGAATGCTAAAACTTTCTGCAAGCGCTAAATCCAAAAGACCCGCTCCAGAGTTTTGAAGTGTCATTTTGATAGTATCTCCTTTTTGCGATGGTGAGCCAAAAACAGTAGTGTGATAGGTCATGCTGTTAACACTCACTATTGGTTTCATTTCGGCATAACTATTAAGGTTAGCGTCAATGGCGTAGGTTGGGTCTAATACAGTGCCTACAGCAACGCCTATGCCTAAAAGCGCCCCGGTTGGCTTAGATCCGGAAAGCACATCAACAGGTGTATTACAACCAAAGCTTGCAGAAGCTGTTTTCATGATATAGGCATCATACAAGCCCAAACTTTGGCCAACTGCAACGCCCGATAACTTAACCCATACACCCTGAAAATCAGCTGATGGAGTAACGGTTATTTCCTGATCGCCGACGCCATTTAACAGGCTTAATAGGGCGGCGGCGCCTGTGGCAGACCCAACCGCATCGGCCTGCCAGCCGGTAATGGGCACATCATGAAGGTTTTTAAAAGGTTGTATTTCAACACCGCCAATAATTGATAACAATCCAGATGGCAAGGTTAGCTTAACGGTAACCGGTGTGCCGCCACTAATAAGCGCGCCGGGGGTAACCGGGTTGTCAAACTTTAAAAACTGAACCACATCGCCTAAACCAAAACCACCAACTAACCTGTTAAGCTTTGAAAAAGTTGCCGGGTTACCATCTGCCGCGTTTGATTGTAAGGTAACAGATGTAAGTAAACCCTCATTAACCTGTTGTGTTGCTGCATAATGCCTTACCTGCGGAATAACACACTGCGCCCACACCTGCGTTTTGGCAAACAGCAGGAGCAAAATACCCAATAGCATAGGTAGCGCTGTCTTTATTTTTTGTGATTTATACAAGGCTGCAACAGTTAAAATTGTGAGTCGATTATAAGTTGGGTAAGCATTAAGAAATGCCCCGTTACCCAAATTTATTGCATAGTAAGGGCGTATTTTAAATCATTCACATTCAGTTTAAATGGCGGCTTTTTGAGCGACAATGAATGGAAAAGGAGCGTGTGGCATAGCCTGAACAGGCTTTTGTAAGTAGAACGCTTTGAATAGCATTGGGATGTTGTTTTCGGCTAATTTTATCAATCAGACCCACCAACGCTTAAACATTATGCAATCTTTCTTTCTCGAAAAATGGTTTAAAAACATACCCATATCCAAGAAGTTGTACTTCACCATTGGTATTATGGCGCTATTAATAGTAATGGAGCTGTTTACTCTTAGCTTCGCTATAAATACACTCTCGGCAGTACGTTCATTTGTCGCCGGCGAGGGGCTGTGGTCAAAGGCTCAGAAAGATGCTGTGGCCAGTTTACGCCTTTATGCTTATACGCACGACGAGAAAGATTACCAGGCATTTCAGGAGTTTTTAAAAGTGCCGCTGGGCGATGGTAAAGCCCGGCAGGCATTGGCACAGCAAATCCCGGACAGAGAAGCCGCCCGGCAAGGTTTCATAGAGGGCCGCAACCACCCTGATGATATTGAAGGAATGATAAACCTGGTGCTGCGTTTTAGTAAGGTTAAATATATAGCCCAGAGCATTTACTATTGGTCGGCAGCCGAGGCAGCCATGATGAAACTGATTCCGGTTGGCGAGGAGTTGCACCGTGATATCGTAGCAGGCAAAATTACCCGTGAGCAAACTGCACGGATACTTAATTATATAAAGGAAATAAACGCGCAGTTAACGCCATTAGAGGATAATTTCTCCTATTCGCTGGGCGAGGGTTCGCGTTGGTTTGAACAGTTGGTATTGGGGATACTGATTTGTTTGGCGCTTACCGTGGAGATAACAGGTATACTTATAGCAATATCTATAAGCAAAGGGATTGAAAAAGGTTTAAAAGAGATAATAAGAGGTGCACAAATGGTTTCGAAAGAGCGGTTTGATACACGTGTTAAAGTTTACTCAAATGACGAGATTGGCGTTTTAGCCATAGCTTTTAATGAGATGACAGCTAAGCTGGATCATACCATTACAGAATTAAAGGAATCAGAGACACGCACTATGGATCAGAAGGAGCGGGCCGAAAAGTCTGAAAAGATAAAGCAAGAGTTTATTACCAACATGAGCCATGAAATACGTACGCCAATGAACGCTATTATTGGTTTTGCCTACCTGCTGCAACACTCGCATTTAGAGGATGACCAGGCTGATTATATACGGGCGATCATTAAGTCGGGAGAGTTTTTGCAGATTTTGTTAAATAACATCCTTGATCTGGCTAAACTTGAAGCAGGAGAAGTGGTGCCAGAGCGTAAGGGTATTAGTATTTATGAGGCGGTGGATACAGCAATATCCATGTCAAGGGTAGATGCGTCTAAAAAATCGCTGCTTATAAATTTTAAGGTCGACGAAAAGATACCAAAACTGGTTTATGGCGACGAAATGCGTTTGTACCAGATACTTATTAATTTGATAACCAATGCCATAAAATACACTTTTATAGGCTTTGTTTATGTTGAAGCTGTATTTACCAGCGAAACCGACGAGCTGGTATGGGTAGAGTTTAGCGTGCAGGATTCTGGCATTGGTGTGCCCGTCGAAAAACAGCAAATTATATTTGAAAATTTTGAGCAAATAAACAAAAGTAAAAGCTTTGGCGGTATTGGTCTTGGTTTAAGTATTGCCAAGCGGCTTACAGATTTACAGGGCGGAAAAATAATGATCAGATCAAGCACGCTAAATGGGTCAGACTTTACGGTGTTGCTGCCATTTTATAAGAAATCGCCATCGGGTCAATCAAAAACACCTGTAATAGAGAGTTGGCGAGAGACAAACGTACCTGTAAATGCAGACGCGCGCATCCTAGTTGCTGATGATAACGATCTGAATAAGCTGCTAATTACCAAAATACTTAAAAAGCAAGGTTTCAACAACGTGTATACCGCTAGCAATGGTAACGACGTGATAAATAAGCTACAGATATTCAACTATGATTTGATATTGATGGATCTGGACATGCCCGAACTGAATGGCTTTGAAACAACTGTAGCTATCAGAGGGCTTGACAGTGAAAAGCGCAGTACGCCTATCATAGCCGTAACCGCCTATGTAACTACCGAACAGCAAGACAAGTGTATTAAGCACGGCATGGATGGCTTTGTTGCCAAACCCTTTGATCCGAATGAATTACATCACAAAATACTTTCGGTATTAAACCATGAATAAAAGCAATAATTAACTTGCCTGGCGCTCCAATAATTCGGTAACACCTAACTGTATCATAAATTTGGTATGCTCGTAGTGTAATTGCTTATATAGTTGCGACAGTTCGCCCTCTATGTTTACCGGGCTTTTCTTCAACATTAATGATATCAGGTAAAATTTCTCAAATTTCAGGTCGTGTTTATCGGTAAGTAATACAAAACATTTATACTCGGCAGCTATGGCTTGGTGGTCGTTTTTCAACAGCGCTACTTTGATATTTAAAGCATGGTAAAATAAACTAACGTAAGGTGTGTGCGTACCATCGTAATAATTACCCAGCTTTAAAACAGACTTGTAGGTGTCTGAAAGGTTGCTTTTGTCGTTCAGTATAAAATAGTTGTCGGCCAGTATATTCTTCAAAAAGAAAGTATAGCAGCTGGCAGAGCTTTGCAGATCTTTATAATGTTTATTTAAAATTTTAATAAAACGTATTGTTTTCTTCGGATTGGCCCCAATTTGCAAAGTGCGGGTAGCCAGTATGTAAATAATATCGTTAGTGATATTGTGCTCAAGGCCACTTTTTTGTACCAATGGGCTAAAGCAAAACCGGGTAATCTCTGCCATGGCTTCTTTTTTAACAATGCCGTATTTAAGGTAATGGTAAATAGTATCCAGGCAATTAAGCGGGTCTATAGGGTATTGAAAGAAATCAATTTGTGGTATGCGCCTAAGGCTGTTAAGTTGTGCGTCAATGGCCTTTAAATCCATTTTTAATACAGATATCATGGCCAGGCAGCATCTTATCAATATCTGTTTATCGTTTGATAGTTCAAATTTTAAAAGCGTTTGTAAAGTTTTTTCATATTGTGGCGATATGTATTCTAATCCAAAAAGATAACTAAATAGTTCATTGTCTAAATGCAGCCTGCCCAGTTGCCTGTCTGGTGTTTTTTGGGTTGATGTTTCCAGTATTTCACCTATGAAATTTATAAGTTCGGCCTTTTTGTTTAGTGGCAAATTAACCGATGCCAGGTAATTAAGATTATAGTTGGCATCTGTTTTAATGGCGTAGATAATGAACCATTTTATTACGTTTAATTTCAAATCGTTATTTAAAAGCTCGTCGGCTGTTTCAATAAGCTTTAAATTAAACTGGTTTTCGTTACCGGTTAACAATTTTTGAGCAATGATATATTCCAGAAAATCTTTATTACCAAACTCAATATAAGTGTTATGCTGCAGGTCTGTGCTTTCGTTGTATTCGGTTAAAAACTCGGTGGCCAACAGATCACGATAAACGTGCTGGTATTTTTCAAAAAGTGCGTTTGCTTTGATCTTATTGACATGATAAACGCCATTTTTTAAACACATCATATCTATCAAACCAAAGAAGAACAGCATTTTTTCTGCCGAGTACTTGTCCAGATAGATTTGATCAAGTATTAAAGACGATACAATATCATACCGGTATAGCCCGCTGATGTTGTTCAGTGTAAAATTGTTTTTATTGAGTTTATAGTATATCTGGAAATATAAAGGATGGTTTAGAAGGTTGATAGTTTCAGGGTTAATGTTTACAGTTGCCAATGGATTAAGGTTATGGGCAAGCTCATATATCTCATTATAGCTAAACAAAGGCACATTGCCAAAGACATCATAATTGGTTTTAAAGCCCATAAACCATTGTTCATCATCGCCATGCCAGATGTGTCTGTTATTTATCCAGGTGTCTGTACGCATGGTAAATATCATCTTAAACGCCTCGGCCGATTCATATAGTGAGAAGATATCTATCAGTTGGTCACAGATCAATTTAAACTGTTCACGACTGAACGGATGTTCGTCAAAGCCGTCAACTATCAAAAAGAACTTTCCGGGTGTTTTCTTTTTGTCGTTTAAAAGCATATTCAGTATCTCGGCCCGGTTGTAGCCCAGTAACGACAGCAGCCAGGTGTGGATATCCTGCCCGCTGGATATTACCGACATTAATGACGATGTACTAAAGAATAGTATGATATCATTAACATTATGTTCGGCATTATAGGTAAGTCGCTCCTCTATCCAATGTATTAAGGCTATAGTTTTGCCGTAGCCGGTTGGGGCCACCAATGCAGTAGCAATTTGGTTTGATGCTATAAAGTTGTCTAAATGCTCATCTATAAATACCCTCTTTACAGTTTTATTAAAAGGCATGCCCGAGCGTTTTTGAGCCGCCCGTAATGATAGGTTGGTTATTCTTAACGTATCATTACTCAATTTTAACCAGTCGGCGGTTTTGCCTGATGGCAGTTGCGTTGTGTGCTCACCTAAAAACGTAGCCCAGTTTTCATACCCGCAGTAGTCTGCAAGGGTATCTATGGTAAATTGCGACGATTGAAACTGGCTCTGAACAAAGCCATAAACGCGTTTTAAGGTTGTTTCGCTAAGCCGTTTTTTAGTTTTCTGAAATATTAGGGTACTTAATGTTTTACAGTCGGCCGAAGTGAAATTATTTAGCTTAGCAATATCAAGAACACGTTTCTTCAACAAATTGAGATGGTGTGTTAGCATAAGTACAGTGAAATTTTAGATTAGGTAAATACGATAATGGGGTATGTTTGCGTTATTAGGGAAACGCAAAATTATTGACCTAAAATTAAGGCACTGAAACAAATAATATATTGCCTGAACGACAATGAACGGCTTGAAATGGCTGTGAACAGCCTATAAAACAAAGAATAGCCGGTAGTTTAAAAACTGACAGGAATATTTGGATAACCATATTTTTGTACGAATGCTAAATTGTGAACTATTAAAGGTTGACGTCTTTGTGAATATAGTTAGTTTATTCAGAAAATAAATTTTTTCTTTTAGATTTATTTATTTGCTCTCTTTCAGCCGGTTAGAGCTTTTTGGTGTATGATATAGCTGCCAATGCACCTTTCAAGATCATCACACAGCCCCAGGTTGTGTAGTCAAGTTTTAATCATTTTCTTAGAAAATAGCCCGTCATGGTAACTCTCCATGGCTTTTTTTTCAATTTTATCATCTTTTTCTGGTTGTGGTCAGCATTTCGCAGGCACATGATAACGCTTCTGTGAACAGAAATGAACCAACTGGTACAAAATGGCATTTTAAAAATTTGACCGTTTTAAATGAATAAACTGTAGCATCGGTAGTAGGGATAGTGCGTGTAATTTT